>NZ_JAFLJN010000025.1:0-389131 GCF_018682595.1 Janthinobacterium sp. JC611
GTCGCCTGCCGTACCCACTGCCGGCGCCGTCAGCGCCACGGTGGCCTATGGCAGCAGCGCCAATCCGATCACCTTGAACCTGAGCGGCGCGGCAGCGACGTCGGTGACGGTGGCGTCCGCCGCCGCGCACGGCACGGCGACGGCCAGCGGCACCAGCATCAGCTATACGCCGGCGGCCGGTTATGGCGGTCCCGACAGCTTCACCTACACGGCCAGCAACGGCAGCGGCACCTCGGCGCCCGCCACCGTGACGATCACGGTCGACGCGCCCACCATCACGATTACGCCAGCCTCCGTGCCGGCAGCCACCGTCGGCGTCGCCTACAGCCAGACGGTGACGCCCGCGAACGGCCAGGCGCCGTATGCGTTTGCGATCAGCGCCGGCGCCTTGCCGGCCGGACTGAGCCTGAATACCGCCACCGGCGCGCTGTCGGGCACGCCGACGGCTGGCGGCAGCTTCAACTTCACCGTGCGCGCCACCGACAGTTCGACGGGCAGCGGCCCGTACGCGGGAGCGCGGGCCTACACGCTGACGGTGGGCGCGCCGACGATCGGCATCGCGCCGACGGTCATGCCGGCGATGACGGCCGGCGTCGCCTACAGCCAGAACATTGCCGCTTCCGGCGGCACGGCCACCTATAGCTATGCCATCACCGCTGGCAGCGTGCCGACGGGCCTGAGCCTGGCGTCCAACGGCACCCTGTCGGGCACGCCGACGGCGGCGGGACCCTTCAACTTCACCGTCACGGCCACCGACAGCAGCACGGGAACGGGCTCGCCTTACATGGGTTCACGCGCCTATTCCGTCACGGTGGCGATCGCTCCCCCTATTGCCGGCGCCGTCAGCGCCACGGTGGCCTACGGCAGCAGCGCCAATCCGATCACCCTGAACCTGGGTGGCGGCGCGGCGACGTCGGTGGCTGTGGCCACCGCCGCCGCGCACGGCACGGCGACGGCCAGCGGCACCGGCATCACTTATACGCCGGCGGCAGCTTATGCCGGTCCTGACAGCTTCACTTATACGGTCACGAATGGCAGCGGCACGTCGGCGCCGGCTACAGTGACAGTGACGGTGGGCATTCCTGGTATCAGCCTGACGCCGGCCAGCTTGCCCAATCCGACGGCGGAAGCGGTCTACAGCACGACGCTGACGGCGGCGGGCGGCACGGCGCCATACACATTTAGTATCAGCAGCGGCAGCCTGCCTGCCGGCCTGAGCCTGAATGCGGCCACGGGCGTGCTGTCCGGTACGACGAACGTGGCGGGCAATTTCACGTTCGGCATCAAGGTCGCCGACAGCAGCACGGGCGTGGGCGCACCGTTCAGCGCCACCAACAGCTATACCGTGAGCGTGGGCGCGCCGACGATCGCGGTGACGCCGGCCACCCTGCCGGCGCCGATGGTGGCCACGGCCTACAGCCAGCAACTGACGGCCAGCGGCGGCGTTGCTCCGTATGCCTACACGGTGTCGGCCGGCAGCCTGCCGGCCGGCCTCACCCTGAGCAGCGGCGGCTTGCTCAGTGGCACGCCGACGGCGGCCGGCAGCTTTAGCTTGACCGTGCAGGCGGCCGATGCGCACCTCTTTACCGGCACGCAAAGTTATACCCTGGCCGTCTCCTCGGCGGCGGTCAGCCTGACGCCGGCCAGCCTGCCGAATCCGACGGCGGAAGCGGCCTACAGCACGACGCTGACGGCGGCGGGCGGCACGGCGCCGTATACATTCAGTGTCAGCAGCGGCAGCCTGCCTGCCGGCCTGAGCCTGAATGCGGCCACGGGCGTGCTGTCCGGCACGACCAACGTGGCGGGCAATTTCACGTTCGGCATCAAGGTCGCCGACAGCAGCACGGGCGTGGGCGCACCGTTCAGCGCGACCAACAGCTATACCGTGACGGTAGCGGCACCGACCATGAGCCTGTCCCCCGGCAGCCTGGCGGCGATACGCGCCGGTGACGCCTACAGCCAGCAGTTCACGGTTGCCGGCGGCGTCGCGCCGTATGCGTATTCGGTGAGCAGCGGCGCCTTGCCTGCCGGCCTGGTGCTCGATGCCGCCAGCGGCGTGCTGAGCGGTACCCCGACCGCGTTCGGCAGCTTCAGTTTTACCGTGCAAGCAAGGGATGCGCACCAGTTCACGGTGCAGCAAGCGTTCAGCCTGCAGGTGAGCCAGGCGCCGCCTCCGGTTGCCAATGAAACGGCGACGACGTCGGCCAACCAGGAAGTGAACCTGACCATCGATGCGGCCGACGGCAGCCCCATCACGGCCGTCACCATCGTCACGCCGCCTCGCCATGGCCGGGTCGATATCGTTTCCTCGGCGCGCATGGCCGGACTGGCGCGCAGCGTCGCTGCCGCGGCGGCTCCCGCCGTTACCCGCTACATCGTCACCTATACGCCGAACAAGGATTACTTTGGCCCGGACAGTTTCAGCTATACGCTGACCGGCGCCGGCGGCGTATCGGCCCCGGCCACGTTCAGCCTGACGGTGGCGCCGCAGCCGGTGCCCGTCCCGGTGGCGAAGACTGCCACGGTGCTGGCTGGCACGCCGGTGACCCTGCATGTGACGGAGGGCGCCACGGGCGGGCCGTTCACGGCGCTGGCCATCACGGCGCAGCCCGCCAGCGGCACGGCGGTGGTCAATGGCATGGACATCGTCTACACGCCAGGCATCAATACCAGCGGCGACATCAGCATCGGCTACACCTTGTCGAACGTGTTCGGCAGCTCGGCGCCGGTGACATCGACGATTACCGTCAATCCGATGCCGCAGGTGGCCAGCCAGAGCGCCACGGTGGTCGCCGGCCTGACGGTGACGGTCGACCTGACGGCGGGCGCCACGGGCGGTCCGTTCACGGCGGCCAATGTGCTCAGCGTGGCGCCCGCCGAGGCGGGCAAGGCGGTGGTGCGCGACGTGGGCACGGCCGGCAAGCCTTCATATCAGCTGAGCTTTGCGGCCTCGGGCAAGTTCGCCGGCGCGGCGGTGGTCAGCTACACCTTGAGCAATGCCTTTGCCACCTCGAAGCCGGGCGTGGTCAACGTGACCGTGACGGCGCGGCGCGACCCGTCGCTCGATCCGGAAGTGATCGGCCTGCAGGCGGCGCAAGCCGATGCGGCGCGGCGTTTCGCCACGGCGCAGCTGTCGAACTTCACGCAGCGCCTGGAAAGCCTGCATGGCGACGGTTGGGGACGGTCGAATTTTGGCCTGAGCCTGACGCCGCCTAACGACAGCGGCAACCCGACGGCGGCGCTGGCGCGCTGGCAAGAGCAGGAGGCGGACCGCGTGTTCGGCACGGCCGTCAAACCGGTCATGCGCAAGGCGGCCTTGCGCCAGCCTGACAGTGCTTTCAGCAGCGACCGGCAACAGGCCGATGTCAGCGGTGCCACGAACGGCTTGCCGGACATGCCGCAGAAGCCGGATACGCAGAAGCAGCCGCTGGCCCTGTGGCTTGGCGGCGCCGTGGACTTCGGCCAGCACTATGTGAATGGCCGCGAGACGGGTTTCCGTTTCCGAACCAATGGCGTGAGCGTGGGCGGCGATTACCGCTTCAGCGACCTGGCCACCCTGGGCGTGGGTGCCGGTTTCAGCCATGACCGCAGCGACGTGGGCCAGAACGGCAGCCGCAGCACGGCCGACAGCGCCGTGGCGGCCGTGTATGGCAGCCTGCGTCCAAGCAAGGGTGTCTTCCTCGACGGCGTGCTCGGCTACGGCACCTTGCAATACGACGCGTCGCGTTACCTGTCCGATGGCAGTGGTTTCGCCACCGGTGAGCGCGACGGCAAGCAGGTGTTTGGCGCAGTCGTCGGTGGCATGGAGATGCGCCATGACACCTGGATGTGGTCGCCGTATGGCCGGGTGGAACTGATGTCGGCCAAGCTCGATCCGTACACCGAGAAGGCGGCGGGCATCAACGCCCTGAGCTACTTCAAGCAAACCGTGCGTTCGCGCATCGGCGCGCTGGGCGTGCGGGCCGAGGGCATCTATGTGGGCGGCCTGGGCACGTGGTTCCCGCGCGCGCGGCTCGAGTACCGCCACCAGTTCCAGGGCACCGATGATGCGCGCCTGGCGTATGCCGACCTGGTCGCGGATGGTCCCGTGTACGTGATCCGCACGGTGCCGCAGCAGACGGGCAACTGGACGGCGGGCCTGGGTGTCAGGCTGCTGCTGTCGAATGGCATGACCATCACGCTGGACTACAACAGCAATCTGAACATCGATAGCGGGCGCACCCAGTCGGTGATCTTTGGCATCGCCATGCCGCTCCGGTAAGCACGTAGTCAGGCGAGCCCTGAGCGCCGGCCCGGAGTCAATCCGGTCCGGCGATTTTTTTTGTCACAGCGTCCACGGATGGTCTTCGGCGCCGGCGACAATGCCTCCCAGCACGGCCTGGTCGCGTTCCGCATGGCTCTGGCGCAGGAACACGGGCAGGTCGGCCGTCAGGCGGGCGAAACGGGCATCGCGGCACAGGGGCGCGGCGCCCAGCGCCCGCGTGGCCAGGTGCAGCACGAGGGTGGCGGCATCTTCCGCCGCCAGGCGCAGGCGCAGCGCCAGGCCCATGGCGTCGCGCTGCGGGTGCCGGTCGATGTCGGCGGCGCCTTCGCGCAGCAGGGCGCCGGTGGCGCGCAAGACGCAATCGATTCGCCCCAGTTGCGCCAGGCGGACGGGGTCGGGGGCCGCGTGCTGCGCGCGCGCATGCAGGTGGCTGGCGACGGCGCAGGCCGCGCCATACCAGGCGGCCGCGATGCCGGCGCCGCCATGCCAGAAGCCGGGGCGCTGCAGATAGGCGCCCGGCGCGCCCACGGGAAAGGCGCGCGCGGCGGAAAAAATCACGTCGACGCTGGCGCAGGCATGCATGCCGACGGCTTGCCAGCCTTCGTCCGTGACGTGCACACCCGGCTGCGACAGGTCCACCGAGGCCAGGCAAGCCTGGCCAGCGTCGTTCCAGCAACTGATCAAGGCATGGCTGAGGCCCTTCGCCCCGGCACACCAGGCCTTGCGGCCGTCGAGCACATGGCGGCCATCGGTCGTTTGCCGCAAGCGCAGGCGCGCGCCCGGCATGTCCGCGCACCAGACGCCCCAGCTGCCGCCGGCCGGCACGCCGGGGCCGCCGATTTCCGCCAGGATGGCGAGCGCATCGGTATGGCCTTCATACAGCTTGAGCAGGGAGAGGTCGATGGCGGCGATGGCAGCGAGCATTTGCCAGCGCCGCAGGGTGGCGCCGTGGCCGGGCAGGGGCAGCTGGTCCAGTCCCGCGTCGCGCAGGCGCCGCAAGCCTTCGATGGGGTGGAAAGCGCTGTCGCGCGGCTGCAGCAGGGCATCCAGCGTGGCGTGGGAGGGCAGGGAGAAAGCATGGGGCGACATGGCAAGCTCCTTTTTGACAGGATAGCTTTTGCTTTTGCAATGTCTGTTCGATTCTACACTTTTACGCATATCCTCGCTAAGGGACGCGAGGCCATGAAGCTGCAGGGCCGTGGACCCCGCAGCCAGTCACGCGCTTATTTCTTGACGTACAGCATGTCGGGCACGTAACTGGTGCCGTCATGCGAGAAGGTGTACAGGTTGTTGTCGCGCAAGACGATGCCGCCCTTGATGGTTTGCGCCGGACGCATGCCTTCGTCGAGGAGGCAGGTGGAACCGCCTTCATATTCGATGCACCATTGCTGTTTGCCATCTTTTTTCACGTATTGCACGCCAGGCCCCGTGACATTGAAGCTGTAGGCGGGGATGGACAGCGTCAGCTTGTCGATGCGCACGTTTGTCGCGGCACCATTCGCCGTCAGCTTGACCAGGGCGTCGACCACGCCATCCGGTGTTGCGCTGATCTTCGCGCTCATGGTTTCCGTGCCCAGCAAGGTGCCGTTGCAACCGGTCTTGAGATAGGTTTCGGTGGTGGAGGTGAGTTCCATCGCGCCGCTGCCGTCGGTTTTGGCTGCCACGACCATGATCTCGCGTTCATGGCCGTCGCATGGCGCTTGCCAGGTGCCCACGTAGGAGGCCAGCGTCGAGCCGGCATCGCCGCTGCCGCCGCCGCCGCAGCCCGCCAGCAGTGCGGTGCCTGACGTCAAGAATATTGTCACTATTTTTTTCATGCCCCATCCTTTTATTCCGGCAAGCGTGCGTGCCGTAGGCGCGGCAACAGTATAAAAGGATGGATAGAGGGCAATTCTCTCCGAATGTATTTGCCACTTGATTTAGATCAAGGGGCACACGCGTCTGCCAAGCATGGCAGGCTTAAAACTCTTCCCAGTCGTCGCCGGCCGGCGCCTTGGCGTGCGTGCTTTCCACAGGCGCCGGTCTGGCCGGGGCGAGGCGCTTGCCTTGCGGCGGCGCCTTGACGGCCGGCGGCGTGCGCGGCGCCGCCACTGCCGGTGCTGCCGCTGGCTGCCGCTCGCCCAGCTTGAACACGCTGACCACCTCGGCCAGATGGCTGGCCTGGTCTTGCAGGCTTTCGGCGGCCGCTGCCGCTTCCTCGACGAGGGCCGCGTTTTGCTGCGTCACGCCATCCATCTGCGCCAGCGCCTGGTTGACCTGGGCGATGCCGTCGCTTTGCTCGGTGGTGGCGACGCTGATGTCGGCCATGATGGCGGTCACCTTGCGCACGCTGTCGACCACTTGCTCCATGGTGGCGCCCGCTTCGTCGACAAGCTTGCTGCCGGCGGCCACCTTGCCCACGGAATCGTCGATCAGCAGCTTGATTTCCTTGGCCGCGGCCGCCGAGCGCTGCGCCAGGTTGCGCACTTCCGTGGCGACGACGGCGAAGCCGCGCCCCTGTTCGCCGGCGCGCGCCGCTTCCACGGCCGCGTTCAGCGCCAGGATGTTCGTCTGGAAGGCGATGCCATCGATGACAGAAATGATGTCGACGATCTTGTTCGACGAGTCGTTGATCGAGGTCATCGTTTCGATGACCTTGCCGACCACTTCGCCGCTCTTCTGTGCCACGCTTGACGCGGAAGCGGCCAATTGATTCGCCTGGCGCGCATGGTCGGCATTTTCCTTGACGGTGCCCGTCAGTTCTTCCACCGAGGCAGCCGTTTCTTCCAGCGAACTGGCTTGCTGTTCCGTGCGGGCCGACAGATCGTTATTGCCTTGCGCAATTTCCGCGCTGGCGCGCGCCACGTTGTCGGCGCTGGCTTGCACTTGCAGCAGCACGGCGTGGATTTTTTCCACGAAGGCGTTGAAGCCCTTGCCGATGACGGCCAGCTCGTCCGTGCCCTTGACTTCCAGCTTGACGCGCAGGTCGGCGTCGCCGCTGGACAGGTCCGTCATGGTGTGGCCCAGGGTGCGCAGCGGGCGCGTCAGCTGGTTGACGACGAGGATCAAAATGCCGGCCGTGGCCGCCGCGCACAGCAGGGCGACGATCAGGGTGTAGGTCATCAGGTCGCGCGCCGAGGCCGTGGCCACGCTTTTCGGGAAGTTCAGTTCCACGCTCCACGGCGCGATGTCGGGGTGGATCTGCAGCGGCTGCAGCAAGTGGATGTAGCCCTTGTCGTCCTCGTATTCATACGGCTGGCCCTGGCGCACCTTGTCCAGGCCGGCGGCCGGCACGTCGTCCGCCTTCTTGCCCAGCCGTGCAGGCACGGGGTGGCTGGCGTACAGGCCGCCGTTCGAGATCAGGGCCAGCTTGCCGCCCTCGATCACCTTCAGGTCGGCGAGGATTTTCGCCAGGCGCGTGAGCATGAAGTCGGCACTGGCCGTGCCCTTGAAGCTGCCGTCGATCATGATGGGCGCGACCAGCGAGGCCATCAGCACGTCCTTGCCATCGACGGGGTAGATATACGGTTCAGTAAAGTAGGTCTTGCCGGTGCGCTTGGGCACGTCGTACCAGTCGTTGGCGCCCGGTTTCGGATCGAAGACGATGGGTTCGACTTGCAGCTTGCCGCCGGCGCCGCGCGTCCAGTAGGGCATGAAGCGGCCGCTGGCGTCGTAGTTCGGCTTCTGGTTGGCGAACTCCGCATCCTTGCCGTCGAGCGCGTTCGGCTCCCACGTCACGGCCGAACCGAGCAAGTCTTCCGAGCTGGTCAGCGTCGCCTTGGTCAGCTCATTGATCTGCTCGCGCTGCAGGGGCAAATTCGCGCTCCTGGTGCCGCGCATGGCGCCGGCCAGACCGGAGACGCTGGCCAGGTTGCTGGCGATGCGCGCCTGCAGGGCGCCCGCCACTTCGCGCGCCGAGGTGCGCGCCAGGTCCAGCGCGGCCGCCTCGGCGCTGGCGCTGCTCTTGTAGCCGATCACGGCCGCCGTGACGCCCAGGCTGAGGACGGCGAGCGCGGTGGCGGCGACGCAGATTTTACTGTTCAGAGATAGTTGCATGAGGCTGTTCCTTGATGGGGAGAGGTATCGGTGTCATGGGCGTCGCGGGTAGCGCGCCTAGAAAGTCTTGCTGACGGCCAGCACGAAGGTGGTCGCGGCCGGATTCGAGGTGTCGAACTGGCCGGCCGCATTCGGGATGCCCAGCGTGTAATGGTCGTAGGCGTCGGTGGCGCCCCAGGCGCGCGTGACGGCGCCACTCAGGCTCCAGCCGCCGTCGAAGATGCGGGTGGCGCCGACCTTGGCGTCGCGCCAGTTCCATATCGCATTGCCCGTGCCCGCCACGCGGCCATTGCCGGCGTGCAGGTTCAAGGTCCAGGCGTTGCCCAGGTCGACATTCGCGCCCACGTCCAGGTAGCCCGTGCCGCGCGCATGCGTGATGCCGAAGAAGTCCGGCGTGACGGTACGGTTGTACCTGGCATACAGCATGCGGTAGGTCAGGCCCAGCGACAGCTCGCCATAGTCGTACTTGACGCCCGTGGCGCGGTAGACGGCGCCCGGGTATTTGTAATAGTAGGCCAGCACGCTGTAAGCGAGCTCGCCCACCGTGCCGCCGTAGCCGCCATACAGGTCCCATTCGACGTTCGCATCTTCGATGTAGCGGTCGCTGACGGTGGACGCCCAGGTGCCCAGCGACCAGCCGCTCGGGTGCGCGTAGTCGATGCCCGCCTGCACGGCCGGCTTGCCCCAGGTCTGGCGAAAGCCGCGCGAAATGTATTGCGAGACGATGCTGGCATTGGCGCTGAAGGTGGCGGCCGTGCCGTCCGTGGTCTGCGCCTGCACGGGCAGGGCCGCCAGCACGAAGGCGCAGCCCAGCAACGATGATGCGGGAAAATGGTGGTGCGATGGCATGGCAGTCAGCTCCGTATTTGCCGGCAGCGGCCGTCCAGGCGCGTTGCCCTGATGGTTGCGATAAATAAATGCGGGGGGACTTTTTGGGGGGCAAGGCGACACCGTCTGCATGCTCGCAGGAACATGCACACATTCTCACCAAACGTAACCGAAAGGATAGGGGGTCGGGCTAGTGGAAGTCAATAAAGTTGCGCTAAGGAAATCATAAGTTGTTGTTTCCTGGCACTTTTTCATGCGCCTGTCACATTGCCGGTGCGCCACGGCTGGCCGCCTGCTGCAAGCTGGCCAGCAGGCCGGGCAGGGCCGCATGCAGGGCCTGCAGGTCGCCAGTTCCCAGTTCAGCCTGCATTTCCACCCGGCCCGAGGGCTGGCCCCAGACCACCTGTGCGCTGAGCCGGGCGCCGGCGTCGAGGTCCGTCACGCTGACCAGGAGGGCGACTTCTTCCGGGGCATCTTCGGACACGTCCGCCAGCAGGCAGGAAATGCCGAAATGATAGTCCTGGAAGGCGCTGGCCGTGCCGCTGGAAAAGGCGAACACGGAGGCGAGCACCTGCGGCGCGGCGGCCGCGAGTGGCGGCAGGGCGGCGCGGAACAGGGGCAGCAAATCGTTTTCCAGCTGGCGCACCAGCGGATGGGTGTGGCTGAGGACGGTCATGTGCGGACGAAAGAAGTGGCGGCGCGCGATGGTAGCAGTTTTCGCCGCCGCTGTGCGCAGCCACTGGTCCTACCAGTGGCGTCAATCGTCGTCGCTGGTGACGCGCGTGCGCACGAAATCGATGTGGCCTTGCATGGCCGTGCGCGCCTCTTCGGGCTGGCTGGCGCAGATGGCCTCGCACAGGGTGCGGTGCTGCGACAGCAGTTGCAGCGAGGTGGCCTCGTCCTGCTGGCGCAAGCCCGTGCCATTGATGGTGATGTGTTCGCGCAGCATGCCGATGATGCTGGTGTGCAAGTGCAGGAACATGGTGTTGTGCGACGCCTGCGCGATGACTTCATGCAGGCGCGCATCGGCCTGCGCCTCGCCGTGCTTGTCGTCGCTGGCGCGCGCCTGTTCCAGCTCGGCCAGCAGCGCCATGATCTGCGCGCGCTCGTCCCCGCTGGCCCGCTGCGCCGCAAAATAGGCGGTCGCCCCTTCCAGCACGCGGCGAAATTCCAGGATGTCGTCGCGCAGGGCGGGGTGGTCCGCCACCAGCTGGCTCCACGGCGACGCCATGCCCGTGCGAAGCTGATCCGTGACGAACACGCCGGCGCCGCGCCGGCTGCGCACCAGTCCCCGTGCCGCCAGCCGCTGCACCGCTTCGCGCACGGTGTTGCGCGAAACCGCATATTGCTGCGCCAGCAGGCGCTCGGCCGGCAACTGCGCGCCCGCCGGCAGACTGCCGTCCAGCAGGGCCGTTTCCAGCCTGCGCATCACCATCTCGACCCTGCCCCGCGTCTGCATGCCTGTCGCCATCGCTGTCTTCCGGTGTTGTTTTAAAGTGGTCCGAGCAATTTGAAGTGGCTCGCGGAAGCTGGAATTATGCGTGAACCGGTCATTCTTAACAACACACAGCGGCGCCGCAGCAACACACAGAGCGCCGGGGAGACACACTCATGTACCAAGACCCGCGCCAGCCACGCCACGCCCCACGCCACTACCCGCCCGCGCCGCTCCAGGTGTACCTGTTCGCCACCTGCCTGGTCGACCTGTTCGTGCCGCAGGCGGGGCTCGACGCGGTGCGCCTGCTGGAGCGGGAAGGCTTGCTGGTGCACTATCCGCGCGGCCAGAGCTGCTGCGGCCAGCCCGCCTACAGCAGCGGCAACCCGGAACAGGCGCGCGCCGTGGCTCGCGCCCAGCTCGACCTGTTCGCGCAGCCGTGGCCCGTGATCGTGCCGTCCGGTTCCTGCGCCGGCATGCTGCGCCACCACTGGCCGCAGCTGTTCCAGGATGACCCGGTGGCCGGCCCCAAGGCGTTGGAACTGGCCGAGCGCGTGTATGAACTGAGCGAATTTCTCGTCTGCGTGCTGCAGCTCGACCTGGCTGGCCTGGCCCTGGCGGGCGCGGGGCAGCAGGAGGAAAACGTGGTGCTGCATACCTCGTGCGGCGCGCGCCGCGAAATGGGCACGCGGGTGCACGGCGTGGCCCTGCTCGACGCCTTGCCCGGCGTGACGCGCGTCGAGCACCAGCGCGAATCGGAATGCTGCGGCTTCGGCGGCACGTTTTCACTGAAACACCCGGACATTTCCGGCGCCATGGTCAGCGATAAGATCGCCTCGGCTTGCGCCACGGGCTGCGACCGGCTCGTCTCGGCCGACTGCGGCTGCCTGCTCAACATCGGCCACGCCGCGCGGCACCAGGGCGCGCCGCTGCCCGTCGAACACCTGGCCAGCTTCCTGTGGCGCCGCACGGGAGGCGCGGCATGAGCGCCGTCCTGAGTGCCCGCGAACGCATGCTGGGACGCCTGCGCGCAGCAAAGCCCGCCGCGCCCCAGGCGGTGGAGCTCATCGATGCCGCCATCGACCGGCACTACCTGGCGCGCCGCGCGCAGGCGCCATTGTCGCCACGGGGCCGGATAGCCGCCATGCAGGCCGCCCTGCGCGCCGCGCATGCGCAGGTCGATTGCGTGCGCGGCGATGCCTGGCCCGCCCTGCTGGCGCAGCGCCTGGACGCGCACGGCGCGCGCCGTGTGCTGATGGATACCGGCAGCGCCGAAGGGCAGGCCTTGCGGGCCGCCTTGCCCGCTGGCGTCGAAGCGCTGTCTTTCGGGCGTCCGCTGGCGCAGTGGAAGGGCGAATTGTTCGACACCGTCGATGCCGGTTTCACCGTCGCCCGCTCGGGCATCGCCGCCACGGGCACGCTCGTCATCGCGCCCGACGCGGCCACGCCGCGCACGGTGTCGCTGGCGCCGCCGCTGCACATCTGCCTCGTGTATGCCAGTTCCCTGCATGCGGACTTGCAGGCCGCGGCGCGCGCCGAGCGCTGGGCCGACGGCATGCCGGCCAACCTGGTGCTCGTGTCGGGGCCCTCGAAAACGTCGGACATCCAGCAAACCCTCGCCTATGGCGCGCATGGCCCGCGCTGGCTGTGGGTGCTGATCATCGATGACTTGTCAGCCCGGGAAGGAGGCCGGCCATGAACGCCAAGCCACTGCAATTCGTCAAGCCGGCGGACTTCCACGCGCGCGCCCGCGCCGCGCTGGATGACCCGAAACTGCGCCAGAGCTTTCGCGGCGCCATGGATTTTTTACAGGACAAGCGCAGCGCCCAGTTCCCCGACGGCGACGAGCTCGAACGCCTGCGCGACCTCGGCGAAGCCGTGCGCCGGCACGCGCTGGCGCGCCTGCCCGACCTGCTGGTGCAGCTGGAAGACAAGCTGACGGCGGCCGGCGTGCAGGTGCACTGGGCCGAGGACGGCGAACAGGCCAACGCCATCATCCACGCCATCGCGCAAAAGGCCAAGGCGACGCGCTTCATCAAGGGCAAGTCGATGGCCAGCGAGGAGATCGAGCTCAATCACTACCTGGAAGCGCGCGGCATGAGCTGCCTGGAGTCGGACATGGGCGAGTACATCGTGCAGCTGGCCGGCGAAAAGCCGTCGCACATCGTCATGCCGGCCATTCACAAGACGAAAGCCGACATCGCCGGCCTGTTCGCCGAGCACATTCCCGACGCGCCCTACACGGAAGACGTCGACAGCCTGATCCAGACGGGCCGGCGCGCCCTGCGCCGGGCCTTCGTCGAGGCGGACATCGGCCTGTCGGGCGTGAACTTCGCGGCGGCCGACACGGGCACCCTGTGGCTGGTGGAAAACGAAGGCAATGGACGGCTGACGACGTCCGTGCCGGAGATCCATATCGCCATCATGGGCATGGAAAAAGTGGTGGCCAAGCTGGAACACATCGTGCCGCTGGCCAGCCTTTTGACACGCTCGGCCACGGGGCAGGCCATCACCACGTATTTCAACCTGATTTCCGGCCCGCGCCGTGACGGCGAAAAGGATGGGCCGCGCGAGGTGCACCTGGTCTTGCTCGACAACGGCCGCAGCCAGGCCTACGCCGACGAGCAGCTGCGTGCCACCCTGCAATGCATACGCTGCGGCGCCTGCATGAACCATTGCCCCGTCTACACGCGCATCGGCGGCCACGCCTACGGCACCACGTATCCGGGGCCGATCGGCAAGATCATTTCGCCGCACTTGCTGGGGCTGGACGCGACGGCCGACCTGGCCACGGCGTCGAGCCTGTGCGGCGCCTGCGGCGAGGTGTGCCCCGTGCGCATCCCGATTCCGCAACTGCTGGTGCGCCTGCGCACGGAAGCGAATCGCAATCCGCAGGAGCAGGTGGCGCATCCGCTGCGCGGGCAGGGCGCCAAGTTCAGCCGCGGCGAAAGCCTGATCTGGCGCTTCTGGAGCGGCGCCTTCGCGCGCCCCGCCAGCTACCGCCTGTTCCGCTGGGCCTCCACGCGCCTGCGCGCGCTCACGCCGGGAAAGCAACTGGGCTGGACGCAGCACCGCAAGCCCTTGACGCCGGCGCCGCGCAGCCTGGCCGACCTGCTCAATGCGCGCGGGCAGGCGGAATAGCCCGGCCCCGCAAGCTCTTAGAAAACACGCTGCACACAATTACATCAAAAGCCGTTTTTTCAATCAACCCGCATCCACCGGAGGAGACCCGACATGCACACCTGGACCCAACTTTATACACCGCTCGGCAGCCTGTGGCTGTCGTCGCTGGCGGCAGCCGTTCCCATCATCTTCTTCTTCATCGCGCTGGCGGCGCTGCGCATCAAGGGCCACGTGGCGGCCGCCGTCACCCTGGCGCTGGCGCTGGCCGTGGCGATCTTCGCGTACGGCATGCCCGTGCCGCAGGCGCTGGCGGCGGCCGGCTATGGCTTCGCGTATGGCTTGTGGCCGATCGCGTGGATCATCGTCACGGCCGTCTTCCTGTACAAGATCGTCGTCAAGACGGGGCAGATCGAGATCATCCGCGCCTCCGTGCTGTCGGTCACGGACGACCAGCGCCTGCAGGTGCTGCTGATCGGCTTTGCCTTCGGCGCCTTCCTGGAAGGGGCGGCCGGTTTCGGCGCGCCCGTGGCCATCACCTCGGCGCTGCTGGTGGGCCTGGGCTTCAACCCGCTGTATGCGGCGGGCCTGTGCCTGATCGCCAATACGGCGCCCGTGGCCTTCGGCGCGATGGGCATTCCCATCATCGTGGCGGGCCAGGTGACGGGCATCGATCCGTTCCTGATCGGCGCCATGGCGGGCCGCCAGCTGCCGCTGCTGTCGTTGCTGGTGCCGTTCTGGCTGGTGTTCATGATGGATGGCTTTCGGGGCGTGCGCGAAGTGTGGCCGGCCGCGCTGGTGACGGGTTTCAGCTTTGCCATCACCCAGTACTTCACGTCGAACCATATCGGCCCCGAACTGCCGGACATCACCTCGGCCCTCGTCAGCCTGGTGTCGCTGACCCTGTTCCTGAAGGTGTGGCAGCCGAAGAATGCGAAAGTGGCGCATGCCGTCGGCGGCGGCACGGCCGCGCTGTCCGGTTTTGGCGGCGGCGCCGGCAAGGCGAATCTGCGCAGCAGCGGCAGCCGCGCCGCCTCGCCCTACACGACGGCACAGTCCATGCGCGCCTGGGCGCCGTTCGGCTTGCTGACGGCCATCGTCACCGTGTGGAGTCTGCCCGGCTTCAAGGCCCTGTTCGCGGCCGGCGGCGCCTTGTCTGGCCTGGTCATCAAGATCCACGTGCCCTACCTGGACCAGCTGGTGATCAAGACCATGCCCATCGTCGCCGCGCCGAAGGCGTATGACGCCGTCTTCAAGCTCGACCTGCTGTCGGCCGTGGGCACGGCGATCCTGCTGACGGCCGTATTGTCGATGCTGATGCTGCGCATGAAGCCGCGCGATGGCGCCGAGGCCTTCGTGGAAACCGTGGTGGAGTTGCGCCGTCCCGTGCTGTCGATCGGCCTGGTGCTGGCGTTTGCCTTCGTTGCGAATTACTCGGGCATGTCGTCCACCCTGGCCCTGTTGCTGGCCGGCAGCGGCGCCGCCTTCCCGTTCTTCTCGCCCTTCCTGGGCTGGCTGGGCGTCTTCCTGACCGGTTCCGACACGTCCTCGAACGCCCTGTTCTGCTCCCTGCAAAACACCACGGCGCACCAGATCGGCGTGTCCGACACCTTGCTGGTGGCGGCCAATACGACGGGCGGCGTGACGGCGAAGATGATCTCGCCCCAATCGATCGCCGTCGCCTGCGCGGCAACTGGCCTGGTGGGCAAGGAATCGGACCTGTTCCGCTTTACCCTGAAGCACAGCCTGCTGTTCGCCATCATCATCGGCATCATCACCATGCTGCAGGCGTACGTGTTCACGGGCATGATCCCGCACTGAGCGGTCCGTAGAAGTACGTAGTAAAACTAGATGAGCTGATAGTAAAACGTGCAGACGATCATGCAAATGACCTGATGCACTGCAGCATATCGAGCAGGGCCCGGCGCAATGCCGGGTCCGCTGCAATGCCGTCCGCATCAAGACCCGACCCCAGCAGGGGCAGGCTGACGCAGGCTTCGTCGATCAGGCGCGCCGACATGGTGCGCACCGTTTCGCGCAACGCCGCCTGCGCATGCGTGGCGCGCGGCGAGGCGTTCAGCAGCACCAGCGGCTTGTCGATGAACGACTCATTTCCCACCATCCAGTCCAGCGCGTTTTTCATGGGGCCGCTCACGCCGTGCGCGTATTCGGGGCTGGCCAGCAGCAGCACGTCGGCCGCCAGGATGGCGTCGCGCAGGCCCGTCACGGCCGGCAGGCTGTCGGCGTCGAGGTCGGGATTGAACAGGGGCAGGTCACCGAGTCCCTGATAGATGCGAATGTCGAATGGCGCCGGGGCAAGCCGGGCGATGGCGCGCAGCAGGGCGGTGTTCAGCGAGGCGGCGCGCAGGCTGCCGCCGATGGCGAGAATGGTGATGGGCGTTTGCATCCCGCCTGTATAGCCCATCCTGTGCTCAAGCGCAAGGCGAGCAGGATGGCGCTATCGTTTGTTGCAACAGCCAGAGTGGCTGGATATTGCGTTGCTCTTAACGGCTCAGGCCACTCATCCAGGTAGGCTGCGGGTTGGCACGGGCCAGTTCGCGCATGCGGTATTCCAGATCGTAACGGTCGGTCGATTCGGCCAGGTAGGCTTCTTCGTAAGCGCGTTCGCGGCGGTCGCTGCTCTGGTTCAGCCAGGCACCGACGCGCTTGGCGGCGTGGACCAGGGTGGCGACGATATTGCTGTTTTGCGTGGTGTGATAAGTAAATGCGGTAGACATGGCAGACTCCTTGTGTGGCGTGCCGCGTTGTGCTGCACTGCAATATAAGTATAGCGATTTCAAGTTATAAGGCTACTTTTGATTTCAAATGTCAGCTATTCATTTTTGAAATAACAGGCGGGAAAGCTGCGCAATACGGGGCTTTAAGGCATAATGCGGGCGCAGGATCGTAGTTTTACTACAAGACGTTTTGTCCTGGATGTTGTTTTCAGACGCAGCCCGCAGGCGTGCCGCACGCGCGATGCCATGCCTGCCCTGTATCGCTGATGGCAGTCATGGCCCACGCTGATATCTGCGTGGCGCTGCGTGTCCTGGTGCTGCCCGGGTGGAAACGCTTCCATGCCTGGCGCGATCAACTTGGAATTGAAAAATGGAGAAGGTATGGAATACGTAAAGCAAGGCCAGGGCGCATCGTCCGCGCAGGCCGGCACGCAAAACAATACGGGCGCCCTGATCATTGTCACGCTGCTGTTTTTCATGTGGGGGCTGCTGACCTCGCTCAATGACGTGCTGATTCCCCATCTGCGCTCGATCTACACCCTGACGTACGTCCAGGCGATGCTGGTGCAGTTCTGCTTCTTTGGCGCCTACGCCATCGTCTCGCTGCCGGCCGGTATGCTGATCAAGAAGATCGGCTACCAGCGCGGCGTCGTCGCCGGCCTGCTGATCGCGGCCGCCGGCTGCGCCATGTTCTACCCGGCGTCCACCGGCAGCTATGCGCTGTTCCTGCTGTCCTTCTTCATCCTGGCGGCCGGCATCACCGTGCTGCAGGTGGCGGCCAACCCGTACGTGACGGAACTGGGCGACCCGCAGACGGCGTCGAGCCGATTGACCCTGACGCAGGCGTTCAATGCGCTGGGCACCACCGTGGCGCCGGCCCTGGGCGGCATGCTGATCCTGTCGGGCACCGTGCTGACGGTGCAGCAGTTCGACCTGCTGCCGGTGGCCGAACAACTGGCTTACCGCGCCAAGGAAGCGGCTTCCGTGCAAGGGCCCTATCTGGTGCTGGCCGCCACCCTGGTGATCCTGGCGGTGCTGTTCGCGCTGGCAAAATTGCCGAAGATTTCGCATGCCGACGATGCGGCCGCCCTGGCGCAGGATGGCCACAAGGTCTCGATCTGGTCGCACCGCCACCTGGTGCTGGGCGCGCTGGCCATCTTCCTGTACGTGGGCGGTGAAGTCAGCATCGGCAGCTTCCTGATCAATTTCCTGGGCGAGAGCCATATCGCGGGCCTGAGCCACGCCGACGCCGCCTATTTCGTCAGCTATTACTGGGGCGGCGCGATGCTGGGCCGCTTCGTCGGCTTTGCCGTGATGCGCTATGTCAGCCCGGGCAAGACCCTGGCCTTCAACGCCGCCGTCGTCATCGCGCTGATCCTCGTCGCCGTGTTCTCCAGCGGTCACACGGCCATGTGGGCACTGATCGCCGTCGGCCTGTTCAACTCCATCATGTTCCCGACCATCTTCAGCATGGCCCTGAACAAGCTGGGCGCGCAAACGGGCCAGGGTTCGGGCATCCTGTGCATGGCCATCGTCGGCGGCGCCATCGTGCCGTTCATCCAGGGCTTCCTGGCCGACCACATCAACCTGCAGCTGTCCTTCCTCGTGCCGGCCCTGTGCTACACGTTCATTCTGTACTTCGGCTGGAAATACGCCAGCATGTACAACGACGCCGCCAAGTAAGCAAGGTAGCGTTATCAATATGAAGGGTGGCCTCGGCCACCCTTTTTTACGTCAGTGCGCGAAGTGCGTGCCCAGCACGTCCTGGCATACCTCGAGCCAGGCGCGCGCCGCATGCGACAGATAGCGTCCGCTCCAGATATGCGCCACCTGCCACGCCACCTCCGGCTCGACGATGCGCACCGCTTCCAACGGTTCGCCGGCCAGGCGGTGGATGAAGGGCTCGGGCAGCAGGGCCACGCCCAGGCCCGCCGAGGCCATCGCCACCAGCCAGTCCCACTGGCCGCTCTGCGCGGCGATGCTCGGCGTGAAGCCGGCCTGCGCGAAATGCTGGCGCAGGCTGCGCGTGAGCGCGAAATCATCTTTCAACAACACCAGCGGCAGGTCGGCCAGCGCCTTGAAGGGCAGTGTCGTGCGGTTTTTCTGGAACGTGCCCGGCTCGGCCAGGGCCCAGATCGGGTAATTGGCCACTTCCACTTCCACGAGATCGAGTTCCGGGTCGGCCGGCAGCACCGTCATGCCGATTTCCAGCTCGCCGGCCGCCACCTGGCGCTCGATCTGCTGGCCCGTGTCTTCCTGCAGGGTCAGGCTGATGTGCGGGTGGCGCGCGCGGAAGGCCTTGAGTACCGGCGTAAACAGCACATTGATCATGGGCGGGATGCCTACCGTCAGGCTGCCGCGCTGCAAGGCCTGGGTGTCGCGCACTTCCAGCGTCAGTTGGCGCATATTGGCCAGCATTTCCTGGCCGTGCTGGTAGACGATGCGGCCCGTGTCGGTGAGCGTCAGCTTGCGCCCGTCGCGCACCAGCAATTGTGCGCCCACCTCGTCTTCCAGCTGGCGCACCATCTTGCTGATGGTGGACTGGGTCAGGTGCAGCGATTCGGCCGCCTGCGTAAAGCTCGACAGGCGCACGGTTTCGACGAAATAGCGCAGGGAACGGATATCCAAGAGGGTGCTCGGCGTTGGCAGGGTATGAAAATATCGACTGGATTTGGCGAAATTAATTCATGCCATGCATGTGGTCGGGATTTTATACTGAATCCCACTTATGGGGTTGGTGTATGACTGCCATCCAGTTTGAGAATATTAAGAAGATCAGGAGCATCACGATGTACGAGGACCGTATCCGCCACCCAGGCTTGCTCAGCAAAATCATGAGCGCCGATGAGGCAGCCAAATTGTTCCACAACGGCATGCGTGTCGGCATGAGCGGCTTTACCCGTGCCGGCGACGCCAAGGCACTGCCGCGTGCGCTGGCCGAGCGCGCCCTGCAAGATCCGCTGAGCCTGACCCTGATCACGGGCGCCTCGCTGGGCAATGGCAGCGACGGCCTGATGGCCGAGGCGGGCGTGCTGGCGCGCCGCATGCCGTTCCAGGTCGACCCTGTGCTGCGCGGCAAGATCAACAAGGGCGAAGTCATGTTCATCGACCAGCATCTGTCGGAAACGGCCGAGCAGCTGCGCTCGGGCAACCTGGCGGCCGTCGACATCGCCGTCATCGAGGCGACGGCCATCACGGCCGCCGGCGCCATCATCCCGACCATGTCGGTGGGCAATTCCGCCGCCTTCGCCCAGCAGGCGACGCAAGTGATCATCGAGATCAACCTGTCCACGCCGCTGGCGCTGGAAGGCTTGCACGACATCTATATTCCGCAAACCTTGCCGGGGCGCGAACCGATCCCCCTCACGCGCGTCGACCAGCGCCTGGGCAGCACGGCCATCGCCATCGATCCGGCCCGCATCGCCGCCATCGTCATCACGGACAGCCCCGACAGCCCGTCGAACGCCTTGCCGCCCGATGCGGAAACGCAGGCCATCGCCGGCCATGTGATCGCTTTCCTGCAAGGCGAAGTGGCGGCCGGACGCATGGGGCCGGAATTGTTGCCGCTGCAGGCGGGCATCGGCACCATCGCCAACGCCGTGCTGCATGGCCTGATCGGCTCGCCCTTCCGCAACATGACGATGTATTCGGAAGTGCTGCAGGACAGCGCCATCGAGCTGCTCGATTCCGGCCAGCTGGCGTTCGCCTCGGCCTCGTCGATCACCCTGTCGGCCGCCGTGCACCAGAAGCTGATGGACAATATCGACCATTACCGGTCAAAAATCGTGCTGCGCCCGCAAGAGATCAGCAACCATCCGGAAATCGTGCGCCGCCTGGGCATCATCGCCCTGAACACGGCGCTCGAGTTCGATATCTACGGCAACGTCAATTCCACCCACGTGTGCGGCACGCACATGATGAACGGCATTGGCGGCTCGGGCGACTTCGCGCGCAACGGGCAAGTGTCGATGTTCGTGTCGAAATCGGCGGCCAAGGGCGGACGCATTTCCAGCGTCGTGCCGATGGTCTCGCATGTGGACCATACGGAACATGACGTCGACGTGCTGGTGACGGAGTGGGGCTATGCGGACTTGCGCGGCCTGGCGCCGCGCGAACGGGCGCCGTTGATCATCGAGCGCTGCACGCATCCCGATTACCGCGATCAATTGCGCGCGTATTACGACGCGGCATGCCTGCGCGGCGGCCACACGCCGCACATCCTGCCAGAGGCGCTGTCGTGGCATACGCGTTACCAGGAAACGCAGAGCATGCTGGCAACTGAATAAGCTTTGCCAACATCAGGACAGGGCAGGGCGGTACAGCAGCGCGCCTGCCTTTTTCACTATTCAGTACATATGCAGCGCCTTGGCGCCCAGGCCCAGCAGGGCAAATGTGGTGGCGGCCTGTATGCCCATGAACCACAGGAAGTGAGTGTGCATGTGCTTGCGGATGTCGCCCAGTTCCGTGCGCAGGGCGTGGCAGTCGCCGCGAAACTGCGTCAGGTCGGCGCGCAGCAGCTGCGATTCGTCGCGCAACTCCGCGCGCACCTTGTCGAGGCTATCGCCAAGACGCTGCTCCAGCGTCTTGAACCATAGCCGGTCATGCTCACGGTCCGTTTCCAGTTTTGTCAGTCGCGCTTCCATCCGTACAGCATTGTTCGCGCTTTGCTGTTTGTCAAGCCGGTCCGTGGCATAGGCTTCGTTCATGTCGCCCTCCTTCGCGCGGGCCGCGCTGCACCAGCGCAGGCGGCATCACTTCACTGTCCGCCTTTTCCGCTGGCGCGGTTTGCGCTGGATCAAACGTCAGGCAGCCGGTGCAAAGCGCAGGCGGATGCCAGCCGTGACGACAGCGAGCAAGTCGTCGATATGCGCGTTCATTTCCGGGTGCGGCGTCCACGGGTCGCCCGCATCCATGACGATGCGCAGCGAGACGAGGCCGTGCAGCGATTGCCAGAAGATTTGCGTCATCGTGTGCAGCGCCGGCTCGTCCTGGCGCACCAGGCCCGCCTGCGCCAGCTCGCCGAACAGGTGCAGCGCGTAGGCGTAAGGATCTTGCTCGATGTTGCCGTGTTCGACCTCGACGGCGTCGAGTTCCGCATGCGGGCGCAATTCCATGAAGATCAGCGAATATTCGTCGGGATGCCGGAAGCCGTACTCGATGTAGGCGCGGCCGATCAGGGCGATGCGCTGCCACGGGTCGCTGCTGCTGGCACACGCCGTGCGCATGGCGCGCACCAGTTCCAGCAAGTCCTTGTCCATGGCCTGGGCGATCAGGGTGGCCTTGTCGCGGAACAGGGCGTACACGACGGTGGTGGAAAAACCGGCCGCCTCGGCCACCTTGCGGATGGAGACGGCGCGCGCGCCGCCCTTCTTGATGAGATCTTTGACGACGTCGATGATGTGCTCGCGCCGCGCCTGAGCCTCGCGTAACTTTCTTTCCTGGATGTTAGTTAACTTCTTGTCCACGACTCTTTCCTGGCGACTCTATGAAAGCAAGAATTATAGGGGCCAGGCCCGGCACCAATGTGTCAGCCGCTGTTACAAATCAGTTTTTTGTCCGGTCGATGCAACAGCTGACCGATTTTTCGCGCTTTTGTGCGGCACTTTTCCATCGATGCCCCGGATTGGTGCATAAATCGCCGGACCAGGCTTTGCGAACGGGGGCAAAGGGCGGAAAATAGCGGGATAGCTTACACTGCGTTTAGCACAACGGCGCTCGCCCACGAGGCAGCGCCGGAACACTTACATTCGGACGGGATCATTACATGACCATTAAAATCAGCCAGAACTTCGACTCGGGCGCCATCGACGTGGTGAGCGCCACGAGTGCCGGCGCCATCGACCTGAACTTGCGCAAGGATAGCCACGCCGACATCCACCAGTGGTTCCACTTCCGCCTGCAGGGCGCGCGGGGCCAGGCATGCACGCTGCGCTTCCTGAACGCGGGCCAGGCCACCTATCCGGCCGGCTATGAAGACTACCAGGCCGTGGCCAGCTACGACAGCGAAAACTGGTTCCGCGTGCCGACCTCGTTCGACGGCCAGGTCATGACGATCTCGCACACGCCGGAACTCGACAGCGTGTACTACGCCTATTTTGAACCGTACTCGTGGGAACGCCATCTGCGCCTGCTGGGCGAAGTGGCCGAGCATCCGCTGGCGCGCGTGTCCGACCTGGGCAGCACGGTCGATGGCCGCGACATGAACATGGTGACCATCGGCAATCCGCTGGCGGAAAAGAAAATCTGGGTCATCGCGCGCCAGCATCCGGGCGAATCGATGGCCGAATGGTTCGTCGAAGGCCTCATCGACGCGCTGCTCGACGACGCCAACCCGATCGCGCGCAAGCTCTTGCAGCGCGCCGTGTTCCACATCGTGCCGAACATGAATCCGGACGGCTCCATCCGCGGCAACCTGCGCACGAATGCGGCCGGCGCCAACCTGAACCGCGAATGGATGACGCCATCGCTGGCGTCCAGCCCGGAAGTGCTGTGCGTGAAAAACAAGATCCACGAAACGGGCGTCGACATGTTCTTCGACATCCATGGCGATGAAGCGTTGCCGTACAACTTTGTGGCCGGCAATGAAATGCTGGAAAACTTCACGCCGGCCCAAGCCGCGCACCAGAAGGCCTTCATCGAGCGCTACAAGCAGGCCAGCCCCGACTTCCAGGACAAGTTCGGCTATGCGGCCAGCAAGTACAAAGCGGACATGCTGACCCTGGCGTCGAAATACATCGGCCACCACTTCGGCTGCCTGGCGCTGACCCTGGAAATGCCGTTCAAGGAAAACGCCGACCTGCCCGATCCGGCCGTCGGCTGGAATGGCGCGCGCAGCGCGGCCCTGGGCGCGGCCATGCTGCAGCCTATCCTGCTGTCGCTGGATTGAACGGCGTTGATCATGGGCGTCGAGATCGAGCGTAAATTTCTGCTGGCCGGCGACGCCTGGCGCGGCCTGGGCCATGCGGTCCTGTTGCGCCAGGGGTATCTGTCGTCCGCGCGCGAGCGCGTGGTGCGCGTGCGCATCGAAGGCGAGCAGGCGATGCTGACCATCAAGGGTGCCAACGTGGGCGCGACGCGCGGCGAGTGGGAGTATCCGATCCCGCTGGCCGACGCCGCCGAACTGCTCGACGGCCTGTGCGAACAGCCGCTGATCGAAAAGATCCGGCACCGCATCGAACACGCGGGCATGGTGTGGGAAGTCGACGAGTTCCTGGGCGCCAATGCGGGCCTGGTGGTGGCCGAGATCGAACTGGCATCGGAAGACCAGCCCTTCGACAAGCCCGGCTGGATAGGCGCGGAAGTGTCGGGCGATGCGCGCTACTACAATGCGAACCTGATCCGCCACCCGTTTTCACAGTGGTGATGAGGCGATAAACGCGGCGTGCAATGCAAAAAGGCGGAACCGAAGTTCCGCCTTTTTGTTTTGTAACGTCTTTTAATCAAGGTATCGACACCTCTTCAAACCGTAGCGAGCAAGCCCGATATCGGGTTGAGTAACGCAGCTGTACTAAAGGTACAGCGAGTAACGCCGACCCGAGAGCGGGCTGCGCAGTAGGTTTGAAGAGCGTGTCATCAGATCAATGGAAGTGCTCCGTGCCCTGCGGCGTATCTTCCGGCATTTCCGCATGCGCCAGCTCGCCGACCGGGTCGGCAAACAGCGGTGCGCCGCAATCGTCGCAGTACTCGCCGACGAAGCGTTCCGCGTGGCGCTTGATCTGCGTCACGCCGGCGGCGTTCAGGTGCTCGATGATTTCATCGACGGGCGTCTTCTGCTTGTCCAGCGCGGCGATGCCGACCTGGATCAGGCCTTCGATCGGCGTGCCATCCTCGTCTTCCTGGCCATATAAAGGCCAGACGATGCCGTAGATGACGTCCGGCGCCTGGCGCAGGGTGAAGGCGATGCGGTACTCGTCGACCTGGCCGTCGGCCGCTTCCTCGCCGAAGCCGGCGATGACGGCGCGCAGTTCCGACGGCTCGATGGCCAGCGTATGCGTCAGGTAATGCACGGCGGCGCGCACGGAGACGGGGCGGATCAGCTTGTCCGCCTCGCGGCAAGCCACGTAGTACGCTTCCGGCAGCAGCAATTCCAGGCCGCAGCCGGGCAGCAGGCGGGCGATGGTCGGCGTCGCCTGCGCGCGCCATTGTTCCAGGGCGGCGCTGCGCTCGGCGATGAAGTCGAGCTGGCTGGCCGGTGTCTGCCAGCGGAACAGGGGGGCGCCGCTTGGCGCCACCACGGCCACCAGCAGGTAGCGCGTATCGGCCAGGAAGGGCGCCGTTTCCGCCTCCTTGCCGGACGGCTTGACGGCCGTGCCTTTCAGTGCGGCCAGGGCCAGCTTCTGCGTCTTGGCATAGGTCTCGACGTGGCTGCGCGGCAGCTGGTCGATCGAATACAGGGTCGGCGCCATGGCCAGCTTCGTGCCATCGGCCAGCAGGTGGGCGGCGAAATGCGCCGACAGCACGCCGTGCGCGTCGCCGGCCATGGGGCCGGAGGCGATGGAAAAGCGCGTCCACGCGAGGATGGGCACGGCGACCAGCAGGGCGTCGTAGCGCACGTCTTCGTGCGTGATGACGGTCGATTCGCTGACGGCTTCAACGCAGTCCATCAGCACGTCGTAGGCGTTCAAGTCTTCCTTGAACAGGCTGCCCAGGGTGTTGTCGATGGTGTCCTGGTGGCCGGTTTTGAGTAATTTCTGGAGCTGCGTATCCAGGCTGTGTTCCCAGGACCGCTCTTCGAGACGGCTGGCTGCCTGTACGATCGCCTGGGCAAAGGTGACCAGGCGCTGGCTGTCGGCAGTCAGTTTATGGGATGAATCTTTGGAAGGACGACGCATGGCGGGATAAGAGTCTCGGAAAGTGAAAAAAATGGATCAGTCAAACAATGATAAACCCTTATAACCGTATTGTAGAGGATTCAGCCGCACGCAATGCGCAAGCTGTCCCTAGATCATGCCGATAGTCGAAATTTCAAGTCGGAACGGGGCGGCGGGACGAAAAAAAAGCGCCGGTCGAAACCGGCGCTCTTATCTTACATCACGGCTGGGCTGATTACTCGGCCAGCAGTTGACGCAGCACGAATGGCAGGATGCCGCCATGCTTGTAGTAATCGACTTCGATCGGCGTATCGATGCGCAGCAGGACTTTGACTTCCTGGCTGGAACCGTCGGCGCGGTGGATCACCAGGGTGGCCAGTTGCTGTGGCTTGATTTCGCCTTCGAGGCCTTTCAGGTCGAAGGTTTCATTGCCGGTGATGCCCAGGGTCTGCACGCTGTCGTCGCCGATGAATTGCAGCGGCAGCACGCCCATGCCCACAAGGTTCGAACGGTGGATGCGCTCGAAGGAACGGGTGATCACGGCTTTCACGCCCAGCAGCTGGGTGCCCTTGGCTGCCCAGTCGCGCGACGAGCCCGTGCCGTATTCTTCGCCGCCGAAGACCATGGTTGGCGTGCCTTCAGCAACATATTTCATCGCCGCGTCGTAGATCGACATCTGTTCGCCGGAAGGCTGGTGGATCGTGATGCCGCCTTCGACCGCCGAACCGTCCGCCTTGGCAGGGATCATGCGGTTCTTGATGCGCACGTTGGCGAAGGTGCCGCGCATCATGATTTCATGGTTGCCGCGACGCGAGCCGTAGGAGTTGAAGTCCGCTTTCAGGACGCCGTTTTCCTTCAGCCATTTGCCGGCTGGGCCGTTTTCCTGGATCGAGCCGGCTGGCGAGATGTGGTCGGTGGTGATGGAATCGCCGAACACGCCCAGTGCGCGCGCGCCTTCGATGCCGGTGGCCACTGCCGCTGGCGTCATCGAGAAGTTGTCGAAGAACGGTGGTTCCGCGATGTAAGTCGATTTCGGCCAGTTGTAGACCTGACCGGACACGGTGGTGACTTTTTCCCACAGCTTGCCTGGCGCGCCCTTGACGTCGGCGTAGTTATCCTTGAACACCTTGGCGTTCATGGCGAACTTCATCATGGCCGACACTTCAGCCGAGCTTGGCCAGATGTCGCCCAGGTAGACGTCCTTGCCGCCCTTGCCCTTGCCGACAGGTTCCGTCATCAGGTCGCGCGTCATGTTGCCGGCGATGGCGTAGGCGACGACCAGCGGTGGCGAGGCGAGGAAGTTCGAGCGGATGTTCGGGTGAATGCGCGCTTCGAAGTTGCGGTTGCCCGACAGCACGGCCGACGCGACGATGTCGTGCGTGGCGATCGCTGCGTTCAGCTCGGGCGTCAGGTCGCCCGCATTGCCGATACAGGTGGTGCAGCCGTAGGCGGTCACGCCGAAGCCCAGTTTTTCCAGGTACGGCAGCAGGCCGGCGGCCGTCAGGTACTCGGTCACGACGCGCGAGCCAGGGGCCAGCGAAGTCTTGATGTGCGGCGCGACTTTCAGGCCGGCTTCCACGGCTTTCTTGGCCAGCAGGCCGGCGGCCAGCATCACGCTCGGGTTCGAGGTGTTGGTGCACGAGGTGATCGCGGCGATCAGCACGTCGCCGTTCGACACTTTCACGCCGTTCGTCGTTTCGTACACGGCAGCCAGGTCGGCCGGATTCTTGTTGAAGCCGTTTTCCGTGGTCGGTTTGGCGAACAGCTCGGCGAAGTTCGCCTTGACGTTGCCGATTTCGATACGGTCTTGCGGGCGTTTCGGGCCGGCCAGCGACGGAGCGACCGATGCCAGGTCCAGTTCCACCACGCGGGTGTAGTCGATGTCGCCCGCTTTTGGCACGCCGAACAGGTTTTGCGCCTTGAAGTAGCCTTCGAACGCGGCGATTTCAGCCTTGCTGCGGCCGGTGCCCTTGAAGTAGTCGATGGTCGCTTCGTCGACCGGGAAGAAGCCCATGGTCGCGCCGTATTCCGGTGCCATGTTGGCGATCGTCGCGCGGTCCGTCAGGGTCAGCGATTCCGTGCCTTCGCCGAAGAATTCGACGAACTTGCCGACGACCTTCTCTTTGCGCAGCAGTTCGGTGATGGTCAGCACCAGGTCGGTGGCGGTGCAGCCTTCGCGCAGCGCGCCCGACAGGTTCACGCCGATGACGTCCGGCGTCAGGAAGTAGACTGGTTGGCCCAGCATGCCCGCTTCCGCCTCGATGCCGCCCACGCCCCAGCCGACCACGCCGATGCCGTTGATCATGGTGGTGTGCGAGTCGGTGCCGACCAGGGTGTCAGGGTAGTACACGTCGCCGGCTTTCTTGCCTGCGTGGTGCACGCCGCGCGCCAGGTATTCCAGGTTGACCTGGTGGACGATGCCGAAGCCTGGTGGCACGACGCCGAAGGTGTCGAACGCCTGCATGCCCCATTTCATGAACTGGTAACGCTCGTTGTTACGCGAGAATTCCAGTTTCATGTTCAGGTCCAGCGCTTTCTTTTCGCGGTAGTGATCGATGGTCACCGAGTGGTCGACCACCAAGTCGACCGGCACCAGCGGTTCGATCTTCTTGGCGTTGATGCCCATCTTGGCGGCCACGTTGCGCATCGCTGCCAGGTCGGCCAGCAGCGGCACGCCGGTGAAGTCTTGCAGCACGACGCGCGCCACTACGAACGGGATCTCGTCGGTGCGCTCGGCGGTCGGGCCCCAGCTCGCCAATTGCTTGACGTGTTCTTCGGTGACTTTTTTGCCGTCGCAGTTGCGCAATACCGATTCGAGCACGATACGAATCGACACTGGCAGGCGGGAGACATTGATGCCCAGGCTTTTTTCCAGCGCAGGCAGGGAATACAGCTTGCCCTTCTTGCTGTCCGAAATATTAAAGTCCTTGAGCGTGTTCAGAGTGTTGCGGGACATGACCTCTCCTTGTTGGGTATCGTCTATTATTGATTATTCAAATTACAAAACATGACTGAGCCCCCGAAGAGGCCCTTGCTACGCACATCAGCCGCCGGTCGCCGGCAGCACGCCCAGCGATGGCGCGGCTTCCACCACTGCCGCCGGCTTGGCTTGCTCCGCATCCTTGCATTCATTGGCCAGCTGGCGGCCCTGCTTGGAATCGAGCAGCATGCCCTTGGCCGGGATGCCGATCCAGACGAGACCGTACAGGCGGTTCTCGAAGCGGTTGGCGCCGGTGGTGGTGCCAACGCGGCTCAGGCGGTGCAGGCGCTTCTTCCAGCGCAGGGCGATGTGTTTGTCGTCAGTCGCATTGGTGTAGATGGTAATTTTATTACCAAGTTCACAATTGAAATCGGTGGAGGCCGAGCCTGTGGTGCTCGGTTCATCGGCTTCTTCCTTGTCGGCGACCGACATGGCGAGCGGATGGGCTTCCTTGGCGGCCGCCTTGGCCTTGGCGGTCTTGGCCTTTGGCTTGGCCTTGACTGCCTTGGGATTTGCCTCTGCCGTGGCGGCGAAGCTGGCCGGCGCCAGCGTGAGGGTCATGGCGCCCAGCGCGACGCTGCAGGCAATGGCTAATTTGGAGAGGGACATCGTGTAATTCCTGTCAGTTTTCAGTGGTGCTGGAAGAGGGGGCGTTGAGTAATGCAGCGGCCGCCTCGGGCAGGCCGAGGCCTGCCAGTTTGGCGCGTTGCAAAACGGTCCAATAATATCGGTAGCTGGCGCGGTCGTGCAAGCGGCCATTTTGCGCAATCGGTCCCCAGTCGGCGCGCAGCGCTTCATTCAGGATGTTGCTGGCCTCGTTGACTTCGGACAGGCGCGGCGTGAAGGCCTTGATGATGGGCTTGATCTGGTCAGGGTGGATGCTCCACATGCGCGTGTAGCCGAACTCGGCTGTCGCACGCTGGGCGTCGTTCGCCACCACGGCCGAATCGCGCACGTCCGTCGTCACGTTATGCGACGGCACCTTGCCGTGCGCATGGCAGGCGGCCGCCACTTCGAGCTTGGCGCGCACCACCAGCGGGTGCGTGAACTGGCCCGGCGTGCGCATGGCGGCGGCGGGGATGGCGCCGTAATGGGCCGAGACGAAATCCATGATGCCGAAGGACAGGCATTCGACCTGCGGCAGGGCGGCGATCGCGTAGGCGTCGCGCAGCGCGCCGTGCGTCTCGATCAGGACATGCACGGGCAGGTTGTCGCGGCCGGCGCGGCGCGCGTGCAGGTTGATCAGGTCGATGGCCAGCATGGCGTCCTGCACGCCGCCCACTTTCGGCACGGCGATGTAGGCCAGGCGGGACGCGGCGCCGCAGATGATTTCCACGTCGCGCGCGAAAAACGGGCTGTCGACGTCGTGCACGCGCACGCCGATGCGGTTGAACTGGTTCGCCTCGCTGGCCAGCAGGCCGGCGATCATGTGGGCGTGGGATTCTTCATTGCCGGCGCTGGCGCCGTCTTCGCAGTCGAACGTGATGTCGAACAGGGGGCCAAGCTCTTGTTGCAAAGCAATCGATTTACGCATCAGCTTTTCAGAGCCGGCGTAGTGGTCGCAAGCGGCGAGCAACAGCGGCTGGCGTTTGCCTTGGAATAAAACCTCGGAAGGGTGCATGCTTAAGGCATTTCTGCAGGTAAAAACTACTTGATAAAACAGCCGCGCCGCGAATCTCGCGGGGCGGCCTTCTTGGCGGGCGGCGCTCAGGCCGCGCCGCCAATACTGGATTTATGCCAGCAGGTGTTTCACGCCTTCGCGCTCTTCGGTCAGCTCTTTCAGGGTCAGGTTGATGCGCTCTTGCGAGAAAGCATCGATTTCCAGACCTTGAACGATGGTGTACTCGCCGTTGTCGGTGGTAACCGGGAAGCCGAACACGGTGCCTTCAGGGATGCCGTACGAGCCATCGGACGGTACGCCCATGGTGGTCCACTTGCCGTTCGTGCCCAGCATCCAGTCATGGATGTGGTCGATGGCGGCGTTCGCCGCCGACGCTGCCGACGACAGGCCGCGCGCTTCGATGATGGCCGCGCCGCGCTTGCCGACGGTTGGCAGGAACACGTTGGCGTTCCATTCCTGGTCGTTGATCAGGTCCTTGACGGCCTTGCCGTTCACGGTGGCGAAGCGGTAGTCGGCGTACATGGTTGGCGAGTGGTTGCCCCAGACGGTCAGCTTCTCGATGTCTTTCACGGCGGTGCCGGTCTTGGCAGCGACTTGCGACAGCGCGCGGTTGTGGTCCAGGCGCAGCATGGCGGTGAAGTTTTTCGCCGGCAGCGATGGCGCCGATTTCATGGCGATGTAGGCGTTGGTGTTGGCAGGGTTGCCGACCACCAGCACTTTGACGTTGCGCGAAGCGACGGCGTCGAGCGCCTTGCCTTGCACCGTGAAGATCTGGGCGTTCGCTTCCAGCAGGTCCTTGCGTTCCATGCCCGGGCCGCGTGGACGCGCGCCAACCAGTACGGCCACGTCGACATCCTTGAAGGCGGTCAGCGGATCGGAGTGGGCGGTCATCTCGGCCAGCAGCGGGAAGGCGCAGTCGTCGATTTCCATCATCACGCCCTTGAGCGCCTTCTGGGCTTTTTCGTCCGGGATTTCAAGCAGTTGCAAGATGACAGGCTGGTCTTTGCCGAGCATGTCGCCATTGGCGATGCGGAATAACAGGGCGTAGCCGATCTGGCCGGCGGCGCCGGTCACTGCAACACGCATTGGGGTTTTAGCCATGATGAATCTCCAAAAATGGGAAAGAAAACGGGCTTGAAGCTGGGCTTACGCTTATCCGGAAAAACTGTAATGATACCAAAACCGGCCCGCGCCACCGAATTGCTGGTGTACGCCGCCGTCACGTTCGTGCTGCGCGATGCCAGAGTGGCTGGCTCACAACATAAAACGCTGGCTCACAAGTTTTATCGAGGGCAGTTTAGGCCTCCGATCTGTATCTGTCAATCATATCTTATGTCTTATATAAGACAGATAACTACGAGTGTTTTACTGGACGCGGGCAGTGATTTGTGTTGAAATGTCGGACTATGAATTCCGCCTCGTCCAATCTGACCAACAATGCCACTGCTGCAAGCGGGGCGGTCAGTCCGACCGCGGGCGGCCCGGCCACGCCTGCCGCTGCGGCTGCCGGCGCCGCCGCCACCCCGGTCATCAGCGTCAATACCACTGCCGCCACCGCCGTGCCGGCGCCTGCCGCGAATGCCTCGCCCACCTTCAGTCCCCTGTACCAGCAGATCAAGGCGCTCATCACGCAAAGCTTGCAATCGGGCGAATGGAAGCCGGGCGAGCTCATTCCCAGCGAAGTCGAGCTGGCCGGCCGCTTCAAGGTCAGCCAGGGCACGGTGCGCAAGGCCATCGATGAACTGGCCGCCGAGAATCTCGTCATGCGCCGCCAGGGCAAGGGCACCTTCGTCTCCACCCACCATGAGGCGCGCGCGCATTTCCGCTTCCTGCGCCTGGTGCCGGACGAAGGCGTGCCGCATTACCCCGAAAGCAAATTTATCGAAGTCAAGCGCGTGCGCGCGCCGGCCGACGTGGCGCGCCTGATGGACCTGAAGTCCGGCGACGCCGTCATCTTCATCAAGCGCGTGCAGTATTTCGACGGCGTGCCCACCATCGTCGAGGAGCTGTGGCTGCCCGGCCTGATCTTCAAGGGCCTCACGGCCGAGCGCCTGGTGGAATACAAGGGGCCGATGTATGGCCTGTTTGAAACGGAATTTGGCACGCGCATGATCCGCGCCTCCGAGCAGATCCGCGCCGTGTGCGCCGACGCGGGCGCCGCGCAGCTGTTGAATATCGACCTCGGCACGCCCTTGCTCAGTTCCGAGCGCGTGTCGTTTACCTACGGCGACAAGCCGGTCGAGCTGCGCCGGGGCCTGTACCTGACCAGCCGCCATCATTATCAGAATGAACTCAGCTGAAGCGGCGGGGCGCCCGCGGGCGTCCGGACAAGCAGCAAGGCTGAAGTGCATCGCTTGCAAGATGCCTGCCGCAAGGCGGGCAACGGAGACAACAGAAAGCGCAGCGACAGCATGGCCCGCCCCGGCGGGCCGTGCTTTGCCGGTGATTCTGTAATTAAATTACGTGAACTACGGAAAGTAGCGCGGTATTTTGTAGTAAAAAACCATTTTGGTTATATGTAACAATAGATATTGGTATGGGTTGCGAAAATCGGCGAAAATCGCGGCTTCAATATTTAGTTGAAATTCAAAGGGGAGGTTTTTGTTATGTCTGAAGCCGTAAGAGAAGTACCAAAAAAAGAACGGCCGCAATTCCGTAACATTCATGTTACCGAATTGTCGAACTACCGCATGGCTGTCGGCGCCATCGTCTCGATCCTGCATCGCATCAGCGGTTTCATCATTTTCGCCTTGCTGCCATGCATACTGTACATGCTGGAACTGAGCCTGCGTTCCGAAATGTCCTACGCCTACTTCCAGGGCATCGCCTCGCACTGGTTCGTCAAGCTGATCACCCTGGGCCTGGTCTGGGCCTTCCTGCACCACTTCTGCGCCGGTATCCGCCACCTGTTCATGGATGTGCACGTCGCCATCGAAAAAGATTCGGCACGCAAGACCGCGTCGTCCGTGCTGGTCGTGAGCCTGGTGCTGACGGCCCTGGTCGCTTTGAAACTGTTTGGAGTATTTTAAACATGGCAGACAATAATATCGGACCGAAACGCCTCGTCGTCGGCGCCCATTACGGCTTGCGCGACTGGCTGGCGCAACGCGTCACCGCCATCGTCATGGTGGCCTATGTGGCCATCCTGCTCATTTCTTTCCTGACCGGCAGCAACTTCAGCTATGAAGGCTGGGCCGGTCTGTTCGCACAGCAGTGGTTTAAATTGTTCAGCCTGGTGACCTTCGTCGCCCTGTTCTACCACGCATGGGTCGGCGTACGCGACATCTGGATGGACTACGTGAAAAGCGCTGGCCTCCGTCTGACCCTGCAAATTGCCACCATGCTGTGGTTGATCGCTTGTGCCGGCTGGACGGTACAGATACTCTGGAGTGTGTAATCGTGGCAGCATATAAATCTGCAATCCCTACCCGCCGCTTTGACGCGGTAATCGTTGGCGCCGGCGGTTCCGGCATGCGCGCGTCGTTGCAACTGGCTGAAGCCGGTCTGAACGTCGCAGTCCTGTCGAAAGTCTTCCCGACCCGCTCGCACACCGTGGCGGCGCAGGGCGGTATCGGCGCGTCGCTCGGCAACATGGCCGAAGACAACTGGTTCTGGCACATGTTCGACACCGTCAAGGGCGGCGACTATCTGGGCGACCAGGACGCCATCGAATTCATGTGCCGCGAAGCACCGAAGGTCGTGTACGAACTGGAACACTTCGGCATGCCGTTCGACCGCAACCCTGACGGCACCATCTATCAGCGTCCGTTCGGCGGCCACACGGCCCACTTCGGCGAAAAGCCGGTGCAGCGCGCCTGCGCGGCAGCCGACCGTACCGGTCACGCCCTGTTGCACACCCTGTACCAGCGCAACGTGCGCGCCCGTACGCACTTCTTCGTCGAATGGATGGCGCTGGACCTGATCCGCGACGCCGACGGCGACGTGATCGGTGTTGTCGCGCTGGAAATGGAAACCGGCGAATGCATGATTCTGGAAGCAAAGACGACGGTCATGGCAACGGGCGGCGCAGGCCGCATCTTCGCCGCGTCGACCAACGCCTTCATCAACACCGGTGACGGCATGGGCATGGCGGCACGCGCCGGCCTGCCGCTGCAGGACATGGAATTCTGGCAGTTCCACCCGACCGGCGTGGCCGGCGCGGGCGTTTTGATCACCGAAGGCGTGCGCGGCGAAGGCGGCATCCTGATCAATAGCGAAGGCGAACGCTTCATGGAGCGCTATGCGCCGACCCTGAAGGATCTGGCGCCGCGCGACTTCGTCTCGCGTTCGATGGACCAGGAAATCAAGGAAGGCCGCGGCTGCGGTCCGAACAAGGACCACGTGATGCTGGACCTGCGCCATATCGGCGCCGACACCATCGCCAAGCGCCTGCCGTCGATCCTGGAAATCGGCCACAAGTTCGCCAACGTCGACGCCACCAAGGAACCGATTCCTGTCGTGCCGACGATTCACTACCAGATGGGCGGCATCCCGACGAACATCCATGGCCAGGTCGTCACCCCGACCGGTCCGGATAATTCGGCGAAAGTCGTCAACGGCCTGTACGCGATCGGCGAATGCGCCTGCGTGTCGGTGCACGGCGCCAACCGCCTGGGCACGAACTCGCTGCTCGACCTGGTGGTCTTCGGCCGCGCGGCCGGCAACCACATCGTGGGCAGCGGCCTGAAAGCCAAGGAAAACAAGCCTTTGCCAGCCAACGCGGCCGATTTCGCCATGGCCCGCTTGCAGCGCCTGGAAAACTCGACCGGCACGGAAACCGTGCAGGGCGTGGCGAACGACATCCGCGCAACGATGCAGAAGTACTGTGGCGTGTTCCGTACCGACGAGATGCTGAACAAGGGCGTCGAAGAAATCATGAAGCTCGACGAGCGCCGCAAGCACGTCTCCTTCAAGGATAAATCGATGGTCTTCAACACGGCCCGCGTGGAAGCGCTGGAGCTGGACAACCTGATCGAAACGGCGAAAGCGACCATCGTTTCGGCAGCCGCCCGCAAGGAATCGCGCGGCGCCCACGCCCAGGACGACCATCCGCAACGTGACGACGACAACTGGATGAAGCACACTCTGTGGTATTCGGAAGGCAACCGACTGGAATACAAGCCAGTCGTGACCAAGCCGCTGACGGTTGATACCTTCAAACCGAAACCACGTACTTTCTAAGGCTATACCATGGCACGCACTCTCAAATTCAAAATCTACCGCTACGATCCCGACCAGGATGCCAAGCCGTACATGCAAGACCTGACGGTCGAACTGAAGGACACCGACAAGATGCTGCTCGACGCGCTGCAGCGCATCAAGGCGGACGTCGATGACTCGCTGGCCCTGCGCCGCTCGTGCCGCGAAGGCGTGTGCGGTTCGGACGCGATGAACATCAACGGCAAGAACGGCCTGGCATGCACCACCAACCTGAACGAACTCTCCGAGCCTATCGTGCTGCGTCCGTTGCCAGGCTTGCCGGTCATCCGCGACCTGATCGTCGACATGACGCAATTTTTCAAGCAGTACGATTCGATCAAGCCTTTCCTGATCAACGATTCGATCCCGCCTGAAAAAGAACGCCTGCAATCGCCGGAGCAGCGCGAAGAGCTCGATGGCCTGTACGAGTGCATCCTGTGCGCATGCTGCTCCACGTCGTGCCCGTCGTTCTGGTGGAATCCGGACAAATTCGTCGGCCCGGCCGGCCTGCTGCAAGCCTACCGCTTCATCGCCGACTCGCGCGACGAAGCCACCGGCGCGCGTCTGGACAACCTGGAAGACCCGTACCGCCTGTTCCGCTGCCATTCGATCATGAACTGCGTCGACGTCTGTCCGAAAGGGTTGAACCCGAACAAGGCGATCGGCAAGATCAAGGAATTGATGGTCCGCCGCGCGATCTGATCACCCTGATCGCATCCGCCGGGCGCCGTTGGCGGCAAGAGGGTATCCTCTCTTGCCTGCAGGCGGCGCCTGCAAAGCAGCACCGTGCCGCAAGGCACACGTAAAGTGGTAAACCAAATGACAGAATCAATTTTGTCCTCGCATCAGGCCGACCCGGCCAACCGCGCCCGCCTGCGCTGGCGTTCACGCCGTGGCCTGCTGGAAAACGACATTATCCTGACCCGTTTTCTCGATGCGTATGAAACCGAATTGACCGATGAAGAAGTTGACGCGCTGACGCGTTTGCTGGATTTATCGGACAATGCGTTAATGGATCTGGTACTGGCCCGTAAAGAGCCGGAAGGCGAAGTCGATCTGCCGCATGTGCGCGCACTGCTGCAACGACTGCGCATTGCCTAGACGCCTGGGCGATATATTGCAAACGGTGCGAGTGGCGCGCTGTAGCACTGCCGAATTGCGGTGCGAATTGCAGCCAGAATTTTTGATTTTAATTTCGACTCACTCCCGAGAAGGAAGAGCCCATGAATATCTCTGACACAAAAGCTACCCTGTCGTTCTCCGATGGCAGCCCATCGCTTGAATTTCCAATCTACAAAGGCACGGTTGGCCCGGACGTCATCGACATCCGCAAACTGTACGCCGGTAGCGGCAAGTTCACCTACGACCCAGGCTTTATGTCGACGGCCGCCTGCAACTCGTCGATCACCTACATCGACGGCGACAAGGGCGAGCTGCTGTACCGCGGTTACCCGATCGAACAGTTGGCCGTCAACGCCGACTTCATGGAATCGTGCTACCTGCTGCTGAACGGCGAATTGCCGAACGCGGCGCAAAAAGCCAAGTTCGTCGACACCGTCACCAAGCACACGATGGTGCACGAACAGATGCAATTCTTCTTCCGTGGCTTCCGCCGCGACGCGCATCCGATGTCGGTCCTGGTGGGCACCGTCGGCGCGCTGGCGTCGTTCTACCATGACTCGCTGGACATCAACGACCCGCGTCACCGCGAAGTGTCGGCCATCCGCCTGATCGCCAAGATGCCGACCCTGGTCGCCATGACCTACAAGTACTCGGTCGGCCAGCCGTTCGTGTACCCACGCAACGACCTGTCGTACAGCGCCAACTTCATGCACATGATGTTCGCCAATCCGTGCGAAGAGTACAAGGTCAACGACGTGCTGGTGCGCGCCCTGGACCGCATCCTGATCCTGCACGCGGACCACGAGCAAAACGCATCGACCTCGACCGTCCGTCTGGCCGGTTCGTCGGGCGCCAATCCGTTCGCCTGTATCGCTGCCGGCATCGCCTGCCTGTGGGGCCCTGCCCACGGCGGCGCCAACGAAGCGGCACTCAACATGCTGAAGGAAATCGGCACCGTCGAGAACATCCCTGCCTTCATCGCCCAAGTCAAGGACAAGAACTCCGGCGTCAAGCTGATGGGCTTTGGTCACCGCGTGTACAAGAACTTCGATCCACGCGCCAAGCTGATGCGTGAAACCTGCTACGAAGTGCTGCAAGAACTGGGTCTGCAAGACGACCCGCTGTTCAAGCTGGCGATGGAACTGGAAAAGATTGCGCTGAACGACGAGTACTTCGTGTCGCGCAAACTGTACCCGAACGTCGACTTCTACTCGGGCATCGTGCAATCGGCGCTGGGCATCCCTGTGTCGCTGTTCACCGGTATCTTCGCCATGGCCCGCACCATCGGCTGGATCGCCCAATGGAACGAGATGATCGCCGACCCGGAACAGAAAATCGGCCGTCCGCGCCAGCTGTTCGTCGGCTCGACGACCCGCGAAGTGCTGCCACTGGACAAGCGTTAATCCACGGCGGTATCTTGCAAACAAAAAACGGGCTTCGGCCCGTTTTTTTAAGCGCGCGGAGAAGGCTGGAGCCGGTCGTGTGCCTGCGGTCGCGCAGGAACCGGGCGTTGCCGAGGATGGCGTCCGCCGCGTGCAGGCAGATGATTCTTTCTGCGTTGGGCGCTCTGTCGCATACTCTCCTGTCAAGCAGGCACGAGAAATAGGGTAGATTGCAATAGTTGCTTGCATGGATAGCATGAAACAAGGGAGTAGCGCATGGACCGCATCACCGCCGCACAAGTTTTTGTCGCCATCGCCGAGCGTGGCAGCATGGTGGCCGCCAGCGAGGCGCTCGACATGTCGCGCGCCATGGTGACGCGTTACCTGGCCGAGATGGAGCAGTGGGCGGGGGCGCGCCTGCTGCATCGCACCACGCGCCGTTTGAGCCTGACGGATGCGGGCGAGGCCACCCTGGCGCGCTGCCGGCAGATGCTGGACGTGGCCGGCGCCATGGCCGTCACGTCGCCCGAAGGCCTCGACACGCCACACGGCTTGCTGCGCATCACCTGCTCGCAATCGCTGGCGCAGACGGCGCTCGCTGGCGCAGTGACCGCTTACCTGCGGCGCTACCCGCGCGCCGCCGTCGATCTGCAGATGGAGAACCGCGCCGTCAACCTGGTGGAGCAGCGCATCGACCTGGCGATCCGCATCACGAACGCGCTCGAGCCGAACCTGATCGCGCGCCAGCTGGCCAGCTGCGCCTCGGTGGTGTGCGCCGCACCATCGTACCTGGCGGCGCATGGCACGCCGCGCCGGGCGGAAGACCTGGCCCTGCATAATTGTCTGACCTATACGTATTTCGGCAAGAGCCTGTGGCAGTTCACGCACGACGGGGAAGCGCTCACTGTCCCCGTCAGCGGCCGCCTGTCGGCGAATGAATCGCTGGTCCTGCTGGTGGCCACGGTGGCGGGGGCGGGCATCGCCATGCAGCCACGCTATTCTGCCGCGCCGCTGATCGCCAGCGGGCAGCTGGTGGAGCTGCTGCCTGCCTACGTGCCGCAGGACATGGGCATCTACGGCATCTATACCTCGCGCCAGCACATGTCGCCGCTGCTGCGCACCATGCTCGACTTCCTGGTGGAGTGGTTTGCCGGCGATGCCGATTGGCTGGCGGCCATCGGGACGCCGCCGTTATCAGTCAGACCACTTGCGCGCCAGCGCCGCGCCGGTGCCGGCGGCGCAATCGCATAAGCGCAACACTAATGGGCTGCAAGCCCGGGAAAATCAACAACACAGCTTACATTTGCTTGCCAAATAAAATTCAACTAGTGGTTGTTGCGTTACAATACCGCGTGCTATTCTAAATGACGGTATGCAGAATGCTGGTGCAATAAAAAAGCCCTTCCCCACAACTTGATGTGCAATCCGCTAACCGGTCAGGCCGTGTCGCGGAAGGTTAGATTAACCCGCTAATTCCTCGCGAAGCGCGAAGAAAGGTGAGCAATATATGCAGCAATTAACGACCAACTCCTACCTGTTCGGTGGGAATGCTCCGTACGTGGAAGACCTGTACGAGGCGTATCTGAACAATCCAGGCTCGGTACCCGATAACTGGCGTTCCTACTTCGACGCCATGCAGCACGTGCCTGCCGTCGACGGCACCAACAAGCCTGACGTGGCGCATGCCTCCGTCGTCGCCTCGTTCGCCGAACGCGCGAAAGCTGGTCCGATCCGCACCGTGACCGCTTCCTTCGATGCCGAAATGGGCCGCAAGCGCGTCGCCGCCACGCAGTTGATCGCCGCTTACCGCTACCTCGGTTCGCACTGGGCCAATCTGGATCCGCTGCAACGCCAGGAACGTCCGATGATCCCGGAACTGGAGCCGAGCTTCTACGGTTTCACCGATGCGGACATGGACACCGTGTTCAACATCAGCAACACCTATTTTGGCCCCGAGACCGCCACCCTGCGCGATCTGCTCAACTATCTGCGCGATACCTACACGCGTTCGATCGGCGCCGAATTCATGTACATCTCCGATCCGGCCGAAAAGCGCTGGCTGCAAGAGAAACTGGAATCGATCCGCTCCACCCCGAATTTCACCCCAGAGAAAAAAATCCATATCCTCGACCGCCTGACCGCGGCTGAAGGCCTGGAACGCTATCTGCACACCCGCTACGTGGGACAGAAGCGCTTCTCCCTGGAAGGCGGCGAAACCTTCATCGCCTCGATGGATGAAACCATCCAGCGCGCCGGCGAAAAAGGCGTGCAGGAAATCGTCATCGGCATGGCCCACCGCGGCCGCCTGAACGTGCTGGTCAACACCCTGGGCAAGGCGCCACAGGAGCTGTTCGAAGAATTCGAAGGCAAGCATGGCGACGACCTGCCGGCCGGCGACGTGAAGTACCATCAAGGCTTCTCGTCGGACATCTCCACCGCGGGCGGCCCGGTCCACCTGTCGCTGGCGTTCAACCCGTCGCACCTGGAAATCGTCAACCCCGTGGTCGAAGGTTCCGTCAAGGCGCGCATGGACCGCCGCGGCGACGTGCACGGCGCGCAAGTGCTGCCTATCCTGGTGCACGGCGACGCCGCTTTCGCCGGCCAGGGCGTGGTCATGGAAACGCTGAATCTGGCGCAGACCCGCGGCTACGGCACGGGCGGCACGGTGCATATCGTGATCAACAACCAGATCGGTTTCACCACCTCGGATCCGCGCGACTCGCGCTCGACCCTGTACTGCTCGGACGTCGTCAAGATGATCGAGGCACCGGTACTGCACATCAACGCCGACGATCCGGAAGCCGTGGTCCTGGCGACGCAGATCGCGCTCGACTACCGCATGGAATTCAAGAAGGACATCGTCCTCGACATCATCTGCTACCGCAAGCTTGGCCACAACGAGCAAGATACGCCGGCGCTGACGCAGCCGCTGATGTACAAGCGCATCGGCCAGCATCCAGGCACCCGCAAGCTGTACGCGGACAAACTGGTGGCGCAAGGCGTGATCCCTGCCGATGGCGGCGATAAAATGGTGGCTGCCTTCCGCGACGCCATGGACGCCGGCAAGCACACCGTCGATCCGGTCATCTCGAACTTCAAGAACAAGTACGCCGTCGACTGGCTGCCGTTCCTGAACAAGAAATGGACCGACTCGGCCGACACCGCCGTGCCGATGACGGAACTCAAACGCCTGGCCGCGCGCATCACCACCGTGCCGGAGCAGTTCAAGGTCCACTCGCTGGTCGAGAAAGTCCTGGGCGACCGCGCCACCATGGGCCGCGGCGAAATGAACCTGGACTGGGGCATGGGCGAACACCTGGCCTACGCTTCGCTGGTATCGTCCGGCTACGCCATCCGCCTGACGGGCCAGGATGCCGGCCGCGGCACCTTCGTGCACCGCCACGCCGTCTTGCATGATCAAAACCGCGAGCGCTGGGATGCAGGCACCTACATTCCGCTGCAAAACGTGTCGGACAACCAGGCGCCGTTCACCGTCATCGACTCGGTGCTGTCCGAAGAAGCCGTACTGGCCTTCGAATACGGCTACTCGACCGCCGAGCCGAACACGCTGACGATCTGGGAAGCCCAGTTCGGCGACTTCGCCAACGGCGCGCAAGTGGTGATCGACCAGTTCATCAGCTCCGGCGAAGTGAAGTGGGGCCGCGCTTCGGGCCTGGTCATGATGCTGCCGCACGGTTACGAAGGCCAGGGTCCCGAGCACTCGTCCGCGCGTCCCGAGCGTTTCCTGCAGCTGTGCGCAGACAACAACATGCAAGTGGTGCAGCCGACGACGGCTTCGCAGATCTTCCATTTGCTGCGCCGCCAGATGGTGCGCCAGTTCCGCAAGCCGCTGGTCATCCTGACGCCGAAGTCGCTGTTGCGCAACAAGGATGCCGGTTCGCCGCTGACCGACCTGGCCAAGGGCGGTTTCCAGACCGTGATCGGCGAAGTCGACGACAAAATCGACGTCAAGAAGGTCAAGCGCGTCATCGCCTGCTCGGGCAAGGTCTACTACGACCTGGTCAACGCACGCAAGACCCGCGGCCAGACCGACACGGCCATCGTGCGCCTGGAACAGCTGTATCCGTTCCCGCACAAGTCGTTCGCCGCTGAACTGAAGAAGTTCCCGAACCTGGTCGAAGTCGTCTGGGCGCAGGACGAACCGCAAAACCAGGGCGCCTGGTTCCAGATCCAGCACAACATCTTCGAAGGCCTGGAATCGGGTCAGCGTCTGGCCTACGCCGGCCGTCCTGCTTCGGCGTCGCCGGCTGTCGGTTACTATGACAAGCACTACGCCCAGCAAAAGGATCTGCTGGAAACGGCATTCTCGAAGCTGAAGGGTTTTATCCTGACCAAGTAAATGGCAGGATGAGGGGCGCCATGGGTATGCAAGGCGCCTGCTCGGATACATCATGACGGAGCGCCGTCCTTGCTACGCAGGGGCGGCGCCGCAATAACAAAATAAACGGAGTTTTACATGGCACAAATCGAAGTCAAAGTTCCCCAGTTGTCGGAATCGGTCGCAGAAGCGACCCTGCTGGCATGGCACAAGAAAGTCGGCGAGGCAGTTGCGCGCGACGAAAACATGATCGATATCGAAACCGATAAAGTCGTCCTGGAACTGCCTGCGCCGGCCGCTGGCGTGATCGTGCAGATCATCAAGGATAACGGCGCCACCGTCGTCGCCGGCGAAGTCATCGCCATCATCGACACCGACGGCTCGGCCAAGGTCAGCCCGATGGAAGTGTCGGCCGTTGCCGCGCCAGCCCTGGCTGCCGCTGCGCAAGACTCGGCGCCAGCAGTGAACAAGAGCGATGTCGCCATGCCTGCCGCCGCCAAGATCCTGTCCGAAAAAGGCCTGTCCGCTGGCGATGTCGCCGGTTCCGGCAAAGATGGCCGCGTGACCAAGGGCGACGCCCTGGCCGCTTCCGCCAAGCCGGCTGTCGCGCCACTGGCGCCAGCCGCCGCCAAGCCGGCGCTGCAGCAAGTGGCCACGCCGTCGGCCGCCAGCCTGGGCGACCGCCCTGAAGAGCGCGTGCCGATGAGCCGCCTGCGCGCACGTATCGCCGAGCGCCTGCTGCAATCGCAATCGACGAACGCCATCCTGACCACGTTCAATGAAGTGAACATGCAGCCGGTCATCGACCTGCGCAACAAGTACAAGGACAAGTTCGAGAAAGAGCACGGCGTCAAGCTGGGCTTCATGTCCTTCTTCGTCAAGGCCGCCGTCGCCGCCCTGAAAAAGTACCCGATCATCAATGCCTCCGTTGACGGCAACGACATCGTCTACCACGGCTACTTCGACATCGGCATCGCCGTCGGTTCGCCACGCGGCCTGGTCGTGCCTATCATCCGCAACGCGGACCAGCTGTCGATCGCCGACATCGAGAAAAAAATCGGTGAATTCGGCGCGAAAGCCAAGGAAGGCAAGCTGACCCTGGACGACCTGACGGGCGGCACGTTCTCGATCTCGAACGGCGGCACCTTCGGCTCCATGCTGTCGACCCCGATCATCAACCCGCCGCAATCGGCCATCCTGGGCGTGCATGCGACCAAAGACCGCGCCGTGGTCGAAAACGGCCAGATCGTGGTGCGTCCGATGAACTACCTGGCCATGTCCTACGACCACCGCATCATCGACGGCCGCGAAGCCGTCCTGGGCCTGGTGGCGATGAAAGAAGCGCTGGAAGATCCTGCACGCCTGCTGCTGGACCTGTAAGCACCGTAGTCCCCCGGCGTCGCCGCCGGGGCAATGTAGTTGATACCCTTGCCAGAAGACGCAGCTGGCTGATCTCAATGAAAGAGGATTCCCATGAACGTCTCTGAAGAAATCAAGCGTCTGCACGAGTTGCACCTGGCGGGCGCCCTGAGCGACGCGGAATTCGCGCAAGCGAAAGCCAAGCTCCTGAGCAATATCAACCTGGACAAGCCGGACAGCACGTCCGGCGCCGGTCCGTCGAACGACCTGGTGCAGGAATTCAACCGCCTGCGCCGCTCGCGCACCGACCGCTGGCTCGGCGGCGTGTGCGGCGGCCTGGCACGCGCCTCCGGCATGGAGTCGTGGATCTGGCGCCTCGTCTTCGTCCTGTTTACATTGACCTTCGGCTTCGGCGTGGTGATTTACCTTCTATTGTGGATTTTCGTACCAGACGAAGAGATTGGAATAACAAAACATGAGTACTAAACAATTTGACGTAGTTGTCATCGGTGCGGGCCCTGGCGGCTACATCGCCGCCATCCGCGCAGCACAGCTGGGCTTTTCCGTCGCCTGCGTCGACGAGTGGTCGAACGCCAAGGGCGGCGCCGCACCTGGCGGCACCTGCACCAACGTCGGCTGCATCCCGTCGAAAGCGCTGCTGCAATCGTCCGAGCATTTCGAGCACGCGGGCCACAGCTTCGCCGAGCACGGCATCGATGTCGCCGGCCTGAAGCTGAACCTGGGCCAGATGCTCAAGCGCAAGGACACCGTCGTCAAGCAAAACAACGACGGCATCCTGTACCTGTTCAAGAAGAACAAGATCGCCTTCTTCCACGGCCGCGCCGCTTTCGCTGCCGCCGCCGCTGGCACGTATGACATCAGCGTGACGGGCGAAGCCAACGAAACCCTGACGGCCAAGCACGTGGTCATCGCCACGGGCTCGAACGCGCGCGAACTGCCGGGCGCACCATTCGACGAGAAACTGATCCTGTCGAACACGGGCGCACTGGCCATCGACGCCGTGCCAGCCAAGCTGGGCGTCATCGGCGCCGGCGTGATCGGCCTGGAAATGGGCAGCGTCTGGCGCCGTCTGGGTTCCGATGTCACCGTGCTGGAAGGCCTGCCGGTCTTCCTGGGCGCCGTCGACGAGCAGATCGCCAAGGAAGCGTCGAAGCTGTTCACCAAGCAAGGCTTGAAGATCAACCTCGGCTGCAAGATCGGTGCGATCACGCCAGGCAAGAAAGACGTCACCGTGGAATTCGTGGACGCCAAGGGCGAAGCGCAAAAAGCCGTGTTCGACAAACTGATCATCTCGATCGGCCGTACGCCGAACACGAATGGCCTGGGTGCCGACAAGGTCGGCCTGCAGCTGGACGAGCGCGGCTTCATCGCCGTCGACGGCGACTGCAAGACCAACCTGCCGAACGTGTGGGCAGTGGGTGACGTCGTGCGCGGCCCGATGCTGGCGCACAAGGCGGAAGAAGAAGGCGTTGCCGTGGCCGAGCGTATCGCCGGCCAGCATGGTCACACCAACTTCAACACGATTCCGTGGGTGATCTACACCTCGCCGGAAATCGCGTGGGTCGGCAAGACCGAGCAAACCCTGAAGGCGGAAGGCATCGCCTACAAGGCAGGCACCTTCCCGTTCATGGCCAACGGCCGTGCGCGCGCGCTGGGCGACACCTCGGGCATGGTGAAATTCCTGGCCGATGCGACCACCGATGAAATCCTCGGCGTGCACATCGTCGGCCCGATGGCGTCCGAACTGATTTCCGAAGCCGTCGTGGCGATGGAATTCAAGGCCTCGGCCGAAGACATCGCGCGCATCTGCCACGCTCACCCCTCCCTGTCGGAAGCGACCAAGGAAGCGGCACTGGCGGTTGACAAGCGCACGTTGAACTTTTAATTGTAGTTAGTCCTACAGGGGCGCTCGCGGATTTTTTTCCGCCGGCGCCCTTGTGCGTTAAAGCGAATCCCATGAACGTAGAAGAGTTTTACCAGCACGCGTTGCAGAAGCGTGATTTCAAGGCCGATGCCGCCCAGCGGCGCGCGGTCGACCGCCTGCAGCTGTGCTACGACGAGTGGGTGGCCTACAAGGGCCAGCGCTCGAGCACCTTCAAGCGCCTGCTGAACCGTCCTGCCGTGCCGAAAGGCGTGTACATGTGGGGCGGGGTAGGGCGCGGTAAATCGTTCCTGATGGACAGTTTTTACTCGGTCGTGCCCCTGGTGCGCAAGACGCGATTGCACTTCCACGAATTCATGCGCGGCGTGCACCAGCAGCTCGACGAATTGAAAGGCGTGGCCGATCCGCTCGACGAGGTGGCCAAGCGCATCGCCAAGAAATACCGCCTCATCTGTTTCGATGAATTCCACGTCTCCGACATCGCCGACGCGATGATCCTGTACAACCTGCTGTCGGCCCTGTTCGACAATGGCGTGTCCTTCATCATGACCTCGAATTACGATCCGGACCTGTTGTATCCGGACGGCCTGCACCGCGACCGCATGCTGCCGACCATCGCCCTGCTCAAGGAAAAGCTCGACGTGATGAACGTCGACGCCGGCGTCGATTACCGCGGCCGCGCGCTGGAACAGGTGGAAAGCTACTACACGCCGCTGGGCGCCGCCACCGACAAGGCCTTGCGCGACGCCTATACGCGCATCGCCGAGACGGCCGACGAAGACGCGCGCATCCGCATCGAAAGCCGCGAAATCCATTGCCTGCGCCGCGCCGGCGGCATCATCTGGTTCGATTTCGCCACCTTGTGCGGCGGTCCCCGCTCGCAGAATGATTACCTGGAAATCGCCAGCCGCTTCCATACGGTGATATTGTCCGGCATACCGGCCATGTCGGCGGCGCAGTCGTCCGAGGCGCGCCGCTTCACGTGGCTGATCGACGTGTTTTACGACCAGAAGGTCAAGCTGATCATGTCGGCCGAAGTGCCGCCCGAACAGCTGTACACGAACGGCATGCTGGCCAACGAGTTTCACCGCACCGTTTCGCGTATCATCGAGATGCAATCGCGCGAATACATGGAAAAAGAACAGCGCGGCGCGGCCGACGCGATCGTTTGAGGCAGGGATAAGGAACATGATGGCAAATACACTATATAAGCTGGGTGCGGCGCTGGGCCTGGTCCTGGCGTTGTCCGGCTGCGCGCACCAGGGTGCCGCCGCATTGGATGAGGTCGGAGTGCCGCAGGTGCCCGCCACCTTGTCGGTGGACGAAGCGGACGCCAAGCTGAAGCAGGTCGCCAGCGAGCGCGCGGCGGCGGAAGACGAGTTCGCCGCGCGCGAACTGGAATGCTACGACAAGTTTTTCGTGAATAACTGCCTCGACAAGGCCAAGGAAAAACGCCGCCTGATTCTCGTGCGCCTGCGCGCCGTCGAAGCGGAAGCGAACTACTTCAAGCGCGCCGAGTCCGTGCGCCTGCGCGATCTCGACCTGGCCCGGACGCAGGAAAGTGCGCGCCTGGACGCCGAGCAGCGTGCCGCGGCCTTGCCCAAGCCCGTGAAAGTGGTCGCGCCCGAACCGGCGCCGCCCAAGCCGGAAGGCAAGAGCCTTGCCGAGCGCGAGGCCGAGCATGCGGCGAAGGTGGCGAAACAGGCCGCCGCCGACGCTGCCGAGGCCCCGCGCCGCGCCGCCCGCGAAGCAGCCTATGCGAAAAAACAGGCGGACGCCGTGGCGCGCCAGAAACGCGTGGCGCAACGCCTGGCCGAGCGCCAGGCCGAAGCGCAGGCGAAGGCGGCCAAGGCGGCCGCCGCCGCTGCCAGCACGCCGGCCGTTGCTGTGCCCGTGCCGCCGGCCAAGTAACCGCGCCGCGCAGGGCATGCCGGAAATGGCGTGCCCTAAGGCGCGCGGCAGGTTAAACTACGCACACTGGCTGCCCGCGTACGCTGCGCGCGCCGGTTTGACAACACTGTTACCAACACTGCCTGGAACGCAACACATGAGCGATGCACAGCAAATAGAGCGGCGCCTGATTGAACTCAACGTGGAACACCGCGACCTCGATGCCGTCATCGAGTTGCTGATACTCGATGGCCACCATGATGAGCTGCAACTGCGCCGCCTGAAAAAACGCAAATTGCAATTGAAGGATCACATTACCTTGCTGAAAATGCAGTTGGTGCCCGACGTTCCCGCCTGAGGGGCGCCAGTAGCGTCCAGTCCAGCCTTCACCTAAGTATATTTTGACCGATCACAATTTATTGCCCGCAAGCCCAGAAGGCCAGCCTGCCGATCTGCAAGCCAGTCCGCCAGCCGAACCCCAGGCGGCGCCTGGCAAGCACGATGCCGACATCGAGCGCCTGTTTGGCGCCGGCGGCCCGCTCGGTCCGGCCGTGGGCAGCTACAAGCCGCGCCGCTCGCAAACGGACATGGCGAAAGCCATCGCCAGCGCCATCGACAGCCAGACGACCCTGATCGCCGAGGCGGGCACGGGCACCGGTAAAACCTTCGCCTACCTGGTGCCGGCCCTGATGTGGGGCGGCAAGACCATCGTGTCGACCGGAACGAAGAACTTGCAGGATCAATTGTTCCTGCGCGATATCCCCACCGTGCGCGCCGCGCTGCAGGCGCCCGTTTCCGTCGCCTTGCTGAAAGGCCGCTCGAACTACGTTTGTCATTACCACCTGGAACGCACCTTGCAGAACGGCCGCATGACGTCGCGCGACGACGTGGGCCACCTGCGTGAAATCTCGCGCTTCATCAAGATGACCAGTTCGGGCGACAAGGCCGAGCTGACCAAGGTGCCGGAAAACGCCATGATCTGGAACCTGGTGACGTCCACGCGCGACACCTGCATGGGCGCCGAGTGCCAGTATTACCAGGATTGTTTTGTGATGAAGGCCCGCAAGGAAGCCCAGCAGGCCGACGTGGTGGTGGTCAACCATCACCTGTTCTTTGCCGACGTGGCCCTGAAGGATACGGGGGTGGCGGAATTGCTGCCTTCGGCCAACACCATCATCTTCGATGAGGCGCACCAGCTGCCCGATACGGCGACCCTGTTCTTTGGTAATACGGTGTCGACCTCGCAAATCCTGGAGCTGTGCCGCGACGTGCTGGCCGAGGGCCTCGCGCATGCGCGCGGCATCGACTGGGCCAAGACCGTCACGGTGGTGGAAAAGGCGGCGCGCGACCTGCGCCTGACCTTCCCGCAGGATATCGTGCGCCTGTCCTTGCCGCAGATCGCCCCCTCGAGCGATTTCTTCCCCGCGCTCGACACGCTCAAGGATGAGCTCGACGGCATGGTGGCCGTGCTGGAAACCCAGGCGGAACGGGCGGAAACGCTGGAACAGTGCAGGGTGCGCGGCGTCGAGCTGGCGCAGCAGCTGAGCGGCTGGAAGTTCGATCCGAAGGCGAAAGTGGCGGCCGGCGAAGAAGCCGTGTTCTGGGTGGAAGCGTTTTCCAGCTCGCTGCAGTTGCACAAGACGCCGCTGTCGATCGCGCCGATCTTCAACAACCAGCGCGAAGGCACGCCGCGCAGCTGGATCTTCACGTCCGCCACCCTGGCCGTGAAAAACGACTTCAAGCATTTTTCCGAGCAGATGGGCTTGACGGGCGAGCCGTCGCATACGTGGCCGAGCCCGTTTGATTATGGCCAGCAAGGCTTGCTGTTCGTGCCGCAAAACCTGCCGCAACCGAACTCTCTCGGTTACACGGACGCCGTCATCGACTGCGCCCTGCCCATCATCGAGGCGGCGGGCGGGCGCACCTTCTTCCTGTGCACCACCTTGCGCGCCGTCAAGCGCGCGGCCGAACGCCTGGCCGACGAATTCAAGCAGCGTGGCCTGAACTTCCCCCTGTTCGTGCAGGGGGAAAAGGGACGCACGGAATTGCTGGACCAGTTCCGCGCGGCCGGCAACGGCGTGCTGATCGGCAGCCAGAGCTTCTGGGAAGGCGTCGACGTGCGCGGCGATGCGCTGTCGCTGGTGATCATCGACAAGCTGCCGTTCGCGCCGCCGGACGACCCCGTGCTGGCCGCACGCATCGAGGTGATGGAAAAGCAGGGCAAGAACGGTTTCATGCACCACTCGCTGCCGGAAGCCATCATCAACCTGAAGCAGGGCGCGGGCCGGCTGATCCGCGACGAGGGCGACCGGGGCGTGCTGATGATCTGCGATCCGCGCCTCATTTCCAAGCCGTACGGCAAGCGCATCTGGCAAAGCCTGCCGCCCTTCAAGCGCACGCGCGATACCGCCGAAGTGGTGGAGTTCTTCCGCAACCTGCCCGCCAAGGACGCCTAAGTCCGCGTTGCCGGCGCCGTCCGCGCGCCCGGCATGCCAGAAAGCGGCGTGACCGCGCCAGTTTCCGGCTTTTTTCCGCATGTCCAGGACGCCAGACACATCTTTGCGCCAGCGCAAACAGGCTTGTTGCCGGGCGGTCTACAGTGAGCTCATGCCTTGCAGGATCAAGGCGCGGCGATGGTAGGGCCGCACGGGGAACAGGGGGATGCCATGGAGATCCGCTACGGCTGTTTCTTGAGCTACGCGCACGGCCAATATGCGTTCATGAACAAGTTCAAGAATGACCTCATCGAGGCGCTGGCTTGCTATCTGGAACCGCACCTGGACCGCGAGGAAGTCTTGTTCATCGACAGCGAGCAACTGGGCGGCGGCGACGATATCGACCTGCGCGTGGCGCGCGCCATGTGCCAGAGCGTGTGCATGATCGTGCTGTACACGCCGAAATATGAGGCGCACGGCTATACGCGGCGCGAATTTGCCGCCATGCAGCTGATTGAGCAGGAGCGGCGCGCCTGGTATGAACTGCCCAGCCACCTGATCATTCCCATCATCATGACGCGCCATCCGGACGGTTTGCCGTCGCAAATCACGGAGTCGGGCCTGTATGTCGATTTCTCCGGCTACACCCTGGCCAGCGGCGACCTGAAATCGAATCCGCAATACCTGCCCGACATCGAACGCATCGTGCAGCGCATCGCCACGCATTACCACTTGCTCAAGCGGTCAACACCGCCCGGCCACGATTGCAGCCGTTTCGTGTTGCCCGCTATTCCACCGGAATGGCGCGCCATTCCGCCTCCCCACTTTCCACGTTAATCACGTAAAAGGTCCTGCCATGGAATGCCAACGCCTCTCCCTGCCGCCTTTGAGCGCCCCTGGCGAAGTCGTCACCTTCTATTCCTACAAGGGCGGTACCGGCCGTACCATGGCCCTGTCGAACATCGCCGTGCTGCTGGCGCGCCGCGAAAACGCCAGCGTGCCCGTGCTGATGCTGGACTGGGACATGGAAGCGCCGGGCCTGCACCATTATTTCGAGCAGCACGAGGAGCGACCGGGCGTGCTCGAGTTCTTCGAGGCGTGCCGCCAGCAGCTTGAACGCTTCAGCCTGGAAGAGGCGGGCGGGCAGGGCGCAAGCCGCGACGATGCGGCGCTGGCGCGGCGCGTGCTCGACGCCATCGATTGGCAGCAGTACGTGGTGCGCGTCGATCAGGGCAGTCCGCTGTATCTGATGCGCGCGGGGCGCTTCGACGCCAGCTACAGCGAGCGCCTGGCGCAGATGCGCTGGGATCAGCTGTTCGACACTTGCCCGGCCCTGTTCCGTTGCTTCGCCGATACCCTGGCCCAGCATTTCCGCTATGTGCTGGTCGATTCGCGCACGGGCCGCACGGACAGCGCCGGCATCTGCACCACCTTGCTGCCGAAAAAGCTGGTGGTGGTCTTCACGCCGAACCGGCAAAGCCTGGAAGGCGTCGATGCGCTCGTCACGCGGGCCATCGAGTACCGTCGCAGCCATGAAGACGAACAGCGTCCGCTGCTCGTGTACCCCTTGCCTTCGCGCATAGAAATGGGCGATGGCGCGCAGCGTGCCGAGTGGCGCCGCGGCGATGCGCACAAGGGCATCGCCGGCTTCCAGCCCATGTTCGAGCGCCTGCTGCGCACTTCCTACGGCTTGCAGCAGATCGCCCTCGACAGCTATTTCGACGAAGTCCAGCTGCAGCAGACGAAAACCTTTGCCTATGGCGAACAATTGGCCGTGCGCATAGACCAGGGCGGCGACCGCTTTTCCCTCACGCGCACCTTCGAAGCCTTCCTGCACTGGCTGACGGGCGGCTACTTTCCATGGCAATCGAGCCGTGAAATCGCCTTGCTGGGCGCTATCGGCGAGGCGCGCCAGGCCTTGCTGGCCGAACCCGGCCGCGCCGTGGCCCTGCCGCTGGCGCGCGACCTGGCCCGCCTGGGCGAGCTGTACCGCAAGGATGGGCGCAGCGCGCAGGCGCTCGAAGCCTTCCGCCAGAGCGTCGAGATCCGCGTGCGCCTGCTGGGCGAGGAGCATCCCGACAGCCTGGCGTGCAAGAGCAGCATGGCGCGCCTGTTGCGCCAGCTGGGCCAGCTCGATGAAGCCCGCTTTCTGGAAGAAGACGTGCTCGACGTGCGCGAGCGCGTGCTGGGCAGCGAACATCCCGACACCCTGGCGGCCCGGGCCTGCCTGGCGAAAACCCTGTTGCTGCAAGGCGAACTGGCGGCGGCGCTGCTGTTGCAGGATGCGGTGCTGGCAATCTACACGCGCCAGCTAGGCGGCGAGCATCCGCTGACCCTGGAAGCGATGGATGGCCGCGCCGCCACCTTGTTGCGCATGGGCCGGCTGGCGCAGGCGCAGCAAGTGCTGGCCACGGTGGTGGCGGCGCGCGAGCGCCTGTTTGGCGCCGAGCATGGCGACACCTTGCGCAGCAAGCTGGCCCTGGCGCAGGCGCTGGGGCGCAAAGGCGACCTGGAGGGGGCGCGGCGCCTGCTCGTCGCCGTGCTGCAGGCGCAGGAGCGGCGCCTGGGCAGCGACCATGCGGCGACCCTGGCCACGCGCGACTTGCTGGCCGACATCGTGGCCGGGCAGGGCGACTGGGCCGGCGCGCGCCAGTTGCATGAAGACCAGGTGGCGGCGCGCGAGCGCACGCACGGCCTCGACCATCCGGAGACCTTGATGAGCCAGCGCAAGCTGGCCGAGGCGCTGCTGCGGCGCGGCGAACTCGATGCGGCGCGCAGCGTGCAGGAGCAGGTGCTGGAAGTGCATGCGCGCCTGCTGGGCGAAGACCACCTCGATACCTTGTACAGCAAGACGCAATTGGCCGGCACCTTGCAGCAGCAGGGCGACAGCGAGGCGGCGCGCCGGCTGGAAGACGCCGTCCTCAGCGGCAGCGACAGGCTCTTGAACGCGCCCGTCACGGGGCATGCGGACAGCGTGCTGGACGGCGCGCGGCATTTGCAGGAAACCATCCTGGCCGGCCGCGCGAGCGGGCAGGACGTGACCGAGCCGGACACCCTGGCCAGCATGATCTCGATGTTGCAAGGCATGATAGAGCGCGAACAGTATCCGCAGGCGGGCGAACTGGCCGACCATTTGAAGTCCTGCCTGCTGCGCCCGGGCGTGCCGGGCAAGCTGCGCCGGCGCGGCATGGCGCAGCTGAAAAGAATGTACAAATTGCAAGGCGACTTGAACGCCTTGCTGGCCTTGCAAGAGGATGAGGTGCAGGCGCTGGAGGGAGCGCTGTCGGAGGCGCGCATCGAGCAGCGCTGACGCCGCGCGCCATGCCCGTGCGGCGGCACAAATAATGCTGACTATCGGCGTGCGCTACGCGCAGTGTTGGCATTGCTTCGGGTAAAATCTCGTTATGAGAATTCTTATCAGTAACGACGACGGCTACCTGGCGCCAGGCCTGGCGGCCCTGGCCGACGCGCTCGCACCCATTGCCGAGATCGTCGTGGTGGCGCCCGACAGCAACCGTTCGGGTGCCTCCAATTCGCTGTCCCTGGACCGGCCCTTGTCCGTGCACAAGGCTGCCAACGGCTTTTATTTTGTCAACGGCACGCCAACCGACTGCGTGCACGTGGCGCTGACGGGCATGCTGATCGAGCGCCCCGACCTGGTGGTGTCCGGCATCAACAACGGCCCCAACATGGGCGACGACACCCTGTACTCGGGCACTGTGGCGGCCGCCACGGAAGGCTATCTGTTCGGCATTCCCGCCATCGCCTTTTCCCAGTCGCAGTTCGGCTGGGCCAACCTGGATGCGGCCGCCCGCGTGGCGAGGGACATCGTCGAGCGCCAGTTTGATGCGCTGCAGAAACCCTATCTGCTGAATGTGAACATCCCCGCCATTCCTTACGAGCAATTGCAAGGCGTGGTGGCCACGCGCCTGGGCAAGCGCCATTCGGCCGAGCCCGTGATCCGCGCCCTCGACCCCCGTGGCCGTGAAATCTTCTGGATCGGCCCGGCCGGCGCCGCCAAGGAAGGCGGTCCGGGCACGGACTTCCATGCCGTTGAACATGGACAAGTATCGATCACGCCGCTGCAGATCGACCTGACCCATACCACCCAACTCGATGCACTGGCAAAAGGCCTGGCATGAGCGCTCACTATGACTGACAAGCCGCGTACCTTCCCCCTTACCCTCGATTCGCTGGCCGGCAAGCCCGCCAGGCAGGGCGGGGGGCAGTCGCTGGCCCAGTCGCGCATCGCCACGCCGCAGACGGCCACGCAGAATGCGGCGCAAAACGCGGCGCGCGGCATTGCGCAGCCGTATGGCGCGCACGCGGCCATCGCGCCGTCGCGCGCGCAGGCCATCGCCAATGAGCGGGCGCAGCCGCCGGCGCCGTCGCCGCCACGGCAAAATCCGCTCGTCTCGGAAGCCGTGCGCCGGGCCATGGTGGCGCGCGTGGCGAAACAGGGCGTCAAGGACCCGGTGGTGCTCGACGCCATGCAAGCCGTGCCGCGCCACATGTTCATGGACGAGGCGCTGGCGTCGCAGGCATATATCGACGCGTCGCTGCCCATCGGCCACCACCAGACCATTTCGCAGCCGTACATCGTGGCGCGCATGATCGAAGTGATGCGCCAGGGCGCCAGCCTGCAGCGCGTGCTGGAAATCGGCACGGGCTGCGGCTACCAGGCGGCGGTGCTGTCGCGGGTGGCGAAAGAGGTGTATTCGATCGAGCGCATCCGGCCCCTGCACGAGCTGGCGAAGGCCAATCTGCGCCCGCTGCGCGTGTCAAATCTGCGCTTGCAGTACGGAGATGGTATGCTTGGCCTGCCGCAGGCGGCGCCCTTCGATGGGATCATCCTTGCCGCAGCCGGCCTGGAAGTCCCGCAAGCCCTGCTGGAACAGCTGGCGCCCGGCGGGCGTCTGGTTGCGCCAGTGGGGGGCAAATTGCAACACTTACAACTCATTACCCGGGTGGGGAAAATGGAATGGACTAGCCAGACCCTGGAAGATTGCCATTTCGTACCTTTGCGCCCGGGCACCATATGATCCCCGGATCAGCTAGCAAGCAGGACATACAATTACATGCGAATGATTAAGAAAAGTAACATACTTTTATGTAGCATCACCTTGGCCGCGCTGTTGAGCGGTTGCGGCACCACGGGCGTCCAGGCGCCCGTCGTCGAGCGCCACCCATCGAGCAGCAGCGCCGCCGCCAGCGATCCGCGCGACCGCGACCCAGCCTATTACACGGTCAAGCGCGGCGACACGCTGTTGCGCATCGCCCTCGAGCACGGCCAGAATTACCGCGACCTGGTGGCCTGGAACGACTTGAGCAACCCGAACGACATCAAGGTCGACCAGGTGCTGCGCGTGTTGCCGCCGAATGGCGACACGGGCGGCGCGCAGACGTCGGCCATCGTCATGCCGCCGGCGACGGAAATCAAGCCGGCCGCGCCCGTCGTGCCGAAGAAAACGGGCCCGCGCGGCGAGAAGCGCGCGTATTCCGACGCCACCCTGGCCGAGCTGCGCGCCGATGGCGGCGCCGGCGATGCCAAGCCTGCGCCAGCGCCGGCAGCCGCCGTCGCCGCCGCCCCGGCAGCCGCCGCGGCAGCGCCTGCGGCATCGGCGCCCGGCGACGAGAAGATCAGCTGGATGTGGCCCTCCGAAGGCAAGGTCATCGGCACTTTTGACGAAGGCAAGAACAAGGGCGTCGATATCGCCGGCAAGGCGGGCCAGCAGGTGGTGGCCGCCGGCGCGGGAAAAGTCATGTATGCCGGGAGCGGAATCCGCGGTTATGGTAATCTTGTCATCGTGAAGCACAGTAATAGTTTATTGTCGGCGTATGCGCATAACCGCAGCATCCTGGTGAAGGAAGGGCAGAACGTGAACAAAGGCCAGGCCATCGCCGAAATGGGCGATTCCGATGCCGACCGCGTGAAGCTGCACTTTGAAATCCGCCAGCAGGGCAAGCCTGTCGACCCTTCGAAATTCCTGCCTAACCGTTAGGTAAAGCAATGACACACGCGCCGCACGATCAGCTGGACGATGAGCCGGAACTGCCGGAAGACGGGGTGGACGAAGTCGTGACGGACGATGCCGGCGAACTCGACGGCATTGACGCCGTCGACGCGGGCGAGGGCGGCGAGGTGGCCAGCGTCAGCGTGCTGGTCGAAAGTGTCGATGAATTGAAAAAGGTCCTGGCGGCCGAGCTGTCGACCGATACCACGCAGCATTATCTGAACCAGATCGGCACGCGGCCCCTGCTGACGGCGGCGCAAGAGGTGCATTACGCCACCCTCGCCAAGCAGGGCAATTTCGAAGCCCGGCAAACCATGATCGAGCACAACCTGCGCCTGGTCGTGTCGATCGCCAAGCATTACATCAACCGGGGCGTGGTCTTGCTCGACATGATCGAGGAAGGCAACATCGGCCTGATGCGGGCCATCGACAAATTCGAGCCCGAACGCGGTTTCCGCTTTTCCACGTACGCCACCTGGTGGATACGCCAGAGCATCGAGCGCGCCATCATGAACCAGGCCCGCACGGTGCGCCTGCCCGTGCACATGGTGCGCGAACTGAACCAGATCCTGCGCGGCAAATACCACCTGGAAGCCCAGCACCACGATGGCAAAGATGCCACCGCGGAAGACATCGCCCACCTGGTGGGCCGTCCCGTGGAAGAGGTGCAGGATATCCTGGCCCTGTCCGAGCACGCCACCTCGCTCGACGCGCCGCTCGACAACGACCCGCAGTCGTCGCTGATGGACATGCTGCCCGGCGCCAGCGAAGACAGCCCCGACGCGCGCGCCGAACACCATGAAATGACGGTGCTGGTGCGCGACTGGCTGACCAAGCTGCCCGACAAGCAGCGCGTGGTGATCATGCGCCGTTTCGGCCTCGACAATGACGACCCGGCCACCCTGGAAACCCTGGCCGAGGAAATGGGCGTGACGCGCGAGCGCGTGCGCCAGATCCAGCAGGAAGCCTTGATCAAGCTCAAACGGGCTATGGCCGCACGCGGCGTCGTACGCGACTCCCTGCTGTAGCGTGCCCGATAAAACGCACATGGCGGCGTTGCAATGCCTCGCCGTACTGACGTACTGTCTTCGGCAATGCGCCTTGCCCTGTACGTTTTCTCAGGCACGCTAAAGACGCGCAGGTGCGCTGCGGACTTAAGCTAGTCGGCATCTGCTATCATACGCCCCGCTCGCGGCGCCTGACCTTTCCCCCATTGTTTCAAGTTCCAGCGCGGCCCTGCGTCCTGGCCCACTCTTACCTATTGATCGCTATGCAAGAAAATATCATCGAAATCAAATCGCTCGACATGGACGCCCGTGGCGTTGGCCATATTGAGAACGAAGACGGCTCGCCGGGCAAGGTCGTATTTGTCGAAGGCGCGTTGCCGGGCGAGCGCGTCAGCTTTGTGACGTTCAAGAAAAAGAAGAACTGGGAAATGGCCCGCATGACGGCGCTGCACCGCGAATCATCGATGCGCGTGACGCCCAAGTGCAAGCATTTCGATAACTGCGGCGGCTGCTCGATGCAGCACCTGGAGCCATCGGCGCAGGTGGCGATCAAGCAGCGCGTGCTGGAAGACAATCTGTGGCATATCGGCAAGGTGCGTCCGCAAAGCATCATGCGCCCCATGTATGGCCCGACCTGGGGCTACCGCTACCGCGCGCGCCTGTCGGTGCGCCACGTCAAGAAGAAAGACGCCGTGCTGGTGGGTTTCCATGAAAAGAAATCCGCGTTCGTGGCCGACATGGACAGCTGCGAAATCCTGCCGCCGCACATTTCCGCCATGCTGCTGCCGCTGCGCGGACTGATCGCTTCGCTGTCGATCTTCGACCAGATGCCGCAGATCGAGCTGGCCGTGGGCGAAGACGTCACCGCCATGGTCTTGCGCATCATGGCGCCGTTGACGGCCGATGACGAAACGAAACTGAAGGCCTTTGCCGACGAATACGGCGTGCAATGGTGGCTGCAGGTGAAGGGCCCGGAAACGGCCGTGCCGTTCTACCCGCTCGACAAGCAATTGCACTACCTGCTGCCAGAATTCGGCGTCAAGATGCCGTTCAAGCCCGTCGATTTCACGCAGGTGAATCACCACATCAACCGCGTGCTGGTGTCGAAAGCCCTGCGCCTGCTGGAAGTGCAGCCGACGGACCGCGTGGCCGACCTGTTCTGCGGCCTGGGCAATTTCACCTTGCCGCTGGCCACGCAAGGCAGCGAAGTGGTGGGCATCGAAGGCAGCACCACCCTGACGGAGCGGGCGCTGGAAAACGCGCTGGCCAATGGCCTGGCGGAAAAAACCTCGTTCTCGACGCGTAACCTGTTCGAAGTGACGACGGACGACCTGATCGCGCTGGGCAAGTTCGACCGCATCCTCGTCGACCCGCCGCGCGATGGCGCCATGGCCCTGTGCCAGGCGCTGGTCGGCCTGTCGCAAGTGCGTCCGGACCTGCTGCCCAAACGCATCGTGTATGTGTCGTGCAGCCCGTCGACCCTGGCGCGCGACGCCGGCATTCTGGCGCTGGAAGCCGGCTACGTGCTGAGCAAGGCGGGCGTGGTGAACATGTTCCCGCATACTTCGCACGTCGAATCGATGGCGGTGTTTGATTTGATCTGAGGGCACACCTGATAAAACGTCCATAGCTGCGTTGCCTTGCCTAGCCGTACTTGCGTACTGTCTTTGGCAAGGCGTCTTGCCCTGAACGTAGAAAAACGTCCATAGCTGCGTTGCCTTGCCTAGCCGTACTATTCGTACTGTCTTCGGCAAGGCGCCTTGCTCTGAACGTTTTTCAGGCGCGCCGAGGCTATTCAGGCCGTTTGCACGGATTTCACCTTTTCTCTCTGCGCTGCCCCCATACCACTTACAGCGTGTCATAAAACTGGTCTGTCTTTTCCAGATCCAGCGTCTTTTTTCCTCCTCACTCTGCCGTTTTTTTGCTTGTCCAGTAGGACAACGCGCCGTCCGAACCTGCCGCGGCGCTTTCTGCGTAAAGTGGTATTGCCCACTTTGATGCCACTTTAAAACCACTTGACCGCCTATTTTTTCAGCAGCATGCTGTTCTTGCAGCTGCAAAAAACAAGATCACAGGGTAGCTTTTTATTCAAGCAGAGTGGTATTTCCGCAAACCTGAACAGGAGACAGCGTGGAAAATTTAATACTCAAAAAAACGATCAGGAACATGATGGTATGCCTGGCCAGCGGTGGCGTGCTGGCGGCCTGCGGTGGCGGCGGCGACGCTGGCGCGCCGGCCGGTGCGCAGTTGCTGGCGGCCAGCACGGTGGTCGCCTGCGTGCCGTGGCAGGAAGGCGGCACGTATAACGCCGGCACGGTGGTCACTTACCTGGGCGCCAACTACACGGCGCTGGTGACGCAGACCGATCACGTGGGCTCCGGTTGGAATCCCGTTTCCACGCCGAGCCTGTGGAGCGCCGGCGGCACGTGCGACGGCGGCACCACGCCGACTCCGACGCCAACCCCAACCCCAACCCCAACCCCGACGCCGGAGCCAACGCCGACCCCGACCCCGACGCCCACCCCGACACCGACGCCCACCGGCGGCACCTGTGCGCTGGCATGGGTGGCCGGCACGGCTTACAGCGCGGGCGCCACCGTCAGCTACGGCGGCACGAATTACCGCGCCAATTACTGGACGCAGGGCGACAACCCGTCGACCAGCAGCGGCGCCGCCGGCACGGGCAAGCCATGGACCAGCCTGGAAATCTGCGGCACCACGCCGACGCCGACACCGACGCCGACGCCGACTCCAACGCCGACTCCAACGCCTACTCCGACCCCGACCCCGACGCCAACGCCGACGCCAACGCCAACGCCAACGCCGACGGGCCGCGAAGTCGGTTCCTATTTCGCCCAATGGGGCGTGTATGGCCGCGACTATGAAGTGGCGAACGTGCACACCAGCGGCGTGGCCGACAAGCTGACCTTCATCAACTACGCTTTCGGCAACATCTATCCGAAAAACGGCGGCTATGAATGCGGCATGATCACCAAGACGGAGCCGGGCGCCTCGAATCCGAATTCGCCGGACGCAGGCACGGGCGGTGATGCCGAGGCCGACTACATCCGCACGCCGAAGCGCACCGTCGATGGCCAGGCCATTCCGTGGGACGCTCCCTTGTCGGGCAACTTCCTGCAGCTGAAAAAACTGAAGGCGGCGCATCCGAACCTGAAACTGTTCATCTCGCTGGGCGGCTGGAGCTGGTCGAAGAACTTCTCCGTTGGTTCCGCCACCGATGCGCTGCGCAAGCAGATGGTGCGCTCGTGCATCGATATCTACATCAAGGGCAACCTGCCGGTGCAGGGCGGTCGCGGCGGCGCGGGCGCGGCGGCCAACATCTTTGACGGCATCGACATCGACTGGGAATACCCGGTCGGCGGCGGCCAGCCGTACAACACGGTCAGCCCGAACGACAAGCGCAACTTCACCTTGCTGATGGCGGAATTCCGCAGCCAGCTCGATGCGCTGGGCGCCGCCAATGGCAAGCGCTACCTGCTGACGGCCGCCGTCGGCGCCGGCAAGGACAAGATCGACAACACGGAACCGGCCCTGTATTCGCAGTACATGGACTGGATCAACCTGATGACCTACGACTTCCACGGCGGCTGGGAAAACAGCACCAACTTCAACGCCCAGCTGTTTGCCGACCCTGCCGATCCGTCGACGGGCATGGCGCGCGAATACGTGGGCGACAAGGCGGTGCAGTACATGATTGCCGCCGGCGTGCCGCGCGACAAGCTGCTGCTGGGCATACCGTTCTATGGCCGCGGCTGGACGGGCGTGGCGCCGGGGCCGAACGGCGATGGCCTGTACCAGGCGGCCACGGGCACGGCGCCGGGCACCTACGAGTCGGGCATCGAGGATTACAAAATCCTCGTCGCCAAGGCCGGCACGCGCTACTACCATCCCGTGACCAAGCAGCTGTACCTGTACACGGGCGCGGGCGGCCAGTGGTGGAGCTATGACGACCCGACCGTCATCGGCACCAAGGTCAAGTACGTCAAGGACCAGGGCTTGCGCGGCGCGTTCTCGTGGGAACTCGATGGCGACGCGAATGGCGTGCTGGCAACCGAGGTGTGGAAGGTGCGGTAATGTTGATGTAACGTAAGACGCGGCCGGATAGCCATGCTGTCCGGCCGTTTATTCATATAAAAACACGGGAGGCGGACGATGGCGGCGGTATCGACATTCGGAGTCAAGCAGAAGCAGCAGCCGGGACAGGAACTGAGCCGCGAGTGGCGCGGCTGGATCGCGGAAAACCTCATGCTGGGCAGCCACCCGTCGGCGCTGATGCCGGTGCTGCAACAGGCCGGCATCGCGGAGGCTTTGGCGCGCCGCGAAATCGAGCTGGCGCTGCACAGCCCGTATCTTGCCGGCGCCGTGCGCCTGTCGAACCGCCTGGCCAAGCGCGACTGGGTGATCGATATCCAGCGCAAGCTGAACCAGCTGCGCCCGCCCGAGATTCCCCGCCGCGAGCGGCTGTCCGCGCAGGCGTTCCTGGACGAATACTATTCCACCAACCAGCCCGTCATCATCACGGGCATGATGGACGACTGGCCCGCCGTGAGTAAATGGAGTCCGGCCTACTTCCGCGAGCATTTCGCGCAGCGCGAGGTGGAAGTGCAGTTCGGCCGCGAAGCGGACGCCCAGTACGAGATGAACAGCGTGGCGCACAAGCGCAAGATGGCCTTTGGCGAGTACGCCAGCCTGGTCGAGGGCAGCGGCGCGACCAACGATTTCTATATGACGGCGAACAACAATTCGCAGAACCGGCAAGCCTTGCGCGAGCTGTGGGACGACATCGGCCAGTTGCCCGAATACCTGGAGCAGGAGGGCGGCCCGACGGGTTTTTTATGGTTCGGTCCGGCCGGCACGGTGACGCCCTTCCACCATGACTTGACGAACAACTTCATGGCGCAGGTCCAGGGGCGCAAGCGGCTGCGCATCATGGCCGCCTGCGAGGTGGCGCGCGTGTACAACCAGCGCCACTGTTTTACGCCCGTCGACGGACGCGCCATCGATCTGCAGCGCTATCCGCTGATGGCCGACGTGCAGGTGCGCGAATGCGTGCTGGCGCCGGGCGAGATCCTGTTCCTGCCCGTCGGCTGCTGGCATTTCGTCGAAGCGCTCGACATATCGATGACGGTGGCGTTTACCAATTTCAAATGGGATAACGATTTCTACAGCAAGTATCCATCGAATCACGACTTTTGAGCGTGACGCCGCATGGCGCGAACCTGCCGCGAATGGCCGCCGAACAGGCGGCTTTTTCATGTTACGGCGCGTTTCGTCGTAGCGACATTTCCATAAAATAATTGATTTAAATCATTTTGCAGCAATTATTTTGATATGAATGACCATGATGTTTCATTATCCAGATGGCGATGGCGGGCGGATAATTTTATGGCTGGCGCGGCGCCGGGCCGCTGATGGGGCTTGCTGGCGCGCGCCAGCATCGACAACCATCTGGAGGCGGCAGGGCATGAACACGCAGCAAATGACACAAACGCAATTACAGCAAGCTCCAGTACTCAAGCTCGACACGCGGCTGACCCGCGCAGCGGCCGCATTGCTGGCCAAGGCCGACATTCACTTGAATGGCCGCGCCGCCTGGGACATGCAGCTGCGCAAACCGGGCGTGCCGGAACGCGCTTTCGCCAGCGGTAACCTGGGCCTGGGCGAAGCGTACATGGATGGCGACTGGGATGCGCAGCAGCTTGATGAGTTCTTTTGCCACCTGCTGCGCGCCAGGGTGGCCGACGATGTGCGGCCCATGCGCCTGGCCTTCCACACATTGTATGCGCGCCTGTTCAACCTGCAGACGGAGCGCCGCGCCTGGATGGTGGGCAAGGAGCACTACGACCTGGGCAATGCCTTCTATGCGGCCATGCTCGATCCGCGCATGACCTATACCTGCGGCTACTGGAAGGATGCGGCCAACCTGGCCGAGGCGCAGGAAGCCAAGCTCGATCTGATCTGCCGCAAGCTCAGGCTGGAGCCGGGCATGCGCGTGCTCGACATCGGCTGCGGCTGGGGTAGTTTCATGCGCTACGCGGCGGAAAAATACCAGGTCAAGTGCGTGGGAGTGACGATCTCGCAAGAGCAGGCCGCGTATGCGCGCGCCATGCCGGGTGGCAAGCACCTGGACTTCCGCCTGCAGGATTACCGCGACACCGATGAAAAATTCGACCGCATCGTCAGCATCGGCATGTTCGAACACGTGGGCCACAAAAACCACCGCACCTTCATGGAAGTGGCGCACCGCTGCCTGGAAGACGACGGCCTGTTCCTGCTGCACACGATCGGCAAAAACAAGCGCCATTCCACATGCGACCCGTGGATCGACAAATACATCTTTCCGAATGGCGACTTGCCGTCGATCGGCCAGATCGGCGACGCCATGGACGATCTGTTCGTGGCCGAAGACTTGCACAACTTCGGCGCCGATTACGACAAGACCCTGATGGCCTGGCACGCGAATGTCGAGCAGGCGTGGCCGCGCTTTGCCGCCCAGCTGGGCGAGCGCTTCCACCGCATGTGGTCGTATTACCTGCTGTCCTGCGCGGGCGCCTTCCGCGCGCGCGATTTGCAGCTATGGCAATGGGTCTTGTCGAAGCAGGGCGTGTTGGGCGGCTACGAGCGTGTCAGTTGAGACGCGCGGCAACTGATATGATGGATTGATGGATATCAATCAAGCGCGTACCTTTTTGGAAGTGGCTTCCTGCGGCAGCTTCATCATGGCCGCCGAACGCATGCACGTGACGCAGACGGCCGTCAGTGCCCGCATCCGCACCCTGGAGCAGCAGCTGGGGCGCCAATTGTTCGTGCGCAACAAGGCGGGCGCGCGCCTGACGCCGGCCGGCGAGCGCTTCATGCGCCATGCGGCCACCATGGTGCAGGTGTGGGAGCGGGCGCGCCACCAGGTGGCCTTGCCGCCGGGGCGCGACGACGCCGTCAGCATCGGCTGCGAACTGAGCTTGTGGCAGCCGCTGCTGGGCGACTGGCTGATACGCATGAGCCGCGACTGCCCCGAGATCGCCTTGCGGGCCGAGGTCGACAGTCCCGCGCGCCTGCTCGACGCCGTGCACGACGGCTCGCTCGACCTGGCCGTGCTGTACAACCCGCCGCAGCGCCCGGGCCTGGCCAGCGAATTGCTGGCCGAGGAAAAGCTCGTGATGGTGACCACGCGCGCCGACGGGCAGATGCATGCCGATGCGTATGTGTATGTGGACTGGGGGCCCAGCTTCGCGGCCAACCACCAGGCGGCCTACCCGGAGCTGAGCAGCCCGCCCGTGTCGATCTCGCTGGGACCGCTGGCCCTCGTCTACCTGCTGGACGTGGGCGGCGCCAGTTATTTTCGCATCGGCAGCGCGCAACCCTACCTCGATGCGGGCCTCTTGTTCCGCGTGCGCGACGCGCCCGAGTTCTCGCATTCCGCCTACGCCGTCTACGCGGCCCAGCGCGACAACCCGAGCCTGGACCGCGCCCGCGCCTGCCTGCTCGAGGTGGCGGAGCGGGGCAAATAGGTGCGACGGACGTAAAAAAGCCGACCCGAAGGTCGGCTTTTTTATTCTTCATCTCAGTGCATAAAACGTTCAGGGCAAGGCGCGGTGCCGAAGACAGTACGACTAGTACGGCGAGGCACTGCAACGCTGCCCTGGGCGTTTTTGCGCCAGTGCTTAGTCGCGGCTGCCGCCGGCGAAGCCCAAGAGCGACAACAGGCTGGTGAAGATGTTGTACACGTCCAGGTAGATGCGCAGGGTGGCCGAGATGTAGTTGGTCTCGCCGCCGTTGATGATTTGCTGCACGTCATACAGGATGTAGGCCGAGAAGATGGCGATGGCGACCATGGAGATCACGATCGATAGTGCCGACAGGCCCAGGAAGATGTTCGCCACCGATGCCAGGATCAGCACGATCACGCCGGCGAACAGCCATTTGCCCATCGCCGAGAAATCGCGCTTCGACACCGTGGCGATCGTCGCCATGACGGCCAGGATGGTGGCCGTGCCGCCGAACGCCGTCATGATCAGCATGCCGCCGTTCGAGTAGCCGAGCGTGCGCGTCAGGATGGGCGTGAGCATCAGGCCCATGAAGAAGGTAAAGCCCAGCAGGACGGCGACGCCCAGGCCCGAGTTCTTGGTTTTTTCAATCGCGTACATGAAGCCGAACGCGACGGCCATGAAGATGATGAAACCCATGCCGCCGGTCAGCATCGGCAAATGCATTTGCACGCCGATGAAGGCGCCCAGCACGGTCGGGATCATGGACAGCGCCAGCAGCCAGTAAGTGTTGCGCAAGACCTGGTGGCGGACTTGCTGCATGCCCCCCGACAGGTCAAAGGTGCGTTGCATGTTCTGATTCATAGTGCCTCCGTGTTGTCAATTCAAATTACCGCTTTACCCAAGGATAGCATGAGGGCCGGAATTTGCCAAAAAAGCAGCTTAAGATTTCATTAAACGCAGCCCATGGGGAAGGATGCCCCCTGCCTGTCTGGGTGATATGGGGTGGAGTATGGTAAAATCAAAGGTTGATTGAGTTCTCAATTTACCGTTTTAAACCTTTCTTTTTATTGGAGTTTTCACACATGGCAATCGAACGCACCCTGTCGATCATCAAACCAGACGCAGTTGCAAAAAACGTAATCGGTCAAATCTACACCCGTTTTGAAAACGCTGGCTTGAAAATCATCGCTGCGCGCATGACCCAACTGACCCGCGAACAAGCCGAAGGCTTCTACGCAGCGCACAAAGAGCGCGGCTTCTTCAAGGATCTGGTTGACTTCATGGTTTCCGGTCCAGTCATGATCCAAGCCCTGGAAGGCGAAAACGCCGTTCTGGCCCACCGTGACCTGATGGGCGCGACCGATCCGAAGAAAGCAGAAAAAGGCACGATCCGCGCCGATTTCGCCGATTCGATCGACGCCAACGCCGTACACGGTTCCGACGCTGTCGAAGCCGCTAAAGTGGAAATCGCTTACTTCTTCCCAGAACTGAAGGCTTAATTGCCTTAGATAACGTTATTTCCTGGCGTTATCTGTGAAATAACTTATCACCCCCTGTTCCCGCTGCGCTGTGGAGTTTTCGCTCCGGATGCGCGCGGGGACGGATTTTTAGAATAGACATGATCATGAATACGACGACCCTCACCAACTTGCTGGACCTCGATCCCGCGCAACTCATCGCCTACTGCGCCGAGTTGGGAGAGAAACCGTTTCGTGCGAAACAATTGCAACGTTGGATACACCAGTTCGGCGCTTCCGATTTCGACGCCATGACGGACCTGGCCAAGTCGCTGCGCGACAAGCTGGCCACGCGCGCCGAAGTGCGCGCCCCTGCCATCATCAGCGACCACACGTCTACGGATGGCACGCGCAAGTGGCTGGTCGACGTGGGCAATGGCAATGCCGTGGAAACCGTGTTCATTCCGGAAGACAACCGCGGCACCCTGTGCATCTCGACCCAGGCCGGCTGCGCCGTGAACTGCCGTTTCTGCTCGACGGGCAAGCAAGGCTTCAACCGCAACCTCAGCGTCGGCGAAATCATCGGCCAGCTGTGGATGGCGGAATTCGAATTGCGCCGCACCAAGGGCATCGAGCCGGGCCCGAAAGGCGAGCGCCAGATCACCAACGTGGTGATGATGGGCATGGGCGAGCCCCTGCTGAACTTTGAGCCGACCGTCACGGCCCTGAAATTGATGCTCGACGACAACGCCTACGGCCTGTCGCGCCGCCGCGTGACCCTGTCGACCTCGGGCGTGGTGCCGATGATGGACAAGCTGTCGCAGGAAGTGCCGGTGGCCCTGGCCGTCTCGCTGCACGCCTCAAACGACGTCTTGCGCGATGGTTTGATTCCACTGAACAAGAAATACCCGCTGAAGGAATTGATGGCGGCCTGCAAGCGCTACCTGGAATTCGCCCCGCGCGACTTCATCACCTTCGAGTACTGCATGCTGGACGGCGTCAACGACAGCGACGAGCACGCGCGCGAACTGCTGGCGCTGGTGCAAGACCGCGAGTTCGGCGTGAACTGCAAGTTCAACCTGATCCCGTTCAACCCCTTCCCCGAGTCGGGCCTGTTCCGCTCGAAAAACCCGCGCATCAAGGCGTTCGCCCAGGTGCTGATGGATGGCGGCATCATCACCACCGTGCGCAAGACGCGCGGCGACGATATCGATGCGGCTTGCGGCCAGCTGGCCGGCGAAGTCAAGGATCGCACGCGGGTGCAGGAACGCATGGAAAAGATGACCGAGTACCAACAGAAATTTGGCGCCAATTTCGGCAAGATCGTGGAGATCCGCTCCTGATGCGGGGAAGCATGGCTTATCCTGGCGCACTTGCCGTGGCGGTTGTTAGCCTGGGCGTGCTGCTGGCCGGCTGTGCTTCCACCGCGGACAAGGAGCATGCTGCCTCTGTCGAGCAGCGCGCCGCCTTGCGCTTGCAGCTGGCCAGCGCCTATTATATGCAAGACCAGTTTGCGGTGGCTTTGGCCGAAGCGGAGCAGGCGGTGCAGCTGGTGCCGGACAACGCCCAGGTACGCGGCATGCGCGCCCTGATTTTTGCTGCCCTGCGCCAACCTGTGGCTGCTGAAAAAGATTTTCTTTACGCATTGCGCCTGGCGCCCCACAATCCCGAGTTGAGCAATAATTATGGCCTGTTTCTGTGCCAGACCGGGCGCGAGGCGCAGTCGTTGGCATATTTTGATGCCGCAGTGCAAGATGCCGCGTATGGCACGCCTGAACTTGCGCTGCATAATGCGGCGTCGTGCAGCCTGCTCATGAAAGATTACCCGCGCGCCGCCGGCTATTGGCTCAAGGCGGAGCGCATCGCACCTGGCGCGGCAATCACCTATGCCGGCCTGGCGCGCGTGTATTACCAACAGCAAGACTACCGGCAAGCGGCTGAATATTGGCTGCGGCTCGGTAAGATGGCAACAATGGAGAGCCAGACGGCCGATGTGCTGTGGCTCGGGATCAAGGTGCAGCATAAGCTCGGGGATGCGGGTGCGGAAGCTGGCCTGGGGGCGCTTTTGCGCCACCACCATTCCGGCTCGCCCGAATATGCTGCTTATCAAAATGGGGCGTTTGATGAGTGAGACAGGGATACCAATGAATTCAGAGTGGGCAGAAACGCCTCAGCAGCAGCCCCAGGGCAATCTGGCGTTGGCAGGCGCACAGTTGAAGGCGCAGCGCGAAGCGCTGGGCTGGCCGGTGGAGCAGGTGGCCGACCAGCTCAAGCTGGCGCCACGCCAGGTGATCGCGCTGGAAGAGGGCGACATGGCGGCCTTGCCGAACCTGGCCGTGGTGCGCGGTTTCGTGCGCGCCTACGCCAAGGTGGTGCGTCTCGACGCGGCGCCGCTGGTGGCCATGATCGAAGTCCACCCGGCGCCGGCGCAAGACCCGGCCGCGCCCGTGCGGCGCGAGATTTCCGCCACGTTCTCGGAATCGCGCTTCCCGTCGATGACGCAGCGCTCGTCGAACCAGACTCCCCTCTGGATCGCGGGCGCCGTGGCCGTCGTCGTGGCGGCCGCCTTTGGCGCGTACAAGCTGGGCTATGTGCCGGCCAGCCTGCTGTCCTCGCACGCGGAGAAAGAAACCGTGCATGCGGAAGTGGGCCCGGTGGAAACGACCCTGATCAAGCCGGGCCAGGACTTGACGCCCGTGCAGACGCCGTCCGTGCCGCTGATTTCCGTGCCGCCGCCGCCAGGCAACGATACGCAGACGGGCGCACCGGCGGCCAACGCCGCATCGGCGCCGGCCGCCGCCGTGCCGCCCGCCGCTGCGCCGGAAACGACGCCAGCGGTAACGCCGGCGGCCACTACCGCCGCCGCGCCGGCCGCCGCGGCCGTGGGCGCGAATGCGCTGGTGCTGAAGGTGGAGCAGGATTCCTGGGTGGAAATCCGCCGTCCTGGCGCTTCGCCGCTGATCTCGCGCATGGTCAAGGCGGGCAGCACGGAAACGTTCGATATCACGGGACCGGCCACCTTGGTGGTGGGCAAGCCCGGTGTTGTGCAGGCAACCTTGCGCGGCGCCAAGCTGGACTTGCCGACTGTTCCGGGCGGCACGATTTCGCGCGTCAGTATCAAGTAAAGCAACCAGTTCAAGCAAACTTACAAGAAAATATTATGGCTACCTCGAAAACAGCGATCGGCTCCGGTCCCTCCGGCCGGCGCGACAGCCGCAAGGTGCTGATCGCGCACGGCCAGCGCCAGATCTGGGTGGGCGGCGACGCCCCCGTGGTGGTGCAGTCGATGACGAACACGGATACGGCCGACGCCATCGGCACGGCGATCCAGATCAAGGAACTGGCGCGCGCCGGTTCGGAACTGGTGCGCTTGACGGTAGACCGTCCGGAAGCGGCCGCGGCCGTGCCCTACATCCGCGAGCAGCTCGACAAGATGGACATCGACGTGCCGCTGGTGGGCGATTTCCATTACAACGGCCATACCCTGCTCAACGATTACCCCGATTGCGCGCGCGCGCTGTCGAAGTACCGCATCAATCCGGGCAACGTGGGCAAGGGCGCCAAGCGCGACACGCAATTCGCGCAAATGATCGAAGCAGCTTGCCGCTACGACAAGCCGGTGCGCATCGGCGTGAACTGGGGCAGCCTGGACCAGGCCTTGCTGGCACGCATCATGGATGAAAACGCGGGCCGCGCCGAACCGTGGCCGGCGCAAGCCGTCATGTATGAGGCGCTGGTGACGTCGGCGATTGAAAACGCCGTGCGCGCCGAGGAGCTGGGCCTGGCGCGCGACAAGATCATCCTGTCGTGCAAGGTCTCAGGCGTGCAGGACCTGATCGCCGTGTACCGCGAACTGGCGCAGCGCTGCGACTATCCGCTGCACCTGGGCCTGACGGAAGCGGGCATGGGCAGCAAGGGCATCGTGGCGTCCACGGCGGCCCTGGCCGTGCTGCTGCAGGAAGGCATCGGCGACACCATCCGCATCTCGCTCACCCCGGAACCGGGCGGCGACCGCACGCGCGAAGTCATCGTCGGCCAGGAAATCCTGCAAACCATGGGCTTGCGCAAGTTCGCGCCCATGGTCATCGCCTGCCCGGGCTGCGGGCGCACGACGTCGACCACCTTCCAGGAGCTGGCCGACAACATCCAGACCTACCTGCGCGAGCAGATGCCGGAGTGGAAAAAATCGTATCCGGGCGTGGAAGCGATGAATGTGGCCGTCATGGGCTGCATCGTCAACGGCCCGGGCGAATCGAAGCATGCGAACATCGGCATCAGCCTGCCCGGCACGGGTGAATCTCCGGCCGCGCCCGTGTTCGTCGACGGCGAAAAAGTCGTCACTCTGCGCGGCGAACGCATCGTCGAGGAATTCCAGGACATCGTCTTGAATTATGTACAGAGTCACTATGGAAAAACGGTTGCCGTCTGAGCCTGATCCGATAAAAAAGTAAAGAAGAACACTATGTCCGAAAATAAAAAGCTCGACAAAATCACTGCCGTCAAAGGCATGAACGATATCCTGCCCGTCGACGCCCCGCTGTGGGAATTGTTTGAAAACACGGCGCAGTCCGTGCTGCAAAGCTACGGCTTCCAGCAGATCCGCACGCCGATCGTGGAAGAAACGAAATTGTTCGCGCGCGCCATCGGCGCCGTGACCGATATCGTGGAAAAGGAAATGTATTCGTTCACCGATTCGATGAACGGCGACAACCTGACCCTGCGCCCTGAAGGCACGGCCGGCGTGGTGCGCGCCGTCGTCGAGCACAATCTTGTGTACGAAGGCCCGAAACGCCTGTGGTACAAGGGCCAGATGTTCCGCCACGAGCGCCCGCAAAAGGGCCGCTACCGCCAGTTCCACCAGTTCGGCGTGGAAGCCATCGGTTTCACGGGCCCGGATATCGACGCCGAGATCATCATGCTGTCGCGCCGCCTGTGGGATGACCTGGGCCTGGAAGGCATCCGCCTGGAACTGAACTCGATCGGCGACGCGCAAGAGCGCCTGCGCCACCGCGCCGATCTGATCGCCTACCTGGAAAGCCACAGCGAGCTGCTCGACGAAGAAGCCAAGCGCCGCCTGCACAGCAATCCGCTGCGCATCCTCGACACCAAGAATCCTGCCATGCAGGACCTGGTCAATGGTGCGCCGAAGCTGCTGGACTACCTGGGCGAGGAATCGCTGGCGCACTTCCACGGCGTGCAGAAGATCTTGAACCACAACAATATCCCGTTCACCATCAATCCACGCCTGGTGCGCGGCCTCGATTACTACAACCGCACGGTGTTCGAGTGGGTCAGCGACAAGCTGGGCGCGCAAGGCACGGTGTGCGCCGGCGGCCGCTATGACGGCATGGTGGAAATGTTCGGCGGCAAGCCGACGCCGGCCGTCGGTTTCGGCATGGGCGTCGAGCGCCTGGTGCTGCTGATGAAGGACGCGGCCGAGCCGGAACAACCGGCCCAGTGCGACGTCTACCTGGTGCACCAGGGCGAGCAGGCGGGCTTGCAAGCGTTCGTGCTGGCCGAGCGGATTCGCGATGCGGGCCTGGACGTTGTGCTACATTGCGCAGCGAGCAACGGTGGCGGCAGCTTCAAGACGCAAATGAAAAAGGCCGATGCCAGCGGCGCGGCGTTTGCCGTGATCATGGGCGACGATGAAATCGCCAACAATGTGGCCACGGTGAAAGCCATGCGCGAAGCCGATGCGGGCGCGCAGCAAAACACGGTGCCGTTCGACGATGTCGTCGATTACGTGGTGGACCAGATCATCGGCGACCACGATTGCGGCCATGACCACGGTCCTGGCGGCCACGTGCATCACCACCACTGATTTGCAGCAAGACCGTTGTACCCTCGATCAACTACTCATTCACACTGACGACCCATGGCATACGATCACGAAGAACAAGAACAACTGGCAACCCTCAAGGCCTGGTGGCAGCGCAATGGCAATCTGACCTCCTGGGTCCTGATCGTGGCGCTGGCAGGCTATAGCGGCTGGGCTGGCTGGCAGTACTACCAGCGCACGCAGGCCGCGCAAGCGGGCCAGCTGTACGACGAACTGCAAAACGCCATCGCCGCCAAGGACACGGCCAAGGTGATGCGCGCGGCCGGCGACATGCAATCGCGTTTCAGCGGCACGGCGTATGCGCAGATGAGCGCGCTGGCCGCGGCCAAGGTGGCGTTCGACGCGAACGACCTGAAAACGGCCAAGACCCAGCTGCAATGGGTGGCCGAGCATGGCACGGAAGAATACAAGGCCATCGCCAAGCTGCGCCTGGCCGGTGTCTTGCTGGACGAAAAAGCCTACGATGAAGCGTTGAAAGTGCTGGCGACGGCTTCCGTGGCGCAATTTGCCGGCGCCGTGGCCGACCGCAAGGGCGACATCCTGGTGGCGCAAAACAAGCTGGCCGATGCGCGCACGGCCTACCTGGCCGCGATAGCCGCGACGGACAAGAACAATCCAGGCCGTCAATTGATCCAGGTCAAACTGGAAGCGATCGGCGGTACGGTACCGGAAGACAAGGCCAAGGCTGACAAGGCTGCCGCCTGACAGGAACACTGATGGCGCGGCTGCGCGGCAGTTTAGCCGCCAGCCTCACCCTTACAAGTACAAGAAAAAGGTTGGATAACACTTATGCGTGTCACTGAAAAGCTGGTAGCTGCAAGCCTGTTGGCCCTGATGGCCGGTTGCTCGTCCTGGAACCCGTTCGCCTCGAAAGATCCGAAAGTCGAACCGGCCAAGCTGGTCGAGTTAAAATCGAGCATCGCCGTGCGCGACGCCTGGAAGTATTCGATCGGCAAGGCCGGCGTGTACGCGTTTACGCCCGCGCTGGCCGGCAACAGCCTGTACGTGGTCAGCGCCGATGGCGCGCTGGCGCGCCTCGATGCGGCCAGCGGCCGTGAAACGTGGCGCATCAAGGCCGGCAGCGACATCACCTCCGGCGCCGGCAGCGATGGCGCGCTGGTGGCCGTGGGCGCCGCCAAGGGCGCCGTGCTGGCGTTCGACGCCGATGGCAAGCAGCTGTGGAAGGCGCAGGCGTCCAGCGAAGTGTTGACGGCGCCCGTCGTCGGGCAGGGCGTCGTGGTGGTGCGCAGCGTGGACAACCGCATCGTCGGCTTCGACGCCAAGACGGGCGAGCGCAAGTGGACGGTGCAGCGCGCCACGCCGGCATTGACCTTGCGCAATGCGCCGGGCATGGTGCTGGGCGGCGCGAATATCTACGTGGCCCAGCCGGGCGGCAAGCTGCTGGCACTGACGGCCGCCACCGGTGTGGTACGCTGGGAGATCGTCGTCAGCGAACCGCGCGGCGCCACCGAACTGGAGCGCGTCTCCGACATCGCCGGCACGCCGGTGGTGTTCGAAGGCGAAGTGTGCGCCGTCACGTACCAGGGCAAGGCGGGCTGCTTCGATGCCGCCACGGGCGTGCCGCGCTGGACCAAGCCGATCTCGTCCGATGTGGGCGTGGCCGTCGACCAGCGTTTCGTGTTCGTTGCCGATGACCAGGGCGCCGTGGTGGCGTTCAGCCGCGAAGGCGGCCAGAGCGCCTGGAAGAATGAGGCGCTGGCGCGCCGCCGCCTGTCGACGCCGGCCTCCTACGGCCGCAGCGTTGCCGTCGGCGACTATCAAGGTTATATCCACTTCCTGTCACGGGAAGATGGCGCATTAATAGGTCGTGTCAGCACCGACGGCAGCCCGATTGTTTCGGCTCCCGTCGTTGCCGGTTCGAATTTGATTTTTCAAACCCAATCAGGGACAGTGACCGCTCTCGCGGTCGAGTAATACAATGAAGCCGGTAATTGCACTAGTAGGTCGACCCAATGTTGGGAAATCGACTTTATTCAATCGTCTGACCCGCTCGCGCGATGCGCTGGTGGCGGATTTGCCTGGGTTGACGCGCGATCGTCACTATGGCGAAGGCCGTGTCGGCGAACGTCCCTTCCTGGTCATCGATACGGGTGGTTTCGAACCCGTCGCCAAGGAAGGCATCATGCACCAGATGGCACTGCAGACCAAGCAGGCCGTGGCCGAGGCCGACGTGGTGGTGTTCATCGTGGACGGCCGTCAAGGCTTGACCCCGCATGACAAGACCATCGTCGACTTCCTGCGCAAGAGCGGTCGTCCGGTCTTGCTGGTGGTCAACAAAAGCGAAGGCATGCGCTACACGGCCGTCGTGTCCGAATTCTATGAATTGGGCATGGGCGATCCGTATGCGATCTCGTCGGCGCACGGCGACGGCGTCAACGACCTCGTCGAAGTGATGCTGGACCTGGCGTTCGCCCAGCGTCCGGACGAGCCTGAAGAGCTGGAAAAGACCGACCGCGGCATCAAGATCGCCCTCGTCGGCCGTCCGAACGTGGGCAAGTCGACCTTGATCAACACCCTGCTGGGCGAAGAGCGCGTGATCGCCTTCGACATGCCGGGCACGACGCGCGACTCGATCGAGATCCCGTTCGAGCGCGATGGCCAGCAATACACGCTGATCGACACGGCCGGTATCCGCCGCCGCGGCAAGGTGTTCGAGGCGATCGAGAAATTCTCGGTGGTGAAAACCCTGCAGTCGATTTCCGAAGCCAACGTGGTGGTGCTGATGCTCGACGCGCAGCAGGATATTTCCGAGCAGGATGCGCATATCGCCGGCTTCATCCTGGAATCGGGCCGCGCGCTGGTGGTGGCCGTGAATAAATGGGATGGTTTGCAATCGCACCAGCGCGACGAGATCAAGATCGATATCGACCGCAAGCTCGATTTCCTGTCGTTCGCGCAGATGCATTTCATTTCGGCGCTGAAGGGCACCAACATCGGTCCACTGATGAAGTCGCTCAACGCCGCGTATGCGGCCGCCATGTGCGACCTGTCGACGCCGAAGCTGACACGCGCCCTGATCGAGGCCGTGGAAAAGCAGGAACCGCGCCGCAAGGGTTCGATCCGTCCGAAGCTGCGCTATGCGCACCAGGGCGGCATGAACCCGCCTGTGATCGTTATTCACGGCAATGCGCTCGACGCCGTTGGCGATCCCTACAAGCGCTATCTGGAAAAACATTTCCGCGATACGTTTGCCCTGGTCGGCACGCCGCTGCGCATCGAACTGCGCACGGGTAAAAACCCGTTTGCGCGCACGCCAAGCAAGTAAAATTAAGTGCATATTAAGGCGCCGCGGAGATAATGCGGCGCCGACAGCCAATTCAATGGCTTTTGCACGGAAATAATAAAGTGTTAATGCGCCATGCGCGACAGCGATCGCGAAAACAGGTTACAGTAGCTATGACGCATCTTTCTTTCTTTGAAAGGTGTGAGAGCACTTGAAATCAAGCGAGTCGCCTCCAATTCTTACACAACAACATAAACAACGGAGCTGTTATGAGCAACAAAGGGCAACTGTTACAAGACCCATTCCTCAATGCATTACGCAAAGAGCATGTTCCTGTCTCGATCTATCTGGTCAATGGCATTAAATTGCAGGGCCATATCGAATCGTTCGATCAATATGTCGTATTGCTGCGCAATACGGTGACACAGATGGTGTACAAGCATGCCATCTCGACAGTGGTGCCGGCCCGTGCCGTCAATCTCAATATTGAATCTGAAGCGGAGTAAAGCGTTGAGCTTGACGGCCCAGCGCCTTTCACCCTCCATCGCCCCCGTCCGCGCCAGCGGCGCTGATGCGTTTGCATCGGCGTCGGCGTCCGCTACAACGCATCAGTTGCCATCATGCGCGCGGCACTAGTCGGGGTTGACTTCGGTCACAGCGACTTCGCCGCCAGCATGGAGGAACTCATGCTGTTGTCGCGTTCGGCTGGCGCCGACCCGATTTCCACCATCACGGCCAAGCGTTCCAGTCCCGATTCCGCGTATTTCGTCGGCAGCGGCAAGGCCGATGAAATTGGCGACGTCGTCGTCAACGATGGCCTGGAAATCGTCATCTTCAACCATGCCCTCTCGCCCGCCCAGCAGCGCAATCTGGAAAAGCGCCTGAATGTGCGCGTGCTCGACCGTACCAGCCTGATCCTCGACATCTTCGCGCAGCGCGCCAAGAGCCACGAGGGCAAGCTGCAAGTCGAGCTGGCCCAGCTGCAGCATCTGGCCACGCGCCTGATCCGCGGCTGGACCCACCTGGAACGGCAAAAGGGCGGTATCGGCTTGCGCGGTCCCGGCGAGACGCAGCTCGAGACCGACCGCCGGCTGATCGGCGAGCGCGTCAAGGCCTTGCGCGCGCGCCTGGAAAAACTGCACAAGCAGCGCGAAACCCAGCGCCGCGCGCGCGGCCGCAATCACACATTCTCGGTGTCCCTGGTCGGCTATACCAATGCCGGCAAGTCGACCCTGTTCAATGCCGTGACCAAGGCCGGCGTGTACGTCGCCGACCAGTTGTTCGCCACGCTCGACACCACCTCGCGCCGGGTTTACCTGGGCCAGGACGTGGGCAACGTGGTGATCTCCGACACGGTCGGCTTCGTGCGCGAATTGCCGCATCAGCTGGTGGCGGCCTTCCGCGCCACGCTCGAAGAAACCATCCATGCCGATCTGCTGCTGCACGTCGTCGACGCCGCGTCGCCGGTGCGCATGGAGCAGATCGAGCAGGTCAACCTGGTCTTGAAAGAGATCGGCGCCGATCACATTCCGCAGATCCTCGTGTGGAACAAGATCGATGCGGCCGGGCTGGAGCCCTCGGTGGAACGCGACGAATATGCTACGATCAGTCGCGTGTTCGTCAGTGCGCAGAAGGGCAGCGGGCTTGACCTGCTGCGCGATGCGATCGTCGAGATGGCCAGGAAGGCGCCCGGTTCGGCCCACCTGTATCAGAGCGACGCAGCACGGCAGGAAGATCAGTTGGACGGTCAGTACGACCAGCACGATGGCGCCGCCCCGGACCAGGACGAAGAGCCTGGCGAGGACGATACGATTTCCACCCACTCCCAAGTCGGAACACGATAGTTATGCTTGTCTCCCTACTCAAAAAAACAGGCTTGAAGTTGTCCCTGAACGATCCCCGCTGGGGCAATCGCAAGGACGACGGCAAGAAAGCCCAAGAAGGCAAAAAGCCCGGCGAAGGTCCGCCGGACCTCGATCAGTTGTGGCGCGATTTCAATCAGCGCCTGAACGCCTTTTTCGGACAGAAGAACCGTCCCGACAACGGCGGCAATAACAACGGCGGTGGCGGTGGCCCGCGTCCGGACATGAAGGGCGCCGGCATCACCGCCGGCGTGGTCGGCGTGATCGCCGTCTTCATCTGGCTCGCCAGCGGCGCCTTCATCGTGCAAGAAGGGCAGAGCGGCGTCGTGCTGACGTTCGGCAAGTTCACGCGCACCGCGCCGGCCGGTTTCAACTGGCGCTGGCCGTATCCGTTCCAGACCGACGAAACCGTCAACGTGTCGCAGGTGCGCACGGTGGAAGTGGGTTACCGCACTTCCTTGCGCAACAAGCAGGCCAGCGAGTCGCTGATGCTGACGGACGATGAAAACATCATCGACATCCAGTTCGCCGTGCAATACACCCTGAAAGACCCGGGCGAGTGGCTGTTCAACGTGCGCGACCAGGAAGACACCCTGCGCCAGGTCGCCGAGACGGCGATCCGCGAAGTGGTCGGCCGCAGCAAGATGGACTTCGTGTTGTATGAAGGGCGCGAGAAGGTCGCCTTCGAAACCCAGCAGCTGATGCAGCAGATTCTCGACCGCTACAAGGTCGGCGTCTTCATCAACAACGTGACGATGCAGGCCGTGCAGCCGCCGGAGCAGGTGCAAGCCGCCTTCGACGATGCCGTCAAGGCGGGCCAGGATCGCGAGCGCCAGAAGAATGAGGGCCAGGCTTACGCCAATGACGTCATTCCCAAAGCCCGTGGTGCCGCATTCCGCCTGATCCAGGAAGCCGAGGCTTATCGTTCCATGGTGACCGAGAATGCCGAAGGTAATGCGTCGCGCTTCAAGCAGGTGCTGGTCGAGTATCAGAAGGCGCCGGCCGTCACGCGCGACCGCATGTATCTGGAAACGATGCAGCAAGTGTTCAGCAGTGCCAGCAAGGTCATGGTCGACGCCAAGACGGGCAGCAATCTGCTGTACCTGCCGCTCGACAAGCTGATCGCCCAGACGGCTGCCACCGATGCCGCCGCTGCCGCCGCCCGTGCTGCCGCGACACCCGCAGCCAACACCGTTTTGCCACAGGAAGCCATGCCGACAGTAGAAGTCAACACGCGCCGCGACAGCCGTTCTTCGCGTGAACGGGAGAGCCGCTAATGAACCGTATCGTCGCCGCCCTGATCGCGGGCTTTATCGCGATCATGCTGCTGTCCTCGACCGTGTTCGTGGTCGATCAGCGTAAATACGCCATCGTTTTCGCCCTCGGCGAGGTCAAGGAAGTCATCAGCGAGCCAGGCTTGTACTTCAAGCTGCCGCCGCCGTTCCAGAACGTGATGTACCTGGACAAGCGTGTGCTGACCATCGACACGCCGGAGCCGGAACGCTTCATCACGGCCGAGAAGAAAAACATCCTCGTCGACGCTTTCGTCAAATGGCGCATCGCCGATCCGAAACTGTATTTCCGCAGTTTCGGCGGCGATGAAAGCCGTGCCCGCAATCGCATGTCGCAGATCGTCAAGGCGGCGCTGAACGATGAAATCACCAAGCGCACCGTGCGCGAAGTGATCTCGGGCCAGCGCGGCAAGGTGATGGAAGCGATCCTGGCGAAGGTGTCGGCCGAAGCCAAGTCCATCGGCGTGGGCATCGTCGACGTGCGCCTGAAACGCGTCGATTACGTCGAGCAGATCAACAACTCCGTGTACGACCGCATGAAGTCCGAGCGCGTGCGCGTGGCCAATGAGCTGCGTTCGACCGGTTCGGCCGATTCCGAGAAAATCCGCGCCGACGCCGACAAGCAACGCACGGTGATCCTGGCCGAGGCATATCGCGAAGCCGAGAAGATCCGCGGCGAGGGCGACGCCAAGGCATCGCAGGTCTATGCGGAAGCGTTTGGCAAGAATCCGGAGTTCTACAAGTTTTACCGTAGCCTGGAAGCCTACCGCGCCACGTTCAAGGACAAGGGCGACGTGATGGTGGTCGATCCGAGTTCGGAATTCTTCAAGTACTTCAAGGGTAACGGCACGGCCGCTCCATCCAAGAAGTAAGGCAGCATCGAGACCGCATCCGTCCGCAGGGACGGGGGGCGGCAGCGGCGGGGCCGGCGTGAATGCCGGCCCCGTTTTTTTTGTGTCCGCCATGCTGTTGCGGGAAGGCGTAAAATGCGGTGTTTTTAGGGCTGTGCGGCAGCGATTCGGACAACTTATCCCTAAAGGCCCGTGTTTTCGCGTAAAATATCAGGTTCGGCCTCTTGCCTGGCGCGCCCGCCGCTGCCTCGCATGATGCATTTTTTCAACTTTCTTCCGTATCTCGCTCCCTCATGCCGAATTGGCTTTTGCCCGAAAATATTGCCGATGTTCTGCCGTCGGAAGCGCGCAAGATCGAAGAGCTGCGCCGCCTCATGCTGGATAATTTCCGTCTGTACGGATATGAACTGGTGATGCCGCCGCTGCTCGAGTATCTGGAATCGCTGATGACCGGCGCTGGCAAGGATACCGACCTGCGCACGTTCAAACTGGTCGACCAGCTGTCGGGCCGCATGCTCGGCCTGCGCGCCGACATGACGACGCAAGTGGCGCGCATCGACGCGCACCTGCTCAACCGTGCCACCGTCACCCGCCTGTGCTACGCCGGAAGCGTGCTGCATACCCGTCCGTCGGGCTTGCACGCCACCCGCGAACCGCTGCAGATCGGCGCCGAAATCTATGGCCACGCCGGCCTGGAAGCGGACGCCGAGATCCAGGAACTGGCGCTCGCCTCGCTGGCACTGGCCGGTTTTGACGCGGTCCGCCTGGATTTGTCGCACGTCGGCCTGTTGCGCGCTATCATTGCGCAAGACGCGAACGCCGTGCGCGACGAAGCGGCGCTGTACACCTTGCTGCGCGCGAAAGATGCGCCGGGCCTGCGCGCGCTGACGGCCGGCTATGACGCCGTGACGCGCGACGCGCTGCTGGCATTGCCGAACCTGTATGGCGACATCGACGTGCTGGCGCGTGCGCGCGAAGTGCTGCCGCCGCTGCCTGGCGTCCTGAAGGCGCTGGCCGAACTGGCCGCGCTGGCAGGATCCGCTTTGGGCCGCGCCGAAGTGGCGATCGACCTGGCCGACCTGCGCGGCTACCAATATGAAAGTGGCGCGATGTTTGCGCTGTATGTACCAGGCTTGCCGAACGCGGTTGCGCGCGGCGGCCGTTATGACCACGTCGGCGAAGCGTTCGGCCGGGCACGTCCCGCGACCGGCTTCTCGCTCGATTTGCGCGAACTGGCGCGCCTGTTGCCGACCGCGGAACGGAAGCATTCGATCCGCGCGCCGTGGGGCAGCGCGCCAGAATTGAAGGAAAAAATCGCCGAGTTGCGCAAGGCGGGCGAGGTCGTGATCCAGAGTTTGCCGGGTCACAGTAATGAACAAGACGAGTTCGAGTGCGATCGCGTGCTGGTACTTGCCGATAATGGTAGTAGCTGGATTCTTAAAAACTTAGGTTGAGTGATGTCAAAGAAAATTATGGCAAAGAACGTTGTTGTCATCGGCACCCAATGGGGCGATGAAGGTAAAGGCAAGATCGTCGATTGGTTGACCGATCACGCCCAGGGCGTGGTGCGCTTCCAGGGCGGCCACAATGCAGGCCACACGCTGGTCATCGGCGGCGTCAAAACCGCGCTGCAGCTGATCCCGTCGGGCATCATGCGTCCAGGCGTCGCCTGCTACATCGGCAACGGCGTGGTCGTTTCCGTGCCGGACGTGCTGCGCGAAATCGACAAGCTCGAAGCCGTCGGCGTCGAAGTCGCCTCGCGCCTGAAAGTGTCGGACGCGGCGCCCGTGATCCTGCCTTACCACACCGCGATCGACCTGGCGCGCGAAGCCAAGCGTGGCGATGCGAAGATCGGCACCACCGGCAAGGGCATCGGCCCGGCCTACGAAGACAAGGTGGCGCGCCGCGCGATCCGTATCGCCGACCTGCTGAACGAGAAGCGCTTCGCCGAAAAGCTGGCCGAGAACCTCGATTACCACAACTTTGTGCTGGAAAACTACCTGAAAGCGCCGAAAGTCGACTATCAGAAGACCCTCGACGACGCGCTGGCCTATGTGCCGCGCCTGCGTCCGATGGTCACCGACGTGTCGAGCGCGCTGTACAAGGCGCACAAGGCCGGCGCCAACCTGCTGTTCGAAGGCGCGCAGGGTTCCCTGCTCGACGTCGACCACGGCACCTATCCGTTCGTCACCTCGTCGAACTGCGTGGCCGGCAATGCCGCCGCCGGTTCGGGCGTGGGCCCGGGCATGCTGCACTACATCATGGGCATCACCAAGGCTTACACGACGCGCGTCGGTTCCGGTCCGTTCCCTTCGGAACTGCCAACGGATGCGGGCGTCGGCCACCACCTGGCGCAAGTGGGCCATGAATTCGGCACCGTGACGGGCCGTGCCCGCCGCTGCGGCTGGTTCGACGCCGCCTTGCTGCGCCGCTCGGTGCAGATCAACGGCGTGACGGGCATGTGCCTGACCAAGCTGGACGTGCTCGACGGTATCGAAACCTTGAAACTGTGCACCGGCTACACCATCGACGGCGTGGCCACGGACATCTTCCCATCGGGCGCCGAAGAAGCCGCCCGTTGCGTGCCGGTGTACGAAGAGATGCCAGGCTGGAAGGAAAGCACGGTCGGCGCGAAATCGCTGGCGGCACTGCCGGCAACGGCCCGCGCTTACATCAAGCGCATCGAAGAACTGGTCGGCGTGCCGGTGGACATGGTTTCGACCGGTCCGGATCGTGAAGAAACGATCGTGCTGCGCCACCCATTCGAATAAGCTGCTGGACACAATCCGCCGCAAGGCGGATTTTTTTAATCACGCTAATAATAAGATTCCACTATCATGACTACCCCACAATCGAACGATCAACATCTCTGGGTCAACTGGGAAGAGTACCACCGCCTGATCGAGCGCCTGGCGCTCAAGGTCTACGAATCGGGCTGGAAATTCGACCAGGTATTGTGCCTGGCGCGCGGCGGCGTGCGTCCTGGCGACGTATTCTCGCGCATTTTCGATTTGCCGTTGGCCATCCTGTCGACCAGCTCCTACCGCGAAGACGCGGGCACGGTGCGCGGCGACCTCGATATCGCCAAGTACATGACCATGACCAAGGGCCCGCTGGCCGGCCGCATCCTGCTGGTCGACGACCTGGCCGATTCGGGCGTCACCCTGGACAAGGTCACGCGTCACCTGAAGGAAAACTTCCCTGACGTAACCGAAGTCAAATCGGCCGTGATCTGGCTGAAAGGCTGCTCCGTCGTGCGTCCCGACTACTTCCTGGACGAACTGCCGCACAACCCGTGGATCCACCAGCCGTTCGAAGACTACGACGGCCTGCGTCCGCACCAGCTGGCGGCATGGATCAAGAAGGGTGAAGCAGGCAAGTAATTCGCTTGCACTCTTGCTAAAAAAAGACGATCGTGTATCGTCTTTTTTTTCGTCCAAGGAAATGCGATGACCATACTGACGACGGCGCGCCTGCGCCTGGAACCGATCACCGGGAAGCACTACGAGCGCATGCGCACGCTCAACACCGACCCCGAGGTGATGACCTATCTGAACGCGGGCCAGCCCGAGACGGAAGAGGTGACGCGCGCGGCCATCGCGCGCACCATGGGCCGCTGGGCCGAGTGGGGTTATTCGTGGTGGGCCTTGATCCGCCTCGACGATGGCGCGCTGGTGGGCATGGCGTGCCTGCAGCATCTCGATGGCGACAAGAATAAACCGCATGAAATCGGCTGGCGCCTGGCGCGTACGGGCTGGGGCCAGGGGTACGCCAGCGAAGCGGCGCAAGCCATCGTCGCGCATGCCTTCAATGTGGTCGGCGCGCCCGAAGTGGTGGCCGTGGCCCATCCGGACAACGCCGCCTCGATCAAGGTCATGACGCGCCTGGGCATGCAGTACGCGGGCATGGAGCGCCATTACGACCTCGATTGCGTGGTGTACCGGCTGGCGCACCCATGACGGCAGGGCCGAAGTCCCTGAAGCTGGGCTGTAGCTACGGCGTGCGGTTTTCGCCCGATGGCACGCGCCTGGCCGTGCTGGGGCGCGACCTGGTGATGTGGGACGTGGCGGCGCGGCAGAAACTGTGGCGTGGCAAATTCATCGCCCATTGTTCCAGCATGGCCTTCTCGCCCGACGGCAGCCGGATCGCCATCAAGAGCACGACGGGCCAGCTGGCCGTGGTGGATGCCGGGGCGGGCCAGTTGCTGCTGAACTTACAGAACAGGAAGGATGGCGAAGGGTGCGGCCCCGCGTGGTCGCCGTGCGGCCGCTATCTGGCCGACGGCGGCTGGGATGGCCGCCTGCGGTTGCGCGACGCGCAAACGGGCGAGGTGCTCTTCACGCAAGAGCATGCGGGCCAGATGCTGCGCGCCATGCACACGATCGACGCCATCGATGGCGGACGGCGTTTGCTGGTCCAGCATGGCGTCAGATCGGTGGACGAGGGGCGGGTGCAGCCGCCCGACTACTGTAGCGTGTGGGACTGGCCGCCGCAGACGGGCGGCGGCCGCATGGCGCTGTCGCTGCCAGGCTGGAAGTCCTGCGCGCCGGCGCCGGATGGAGAGTTGCTGGCCGTGCTGCGTCACGCGGGCGGCGAGGAGTACCTGTCCGTGCACGCGCTGGCCGATGGCCGCTGCCTGGCCACGGTGCCGGTGGAGGCGGGCGGCGGCACGGGCGACGCTTTGCGCTGGCTGCCCGACGGCGGCGCGCTGGCACGCATCGGCAAGGGCAAGCTGCTGTTTTACGCCTGGCCGGGCCTCGGCGTGCTGGCGCAGGAAGATTTTACGTATCCCTGCGCGCTGGACTTTTTGCCTGCTTCGCCATTGGCCGCCATCGGCTCGTGGGAATCTGGCATGCTGATGGAGTTGAACCTTCACAAGGAAACCGCATGATCACCTGTTATTTGCGCTACATCATCGACCCGTACAAATTGCGGGAATTCGAAGCCTACGGCAAGCTGTGGATACCGCTGGTCGAGCGCTTCGGCGGCCGGCACCACGGTTATTTTTTACCGTCCGAAGGCGCCAGCAACGTCGCGCTGGCCATGTTCTCGTTTCCCAGCCTGGCCCTGTACGAGCAGTATCGCAGCGATTCGATGCAGGACGCCGACTGCCAGGCCGCCTTCCGCTACGCCGAGGAGACGCGCTGCATCGTCAGCTACGAGCGCAGCTTTTTCCGGCCCGTGTTTGCCTGAGCGGCGCGGTGGTGCAATGACAGGATCAATGCAAGCGGTCACGGCCGTTCCCGCTCGCCTCCGTTGCTCGCCCGCCTAGCCCAGGTTTGCCAGGTAGCGCAATCCCGTGATGCTGGGGAAGAAGCAATACACGCCGCCACGCGTGATGACGCTGCGCGAGAAATGCTGCAGTGTCGTATTGCCGCTGCCCTTGGCGCCCACGCCGGGCAGGGTGAAGGAACTGACGGCCGGGTCGTTGATGCCCAGGAACACGTCCTGGCCGCTGATGTTGAGCGTGGCATTACCCGCTTCGGGACCGGCCGGGCCGACGGCCGATTTGACGAAGGTATCGTCATCGTTCCATTGCTGCATCAGGAATTCGAACTGATTGCGCAGGTTGGCATTGATGAAATAGCCGACCAGGCCGCGCCGTTCCGTCGCTGGCGCGGCCGGATCGTATTCGCTGCCGTAGGGCATGGCGCGCCGCACGATGCGGTGGTGGCGGGCGGAAGTGCCCACGACGCCTTCGTCGCGCGGATTGTTGCGGCGGATGTGCGCGCCGATCGGGCATTTCAGGCCCAAGGTGTCGTCCTGTTCCGGCTGGGTGTCGACATAGTGAAAGCGGTTCAGGCTGGCGTCCGGCAGCACGGGACCGGCTTCGTCCGGGCTGAGCACGAGCGGATTGCCGTTGCGCCAGCGCCCGCACATCTTGGCGGCCACCATCTCGGTGGACAGGCCGGAACTGGCCGCGCCCTGGCTCAGGATGGTGTCGAACAGGGCCACGTCCTGCTCCAGGATGCGGAAGGCGGCATAGCTGCCATTGGTGGACAGTTGCGGCGGCTGCACCTGGTAAATGCCGCCGTTTTCATTCTGGTAGCCAAGCAGGAATTCCCCCGTCTTGACGCTGTTGAGCGGGTCGGGTTCGTACTCGTGCTTGCGCGGCGGGGCGCCATCGACGTCCGGCTGGGCGATGTTGTCGCGGTAGCCAAAATGCACGCGGTTGCCTGGCAAGGCCACGCCGTCGTGCGCATACAGTTCACGCCAGCCGGCGGCAAAGGCGCGGCGTAGTGTGGCCGACGTCGCCTCCAGCACTTGCTCCGATTCGCTGACCCATAGGCTCAGCAGCGCATGCACCTGGCCAGCCTCGGTGGCCTGACCCAGGTTGCCGAGCCAGTGTGCGGGGGCGCTGTCGCCCACGTCGCCCACGGCCGCGACGCTGAGCGGGTCGGCCGCGCCCCGCTGGAAGGCCTGGTCGAAGGTGGCCAGGTCGGCTGCGTCCACTCCCAGCGCGGACAGGCCGGGCGCGGTAAAACTGAGGTTCAGGAAGCAGGGCGGCTTGGGATGGATATGGCGCGCCGTGGTAATCGACGGCAGTCCGTCGCTGCCGTCGAGCAGGACCGCGATGGTGCGCCGTGCCTGCGCCGCGTCCGCGATGCTGAAGATGAAATGACGCGCCAGGTTGACGCGGTAGCCGCGCAGGATCGTGCCTTGCACGTCGTCGTAATCGATGGGGGAATCGGCCATGCTGTCTCTCCGGGGGCTGGGGGTTGTGGCTGACAGGGTGGCGAGGCCGCTTGCGCGGCCCCGGCGCGGCGTGCGGCTCAGGCTCAGACTGAGGCGAGGATTTGCTGGACGGTCTGCGGATAGGCGCTATACAGGCCGGTATTGGGCAAGTGCTGCGCGGCGTCGTTGGCGGTGATGAAGGCTTCAAAAGCGGTCACATGGTTGGCAACGGGCATCAGTGCCTTGCCGCCCACGACAAACTGCAGCAGCGCGTCGAATACCTCTCCCAGCTGTGCCACGAAATCCTCGATATAGCTGTTGAAGCTGCCGTCATACTCGGTGATCACGCCGATGATCAGGGTATCGGAAGCGCCCAGCGAGCCAAGGTTGGGCAGCAGATTGGGCTGGGAGCGGTCAAGCAGGGTGAAGCGGGCAAAGTGCACGGTACCGATATCGGTGAGGGCGGCATTGATCTTCGCCTGGTATTCCAGCAATGTTGCGGCGATGGCGGTCGGATTGGTGCCGGGTAGTACCGGCATCATTAAGCATAGTGGATTTGCCATGGGAGGCTCCTCATTACGTGGTTGTCGGGACGACCGACACTACGCCGCGGCGCCCCTTGCGTCAAAAACTATATTTTTGCATTCGTTGTTAAATACACACTATTGCAACATGATAGTTGAGGCGAAATACGGTCTCATGTGGATAGTTGCCGGGGCTGGCAGGCGCCGGCGGACGCTCTGCCGCCATGCGCTTCCGGCCTGTTTCGGGAAGCGCAAGTGGCGCCGTTGGCGGCGCCGTGTTCTGGAGGGTTATTTCTGCAAGATGGGACGGCTGCCAGGCTGCGCTGCACCGCCGTTAAAACCGGATGGGACAAGGCGCCGCGCTCCCTTCACCGAAACCGGCATGGCCGGATCGCGCGCTGAGGTTCAAGCTCATGCTGCCTTTGTCCGGTAAATAGATGCAGTATTCGCCCGTCGCCGTGATGACGCGGTAGATGCGTTTCGGATCGTTTGGCGCGCTGAACAACTCGATGCGGGCCGCTTCGAACCACTTTGGCTTGACCGCCGCATGCGCCTGCGCGAATCCCTTTGCCAGGCGCGCCTGCGGCGTGTCGGGCGGCGCCGCTTCGGATTGCTGGCGCACGTGCCGGCGCAGGATCGGCGGCGGGGGGAATGAATCTTTGCCTTGGCGGCAGTGGCGGCATCAGCTGCAGCCAGACCCGGTCGTCATGCCCGCTTCTCGTGTGGACTGGCCGCGTGGCCGCCCAGGACAGCGCCAGGTGCAGCACGATAATCGCGGCGACGTACGGGCCATGGGGCCGCCGGCCGAGAGAAAAATCCTGCTCCTGTCGTGCAAGGTCGATGCGCATCGCTGTCACGCCCGTGGTGATGCAGGTGGCGCCAGTATGTAAATTTGCAACAGCGCTGTAAGCGCTGTAAACAGGTTTCGGGCAGAGCGCGGATGGTGCTCCCCTGGGTACTGGAAAATGCGCCTGGCGATGATCTTCTCAAGCCGTCATGCCAGGCCGCGACGCTTCAATCCTCGGCCTGGAATTCGCTGGCCGAGACGAACAGGTCCCACGAAGCGATGAACAGGGCCGCCACCACGGGGCCGATGACGAAGCCGTTCAGGCCGAACAGGGCCATGCCGCCCACGGTCGACAGCAGCACCACGTAGTCGGGCATCTTGGTGTCCTTGCCGACCAGGATGGGGCGCAGCACGTTGTCGACCAGGCCGATGACGAAGACGCCGAAGGCGGCCAGGCCCGCGCCTTGCCAGATGGCGCCCGTGGCCAGGAAGTAGGCGGCCACGGGCGCCCAGACGAGGGCGGCGCCGACGGCCGGCAGCAGCGATAGGAAGGCCATCAGCACCGCCCACAGCAGGGGCGCCGGCACGTCGAGGAACCAGAACGCCAGGCCGCCGAGGGCGCCCTGGGCAATCGCCACGAGGATGTTGCCCTTCACGGTGGCGCGGATCACCGTGGTGAAATTGCTGAACAGGCGCTGCTTGTACTTGCGGCTCAGCGGCACGGCGCCCCTGATGCGGGCCGACAGGGCGGAGCCATCGCGCATGAGGAAAAACAGCAGGTACAGCATGATGCACAGGCTGGTGAGGAATTCGAAGGTGTACAGGCCCACATTGATGGCTTTCACCGCCACCACCTGGCTCACCTGCGTGGCGCCCTCGGCCAGCTTGTCCTGCAGGCTGGCCAGGCTGGTCAGGTGGAAGCGCTCGAGCAGGTTGATCAGCCATTGCGGCAGCACCGCCATGATTTTATCGAAGAACATGGCGACCGTGATTTCACCCGAACGCACCATCTCCACGACGCTGGCCGCCTGGTTCACCAGCGACACGGAAATGAGCGACAGCGGCAGGATCACGATGACGACGATGAGCAGCAAGGTCAGCACCGATGCCAGGCCGGCGCGGCCCCCGGTTTTCCGCAGCAGCCAGCGGTACACGGGCGCGAACAGGATCGCCAGGATGACGCCCCAGAAGATGGCGCCCGCATACGGCGCCAGTATCCAGCCGAAGCCGATGGTGACGATGCTCAGGAGGAGCAGGAACACTTTCTGGTGCAGCGTGAGTGTCAGCATGGGGCGCGATGATCAGGGTTGAGTTGTGCCCCATCATAAGCGAGGCGCGGCGCGGCGCGCCATACAATTGTTGCGCTGCGTGCGCGAGCGCACCTGGCGCCGGCGGGCAGACAGCGCGGTGGCGGCAATTCCAGTAAGCTGTCGTTCCAGGCGTTCCATCCCGGGCGCCGTTGACCTCTTTTGACTTCAGGAACGCGCGTGCTTGACCCCATTCACTTTTATGAACCTGCACAGGGCCATGGCCTGCCGCATGACCCGTTCAACGCGATTGTCGGACCGCGTCCGATCGGCTGGATCGCTTCGCGCAGCGGCGAAGGCGTGCTCAATCTGGCGCCGTACAGCTTTTTCAACGCCTTCAATTACCATCCGCCGCTGATCGGTTTTTCCAGCATCGGCCGCAAGGACACACTGCGCAATATCGAGCAGACGGGCGAATTCGTGTGGAACCTGGCGACGCGTCCGCTGGCCGAGGCGATGAATATGAGTTGCGCGCCGGCGCCGCCCGAGGTCGACGAATTCGCGCTGGCCGGCCTGACGCCGGCCGCCTCGCGCATCGTCAACGTGCCGCGCGTGGCCGAAAGCCCCGTGTCGTTCGAATGCCGGCGCACGCAGATCATCGAGCTGCAGGGCATTGATGGCGACGGCGTCGGCAGCTGGCTGGTGCTGGGGGAAGTGGTGGGCGTGCACATCGCGGGCCATCTGCTGACCGATGGCGTGTACGACACGGCGGCCGCCGCGCCGATATTGCGCGGCGGCGGTCCGTCCGATTATTTCGAGATCGGGCCGGACAGCCTGTTCCACATGCGCCGGCCGGCCTGGCCATGACGCGAGGTCCGTCCAGGCCGGACTGGCTTACGCCGGGACGGGATGGCGCTCCCTGACGATGCCGCGATAGATCAGCCACATCGCCAGCAGGCTGATGGCGCCGGCGCCCGCCATCCAGTAGCCCGGCGCCGCCTTGTCGCCGGTGCTCTCGATCAGCAGGGTCGACACCAGCGGCGTCATGCCGCCGAACAGCGCGGTGGCCAGGCTGTAGGCCAGTGAAAATCCCGTGGTCCTGACGCTGGCCGGGATGATTTCCGTCAGCGCGACGATGGTGGCCCCGTTGTAGCTGCCATACAGGAAGGACAGCCATAGCTCCACCATGAGCATGTGGTCGAAACTGGGATGGGCGACCAGCCAGGACAAGGCCGGATACGCGGTCAGCAGCGTCAGCGCCGAGCACGCGGCCATGATCGGCCAGCGCCCGATCCGGTCGGACAGCGCGCCCATGACGGGCAGCCAGATGAAGTTCGACAGGCCGATGCACAAGGTGACGAGCAGGCTTTCCTCGGTGCTCAGCCTGAGTACGCTCTTGCCGAAGGTCGGCGTATAGACGGTGATCAGGTAGAACGCGACGGTCGTCAGCACGATCAGCATCGTTCCGGCGACCACCAGCGGCCAGTTGAGGGTGATCGTCCCCAGCATTTGCCGGAACGTGGGATGGGACTTGCGCGACAGGTAGGCCTCGGTCTCCTGCAGCGAACGGCGGATGTAGAACACCACCGGGATGATGGAGCAGCCGATGAAGAACGGGATGCGCCAGCCCCAGTCCGCGATGAATTCCTTGCTCAGGGTCTCGTTGAGGAAGTAGCCGAGCGCGGCGGAAAAGATGATGGCGACCTGCTGGCTGGCCGATTGCCAGCTCACGTAATAACCCTTGTTGCCGGGTGTTGCCATCTCGGACAGGTAGACGGACACGCCGCCCAGTTCCACACCGGCGGAGAAGCCTTGCAGCAAGCGCCCGATCAGCACGAGGAAGGGCGCCAGTAGCCCGATGGTGGCATAGCCGGGCACGAAGGCGATCAGCGCCGTGCCGGAAGCCATGATGGCCAGGGTGAGCACCAGGCCCTTGCGGCGGCCGATGCGGTCGATATAGCTGCCGAGGATGATGGCGCCCAGCGGCCGCATGAAGAACCCCGCGCCGAAGGTGGCGAACGTCATCATCAGGGCCGCGTATTCGCTGGTGGCGGGGAAGAAGGCCTTGGCAATATGCGTCGCATAAAAGCCGAACAGGAAAAAATCGTACATTTCGATGAAGTTCCCGCTCGTCACCCGGATGACGGTGGCGATGCGCGAGGGAGGGCGTACTTGCGCGCGCGGCGGTGCCGCCTCGGCGACGGGCGTGGCGGTGGAGGGAATGGCCATGGTTTACCTCTTGGTGAAAGATGAGTGACGTCGGCTACTGCGCGATTGGCATCGGCGCCGCTGCCGCTTCCAGCCCGGTCGCCTCGATCGCGCCGGCATTGGCGGGGGCGGCGAGGAAGCGCAGCAAGGCGCGGCCGGCTTCCGGCTGCTTGCCGCCCGGGACCAGCGCCGCCGAAAACTGCGTCATCCGCTGCACTGCCGGCGGCAGCAGGCCGACGATGGCGATGCCCTCGACCGGCATCAGCTCGCTGCGCTGCTGGCAGCCAAAATCGGCTTCGCCGCGCGCGATGATGTCACCGACGGGGGTGGCGGGAATTTTTGCCGCCTTGCCCCGCATCTCTTCCTCGATGCGCAGTGTCTGCATCAGTTGCTTCTCGATGTATTCGCCGCTGGCGCTGTCCGAATAGGCCACCTTGTGCGCTTGCAGGAACGCGCTGCGCAAGCCCTCGGTGGTGCTGATGTCGGGTTGTGCCGCGCCGCGCCGCACGGCGCAGGCAATCGGTGAATTGGCCAGGACCACCTTGCTGCCGGCGACCAGGCGGCCTTCCTGCATCAGCTTGTCGAGCGCGTCGCCCACCATGATGACGACGTCGATCGGCTCGCCCCGTGCCAGGCGCGCCGGGATCGCATTCCTGGTGGTGCCCATTGACGGCCCCCATTCGGAGACCAGATGGTCGCCGCTGGCGCGCTCGTAGGCGGGCGCCAGGTTCTTGTAGGCCTGGGCGAAACCGCCCGAGCTGACCACGCGGATGTCGGCGGCATGGGCCGCGCCGGCGGCGAGCAGCAGGAAGCCGGCCAGTAAGGGTGCGGCTCGCCGCACCAGGCTATGTTGTAGCATCGTTGTTTCTCCTGTCGTTAAAATGGGTGCATGAGGGCGCGCGTGGTGCTGCGTGCTGTTGACGTTCGGGTGGGATGAGGCGTAGCGGGTCGCCAGTGGCTCGTGTTGTTGATGCCGCGGCGGATGGCGGGCATGGTGTCTCCGTTTTTTTGAGTGATGCCTTCTTGGCGAGGCTCAGCATTAAGACCCCATCATCGTTGAAATGGCATAATTTGATAATTGCAATTTTTCCAGGGATTAATGCATGTCACGCATCAATTACGACCTTCATGATTTGCGGGCCTTCGTGGCCGTGGCGGAGCGCAACAGCTTTCGCCAGGCCGCGGCCGACCTGTTCCTGTCGCAGCCGGCGCTCAGCCGCCGCATCGACAAACTGGAAGATGCGCTGGGGGTCAAGCTGTTCGAGCGCACCACCCGGCGCGTGCAGCTGACCAACGTCGGGCAGGTGTTTTTGGTGAACGTACGCGATGCGCTCAATGGCCTCGAGGATGCCGTGCTGGGCGTCGCCGATCTCGCCGCGCACCGCACGGGGACGGTGACGTTCGCCTGCGTGCCTTCGGCCGTGTGGCATTTCCTGCCGGACGTGCTCAAGCGCTTCAGCGCGCAGTTTCCGAAAATTCGCGTGCGCGTGCATGACGAAAGCGCGCAGGACGTGCTCAATCTGGTGCTGGCGGGGGAGGCGGACTTCGGCATTTGCTTTACCGGCGCGGAAAATCCGGAGATTCATTTCCAGCCCATCTATGTCGAGACCTACGTGCTGGCGATGCGGCACGACCACCGGCTGGCCAGGCGCAAGAAACTGAACTGGAAGGACACCGTCGACGAGCGCTATATCTCGGTGGCCAAGTCGAGCGGCAACCGCAGCGTGCTTGACGCGGCGCTGGCGGGCGTGGAGAAGCACCCGTGGATCTCGTGCGAGATCAACCACGTGTCAGGCATCTTGGCGCTGGTGGAGTCGGGGCTGGGCGTGGCGGCCGTGCCGGGGCTGTCCATCTTGCCGGAGCGGCAAGGCACGGTGGTCGGCGTGCCGCTCGTCAATCCCGCCGTGAAGCGGACACTGGGCTTGATCAGCCGGCATCGGCACGCGATGCCGCCCGCGTCACGCACCCTGTTCGACATGATGAGTGCGAGCATCGCCAAGCAGGGGCGGCGGACATGAGCGGTGCGGTGCCGTAAAAGGGCAGGCCTTATTTCTGCATGATGGGGTCGCGTCCCAGGGTGCGCGCCAGCGCGCCGCCGTCGCCGCGCCAGAATTCGCGGTCGGCCAGGCGCACGCGCTCGGCCGCGTGCTGCATGTGCTCCATGGCCGCCTGGCGCGCCCGTTGCGGGTCGCCGTCGGCGATCGCCTGCACGATCTTTTCGTGTTCGCGCCGCACCTCGATGGAAAAGTCCGCGCGCCGCGCTTCATTCGCGCGCGTCACCTTCACGGCCGAGCGGATCGGGTCGGCGAACATGGCGACGAATTTGGGCCAGTAGGGGTTGCCCGTCGCCTCGGCGATGCACAGGTGCAGGCGCACGTCTTCTTCCACGCCATCGACGCCGGCCGCCACCGCTTCCTCGATGCGCCGCAGCGCGTGTTCGATGTCGGCCAGCTGGCCCGGCGTGCGCCGCACGGCCGCCAGCGCGGCGATTTCCGCTTCCAGTCCCTGGCGCACCTCGATCAGGTTCAGCAGTGATTGCACCGACTGCTCCGTCAGCGCGTCACCGCGTTCCCCGGCCTTCGCGCCATCGTGCGCGCACACGAAGGTGCCGCTGCCCTTGCGCGTGACGACGATGCCGTCCGCCTGCAGCAGCGCGATGGCTTCGCGCAGCACCGTGCGGCTCACGCCGAAGTGGCTGGCCATGGCTTGCTCCGAGGGCAGCCGCGTGCCGCCGGCCAGGCCATCGTGCTGGAGCTGCTGGCGCAGGCGGGCCGCCACGCGCGCACCCAGCGTGCCGGTGGTGAAGCTGCCGGCGGCGGGCTCCGGCGGGGGAAGGGTAAAGCTGAACGTGCGGTCCATCGGGTGCATCCTTGCGCTAACGGTTCTCAAGAGGGATTGTCTGCTTGCCATTATATGGAATATACAGCTTGACACGCATAAAACACACACATAATATACATCCATACAAATTTTAGACAAGTTGCCAGCCACCTCCGGTGGACCATAAAAACCCGGCACGGTCGATCCCTTCGTGATCAGGAGACAAGCATGGAAGTGTCACAAGCAATGCCGGGCCAGCCGGCCGGCGCCGCCGCAAGCCAGAAAACCATCGACGACGCCGTCTACCGCAAGGTGACCTGGCGCATCATCCCCTTCCTCATGCTGTGCTACATCGTCGCCTACCTCGACCGTGTGAACGTGGGCTTCGCCAAGCTGCAAATGCTGGCCGACCTGCAGTTTTCCGAAACCGTGTACGGCTTGGGCGCGGGCGTGTTCTTCCTTGGCTACTTCCTGTTCGAGGTGCCCAGCAACGTGATGCTGCACAAGATCGGCGCGCGCGTGTGGATCGCCCGCATCATGATCACCTGGGCCGTCATTTCGGGCGCCTTCATGTTCGTCACCACGCCGACCCAGTTCTACGTGATGCGCTTCCTGCTCGGCATCGCCGAGGCGGGCTTTTTCCCCGGCATCATCCTGTACCTGACGTACTGGTATCCATCGGAGCGCCGCGCGCGCATGGTGTGCACCTTCATGGCCGCCATTCCCGTGGCGGGCCTGATCGGCGGCCCCCTGTCGGGCTGGATCATGGAAACCTTCGCCGGCTGGCACGGTTACGCGGGCTGGCAGTGGATGTTCGTGCTCGAAGCGATTCCCGCCGCGCTGATGGGCGTGGTCGTGCTGCTCTACCTCGACAACAGCATCCGCGCCGCGAAGTGGCTGACGGAAGACGAGAAAGTCATCCTCGAGCAGCGCATCGCCACGGAAGCTAAGGGCAAGGTGTCGCATCCGTCGATCCGCGCCATGTTCGCCGACCCGCGCATCTGGGTCATGGCCCTGATCTATTTCTGCTGCGTGATGGGCCAGTATTCGCTGACCTTCTGGCTGCCCAGCCTGATCAAGGCGGCCGGCGTGACGGGCGTGCTCAATATCGGCCTGTTCACGGCGATTCCGTATTCGGTGGCCGTGGCGTCGATGATCCTGCTGGGCCGCAGCTCGGACAAATACCGCGAACGCCGCTGGCACATGGCTATTCCGCTGGTGGTGGGCGCCGCCGCCATCGTCTGCAGCGCGCTGGCCGGCGCCCACAACACGGGCTGGGCCATCTTCTTCCTGACGATCGCCGCCGGCGGCATCCTGGCCGCGTCGCCCATGTTCTGGAGCCTGCCGACGGCCTTCCTCGGTGGCGTCTCGGCCGCCGCCGGCATCGCCGCCATCAATTCGGTGGGCAACCTGGCCGGCTTCGCGGCGCCCTACATGATCGGTTCCATCAAGGACCTGACGCAGTCGACCGACATCGCAATCTACCTGCTGGCGGGGATATTGGTGATCGGCGCGGTCATCATCATGCGGGTGCCGGCCAAGCTGGTAAACAAGTAAAACTGGAGTGGAAGATGAGCACAAGAATTGAAAAAGTGGGCGTGATCGGCCTGGGCGCCATGGGCATGGGCATCGCGCAATCCTTGCTGCGCGCGGGCTTCGAAGTGCATGCCTGCGACGTGCGGCCCGAGACCGTGAAAAAGCTGGCCGGCCAGGGCGCCCATGCGGCGCAATCGCCGGCCGCGCTGGCCCGCTGCGTGCAGGCGCTCTTGATCGTCGTCGTCAATGCGCAGCAGACGGAGACCGTGCTGTTTGGCGAGCACGGCGCGGCCGGCGCCCTGGCGCCCGGCGGCGTGGTGATCGCCTGCGCCACCGTGGCGCCGGAGTTTGCCGAAGCCCTCGGCGCGCGCCTGGCGGCCATGGGATTGCGCTTCATCGACGCGCCCATTTCCGGCGGCGCGGCCAAGGCCGCCGCCGGCGAGATGTCGGTGATGGCGGCCGGCGCACCCGATGCATTCGACGCCTGCGCCGGCATTTTCGACGCCATCTGCGCCAGGCTGTACCGCCTGGGCGAACTGCCGGGGCAAGGCTCGAAAGTCAAGATGATCAACCAGCTGCTGGCCGGCGTGCACATCGCCGCCGCCGCCGAAGCGATGGCGCTGGGCTTGCGCGCCGGCTGCGATCCGGACGCGCTGTACGAAGTCATCTCGAACAGCGCCGGCAGTTCCTGGATGTTCCAGAACCGCGTGCCGCACATGTTGAAGGGCGATTACACGCCGCTGTCGGCCGTGAACATCTTCGTCAAGGATTTGGGCATCGTGCTCGATTACGCGAAGAAGAGCATCTTTCCATTACCCCTGTCGGCCACGGCGCACCAGATGTTCATGCAGGCGTCGGCGGCCGGTTTCGGCGGCGAGGACGACGCGGCCGTCATCAAGACTTTCCCGGGCATCGATCTGCCGGCGAAAGCGCCACTGAATCAAAAGGAACCATCATGACCGTGCTACTGGGATGTATCGCCGACGATTTCACGGGTGGCACCGACCTGGCCGGCATGCTGGTCAAGGCCGGCATGCGCACGGTGCAGCTGATCGGCGTGCCGCAAGGTCCGCCGCCAGCCGACGTCGATGCCGTCGTCATCGCCCTCAAGTCGCGCACGAATGCGCCCGAGGACGCGGTGGCCGAATCGCTGGCTGCGCTGGCCTGGCTGCAGCAAGCCGGCTGCCGCCAGTTCTACTTCAAGTACTGCTCCACCTTCGACTCCACGCCGCGCGGCAATATCGGACCCGTGGCCGAGGCGCTGATGCGGGCGCTCGACACGGATTTTACGATTGCCTGCCCCGCGTTCCCCGCCAACGGACGCACCATCTACAAGGGCAACCTGTTCGTCGGCGACGTGCCGCTGGCCGAGTCGGGCATGCGCGAGCATCCGCTGACGCCGATGACGGATTCGAACCTGGTGCGCGTGCTGCAGCAGCAGGTGCAGGCCAAGGTGGGCCTGGCCGACTACGGCGTGGTGGAGAAGGGCGCGGCCGCCATCGCCCAGCGCTTTGCGGACCTGCGCGGCCAGGGCTGCCATTTCGCCGTCGTCGACGCCGTCTCGAACCGCGACCTGGAAGCCATCGGCGCCGCCTGCGCCGACTTGAAACTGATCACGGGCGGCTCCGGCATCGCGCTGGGATTGCCGCAGAATTTCCGTCAGCGGGGGCAGCTGGCGCCATCGCCCGCGGGCCAGGCGGGGCGTTTGCCGCCGCCGGCGGGGTGGCGCGCCGTCATCTCGGGCAGCTGCTCCGTGGCCACGCAGCAGCAGGTGGCGCACCTGCGAGAACGGGCGCCGTCATTCCACGTCGACCCGCTGCAGCTGGCCGCGGCTGGCGAGGTGGCCGGCCCCGTCGTGGAGCAAGCCCTGGCCTGGGCGAAGCAGCACCTGGCGCAAGGCCCTGTCCTGATCTATGCGACGGCCACGCCAGACGCCGTGCGCGCCGTGCAGGCGCAGCTGGGCGTGGAGCGGGCCGGCGCCCTGGTCGAGGAAACCCTGGCCGCCATCGCGCAAGGCCTGGTGCGCCTGGGCGTGGGCCAGCTGATCGTCGCCGGCGGCGAAACCTCGGGCGCCGTCGTCAAGGCGCTGGGCGTGGCCGGCTTGCGCATCGGTCCCGAGATCGACCCCGGCGTGCCCTGGACGCAAGCATTGCCCGCGCCGGGCGACGAGGGCAGGGCGCCGTTGGCGCTGGCGCTCAAGTCGGGCAATTTCGGCACGGTCGATTTCTTCAGCAAGGCCTGGCAGGTGCTGGCATGAGTGCCAGCGAATCGCGCCAGCGCGAGCTGATCGTCGACTTCGGCAAGTCGCTGTACGAGCGGGGCTTGACGGCCGGCAGCAGCGGCAACCTGAGCGTGCGCCTGTCCGATGGCTGGCTGCTGACGCCGACGAACGCCAGCCTGGGACGGCTCGATCCCGCGCAATTGTCCAAGCTCGATTGGGACGGCAACTTGATCAGCGGCGCGCCGCCGTCGAAGGAAGCGTTCCTGCACCGCGCCATGTACGCGGAGCGGGGCGGCGCCGGCGCCATCGTGCATTTGCACTCGACGCATTCGGCCGCCGTGTCCTGCATGTGCGGCTTGAACCATGACGACTGCATCCCGCCGCTGACGCCTTACTTTGTGATGAAGGTGGGGCGCCTGCCGCTCGTGCCCTACCACCGCCCAGGCGACCCGGCGCTGGCGGGCGCCATCGGCGCCATGGCGCGCAAGCATTCGGCCGTGCTGCTGGCCAATCACGGTCCCGTCGTCTCGGGCTCGAATCTGGAAGCGGCCGTGTATGCGGCCGAGGAACTGGAAGAGACGGCCAAGCTGTTCCTGCTGCTGCGCGACGTGCCCACGCGCCCCCTCGACGCCGCGCAGATCGCCGACCTGAAACACACCTTCAAACTCGATATCTAAGAAATCCAGGAGATACGCATGTCCCGTTTTGCCGCCAATCTGACCATGATGTTCAACGAAGTGCCTTTCCCGCAGCGCTTTGCCGCCGCCGCGCAAGCGGGTTTCCAGGGCGTCGAATTCCTGTTTCCCTACGATTATGCGCCGCAGGAAGTGGCCGGCTGGCTGCGCGAGCACGGCTTGCAAAATGTGCTGTTCAACCTGCCGCCGGGCGACTGGGCGGCAGGCGAGCGTGGCATCGCTTCCTTGCCGGGGCGTGAAGCGGAGTTCCGGCTTGGGGTGGCGCGCGCCATCGAGTATGCGCTGGCGCTGGGCACCCCGCGCGTGCACATGATGGCAGGGCTGGTGCCTGCCGATGCCGACCTGGCGCTGCACCGCGCCACCTACCTGGCCAACCTGCGGTACGCGGCCAGGGCCGTGGGCGAGCATGGCATCGAACTGTTGATCGAACCGATCAACGGGCGCGACATGCCCGGCTATTTCCTCGTCACGCAGGCCCAGGGCCATGCGCTGCGCCTCGAGTCGGGCGCGCCCAACGTCAAGGTGCAGATGGACTTTTACCATACGCAGATCGTCGAGGGCGATATCGCCATGACGTTCAGGAACAACTTCGACGGCATCGGCCACGTGCAGATCGCCAGCGTCCCGGCGCGCAATGAGCCGGACGATGGCGAAGTCAATTACCCGTATTTATTCAGCCTGCTCGATGAACTGGGCTACGACGGCTGGATCGGCTGCGAATACCGTCCGCGCGGGCGCACCGAAGATGGCCTGGGCTGGCTCGCCGCTTACAACAACAAACAAGGAGCATGAAGATGAAAGTACTCATTACCGGCGGCGCCGGTTTCCTGGGCCAGCGCCTGGCGCGCCAGTTGCTGGCACAAGGCCGGCTGACGGACAGCCACGGTCAGTTGCAAACGATCACCGAGCTGGTGCTGGTCGACGTGGTGGCCGCGCATGACTTCAACGATGCGCGCGTGAAAGTGGTCACGGGCGACATCGCCGACGGCTTTCTCATGCGCGCCACCATCGATGCGCAGACGGCGTCGATCTTCCACCTGGCCGCCATCGTCAGCGGCCAGGCCGAAGCCGATTTCGAGCTGGGCATGCGCATCAACCTCGATGCCTCGCGTTTGCTGCTCGACATCTGCCGCGAACTGGGACACAAGCCGAAAGTGGTGTTTACCAGCTCGGTGGCCGTGTATGGCGGCAAGCTGCCGGAGGTGGTGCAGGACACGACGGCGCTCAATCCCCAGTCGTCGTATGGCGCGCAAAAGGCCATCGGCGAATTGCTGCTCAACGATTACAGCCGCCGCGGCTTTGTCGATGGCCGCGTGCTGCGCCTGCCGACCATCAGCGTGCGTCCCGGCAAACCGAACAAGGCGGCGTCGTCCTTCGCCAGCGGCATCATCCGCGAACCGCTGAACGGCGAGGCGGCAGTCTGCCCCGTGTCCACGGACCTGCGCCTGTGGCTGCTGTCGCCGCGCGGCGCCATCGCCTCCCTGATCGCCGGCCATGAATTGGCGGGCGAGGCGTTCGGCGCCAGCCGCACGGTGAACTTGCCGGGCCTGAGCGTGAGCGTGGGCGAGATGATCGCCGCGCTGGAGCAGGTGGCCGGCAGCGCAGTGGCGGCCCGCATCAGCTACGCGCCCGACCCTGCCGTCGAGCGCATCGTCAAGAGCTGGCCCGGCGCCTGGGACACGGCCCGCGCCGAAGCGCTGGGCCTGACGGCCGACGCGGATTTCGCCAGCGTCATCCGCGCCTACATGGACGATGTGAAGGCATGACGACGTAAAAACGGCCAGCGGGGGCTGGCCGTATCGCGACGTCGATGGTGCCGGGAGATGATCCCGGCCTTTTTATTTCCCCAGGATCGACGCCACGTTGTCGGTGCCGGGCGCGCCGAACAGCTGCTGCTTGAGGACGTGCAGCTGGTCGCGCACCTGCGCCGCCTTTTCGAACTCCAGGTTCTTGGCGTGGTCGACCATCAGTTTTTCCAGGCGCTTGATTTCCTTGCTGACCTGTTTCTCGCTCATGGATTCGAACTTGGCCGCTTCCTGCGCCACTTGCAGGGTTTCGCGCGCTTCCTGCGGGCTGTAGACGCCGTCGATCATTTCGCGGATCGATTTTTTGACGCCGATCGGGATGATGTCGTTGGCCGTATTGAAGGCGATCTGCTTGGCGCGGCGGCGTTCCGTCTCGTCGATGGCGCGGCGCATGGAATCGGTGATGCGGTCGCCGTACAGGATCGCCGTGCCGTTCAGGTTACGCGCGGCGCGGCCGATGGTCTGGATCAGGCTGCGCTCGGAACGCAAAAAGCCTTCCTTGTCCGCGTCGAGGATGGCGACCAGCGACACTTCCGGCAAGTCCAGGCCCTCGCGCAGCAGGTTGATCCCCACCAGCACGTCGAAGGTGCCCAGGCGCAGATCGCGCAGGATTTCCACGCGCTCCACCGTCTCGATATCGCTGTGCAGGTAGCGCACCTTGATGCCGTGGTCGCCCAGGTATTCCGTCAATTGCTCGGACATGCGCTTGGTCAGGGTCGTCACCAGCACGCGTTCGTCCTTCTTGATGCGCTCGACGATTTCCGACATCAGGTCGTCCACCTGGCTGCTGGCCGGGCGCACGATGATCTGCGGGTCGACCAGGCCCGTGGGACGCACGACCTGTTCGACTACCTGGTCGGAATGCGCCTTTTCGTATTCGGCCGGGGTGGCCGAGACGAACACGGTCTGGCGCATCTTCTGCTCGAATTCCTCGAACTTCAAGGGCCGGTTGTCGAGCGCCGACGGCAGGCGGAAACCATAGTCGACCAGATTCGTCTTGCGCGAGCGGTCACCGTTGTACATGGCGCTCAGCTGGCCCGTCAGCACGTGCGACTCGTCGAGGAACATGATGGCGTCGGGCGGCAGGTAGTCGACCAGGGTCGGCGGCGGTTCGCCCGGCAGCGCGCCGGACAGGTGGCGCGAGTAGTTCTCGATGCCCTTGGTGAAACCGATTTCCGCCATCATTTCCAGGTCGAAGCGCGTGCGCTGTTCCAGCCGCTGTTCCTCGATCAGTTTATTCTCCTTGCGGAAGAACTCGAGGCGCTCGCGCAGCTCGTCCTTGATGGTCTCGACGGCGCGCAGCACGGTGGAACGGGGCGTCACGTAGTGCGAGCCAGGGTACACGGTGAAGCGGGGGATCTTTTGCCGCACGCGGCCCGTCAGCGGGTCGAACAGCTGGATCGATTCGATCTCGTCGTCGAACATTTCCAGGCGCACGGCCAGCTCCGCGTGTTCGGCGGGGAAGATGTCGATGGTGTCGCCGCGCACGCGGAAGGTGCCGCGGCCGAAGTCGACCTCGTTGCGCGTGTACTGCATCTGGATCAGGCGCGCGATGACGTCGCGCTGCGCCACCCTGTCCTTGACGCGCAGGGTCAAAATCATCTGGTGGTATTCGTTCGGATTGCCGATGCCGTAGATGGCCGAGACGGTGGCGACGATGATGACGTCGCGCCGTTCCATCAGCGACTTGGTGCACGACAGCCGCATCTGCTCGATATGCTCGTTGATCGACGAATCCTTTTCGATGAACAGGTCGCGCTGCGGCACGTAGGCTTCCGGCTGGTAGTAATCGTAGTAGCTGACGAAGTATTCGACCGCGTTCTGCGGGAAGAAGTCGCGGAATTCGCTGTACAGCTGCGCCGCCAGGGTCTTGTTGGGCGCAAAGACGATGGCGGGCCGGCCCATGCGCGCGATGACGTTGGCCATGGTGTAGGTCTTGCCGGAACCGGTCACGCCCAGCAGGGTCTGGAAGGCCAGTCCGTCGGCAATCCCCTCGGATAACTGGGCGATCGCCGTGGGCTGGTCGCCGGCCGGAGGGAAGGGCTGGTGCAGCTTGAAGGGGGAGTCCGGGAAAGAGATAATTGCGCTTTCCGCCTCGCTGGCGGTAGATAATTCGGGCATGTGAATCAGACCTTTGTTAGAATAGTGCTCTGCTGGCGGCCCTGGCGTTGTATTTCGGGGCGCTGTCTACAACTCCGCTGTGAACCTGCTTCCAATCGAATCCAATCTTATCATGACGAACCCAACTGTTTCTGCCAGTCTGTTTAGCGCCATCGAGATGGCCCCACGCGACCCGATCCTGGGCATCACCGAAGCATTTAACGCGGACCAGAATCCCGCCAAGATCAATCTGGGCGTTGGCGTCTATTATGACGACAACGGCAAGGTGCCTCTGTTAGCTTGCGTACGCAAGGCGGAAGCCATCCTGATCGAACAGGCCGCCCCACGCACCTATCTGCCGATCGAAGGCCTCGCTGCCTACGACAAGGCGGTGCAAGAACTCGTATTTGGCGCCGATAGCGCCGTAATTCAAGAGCGCCGCGCCGTGACCGTGCAAGCCATCGGCGGCACGGGCGCGTTGAAGATCGGCGCCGACTTCCTGCAGCGCTTCGCGCCGGGCGCGCAAGTCTACATCAGCGATCCAAGCTGGGAAAACCACCGCGCGCTGTTCGAGAACGCCGGTTTCGTCGTGAATAACTACACCTACTACGATGCCGCCACCCATGGCGTGAACTTCGACGGCATGCTGGCCAGCCTGAACGCCATGCCGGCCGGCTCCATCGTCGTGCTGCACGCCTGCTGCCACAACCCGACCGGCGCCGACCTGAGCGTGGCCCAGTGGGACCAGATCATCAGCGTGGTGACGTCGCGCGGCCTGGTGCCGTTCCTCGACATGGCCTACCAGGGCTTCGCCAACGGCATCGCCGAAGACGGCGCCGTGGTGCGCCGCTTCGCCGACGCGGGCGGCCCGCTGCTGGTGTCGAACTCGTTCTCGAAATCGTTCTCGCTGTACGGCGAGCGCGTGGGCGCCCTGAGCGTCGTCGCGGCCAGCGCCGATGAGGCGTCGCGCCTGCTGTCGCAGCTCAAGCGCGTCGTGCGCACCAACTACTCGAACCCGCCAGTACACGGCGGCAAGGTGGTCGCCACCGTCCTGGCCACGCCGGAACTGCGCCAGCTGTGGGAAGAGGAACTGGCCGGCATGCGCGTGCGCATCCGCGAAATGCGCAACGCCTTCGTGGAAAAACTGAAAGCCAAGGCGCCAGGCCACGACTTCGAATTCGTGCGCCAGCAAATCGGCATGTTCTCGTACTCCGGTCTCACCAAGGAACAGGTGGCGTCGCTGCGCGAGCAGTCGATCTACGCCGTCGACACGGGCCGTATCTGCGTGGCAGCATTGAATTCGCGCAATATCGACATCGTTATTGACGCGATCGCCAAAGTGCTTTAAGATCTTGCTTCTTCGGCGCTGCATGCAAGTGCGGCGCTGATGGTGGTAGAAAGTCGGCGATGGCCGTGTTTGTGAAGATGTAGTTCTAGTCTTGCAAATATGAAACAATCGACATATACTATTGCCTCTTTTCCCTGATAGCTCAGTTGGTAGAGCGACGGACTGTTAATCCGCAGGTCCCTGGTTCGAGTCCAGGTCGGGGAGCCAGAATTCGGAAGGCCATGTTGAAAAACATGGCCTTTTTTGTTTTTCGCCGCTGGCGGCAGGCCTTGCCTGTGCGTGAACGCGTTTTGCGCTATCCTGAATGCATCACTTCAGGAGCACCTTCCCATGACTTGTACCTCCTCCTTGCGCCATATCGTCCTGTGCGACTTCCTCGACGGCATCACGTCCGCCAAGCACGCCGAGCTCGTCTACGAGTTCTCCCGGCTGAAACACCGCATTCCCGGCGTGCGGCAATTCGAATGGGGGCCGAACGTCAGCCCGGAAGGCCTCGATGACGGCTTCACCGATTGCTTCACGCTGACCTTCGATGACGCCGCCGCGCGCGACGCGTATCTGGCCCATGCGGCGCACCTGGACTTTGTCGAACAGCTCAAGCCATGGCTGGGGCGGGTGCTGGTGTTTGACTATCATCCGCAGGAAAATCCTGGCTGAATGGTGGCGCGCGTAAATTTTTTAGCGTAAGTCTGGACAACTGAAAATTTGCGCTATAGAATGCGGCCTCTTTTCCCTGATAGCTCAGTTGGTAGAGCGACGGACTGTTAATCCGCAGGTCCCTGGTTCGAGTCCAGGTCGGGGAGCCAGAACACGTAGCAGCAAAAAGCCCAGCCTTCACCGCCTGGGCTTTTTGCGTTTCAGGCGCCCTTACTTGTTCGCTTGAATTGTCTCCAGCGTCTGGATGATGGCTTCTTGAAATTTCACCGGTTCATCCTGGTGTATCTGATGGCCGGAATGCTCAAAGAAAAACAGCCCCTTCCTTGGCGCCTTCAAGGTATCGAAATACGCTTGCGTGATCCTGGTCGAAGTCTGGATATCGTTTTTGCCGACGAAGAAATACACGGGGCAGTCAACGCTTTTCAAGGTCTTGGGCAGGTCAATGTTCATGACCTCGTTCCAGACGGGCGACCAGGTTTTTGACCATTGAAGAAAGCCCGTCTTGAAACCCGCGCTCGTTGCAAATTCCTTGCCATCCTTGTAAAAAAGCCATTTCCTTAAATAAAACATGCTTTCGTCGCTGACAAACGGGAAGCTGACGCTGTTCAGTTCCTGGCTGGCGAGGGCATTGTCCTTGAAATGCACTTTCAAGGCTTGCAGCAATTCTTTCTCGCTTTCCAGCTGGCTCACGACAGGATTGGAAGCGAAATACGCATGCAGCAGCTCCGGATGCTGCCTGACGATATAAAAGCCCAGGACGTTGCCCCAGGAACTGCCCAGCAAGTAGATTTTTTCCTGCTTCAACTCCTTGCGCAGAAATTGTATGACTTCATACGTGTCCTGCTCCATCTGCCCGACCGATGGCTGCGTGGGCGAAGGATTCAGCTTCAATGTCTTGCCGGCGTCCCGCTGGTCCCATTGCACAATCGTAAATCGGTTTTTCAGGAGATTGCTGAAGGCATCCGCGCCCTTGATCATGGAGCTTCCCGGACCGCCTGACAGGAACAGCAGGACGGGCTTGTGCGCGTCGTCCGTCTTGATTTCCAGCACCTGCTTGATGCCGCCGATGTCGGGTGTCAGGGTGGTGCTGACTTCGGCGGAAACGGGTTTCGCTTCCGCCGTGGTTTGCGCCATGCATCCGTAAAAGGGAAGCAGGGCGGCAAAGAATACTGCCAATGTCATTTTTTTTATCATGGTGTGGGTCGTTTAAGGTTGCTTGCAAGGGTGCTGCATTGGGCGCCGCGGTGGGACAGCTATCTGGCGCATGGCCTCCATTGGGTAGGTCGATATGCCTCCTTGTCAGAAAGTTGGTTTGATAGAAATCACTGGCCTTGCCCGGCCTGCGGCCGCAGCGCTTCCAGCGCCTGGTAGGCCGGCTGCAATTGCGCGGCGATGGCGGCGAGGTCATCCGTTGCGGCCGCTGGCGGATCGCCGTGGTAGGCCGTGCCGTATTTCGCATGCACGCCGCCGCGCGCGCGCATCGCTTGCAGCTGCGCCGGCGTAGGGGCGATGCCGAAGCGGGCCAGCAAGTCGCTGAAGAGGATGCCGGGCAATTGACTGTAATGAATTAACTGCAACTGGCCGGCGGCCGCATGGGGCCGGGCGGCGTCGAACAGGCTGCCTAGCACGAGGCCCGCATAGCCATCGAGATCGCCCGGCGCCAGCCGGTGGGCGGGCAGTGGCAGCTGTGCCGGATGCAGCATGCCGGGCACCATTTGCGGTCCGCGCTGGCGCCGGTGCGAGGCGAGCACGGCTTGCGGTTCGCGGTACAGGAACAGGCAGGGCGTGCCGGGAAACGCCTGGCGCAGCAAGTCCAGGCTGTGGATGTGCCAGCAGTCGAACTTGATGAAGAAATGCGTCTCCTCGCCCGTGCGGCGCTGGCCCAGGGCGAGGATGGCCTGGCGCAGCAGGGCCACGCTGGCGGCCGCATCGCCGCAGTCGTGATGCAGGCGCAGCAGCGAGTCGACGACGGGCGGCTCGGACATGACTATGCATTGCGGCAAGGACGCCAGCAGCTGGCATAGCAGGGTCGAGCCGCAGCGCGACACGTGGAAGATGAAGGCGTCGGGCGCCAGGCCGTCGCCGGGCGTGTCCAGCGCCGCCAGCGGCGTGCGGCAGACGCGGCGCTCCCCATGCGGCTGGCGCGCCAGGGTATTGACAAAGAAGGCGTCGACGAAGGCTGTTTGCCCCAGGTCGCGCCAGCACATGGCGGCGTCCGCCAGCGCGTCGCCGCGTTCCACATACAGCGGATACCAGCCGCGCAAGTCCATGCCCGCGCGCCATGCCACCGTTTCGCCCCTGGCCAGCAGACGCTCTTGCTGCGCCATGCCTGGCGCGGCGCTCACGGCGCGCTCCCGCCGGCCAGGGCGGCCAGTTCGCTGGCCAGCGCCAGGCTGGCAGGCGAGGGCGACAGCCGCAGCTGGGCGATGATGGCCTGCACATTGCCATCGTTGATGCTGGGGTCGCCATACTTGTGCGCCGCCTTCGGCACGAAACCGGCCGAGGCGAACAGCGCTTCGAGCCAGGCGTTGGTGACGCAGTCGAGCACGAGATGGATGCGCGGCGCCGCCCCCCGGTTGTGCACGGCATGCAGGCAGCTGGCGTCCATGTACCAGGCGTGGCCGGCCGTGAAACGGACAGCCTCGCCATCGATGGTGAACCACACCTGCGGCGAGGTGTGGATGGGAATATGGATGCGCGTCAAGCCATCCTGCAAGGCCGTTTTCGCATCGCGGTGCGGGCGGATGAGGGCGCCCGGCGCCAGCGCCATCAGGCGCGCGGCGCGGATCTCGCAGTCGAAGCTGGCGAGCGCGTCGCGCAGGCAGGGGCAGCGCGCCAGCTGCGGCGTGGCGGCGTAGGCGGCGCCGTCGATCGGCACGATGTGGTTCGCGGCCCCGCCGGCCGAGCGCAGCGGCACGCAGCTCCAGCCGTTTTCATAGGCGCCCGTATTGAAATGGCTGATCCACTCGCTGGCGCCGAACTGGTCGCTGTCGCGCTGCATGCGCGCCACGTCGAAGCGCAGCGGCAGCCGCAGCCAGGTGCTGGGCGGCGGCACTACGCGCTCCATGCCAGTAGCTCCTGCACCTCGTTTTCTCCGCGCAGGCGAAAGCCCAGCCGCTGGTACAGCGCGCGCGCGGCGGCGTTGCTTTTGTTGACGGCAAGGTGGATGCGGCATTGCTGCGCCCCCGCTTGCGCCTGCAGGGCGCGCAGCACGGCGCTGCCGGCGCCCCGGCCTTGCGCGGCGGGCAGGATGGCGATGTCGACCAGGTGCAGCACTTCGCCCTGGCGGTCCAGGACCAGGCGGCCGATGGGCGTGTCGCCGTGCTGCAGCAGCAGGTAGGCGGCGTGCGGATACGACTGCCGATAGCCATGGCTTTGCATGCGCCGCTGCATGGCGATCAGCTGTTCGATGACGGCGGGTTCGGCCGGCGTCTGGCGCAAGTCGTCGCGCGTGGAGCTGTACAGCGCGGCGGCAAAGCCATCGTCGTCGTCGCGCTGGGCGCGCAACTGGTAGGGGGCGGGCAGGCTGGCGAGGGCGGAAAGCGGCAAGGCGTGCATCGGTGCTCCGGTAGGTGTTTGTGGCTGTGTCTGGATTAACAGGCGTCTATTTGTTTGCTATGCTGCCAATTTTTCCGCGTACTTGCAATCATTTCAAGGAGGTCGCCATGCATTCCGTCTTTATCCTGCTGTCCCAGCGGAGCCGCGCATGAATCCGGCGCGGGAAGAGTTGGCCAGCATCGCGGCCGCCTTGTGCGATCCGCAGCGTTCCCTGGCGAGCCTGGTCGGCGAAACGGTGCGGCTGCGCCAGCTCGTGGAGCGCCATTCGCGCCTGTCCATGGATGTGCAGCAAGGCTTGCGCGACGGCGAAAGCTTTCTTCCCAGCGGCTGGGCCATCTCGCCCGTGCAGGCGGGCCTGTGCGCGCGCGAGCCCTACCGCAGCGCCGCCTTCATCCAGGGCCTGGCGCTGGCCGTGCGCGAGCGCCTGGACGCGCGCGGCGGTCGGCCCGTGCGGGTGCTGTATGCGGGCTGCGGCCCGTTCGCCTTGCTGGCCTTGCCGGTGATGGCCGTGCTGAGCGCGACCCAGGTGCAGTTTGCCATCCTCGACGTGCACGCCGAGACCCTGGCGTATGCGCGCGAACTGATCGCAATCCTGGGCCTGGACGGCCATGTGGCGGAATTCATTTGCGCCGACGCGGCCGCCTACCGCATTCCTGCCGCCGCCATGCCGGACGTGATCGTCAGCGAAACCATGAACACGGCGCTGGGCAAGGAGCCGCAGGTGGCCATCCTGCGCAACTTGTACGCGCAAGCGCCTGCGGCGGCGCTGCTGCCGGCGGCCGTCAGCGTGCACCTGGGCCTGGACCGGCGCGCGCCGGACGAGCCGTGCACCGACTGGGGCCGCGTGTTTGCGCTCGATGCGCAGGCCCTGCGCGCCTGGCAGCATGGGGCGCAGGGGCAGAGCGACAGCCTGCCGGCCGCCAGCATCCGCCTGCCCGAGGTGCTGGAGCAGGCGCCGCGCTTGCTGACGCGCATCCGCGTGCATGGCGACATCGTCCTGGGCGACCATGAGTGCAGCCTGAATCTCCCCCTGCCGTTGCCGGGCAAGCCGGACCTGGCCGGCGGCAGCGTGCTCGATTTTCACTACCGCCTTGGTAGCCAGCCGGGACTGGCGTTTTGCCTGCGCGAAACCCCTGAACCTATGCGGGAATTGCACAAGCCGGATACTCAGTAGTAGTACTACATTGGCAGACAATTTACTTCTGTAGGATAATATGGAACCGGTTCCATTTATGCGCAAATGCAATGTAGCGCAATCATCGAAGTCAATAAAACAACAAGTCTTGCGGGAGTCTCATGAACCATCCAGGCAGCGAACCATCTGCAACATCCGTTTCATCCCTTCCCCGCATCAGCCGCCGCCACGCCCTGATCGGCCTGGCCGCCTTGCTGGCGCAGGCCGGTTTCTGGAGCAATCCCCTGTCCGCCGCCATGCAGGCGCCGGCCAGCGCCCCGGCCACCGGCCCGGCGCCCGCCACCATGCTGTTCTACACCTTGTCGCAAACCATCACGGGCCATCGCGAGCTGTCCGCCGCGACGGCGGCGCGCATCGAGCAAGCCATGCGTACCAACGTGCCCGGCTTTGCCGACCAGTTGCCACGGCTGGGCGCGCTGCTCGTCACGGGCCAGGAAGCGCAGGCCCTGCTGGCGGCCGCCAGCGCCGCGGATGCCAGCTTGCGCGAGCTGGCACTGGCCATCGTCGCCGCCTGGTACACGGGCACCGTCGCCGGCAACGCGGCGCAGGGCACGAAGTCCATCGTCGTCGCGTATGCGGAAGCGCTGATGTACCGCACGGTGGCCGATGGCCAGGTCGTGCCCACGTATTGCAATTACGGCCCCCTGTGGTGGCTGAAAGCGCCGCCGGCCGTGGGCGTCTCCGCGCCCGTGGCGCCCAAACCCGTACCGGCCCCGGCCACTACCGGCACTCCCGAACCGAAAGGCAAGCAAGCAAAATGAAATCACCCCAATTCAAGAGTAATGGCGACGTCGTCGCCGATGTCGTCATCGTCGGTTCCGGCGTCGTCGGCGCCATGATGGCCGACCAGCTGGCTGCGCAGGGTCACTCCGTGATCATGCTGGAAGCGGGCCTGCGCATCGAGCGGGGGCAAGCCGTGGAAAACTGGCGCAACATGCCGTTCGAGAACCGCGTCGGTTCCGACTTCCAGGGCCTGTATCCGCAGGCGGAAAACGCGCCCGCGCCGCTGTATTTCCCGAAGAATAACTATGTGGAATTGTCTGGCCCCAGCGGCAGCAGTTTCCAGCAGGGCTATCTGCGCACGGTGGGCGGCACGACCTGGCACTGGGCCGCGTCGTGCTGGCGCCACTTGCCGTCCGACATGCGCATGAAGAGCGATTACGGGGTGGGGCGCGACTGGGCCATCTCCTACGATGAGCTGGAACCGTACTATTGCCGCGCCGAGCAGGAAATGGGCGTGGCCGGCCCCAACGATCCCGCCTTGCAGTCGCCCAGCGAGCGCAGCGCGCCGTACCCGATGGACATGGTGCCCTGGGGCTATGGCGACAAGCGCTTCGCCGAAGTGGTCAACCCGCACGGCTACCGTTCCGTGCCGATTCCGCAAGGGCGCTCGACGCGCCCATGGCAGGGCCGTCCCACTTGCTGCGGCAATAACAATTGCCAGCCGATCTGCCCCATCGGCGCCATGTACAACGGCATCCACCACGTGGAACGGGCCGAGCGGAAGGGCGCGGGCGTGCTGGCCGAGGCCGTCGTCTACCGCATCGACACCGACCAGAACAACCGCGTGACGGCCGTGCACTGGTATGACGCGAAGAAACAGTCGCACATGGCGACCGGCAAGGCTTTCGTGATTGCCTGCAATGGCATCGAGACGCCGCGCCTTTTACTCCTGGCGGCGAACCGGAACAATCCGAACGGCATCGCCAACAGTTCCGACCAGGTGGGCCGCAACATGATGGACCACTCGGGCTTTCACTGCACCTTCCTCGCCAACGAGCCGATCTGGACGGGCCGTGGCCCCGCGCAGAGCAGCTGCCTGGTGGGCCCGCGCGACGGCGCCTTCCGCTCGCAGTATTCGGCCAACAAGATGATCCTGAACAATATCACCCGCGTCGGGCCCGCTACCCAGCAGTCGTTGAAGCTGGGCCTGGTGGGCAAGGATCTCGACGACGAGATCCGCCGCCGCGCCGCGTTCGGCGTGGACTTGTCGATCAGCCTGGAACCCTTGCCCGAAGCGCACAACCGTTTGACCTTGAGCAAGACGCGCAAGGATCCGCTGGGCCTGGCCTGTCCCGACATTTACTATGACGTGGGCGATTACGTGCGCGCTGGCGCGAAGGCCGCGCATGCGCAGCTCGAGCACATCGGCAAGCTGTTCGGCGCCGTGGAATTCCATATCACCGACAGCCTGAACGCGAACAACCACATCATGGGCGGCGTCATCATGGGCTCGAACCGTCTTGACTCCGTGGTTGACGGTAATTGCCGCGCCCACGATCATGCCAATCTGTGGCTGCCGGGCGGCGGCGCCATGCCGTCGGCCAGCGTCGTCAACACCACCCTCAGCATGGCTGCGCTCGGCTTGCGCGCGGCCGACGACATCGCCCGCACCCTGGCACGGGAGGCCGCATGATGCGCCGTTTATTGCTGGGCCTGACTTTGGCGGCCGGCTTGCCGCTGGCCGCGCACGCCGCGCCGCCTGCGCCGCCCGTCACCCTGACGCCGGACCGCCCGGCCGCGCCCGTGGCCGCAGGTGCTTCGGGCGCCGATGCGCGCCTCGAGCGGGGCCGCTACCTGGCCATCGCGGCCGACTGCATGGCGTGCCATACGGCGGCCGGCGGCAAGCCGTACGCGGGCGGCTACGCCATCGATTCGCCGCTGGGCACGATCTACGCGACGAATATCACGCCCTCGAAACAAGGCGGCATCGGCCACTACACGGAAGCCGACTTTGCGCGCGCCCTGCGCGAAGGCGTGCGCGCCGACGGCAGCCATCTGTATCCGGCCATGCCCTACACCAGCTATGCGCGGCTGACGGACGCGGACGTGGGCGACCTGTATCACTACTTCATGCAGGCGGTTCAACCGGTCGACGCGCCGGCGCGCCAGACGGCCCTGCCATTCCCGTTCAATGTGCGCCTGTCCATGCTGGGCTGGAATACCTTGTTCCTGGACAATAAACGCTTCGTGCCGGACCCCACGAAAAGCGCGCAGATCAACCGGGGCGCCTATCTGGCCGAAGGCCTGGCGCACTGCAGCGCCTGCCATACGCCGCGCAACGCGCTGATGGCCGAAATCGGCAGCCAGACCCTGGCGGGCGCATCGCTCGGTTCCTGGCACGCACCGAACATCACGTCCGACAAGGTCAGCGGCATCGGCGCGTGGACGGATGCGGAAATCGCCGCCTACCTGAAGACGGGCCACGTGGAAGGCAAGGGGCAGGCGGCGGGCGGCATGGCCGAAGCCATCCAGAACAGCCTGCAATTTTTGCGCGACGACGACGTGGCGGCCATCGTGGCCTGGCTGCGCACGGTGCCGCCCGTGCGCGCGCCGGGGCAGACCAAGGCCGCCTTCAGCCATGGCAGCGCGGCCAGCGAGGAAGGGGCGCTGCGCGGCATGGCCGGTTCCACCGAGCATCATTCGCTCGACAGCGGCGCCGTGCTGTTTTCCGGCTATTGCGCCAGCTGCCACGCGGCCAGCGGCGCCGGCAGCACGGGCCAGGCGTATCCGGCCCTGTTCCACAACACGGCGACGGGCGGCAACACGCCGGCCAACCTGGTCTCGGCCATGTTGTTCGGTGTCGAGCGCAAGATCGAAGGGGAGGAGCACGAAGCGTTCATGCCCCGTTTCGACCAGCGTTCCTACGTGCAGCCCTTGACGGACGAGCAGATCGCCTCGATTGCCAATTACGTGCTGAAGCAGTATGGCAACCCGGACGTGTCCGTCACGCCGGCCTACGTGGCGCAGGCGCGCAGCGGCGGCGAGAAGCCCGTGCTGGCCCGCGCGCAACCGTTCATGCTGCCGGGCGGCATCGTGGGCATCTTGCTGCTGATCGCATTGTTCGTGTGGCTGCGCCGGCGCCGCCAGCGCAAGAAATAAGCGTCGAAACGGCGGCGGAAATGAACGTTGGGCGCAACTTGCAGTAAAATGCAGGCTGAAAAATGGTTACGAGCAATCGTAGCCATTTTTTATTCTGGCACTATCCTTCTCGCTTCATTTGAAAATTGACAATGTCCCATTCCCTGCATCACCAATTTTTACGTTTCGCCGCCGTCGGCGCTTCCGGCACGGCCGTGCAATACAGCGTGCTGTGGGGTGGCGTGGAATGGGCCGGCATCAGCGCCGCCGCCGCTTCCGGCATCGGCTACATCCTCGGCTCCGTCGTCAACTACCTGCTCAATTATTTTTTCACGTTCAAAAGCGACAAGGGACACGGCGAGGCGGCCAGCAAGTATTTCACCTTGCTGGGCATCGGCTGGTGCATCAATACGGGCCTGATGTGGCTGCTGGTACACCAGCTGGGCTGGTATTACTGGCTGGCGCAGGTGCTGGCGACGGGCATCGGACTGGTCTGGAATTTCGCGGGCAGCCGCTGGTGGGCCTTCAAGCCGGCCGGCGCCACGGGAAAGTAGTCATTTCGTCATAAAAAGAGGCGCACTGGCCACACGCAGGCGCCCGGTTCTACCAAAACAAGGGGTTAATCATGCAGTTCCTGGAACGCTATTTCAAACTGAAGGACAACGGCACCAATGTGCGCACGGAGCTGCTGGCCGGCCTGACCACGTTCCTGACGATGGCCTACATCATCTTCGTCAACCCGTCCATCCTCGGCGACGCGGGCATGCCGAAAGACTCCGTCTTTGTTGCCACTTGCCTGGCGGCCGCCATCGGCACGCTGATCATGGGCCTGTACGCGAACTATCCGATCGCGCTGGCGCCGGGCATGGGCTTGAACGCGTATTTCTCGTATGCGGTGGTGAAGGGCATGGGCATGAGCTGGGAAGTGGCGCTGGGCGCCGTCTTCATTTCCGGCTGCCTGTTCATCCTGGTCAGCCTGTTCAAGATACGCGAGATGATCATCAACAGCATTCCGCCCGCGCTGCGCACGGCCATCACGGTCGGTATCGGCCTGTTCCTGGCCATCATTTCCCTGAAAAGCGCGGGTGTGGTGGTGTCGAACCCGGCCACCATCATCGCCCTGGGCGACTTGCACAAGGCGGCGCCCATCCTGGCCATCCTCGGCTTTTTCATCATCGTCGCGCTGGACCGGCTGAAAGTGCCGGGCGCCATCCTGATCGGCATCCTCGTCATCACCATCGCCAGCTTCTTCTTTGGCGGCAACGAGTTCAACGGCATCGTCTCGGCGCCGCCCGCCATCGAGCCGACCCTGTTCAAGCTCGACATCATGGGCGCGCTGTCGATCGGCATCGTCAACGTGGTGCTGGTGTTTTTTCTGGTCGAATTGTTCGATGCGACGGGTACCCTGATGGGCGTGGCCAACCGCGCCGGCTTGTTGAAAGACGGGAAGATGGAACGCATGAACAAGGCCTTGCTGGCCGACAGCACGGCGATCGCCGCCGGCGCCTGCCTGGGCACGTCGAGCACCACGGCCTTCGTGGAAAGCGCGGCTGGCGTGCAGGCGGGCGGCCGCACGGGCTTGACGGCCGTGGCCGTGGCGCTGCTGTTCCTGGGCAGCCTGTTCTTCGCCCCGCTGGCGCACACGGTGCCGCCGTATGCGACGGCGCCCGCGCTGCTGTATGTCGCGTGCCTGATGTTGCGCGAACTGACCTTCATCGACTGGGATGACAGCACGGAAAGCATTCCAGCCGCCATCACGGCGCTGATGATGCCATTCACGTATTCGGTCGCCAGCGGCGTCGCCTTCGGCTTCATCACCTATGCCGTATTGAAACTGTTGACGGGCAAGGGCAAGCAGGTATCGGTGGTGGCTTACATCATCGCCGCCATCTTCCTGTTCAAGTTTATCTACCTGGGCGAATAGGCTGCGTGGCACCGGCGGCAAGCCAGTTGCCGTCGCATGCGAGAAGGCCGCCCGTGCAGCAGCAGGGCGGCCTTTTTTGATGGGCCGCTTACATCAACAGCGCGGCCACCAGGTCTTTCTTGTCGTCATGCACGCTGCCGTCGAAGCGCAAGGCCGCTTCCACGCGCCCCAGGTGCTCCACCATCAGGCGCGCGCCAGGGCCGCCTCGATGACGCGCCGCGCGGCAAAGATGTCGCGCGCCTCCGCTTCCGTTGGCTGGCTGACGAAGGCGCCCTTGTCGGGCACTACGCGTATGAGTTTGTCTTTGGACAGGATCAGCAGGGCGGCACGGATCTTGGTGCGGCTGACGCCATACAGCCGGCACAGCGCCTCTTCGCGCAGCCGCGTGCCGGGCGGCAATTGGCGCGCCACGATGGCGGCCGCCAGATGCTCGGCGATTTCGGCCGAGCTGTCGCCGCTGCGGGGATGGTCCACCAGGGGTACGCTTGATTCTGTCATGTCGGGTGAGAGCAGCCAGCCAGGGGCAAGGATGAACCTTGCAAGCGCATGTCCGCGCGGCGGCGTGCTTGACTCCCCGCTGCCGGCATGCCGTTGTGCGCCTTCCGGGCCGGCGAGGCCTGCTTATTCGAATCGGCAAGGCCTGCTTTTTCTACTATCTTGCGTAGCGCCGCGCAGACGGACGCAGCACATGGCGAGGCTGGCTTCGCAGGCGGCCTGTTTTGGATGGCCGTGCAGCAAGCATGTAGTAACAACTGGACATGGGAAATTTTGACGTATATAATTCGGCCTCCTTTCCCTGATAGCTCAGTTGGTAGAGCGACGGACTGTTAATCCGCAGGTCCCTGGTTCGAGTCCAGGTCGGGGAGCCAGAACAAGCAGCAGCAAAGGGCCACGTGGCGACACGTGGCCCTTTTGTCATGCGTGCACGGTTTCCGTCCACGCTGGCCATCCCTTCAGTGTCTTAGCGACGTGTGCGATGCCGGCCCGCTGGTGGCAGGGGCACGCACAGTGCTTGCCGCATCAGGGATCGACGAATACGTCGAAACGGACCTTGAGCGGACTGCCCCACGAGATCTCCACCCAGGCCCGGAAGCCGCCGTTGTATGGCGCGATGTTGTACACGGCCATGCGGGCGGCGCCGATGAAGCGGTCCTGGGGATTCGCGCCATATTCGCTGATGTTGACGAAGACGCGCGAATTGGCGTGCACGTTGGCGTTGACGAAGTTGACCGAAGGATGCACGCCATTGGCGGTCCACGTGTAGTAGGTGGTGAAGGCGGCGGGGCTCAGGTTCAAGTCCTGTGCGGCCGCGCCTTTGGCGCTTTTTCCTTCCTGCTCCGCCGGCAGCTCGGATTCGTCCAGTGCCAGGTTGCTGCCCGTGCGGTGTTCTACTTTCATTTCCATGATGTACTCCTGATCGATAGTTTGGACGCCGCGCCTGTCGTCGTGCGGCAAGACGCCCTATCTATGTTGTCGTGACGGCCAGTGTCACGTCCTGGCTGATAAGGTAGCCGCCTGCTCCATGCTGTTGGAGTAAGCCATTCTAGGCGTACACAGGGGCGGAAAGCACGCAAGGCAGCCGGAAAAACGATGCTCATTTGTGCTGGCGCAAACACCATGCAGGCAGGTGGCAAGATCTTTTCTCGCAGGCTATTTTTACGGGCCGCCACGCATGCCGCGCAGGACGATGGCACAATAGGCGCAGCCGACCTGTCGATGCGCAACCCGTTGCGAGCCTAGCCCATGCCGATACTGAACCTGAGTGCCGAAACCGATATCTATTACGAATTGATCGAAGGCGACCCTGCCAAGCCCTGCCTGGTGTTCCTGCACGAGGGGCTAGGTTGCTGTGCGATGTGGAAAGATTTTCCCGCTCAGCTATGCCAGGCGACGGGCTGCCGCGGCTTGCTGTATGACCGCCACGGCTATGGGCAGTCGTCGCCGCTGGCGGCGCGGCGCCAGCTCCATTATTTGCACGACTACGCGCTGTGCGAGCTGCCGCAAGTGCTCGCGGCACTGCTGCCGGGACAGGATCATTTTCTCGTCGGCCACTCCGATGGCGGCAGCATCGCCCTGATCTATGCGGCGCAGCAGCCGCCGCGCTTGCGCGGCATCATCACCGAAGCGGCGCACGTGTTTGTCGAAGGCATCACGCTCGAGGGCATCCGCGTGGCGGACGCGGCGTTTGGCGCGGGCAAGCTGCGCGCGCTGGCGAAATACCATGGCGACAAGACGGAGACCATCTTCAAGGCCTGGTCGGACACTTGGCTCAGCTATGGATTCCAGTTCTGGAACATCGAGTACCTGCTGCCTTCCGTCGAATGCCCTGCGCTGGTGCTGCAGGGCAGCGAGGACCAGTACGGCAGCGCGGCCCAGGTCGACACCATCGTGGCGCAGGCGCTCAACGCCGTGCCCGCCATCGTCGAACAGTGCGGCCATACGCCGCACCAGGAGCAGCCGCAGGCATTGCTGGCGCTGATGGAAGGCTTTTTGCAAGGCCGCATGGACGCGGCCACTCACCCGCGAAACACGTGATGGCCCGCGCGGGCGCTCAATGGCAGGCAGGATCGCTGTCCCAGCGGCCCGAGCAGATGCGCGAGCGGCACAGCATGCCTTCGATCAGGCCCAGCTGCTGACAGCGCCGCAACAGCTCCGTTGTCTCTTCTTCCCGCTGGCGCAGCACCACGTCGCGCACGGGCTTTGCCGTGCCTTCCTGCCCGTGCGCATGGGCCACCATCGCCGTCAGCAAGGCGACGTCGCTGTCGCCTGGCGCGGTAGCCGGCCTCGTCCCCTGTGGACGCGCGGCCGCCTGCCGTACGGGGGGCGGCGTCCTGGGCGGCGCGCTTGCGCTTGGCGCCGCACCCGCTGTCGTGGCGGACGCGGCAGGCAAGGGCGGGGCCGTCGTATTGACGATGGTGGCCGCCTGCGCCGCGTGCGGCGGCGCCGTTGGCGCCGGCATGACGGGCGCCGGCAAGGCCGTGGCCGTGGCGGGGGCGCTCGGCAGAGGCACGAAGGGCGTGTCATGCGTGAGCACGGCCGTGATCAGCACCGTCGCGCCCAGCGCGCCAGCGGCCCAGTGCCGCCAGCCGGGGCGCCAGCGCAGGGCCGGCATGGCCGCCGGCGCGGCGACGCCGTGTTCGAGCTGCGACAGGATGCCCTTGCCTCCGATGGGCGCGCCAGCCGCGCCGTCCTTGCTCAGCAGGTTGGGACCGCGCGCCTGGCCATCCCCGGTTTTCAATACAGACAAAATATCACCTCCGCAGTGGATCAAACTCGACTGACCTTGATGTAAACCGCGCTCATGCGGGCCGCGGACGCCTACGATCTAGCGATACCGCCGAGCAATTGCCTGCCCGGCTCCGACTATCCCATCACGGAGCGCCCCATGTTCGTCGCCCTGGTCCTGATGTATTTCTTGCTCGCCTGTTTCGCTTGCTGGCTGCTGTTGTTTCCCGGCGGCCGCGCCATCGTGCTGCACACGCTCGTCAACCTGGGCTGGCGCATGCAGCGGCGCGCGCAGCACCTGAAGGGCGGCAGCGGCGCGCAGTGGCAACGCGTGCAGCGGCACACGGGCAGGGGCATGGCGCGCGCCTGGCAGCTGCTGTGGCGGCATCGCTGGTTGAGCCTGGCAGGCAGCGTGCTGGTCATCGTGCCGCCGCTGCTGGCCTGGCTGTCCAGCGACCGCATCGCCCTGCGCGGCTATGCGGACCAGCAACACGCGATCAATGACCAGGTCAGCGACTTGCTCAAGGGCGAGCAGCTGGTGCCGCCTTTGACCCTGCCGCCGCTGCTGTTTTCCACGGCGGAAGTGACGCAGCTGCGTCCGCTGTTGGGTGGCGCCAGCCGCAACTGGCAATTGCTCGACCACGACTACGCGCAGCGCCTGTTGCTGGTCTTCAAGATCATGAAGGACGTGCATGGCTATGACATGGTCTTGCTGGAAGGCTACCGCAGTCCGGCGCGCCAGGACCAGCTGGCGGCGGCCGGCCCGAACGTGACGAACGCCAGGGCGTTTCAAAGCTATCACCAGTATGGCCTGGCGGCCGATTGCGCATTCATGCATGAAGGAAAGCTCGTCATTTCTGAAAAAAATGCCTGGGCCATGCGCGGCTACCGTTTATATGGCGTGACGGCCGAATCGGTGGGCCTGCGCTGGGGCGGACGCTGGACCATGATGGACTTCGGCCACACGGAATTGCCGCAACCGCGCGTGCTGGGCAAGTAAGCCGCGCCAGCCATTCTAGCGCCGCGCAGCGGCCAGATTTTCAGCGCTGCAAGCTTGCTTGCGCAGCGTCAATGGCACGCCGGCGCCTGCCGCGCGCTGGCACCTGGTACTTGTCATATGTCAACAAAGGCGCGCCGCATTGCTGTCAGCATGGGCCGACTCCGCCTCGCTGCGCGGCGACATTCCTCCTGCTTTGCGACCTCACCCTGGGCTCATCATGCTGCGACGACTCTGGCATTTCCTCACCGACAGCCGCAATCTGACCATCCTCGGCTTCGTGGCGCTGGCCGTGTTCCTGTACCTGGGCGCCGAGGTGCTGGAAGTGGCGCTGATCTGGGCGCTGGCCTTGCTGTTGCTGGCCTTTGTCGCCTGGCTGGGCCTGTGGCTGTGGCGCCGCCGCCGCGCACGGCGCGATGCGCAGGCGCTGGGCCAGGCCATCCTCAACGAGGCCGAGATCGCCGCCACGCAGGCCGCCTCGGCCTCGACGGCCAGCAGCACCCAGCAGGGCGAACTCGGCGCCGTGCGCGCGGGCATGCTGGCCGCCATCGAGACCATCAAGACGTCCAAGCTGGGCCTCAAATCGGGCGCCGCCGCCCTGTACGAATTGCCGTGGTACATGATCATCGGCAACCCGGCCGCCGGCAAGAGCAGCGCCATCTTGCATTCGGGCCTGCAGTTCCCTTTCGCCGACGGCAAGATCGTGCAAGGCGTGGGCGGCACGCGCAACTGCGACTGGTTCTTCACGACGGACGGCATCGTGCTCGACACGGCCGGACGCTACTCCGTCGTCGACGAGCACCGCGGCGAGTGGTTCGGCTTTCTCGACCTGCTGAAAAAATACCGGCGCAAGGCGCCCGTCAACGGCATCCTGATCGCCGTCAGCATCGCCGAATTGAAAGGCGACCCCGATGTCGGCATGCAACTGGCGCGCAGCCTGCGCAAGCGCGTGCAGGACGTCATCGAACGCCTGGAAGTGTTCGCGCCCCTGTACATCGTGTTTACCAAGGCCGACCTGATCTCCGGCTTCACGGAATTTTTCGCGGATGCCGAACGCAGCGAGCGTGAGCGCGTCTGGGGCGCCACCATGCCGTACCGGCGCAAGCTGCCCACGGCCGACTTGCTGGCGTTTTTCGACCAGAGTTTCGATGAATTGCACGATGGCTTGACGGAGCTGAGCCTGGCCAACATGGCGCACCGGCAACGCAAGACGATGGCGCCCGGCGTGTTTACCTTCCCGCTGGAGTTTGCCGCCGTCAAACCGGCCCTGCGCGCCTTCATCGCCACCCTGTTCGAGGAAAACCCGTTCCAGTTCCAGCCCGTGTTCCGCGGTTTTTATTTCACCAGCGCGCTGCAGGAGGGCGAGCCCGTCAGCGCTTCCTCGCAGCAGGTGGCGCGCCGCTTCGACCTGGCTTTCGCGCCCGTCCCGGCCACGGCGCCGTCGGGCGCGCGCCAGCATGGTTATTTTCTGCTGGAGCTGTTCCGCAAGGTCATTTTTGCCGACAAGCACCTGGTGGCCAACTATGCCAACCGCGCCAAGCTGCGCTTCAAATATGCCGTGTTCTTCGCCGCGACGGTGTCGCTGGGCGCCTGCCTGGGCGGTTGGAGCTGGTCCTACCTGGGCAACCGCCAGCTGGTGGCCAATGTCGAGGCCGATCTGAATAAAGTGGTGAAGCTGCAGGAGCGGCGCCTGGACTTGCAGTCGCGCCTGGAAGCGCTGGAGATCTTGCAGGACCGCATCGAGCAACTGGAAGCGTACCGCACGCAACGTCCCTGGTCATTGCGCCTGGGCCTGTACCAGGGCGAATTGCTCGAACGCAAGCTGCGCGAGGAATACTTTGCCGGCGCGCGCCAGGTCATGCTCGCCCCGGTGGCGGGCGCGCTGGAAGCCCTGCTGTTCGAGATGAACGCCAGCGCCGACCAGCTGCAGCCCACGGCGCGCACGCCGCAGACGCCGGCGCCCGCATCGCCCACCGCCGCGCCGCGCGGGGTGCAGTACCAGGCGGCCAGCGCGACGAATGTGGAAGATGCCTACAACGCGCTGAAAACCTATCTGATGCTGGCCGATAAGACGCATGCGGAAAGCAGCCACCTGAACGACCAGCTGACGCGCTTCTGGCGCGGCTGGCTGGAGGGGAACCGGGGCGCCATGCCGCGCGAACAGATGATACGCAGCGCCGAACGGCTGCTGACGTTTTACCTGGCGCAGATCGGCGACCCGTCCTGGCCGCGCATCGAGCAGAAGCTGGCGCTGGTCGACCAGGCGCGCGACAGCCTGCGCCGCGTGGTGCGCGGCATGCCGGCGCGCGAGCGCGTGTATGCCGACGTCAAGGCGCGCGCCTCGACGCGCTTTCCCGGCATGACGGTGGCGCGCATCGTCGGCGAACAGGATCAGGCCCTGCTGGCGGGCAGCTACGCCGTCTCCGGCGCCTTTACGCGCCAGGCGTGGGAAAAGTTCGTCGAGGGCGCGTTTCGCGACGCCGCCAACCGCGAGCTGCAAAGCGCCGACTGGGTGCTGAAAAGCGCCTCCACCGACGACCTGACGCTGGAAGGCAGTCCGGAGCAGATCGAGAAAAACCTGGTGGCCATGTACAAGGCCGACTACGCGCGCGAGTGGCAAAAATTCGTGCAGGGTGTCGCCGTCGCCGACCTGAAAGGCTTCGACGGCGCCGTGCAGGCGATGAACCGCCTGGGCGACCCGCAGTCGTCGCCGATCGCCAGGCTGCTCACGACCATTTACGAGGAAACCTCGTGGGACAATCCGGCGCTGCAGAATGCGCAATTGCGCAAGGCCGAGCGGGGCATCATCGCCTGGTTCAAGGAAACCGTGCTGCGCCGCGCGCCATCGCCGCTGACGGCCAATCCCGGTCTCAATGCGCAGCTCGACCCGGCCCGCCTGGACAAGCCCACGGGACCCGTGGGGCGCGAATTTGCCGGCGTGGGCAAGCTGGTGGCGGCCAGGGACAATAATGCGTCGTTGATGCGCGCCTACCTGGAAGCGCTGTCGAAACTGCGCAGCCGTCTGAACCAGCTGAAGAACCAGGGCGACGCGGGACCGGGCGCGCGCCAGTTCATGCAGCAGACCCTGGAAGGCAGCGGCTCCGAGCTGGCCGACGCGCTGAAACTGGTCGACGAGCAGGTGCTCACGGGGATGAGCGACGCGCAAAAGCAGGCGATTCGCCCCATCCTCGTGCGCCCGCTGATGCAGACCTTCGCCGTCATCGTCGCGCCGGCCGAACTCGATATCAACAAGACCTGGGCGGCGCAGGTGTATGAACCGTTCCAGAAATCGCTGGCCAACAAATATCCGTTCGCGCCCGCGGCGCGCATCGAGGCGAGCAACCTGGAGATCGGCCAGTTCTTCGGCCCCGAAGGCCTGGTGGCGAAATTCGTCGCCACCTCCATGGGCCCGCTGGTGGTGCGGCGCGGCGACGTGCTGGCGCCGCGCACCTGGGCCGAGATGGGCATCAGCCTGTCGCCGCAGGTGGTGGCGCGCTTCCCCGGCTGGATCGCGCCGCTGGGCGCGGGCGGCGTGGCGGCCACCTCGACGGCGGCGCAAACCGTGTTCCAGATCCAGCCGTCGCCCGCGCCCGGCACCCTGGAATACACGGTGGAGATCGACGGCCAGCAGCTGCGCTACCGCAATACCCCGGCGCAGTGGACGAACATGGTGCATCCGGGCCCGCAAGGCGCGGCCGGTGCGCAGGGCGCGCGCATCACGGCCGTCACCTTCGACGGGCGCACGGTGGAACTGTTCAACGAGCCGGGGCAATTCGGCTTGAAGCGCATGATCGATGCGGCGACCAAGAAGCGCAAGGAAGGCGGCGTGTTCGAGCTGCGCTGGGCGCGCGGCGAGGTGGCCGTGGCGGTCGACCTGAAGATCACCAGCAGTGCGGAGACGGCGGGTGCCGGCGCCGGCGGGACCGCGGCGCTGCAGGAGCAGGGCTTTCGCGGCATGCAGCTGCCCGAGACCATCGTCGGCGCGCCCGCTGTTCCTGCCGCGCCCGCGCCGGCCATGGCCGCCGTTGCTGTCGTGGCAGCGGGAGTGTCGCCATGATGCGCGCGCAACAGCAGGTGCGCCTCGGTTATTTTGGCAAGATCCCCGCGCGCGGCGACTTCATCAAGGCTTGCGACAATCACGCGCTGGTGCAGCTGCTCGACGACTGGCTGGCGCAGGTCATGAATGCCTTGACGGTGGAGCCGCGCTGGAAGCTCAATTACGACGCCTTGCCGCCGCTGCGCTTTGCCTTCGTCGGCACGCGCAGCCGGCGCGCCATCGCCGGGCGCCTGGAAGCGAGCAACGACCAGTCGCACAGGCGCTTTCCCTTCATGGCCATGGGTGTGCTCGAAGTCGACGACGCCGAGGCCTTTGTCGCTTGCAGCCCGCTGGCGCTGGCGCCGCTGTGGCAGCGGGTGGAACAGCTGTCGCAGGGCATCGTGGCCAGCGCCGAACCGGGGCCGGCGCTGCTGGCCCTGGCCGGCAACGTGGTCGACATCGAAGCGGACGCGCCCGGCCACGCGGCGCGGCTGGCGGCCTTTTTGCAGGCGCAGACGCTGCATGGCTTGCAGGCCATGCTGGCCTCGCCCGCGTTTCCCGTGACGGTGCGCGAATTGCTGCTGGGCCTGGGCCTGCTGCTGCGGCCCGTGCGCCACTGCGGCTTGCCGCGCCTGGAGAAAAGCCTGGTGCTGCCGTTGCCGCAGGACGCGCAGCTGCGCGAACTGGTGGCCAGCCTCTGGCTGCATCTGATCGCGCCTTTCCTGCGCCAGGCCGATTTCGAGCTGGCGCTGTTCTTTTCCCACCTCGACGAGGCGCCCGTGCTGGTGATCGGCTTCTGCGGCGCCGACCCGCATGGCTTGCGCGCGCTGATCGATCCGCAGGCCGGCAGCGAGCGGCTGATCGTGTTCGACCAGCTCGACTGGGTCGAGGAGCAGCTGGGACAGGATGCGGCGTTGCGCCAGTTTTCCGCCTGCCTGCAGCAGGAGCAGCTGTCGCTGCGCTCGGCCTGCGCCATGTTTGCCGATACCTTTGCCTGAAGGACTGCGATGAAATCTCTCGTCATTTTTCCGCTGCTGCTTGCCGCGGCCGCTCCCTGCCACGCCCAGGCGCAAGCGCCGCAGACGCCGATGCCCGGGCAAATCCTCGTCACGGGCACCCTGGCCGACGAGGCGGGCAAGGCCGCCGTGCTGGCCCGCCTGCGCGAACTGTATGGCGCCGAGCGCGTGGTCGACCAGATCGCCATCGGCAACGTGGCCGTGCCGGCCAACTGGAACGGCTACGTGCAAAAACTGATCGCGCCGAACCTGAAGCTCATTTCACGGGGCCAGATCAGCATCGACGGCAACAACGTCAGCGTGCGCGGCGAAGTGGCGAACGAGGCGCAGCGCCAGCAGATCGCCAGCGACATCGCCACCAGCCTCAATCCCACGTATGTCGTCAACAATGGCTTGCGGGTCAAGGCGGCCGAGGCCGAGCAGGGTTTGCTCGACGCGGCGCTGGACAAGCGCATCATCGAATTCGACAGCGGCAAGGCTTCCATCACGCCGGCCGGCCTGGCCATCCTCGACGAGATGGCGGCAGCCATGCTCAGGCTGCGGGGACGCAAGGTGGAGGTGATCGGCCACACGGACGACACGGGCCTGCGCGCCAGCAATGTGGCCCTGAGCCAGGCGCGCGCCGAAGCCGTGCGCGCCTACCTGGCCAGCAAGGGCGTCGTGGCCGATTCGGTGCTGGTGTCGGGCCAGGGGCCGGACCGTCCCGTGGCCAGCAACGCCACGGCCGATGGCCGGGCGAGAAACCGGCGCATCGAGTTCCGTATTGCGCAATGATCAGGGCAGGGTGATGGTCAGGTGCGCCGGGCGCGGCGCCAGCTTGACCAGGTCCGCATACGCGGCCAGGGTGGTTTGCGTGCCGCGCGTCAGATGCGTTTTCAGGCCCAGGTAGGCGCAGATGGCCAGCAGGGCGAAAAAGCTCGACAGGGCCCATAGCGGCACGTCGCTGCCGCGTTTGTTGACCACCTGGTCGGGGCGTTCCGCGCGCGGCGCGAAGCCCCGGCTCTTGCCCTTGATGTGGGCGATCTCGTCGCCCAGGCGCGCCGTCAGGTAGCTGAGTTTTTCGCCGCCGTCGATCGCATACTTGCCCTGGAAGCCCAGCAACAGGCACATGTGGAAGACTTGCAGCGCCTGCACGCGCATGGCGCCCTTGCCGCGCAAGGCGTCGAGGCGGTCGAAAAAATGTTCGCCGGCCAGCTGGTCGCCAAAGATCAGCAGCTGCAGCGGGCGCCGCTCCCACTGCTTGCGCAGGGTGAAGGGCGAGGCCAGGATGATCTCATCGACGGCCGCGCAAAACGCGTACTTGGCCGCCTCGATGTCGTCGCCATCGGCGCGGATCTTTTTCGCCTCGCGTTCGAAGTCGTCGAGGAAGGCCGTGATGCGGTCCATGAAGCTTTGCTCGTCGCCGGGCGCCGAACCGTGCTTCAGCATGAACAGCATGTAAAAGCCTTCGTGCATCAGGTCCAGCAGGGCGCTGCCGGCATGCCGGCTGGCGCCCGCCGGGGCGGCACCGCGTGGTCCCAGCAGGGAGGGCGCAGCGCGCCGTTCGATGAGTTGGCTCATGCCGTCACCGCGATCAGTTCCAGCTGTAGGTCGCGTATGCCGGCCGGCACGTACACGGAAATCGACTGCGCCTTGAGCATCTGTTCATACAGCGCGCCACGGTTTTCAATCGCAAAATAATAGGTGTCGGGCCGCACGGGAATGGCGGCGGGCACTTGCGGCGCATGCGACAATTTGAGGCCGGGCATGGCCGTGAGCACGCATTTTTCCACGTCGTCGGGCGCGCCCACTTTCACGCGCAGCGGCACCACGTCGACCAGTTCGATGGCGGGCATGGCGGCGCGGATCGCCAGGTACAAGGTGGTGTGCTGGTCGATCTTGCCCGAATCGAGCTTGCCCAGGTAGTACGACGGCTGGTCTTCCAGCAGGGCGATGGAAAAATACTTCGACGAGATGACGGTGTCGAGCAGTTCGCGGATGATGGCGTCGATGGCGTCGAAGCAGGCGCCCGGCTGCGCGTGGTCGTAGGCGGGCAGGCTGGCCAGGGTGTAATGCTTGGAGTAGCTGAGCAGGCCGCCCGCCAGGCCCAGCAGCGCCTCGTACAGGCGTTCCGGATGCAGGGCCGGGTGGCGCACGTAGTGCATCAGTGCGGCGGCGGCCGTGCTGACCGTGTGCAGCAGCCAGAACGAAGACACGTCGCCCGAGCGGAATTCGATCACGTTGCGGCTCGGTTCGCGGTGGTGGCCGTGCAGCGCGCTCACCTTCGCCTGCAAGGCGTCGAGCAGGTGTTCCAGCACGCCCTGCAGGCGCGGCGCGCCGGCGATCGCCAGGCTGGGCGCCATGAACGAGGGCACGGGCTCGAAGCCGCCCGATACCGTGCGCCGCAGGGCGATCAGCGGCAGGCAGTCGTAGGAGCCGCGCGCCTCGCTGTCGGGAATCAGGCGCACGGTCTTCTTCAGGTAGGCCACGTCGGCCACGGCGGACTCCGTGAACAGGTCGGGCGTGGCGCGCATGGCGTGCGCGAAGCGCGTGGCCGCCGGCGTGCCCGCCGTTGACGCCTGCGCCGTGTAATTCGTGCCTTCTCGGTTGAGGATGGGCAGGGCCGCGTGGTACGTCACTTCCTGCACCGCCGGCGGTAGCGCTTCCAGGTCCACCGGCGGGGGCAGGGTATCGCCGCCGGGTGCGCCGTCGCCCAGCGCCTCGAATACTTCGCCATCGCGGAAGATCGCCGACAGGGCCTGCAGGCGCAAGGTGCCCGTCCTCAAAGCCGCCAGGTCCCACTCCATGTGCGCCACGCCCCACAGGTAGGGATGCAGCGCGCTGGCCGTGTGATGCAGGCGCGCTTCGTGATACTGATCCTGGCGCTGGAAATGCTGCGGCCGCAAAAACAGGCCTTCGCCCCACAAGACTTTCGCTGCCATGCCCATTGCGTTTCTCCTTGAATGTGTGGCGTGTCGCTTTGCTTCAATGGCCTGCGTTACTGGCAGCGCAGGGCCGCCAGCGGCGCCATGCCGCCGTCCATGCCGGCGACGTTGCTGACGCTGAGCGCGCAGGCGTGCAGGCCGACGGTGATGCCGCCGCGTTCCGCGTCGGCGGCGGCAAAGGTGGCGCGCCAGCGCTGCGCCGCAGGTGCGCGGAACAGTGCCACCACGCCGATGAAATACGCTTCCTTGCTGACTTTTTCCTGCACTTCGTAGCGCTGGCCCGGCACCAGCAGGACTTCCTTCACTTCCATCAGGTCGGCGCCCAGCGCGGCCTTTTCGCGCTGCGCGTCGAGGAAGCTGTCGTAGGGCGCCTGCTCGAAGGCGGCGCTCTGGCGCAGCTTGTAGATGCGCGCCACCAGCGCCAGCGGCCGGCCCGCCGTATCCGTGTTGAGGCGCTGCGCCGCATGCAGGCGGATGCTGACATTGCGCGGCGGCTTTTGCGCGTCGGGCAGCTCGGGCGGCGGCTTGGCCACGCCGGCCATCTGCAGCGCCGCGTTGGCCAGGGTGCCGATGGCGCCGCCCGCACAGCCGGCCAGCGGCAGCGTCTGCAGCAACAGCAGCGCTAACGCGGTGGTGCGTGTCAGGCGGCGGAGCGGGGCGTCGGATGGCATGGGCTGGACTATCTTCGCAAGGTGACGGGGGGAAATAAAAGTGTTGCAGTCATTTAAGCGCATGCAGGGGCCACCTGCTTGCGTTGGCGCAAAATCGATCAGCGATCAAGACAATTACTGCGCCAGATCAGGTTTCATGTCGCCGCGCGCCGCTCTGATGTGGAACTTCTTCTTTGCTGATTAATCTCAATCTGGCAAAAAAATTGGCGATCAATAATGGCCTCCACCAAGGCGCCGCCCATCTTTCCCAGCGGTAGCGTCCTCCACGTGAAGGAATGCCCCGATGAAGCCAGCCACCGTGTTGCCCCGTATTGCCTGCCTCGCCAGCGCCTTGCTGCTGGCCGCCTGCGCCACGCCGGACCAGCCGGCGCCCAAGAAACCTGCCGCGCCGACCCTGGCGCAAGTGATGAGCGATGCCGATGCGGCGGCGCGCGCCGGCCAGTACGAGCGCGCCATGACCCTGCTCAAGGGAGGCGGCGGCAGCTACCCGGCCGACAAGGCGCCGTGGCTGCAAATGGCGCAGATGAAGTTCGACCGCGGCCAGTACGGCGACGCCATCGGCCATGCGCTCGAAGCGCTGGAACGCGACCCGGACGACAAGGTCGCCAACAGCATCGTCGCCGTCAGCGGCTTGCGCCTGTCCGGCAAGGCGCTGGCCGACCTGTCGCGGCAAAACAATCTGAATGGCTCGCTGCGTTCGGAAGCGCAGGACCTGGCCAAGCTGCTGCGCGCGAGCATCGGCGAAGACGTGCTGGTGCCGCCGGCCAAGCGCCCGCCGGCGGGCGGCAAGCGCGCCGCCACCTCCGGCTCCGGTGCGCCGGCGGCGAAGGGCGCGGCGGCGCCAGGCAGCGCGGCCGATCCGTTCAGCGGCCTGAAATAAGCCGGCATCCCCACCACCCCTTGCAAAGGAAACGACATGCCCAAGTCCGACAGCGTGCAGAAACGCCTGCAAAAGATACGCGCGCCGCGCGTGCAAATGACCTATGACGTCGAGATTGGCGACGCGATCGAAAACAAGGAGCTGCCCTTCGTGGTCGGCGTGCTGGGCGACTTTGGCGGCAATCCGGACAGCGAAAAAAAGCGCCTGAAGGACCGCAAGTTTGTCGCCCTCGACCGCGACAACTTCGATGAAGTGCTGGCCGGCGTGGAACCGGTGGCCCGTTTCGCCGTGCCGAACCGCCTCGGCGAGGCGGGCGGCACGTTCGCCGTCGACCTGCACTTCCGTTCGATGGACGACTTCCGCCCGGAATCGGTGGTGCGCCAGGTCGACCCCTTGCGCAAGCTGCTCGAGGCGCGCACCAAGCTGGCCGATTTGCGCAACAAACTGGCCGGCAACGACAAGCTGGAAGACTTGCTGACGGAAGTGCTGAACAGCACGGACAGCCTGGCCGCCCTGAAACCGCAGTTCCCAGCGCAGGAGGATTGAGATGAGCGCCCAGGCAGAAGCCCCAGAATCCCTTGCAGTGTCCGCATCCGATGCGCCGGCCGCCACCGATTTGCTGGACCAGATCGTCGAGCAAAGCCGCGTCGCCAAGTCCGGCGCCGAACATGCGCGCGCGCGCGACCTGATCTCGGAGCTGGTGGCGCAGGTGCTCGACGGCACGGTGCTGATGTCGAGCAGCCTGTCGGCGACCCTGGACGCGCGCGTGGCGGAAATCGACCGCCTGATCTCCGCCCAGCTCAGCGAAATCATGCACGCGGCGCCATTCCAGCAGCTCGAGCAAAGCTGGACGGGGCTGCGCTACCTGGTCGGCAATTCCGATACCGGCACGCGCCTGCAGATTCGCATGTTCAACGCCACCAAGCGCGAGCTGGTGAAGGATTTCCAGGCCGCGCTGGAATTCGACCAGAGCAGCATGTTCAAGAAGGTGTATGAAGAGGAATTCGGCACCTTCGGCGGCGCACCGTTCGCCGCGCTGCTGGGCGACTTCGCCATCTCGCGCCAGCCGGAAGACATGTATTTCGTCGAGCAGATGTCGCACATCGCCGCCGCCGCGCATGCACCGTTCATCGCCTCGGCCGCGCCGGAACTGTTTGGCCTGGAAAGCTACGGCGACCTGGGCAAGCCGCGCGACCTGGCCAAGGTATTCGACACCATCGAGTACGCGAAATGGAAGGCCTTTCGCGAATCCGAGGATGCGCGCTACGTCGGCCTGACCTTGCCCCGCTTCCTGGGCCGGTTGCCGTTCAACCCCGTCGATGGCACCACCGTCGAAGGTTTCAACTTCGTCGAGGAAGTCGACGGCAGCGACCATCACAAATACCTGTGGTGTAACGCCGCGTATGCGTTCGGCTGCAAGCTGACGCGCGCCTTTGCCGACTACGGCTGGTGTGCCGCCATCCGCGGCGTGGAGGGCGGCGGCCTGGTGGACGACCTGCCCACGCATACGTTCAAGACGGACGAGGGCGACGTGGCCCTGAAATGCCCGGCCGAAGTGGCGATCACCGACCGCCGCGAAAAGGAGCTGTCGGACCTGGGCTTCATCTCGCTGGTGCACTGCAAGAACACGGCGTATGCGGCGTTTTTCGGCGCGCAATCGGCGCAAAAGGCGAAAAAATACAATACCGACGCGGCCAATGCGAACGCGGTGCTGTCGTCGCAGCTGCAGTACATCTTCGCCGTCTCGCGCATCGCCCATTACATGAAGGCCATGATGCGCGACAAGATCGGCAGCTTTGCCGCCGCCTCCAACGTGGAAGATTTCTTGAACCGCTGGCTGATGCAGTACGTGCTGCTCGACGATAACGCCAGCCAGGAACAGAAGGCGCAGTTCCCCCTGCGCGAGGCGTCCGTGCAGGTGCATGAAGTGCCGGGCCGGCCCGGCGTGTACCGCGCCGTGTCGTTCCTGCGGCCGCACTTTCAGCTCGATGAGCTGTCCGTTTCGCTCCGACTGGTCGCGGAGTTGCCGAAGTCGACCAATTCCTGATTCACCTATCTTTCAACCACAGGAGCACACCATGGCAATCGATGTATATCTGCAGATAGACGGCATCAAGGGCGAGTCCACCGATGACAAGCACAAGGACTGGATCGAGTGCAAATCGGTCAGCTGGAGCGTCGAGCAGCCGAAGTCCGCCACCGCATCGACGGGCGGCGGCCACACGGCCGAACGCTGCGAGCACAAGGACATCGTCATTTCCAAGCTGGCCGACCTGGCCTCGCCGGTGCTGCTGCAGACCTGCTCGGCCGGCAAGACCATCCCCAAGGCGCGCTTCGAATTCATGCGCGCCGACGGACAGGGCGAGCGCGTCAAGTACTTTGAAATCGAAATCGAAAATGTGCTGATCGGCGCCGTGACGCCGAACGTGGAAGAAGGCGACATCCTCGGTGAACACGTCGGCTTCAAGTTCTCGAAAGTGAAGTGGAAATACACGCAGCAAAAAGTGACGGGCGGCGCCGGCGGCAATACTTCGGGTGGCTGGGACCTGGCCGCGAACCGCGTGGCTTGATGCATGGCGCGCGGCGCGCGGCGGCCACCACCGCCCGCGCGTCGCGCCCACTTTCAGGAGAGCGCATGGACAGTTATGTACCTGGCCTGTTCGACCGCCTGATGGGCGACGGCGGTGCGGCGGGCGGCGTGGCGGCGCGCCTGTCGCTGGAACAATTGAAGGATGCGGTGGCGCGCGACCTGGAAGAGCTGCTCAACACGCGCGTGGCCCTGCCGCCGGGCGCGCTCGACGCCTACCCGGAATGCGCGGCCTCCATCGTCAACTATGGCTTGATCGATTTCGCCGGCATGTGCTTGTCCAGCAGCGATGACCGCGCCCGCATCTGCGCCGCGCTGAAGGCCGCCATCGAACGCCACGAACCGCGCCTGCGCAATGTGCGCGCCCGCCTGGAGCGCGAGGCGGGCGCCATCAACCGGGTCGGTTTCGTCATCAGCGGCACCCTGGCCGTGAAGTGCGGCGGCGAGACGGTCAATTTCGACGCCGTGCTGCAGCCATCGTCGCTGCGCTATTCGATCAACCGCAAGGGAGCCGCCGCATGAGCAACAACCTCAAGACACTGATCGCCAAGCTGAATGACACGGCGCGCACGGCCGCCACCCGCGCCGCCGGCATCTGCGTGGGACTGGGCCAGTACGAAGTCGATATCGAACACCTGTTCCTGGCCCTGCTGGAGCAGGAGCGCAGCGATTTCGTCACCATCGCGCGGCGCAGTGAAATCAGCCTGACGGCGCTGGAGGCGGACCTGCGGCGCGAGATCGGCGGCTTCCGCACGGGCAGCGCGCGCACGCCCGTGTTTTCGCCCCACTTGCCGCTGCTGTTCGAACACGCCTGGCTGATCGCCTCGCTGGATACGGCGCAGCCGGGGCCCATCCGCAGCCGTCATCTGTTACTGGCGCTGCTGACGGAGCCGGAACTGTCGCAGCTGGCCTACCGCGGCTCGAAGCTGTTCGCCCGTTTCAGCGTGGAGCAACTGAAGCACCATCCGGACAAGCTGACGGCCGGTTCCGGCGAGGAGGAAAGCGCGGCTGTGCCGCGGCTTGCCGACACCGGCGACGATGCTGTTGCTAGCCTTGCCAGCAAGACCCCGGCGCTGGACCAGTTCACCACCGACCTGACGCAGCTGGCACGCGACGGCAAGCTCGATCCCGTGATCGGCCGCGAGGCCGAGATACGCCAGGCCGTCGACATCCTGCTGCGCCGGCGCCAGAACAATCCGATTCTCACGGGCGAGGCGGGCGTCGGCAAGACGGCCGTGGTGGAAGGCCTGGCTTTGCGCATCGCCGCCGGTGACGTGCCCGAGGTGCTGCAGGGCGCGCGCATCCGCGCGCTCGACATGGGCTTGCTGCAGGCCGGCGCCAGCGTGAAGGGCGAATTCGAAAGCCGCTTGAAGAATGTCATCGACGAGGTGACGAAAAGCCCGCACCCGATCATTCTCTTCATCGACGAGGCCCACACGATGATCGGCGCCGGCGGCCAGGCGGGGCAGAACGATGCGGCCAATCTGCTGAAGCCGGCGCTGGCGCGCGGCGCCCTGCGCACCATCGCCGCCACCACCTGGAGCGAGTATAAAAAATATTTTGAAAAGGATGCGGCGCTGGCGCGGCGCTTCCAGGTGGTGAAGGTGGACGAACCGAGTGAAGACATCGCCTGCGCCATGCTGCGCGCCATGGCGCCGCTGATGGAGCGCCATTTCGGCATCCGCGTGCGCGATGCCGCCATCGTCGAGGCGGTGCGCCTGTCGCACCGCTACATCAGCGGGCGCCAGCTGCCCGACAAGGCCGTCAGCGTGCTCGATACGGCGTGCGCCAAGGTGGCGCTGGGCCAGCGCGCTACGCCGGCGCAGCTGGAAAACGCGAACCGGCGCCAGGAACGCATCGGCGCGGAAATCGCCGCGCTGATGCGCGAGGCAAGCGACGGCGAAGCGCCGGGCAAGGCCGGCGCCGCGCGCCTGGCGCAGCTGCGGCGCGAGCATGAGGAAGGGCAGGCGCTGATCGTGGCGCTGGCGCAGCGCTGGGAGCGCGAAAAGGCGCTGGTGGCGCAGATCGGCGAGTTGCGCGCGCAGCTGCGCGGCGAGCGGCCGGGCGAAGTCGGCGCGGCGCGCCTGCTGGCGCTGAAGGAAGAACTGGCGGCACTGCAGGGCGAGGCGCCGCTGTCGCCGCTGGAAGTCGATGCCCAGGTGGTGGCCGGCATCGTCGCCGGCTGGACCGGCATCCCGCTGGGGAAAATGCTCAAGGACGAGATCCGCACCGTGCTGACCCTCGATGCGGCGCTGCGCGAACGGGTGCTGGGACAGGACCACGTCATCGAGGCGGTGGCGCAGCGCGTGCGCACGGCGCGCGCCAGCCTGGACGACCCGAACAAGCCGCAAGCCGTGTTCCTGTTCACGGGACCGTCCGGCACGGGCAAGACGGAAACGGCGCTGGCGCTGGCCGACCTGCTGTATGGCGGCGAACGCAAGCTCATCAGCATCAACATGAGCGAGTACCAGGAGGCGCACAGCGTGGCCGGCCTGAAAGGCTCGCCGCCCGGCTATGTCGGCTACGGCGAGGGCGGCGTGCTGACGGAAGCCGTGCGGCGCCAGCCCTACAGCGTGGTGCTGCTCGACGAGGCGGAAAAAGCCCATCCCGACGTGCTGGAACTGTTCTTCCAGGTGTTCGACAAGGGCGTGCTCGATGATGCGGAAGGGCGCGAGGTCGATTTTCGCAACACCATCATCATCGCCACCTCGAACCTGGGTTCGGGCGCCATGATGGCCGCCTGCCTGAACCGGGCGGCGCAAGACTTGCCCACGCCGGCCGCGCTGGAAGAACTGGTGCGCCCGCAACTGGTGGCGCATTTCAAGCCGGCCCTGCTCGGGCGTCTGAAGGTGCTGCCCTTCTATCCCCTGAACGACGCGGTGCTGGCCGAGATCATCGTGCTGAAGCTGGCGCGCATCGGGCAGCGCATCGCGCGCAACCACCAGGCGCAATTCAGCCATGACGCGGGCCTGGTCGACGCCGTGCTGGCGCGCTGCACCGAGGTCGATTCGGGCGCGCGCAATGTCGACCAGATCCTCAACGGCAGCCTGCTGCCGGCGATCGCCGAAGCGGTGCTGGCGCGCATGGCGGACGGCGAGCCGGTCGCGTCGATACGCGTCAGCGCGAACAAGCAGGGACAGTTCAAGTACACGATCCGATAATCCACCTTCCGGAGGGCGCCATGTTCAATCTGGAGCAGTTGCTGCACCCCGTCAGCGCCGTCAGTCCATGCGGCGACGACCTCACCTTCAGCCAGGAGCTCGACGCCATCGCGCGCGCGCGCCAGCACGACGACCCCAGCCTGGACCAGGGCGAGTGGGTGACGGCGCTGAAGGAGGCCGACTGGCCCTTCGTGGCGACGCGCTGCGAACAGCTGATCGCAGCGCGCAGCAAGGATTTGCGCGTGGCCGTGTGGCTGGCCGAGGCGCACGCGAAAACGCGCCACTTCCGTGGCCTGGGCGATGGCTACGCGCTGCTGGCCGGCCTGTGCGAGCGTTACTGGGAGGGACTGTACCCGCCGGCGGAAGAGGGCGACCAGGAACAGCGCATCGGCAACGTGTTCTGGCTGCTGTCGCGCACGCCACAGCTGCTGCGCGAGATCCCGCTGACCGAAGGGACCGATGGCCTGTATGCGCTGCAGGATTTCGACGCGGCGCGCCAGCGCGCGGCCGCCAGCCTGGCGCAGGGCGCGGCGGAACAGGGCTGGGGCGATGCGCGCCAGGACGAAGGACCGACCCTGGCGCAGATGGAGGCGGCGCGGCACAGGAACACGCGCGCCTTTTCCGACGGCTTGCTGGCCGATGCACAATACTGCATGCAGTCGCTGCTGGCGTTCGAGCGCAGCGTCGACGCGCGTTTCGGCGCCGATGGCCCGAGTTTCCGCGCCGCGCGCGAAGCGCTGGAAAACGCCATCCATTTCATCGCACCGCTGTCGCCTGGCGCGGATATTGCCGATGCGCCGTCCGCTGCCGGCCAGGTCGCCGGCGCTGGCGGGGGCGCCATCGTGCAGCGCCAGCAGGCGCTGGCCCAGCTGCGCCAGGTGGCCGATTTTTTCCGCCGCACGGAGCCGCACAGCCCCGTCGCCTACCTGGCCGAGAAGGCCGCCAGCTGGGGCGAGCTGCCGCTGCACCTGTGGCTGCGCGCCGTCGTGAAGGACGCCAATACCCTGGCGCAGCTCGACGACGTGCTGGGCACGACCAGCGCGAATGGATGATGGCGTTGCCCCCGTCCATGCTACTCTTCGGGCATGTCCAGAATGCTCATGTTGCCTGCCGCCCTATGCCTGTCCATCGCCGCCAGTGCGCAGGCCGTGGGGGTGACGCCGCTGGTGATCTATGGCGACGATGATTATCCGCCGTACTCCTACGTCGCCAACGGCCGGATGAAAGGCATCTATACGGAGATCGTGCGCGAAGCAGCGCAATCGATGCCGCGGTATGCGGTGCAGCTGCGTCCCGTGCCCTGGAAGCGGGGCGTGCTGATGCTGCAGACGGGCGATGCCTTTGCCCTGTATCCGCCGTACTCATGGCGCAGCGAGCGGCCGTACGTGCGCTATTCCGTGCCGCTGCTGATGGAGCAGCTGGTGGTGCTGTGCAACCAGGACGTGCTGGCCAGGCGCAAGCTGCGGCAGTGGCCCGCCGATTATGGCGGCCTGCACCTCGGCGTGAACGCGGGTTTTTTGCTGGGCGATGCAGGGCTGATGGCGTCCTTGCGCGCCGAAAAGATCGTGCTCGAGCCGGCCAGGGGCACGCGCACGAATCTGCTCAAGCTGATGCGCGGGCGTATCGATTGCTATGTCAGCGACCGCCTGTCGGCGCAGTGGGAATTGCAGCGCATCCGGCGCGAGGGGCCGCCGGGCACGCCGATGCAGGCGATCCAGGAGACGGCGCAGCTGGCCAGCCAGCAGGGCCACCTGGGTTTTACCGAGCGCCGCCCCGCCACGTATCCGTATCGCGACGATTTTATCGAACAATTCAATGCCGCCATCGTGCGCATGCAAAATAATGGCGCGATCCGCCGCATCGTCGACCGCGCGCTGCAACCCTGATTCTAGATGATGGAGAAAGACATGAAAAGACTGCTGTTATTGCTGTGTGCGCTCGTGCTGGCCGGCTGCGTGGGGCGGCCCGAGAATATTCATCCCGTCAATCACTTCGATACGACCCGCTATCTGGGCAAATGGTATGAGATCGCGCGCCTCGATCATTCCTTCGAGCGTGGCCTGAGCCATGTGACGGCCGATTACAGCCTGCGCCAGGATGGCGGCCTGAAAGTGCTCAACCGTGGCTACAAGGATGCGGATGCGAAGTGGAAGGAAGCGGAAGGCAAGGCGTATTTCGTCGACAAGAATGACGTGGGCTATTTGAAAGTGTCGTTTTTCGGCCCCTTCTATGGTTCCTACATCGTCTTCGAGCTCGACCAGCAAAACTACAGCTATTCCATGATCAGCGGCCCCGACAAGTCCTACTTGTGGTTGCTGTCGCGCACGCCCACCATGGACCCCGCCTTGCAGCAGCGCCTGATCGAGAAGGCCCGTGGCCTGGGTTTCGATACCTCGAAATTGATCTATGTGAAGCAAAACTGACTCTGCTTGCCTGCCGCCCGTTCGTGGCGGCAGACCGCCTTCCGGTTGTTGCTTTTCTGCATGTTATTTCTTGCAATACCACTCTGATTCACTCACAATCTGCTCCAAAGTGGTGCGCTGCGGCGTGCTGCCATTCTGGCGACGTGGATGGCCTTGCGTCGCCGTTCGTGATTGCCGCACGGCGGATGCCTGCTATCTTGATTGGTAGTGGTCAGTCGGTTTCGTGGCGTCTGTGCATTGTTTTTTTTCAGATAGGAATCACGCAATGAAAAACCTCAAAATCGGCGTACGCCTCGGTGGCGCTTTTGCCGCCGTCCTGTTCCTGTTGACCAGCCTGACCGTGGTGGGCATCGTGCAGATGCAAAGCGCCAGCCAGGAAACCGATGCGCTGGTCAACGTCAAGGTACGCAATGAGCGCCTGATCGGTGAATGGACCAAGGTCATCGAGGTCAACGCGGCGCGCACGGCGGCCGCCTGGAAAGTCAGCGATCCCGAACACCAGAAGCAGTTTGAACAGGAAATGGCGGTGTCGTCGGCACGCGCCACGGAAATCCAGAATGCCATCGGCAAGAGCGAACTGAGCGCCGAAGAGCAGGCCTCGTACCAGGAAGTGCTGAGCACGCGCAAGGCCTACACGGAAGTACGCAAGAATGTGTTCAAGGCCAAGAATGCGGGCGACCTGGAGCTGGGCAAGCGCCTGTATGAAGGCGACATGGCCGTCAAGCGCGATATCTACCTGGCGGCGCTCAAAAAACTGGAAGTGCTGGAAGCGAAATTGCTCGATGAAACGGCCGCGCAAATCCGCTTGCGCTACGAAAACGGCCGCATGCTGCTGATCTCGCTGGGCGTGGCCGCCATCTTGCTGGGCATCGCCTGCGCGTACTGGATCACGCGCTCGATCACGCGTCCCATCACGCGTGCCGTCGAAGTGGCGGAAGCCGTTTCCGCTGGCGACCTGACCAGCCATATCGTCGTGGAAAGCCGCGACGAGACGGGGCAATTGATGCATGCGCTGAAAAACATGAACGATAAGCTGGTCAGTATCGTGAGCCAGGTGCGCGCCGGCACCGAATCGATCGGCACGGCGTCGAGCGAAATCGCCGCCGGCAACCTGGACTTGTCGTCGCGCACGGAAGAGCAGGCCAGCTCGCTGGAAGAGACGGCGTCTTCGATGGAGGAGCTGACTTCCACCGTGAAACTCAATGCGGACAATGCGCGCAGCGCCAACCAGCTGGCCATCGACGCCTCGCAAATCGCCAGCAAGGGCGGCGTGGTGGTATCGGAAGTGGTCAGCACCATGGGCTCGATCAACGATTCCTCGCGCAAGATCGTCGACATCATCAGCGTCATCGACGCCATCGCCTTCCAGACGAATATCCTGGCCCTGAACGCGGCCGTGGAAGCGGCCAGGGCCGGCGAACAGGGCCGTGGTTTTGCCGTCGTGGCTTCCGAAGTGCGCAACCTGGCGCAGCGCTCCAGCGCGGCGGCCAAGGAAATCAAGGGCTTGATCGACGACTCCGTGCAAAAGGTCGAGGCCGGTTCGCAACTGGTGGACAAGGCCGGCCGCACCATGGACGAGATCGTGCAAAGCATCAGCCATGTGACGCAGATCATGAACCAGATCACCGACGCCAGCGATGAACAGCGCGCCGGCATCGAGCAAGTCAACCAGGCCATCGGCCAGATGGACCAGGTGACGCAGCAAAACGCGGCCCTGGTGGAAGAAGCGGCCGCGGCGGCCGAGTCCATGCAGGAACAGGCGGCCAAGCTGGCCGACGTCGTGGGCCTGTTCAAGCTCGATGCAACGCAGCACTATGTTTCCGCCAGTGCTGCCCCGTCCATGACGGCGCCTGCACCTGCCGCCACGCGACCCGCCATGCGGCGCGCCACGCAGCCGACCATGCGACGCGCGCCGGCACCCGCCGTGACCGCGCCGACGCCGGATAAAGTGGCGCCAGCGGAAGCCGTGCGCGCGCGCGCACCGCAGACGCCGGTGGCGTCCGGCGCCGACGAATGGGAAGAGTTTTAAGCGCAGATCCCCCTTGGCATGGCGCGAGCGCTACAATCGCGGCTTGAAGACAGCCGCGCACGCGCTCCGCCATGACCACCCGCCGTACCTCAAGCTCTACCTCCAGCCATCCCTCCAGCCCTGCCGCTGCATCGTCTTCCCAGGCTGCAGCGGCCAAACGCGCGCGCTGCCCAGCCTGCCTGCGCGCCGTCTCCAGCTGCATTTGCCGCTGGATCGCCCCCGTTGCCCATGCGGTGGACGTGCTGATCCTGCAGCATCCGCTGGAAGTCCACAATGCCAAGGGCAGCGCCCGCTTGCTGCACCTGAGCCTGCCCAACAGCCGCATGCTGACGGGCGAGCAGTTTGCCCCGGAGGTGCTCGCCGAATTGCTGGCCGACAAGCACAACGTGCTGCTGTACCCGGATACGCCAGGAGACCGGTCGCTGGGCATCGCGCCGCCGCCAGCGCTCGACCCCGCCATCTTGCTCGATCCGGCCCGATCGTTGAGCCGATTGCGGCTGGTGGTGCTGGACGCCACCTGGCGCAAGAGCCGCAAGATGCTGTATCTGAATCCCCCGTTGCAACAGCTGCCGCGCCTGCCCTTGCGCGGTACGCCCGCTTCCCATTACCTGATCCGCAAGGCGCACGCGCCAGACCAGTTATCGACCCTGGAAGCGACGTGCTATGCCCTGATGCAGTTGGAGCAGGACGCGTCCCGCTTCGTTCCCCTGATCGCGGCATTTGACGGCTTTGTCGCACAGCAGTTGAGTTATGTCATGCCGCACGGTGAAAAAGCGTGAAACGGCATCGCGCCAGCCCTTGATCTTGCCCGCACAGCGGCATAGTATACTGTACGTATATACAGTTGACGGGGTCGTTCATGAAAGCAATCATTCCAGAGCACGATGACAGCTTCGCCGGGCAAGCCATGTTGCCGCCGCAATCGCTGAAAGCCCGCAAGGGGCGCGGCGCCGTCTCGAACCTGCAAGGGCGCTACGAGGCGCAGGCGCGCGCCGGTTTCGACGATGGCTGGAGCGTGGGCGGCCTGCATGAGTGGGCTGGAGAGGAGGCGGCGCCGGGCTGGAAGACGCAGGTCAGCGACGAGCAGGCGCGCACCATCCTCACGCGCAACGCTTCGCCCGATCTGCCGTTCAATGTGTCGCTCAATCCGTACCGGGGTTGCGAACATGGCTGCATCTATTGCTTTGCCCGCCCCACGCACAGCTATCTGGGCCTGTCGCCGGGCCTGGACTTCGAAAGCCGCATCTACGCCAAGGTGAACGCCCCTGAACTGTTGCGGCGCGAACTGGCCAAGCCGTCGTATGTGCCCGAACCGATCGCCCTGGGCGTCAATACGGATGCGTATCAGCCGTGCGAACGCGAACGGCAACTGACGCGGCGCGTTCTGGAGGTCTTGCAGGAGTGCGACCATCCGCTGGCGCTGATCACGAAATCGTCGCTGATCGAGCGCGATATCGACATTCTGGCGCCGATGGCGGCCAGGCGCCTGGCGGCCGTGGCCGTCACCGTCACCACGCTCGACCCGGCCATCGCGCGCACCCTGGAGCCGCGCGCGGCCGCCCCGGCACGGCGGCTGCGCACCATCCGCACCCTGACGGAGGCGGGCATCCCCGTGGGCGTGAGCATCGCGCCCATCATCCCGTTCGTGACGGAGCCGGAAATCGAGCAACTGCTGGAAGCCGTGCGCGACGCGGGCGCCATCCACGCCCATTACGTGGTGCTGCGCCTGCCGTGGGAAGTGAGTCCCCTGTTCCAGCAATGGCTGGAAGCGCATTTCCCCGAACGGGCCCAGCGCGTGATGAACCGGGTGCGTGAAATGCGTGGCGGCAAGGATTACGACAGCGCCTTCGGCGCGCGCATGCGGGGCGAAGGCGTGTGGGCCGACCTGATCCGCCAGCGCTTTGACAAGGCCGTGCACCGGCTGGGCCTGCACGGCAAGGGCGGCCGCTTCAAGCAGCTCGACTGTACGCAGTTCCGCCGGCCGCTGGTGGTGCCGCCGCTGGGCGCAAAAGTAAAAAAAGGCAATGCGGGACAGTTGGACTTGTTTTAAGTGACACCGTCGTCAGCGCTGATGCCGCAGGGTTGCGCTCGCGTGCTCACGCGCCGCAAAACGGGTGACGCTGGCTGGCGGCTGGGCTGGTGCCGCCGGTGGCGGGGGATGGCGCGCCATCGTCCGGGCATCCTGAGGCCGGGGCCTGGACGTGGGTTGTCCCCGGCTGCCCCAGGCTGCCTCAGGCGCCGGAGGGTGCTGCGGCGCTGTCAGGGGGAGCTGTCTGGATCTGATCCCGGATCTGATCCTGGAACTGCGCCAGATGTTGCTCGATGGCGAAGACGTGCGGGTCGCTCTTGCCCAGCTCGCGCAGGGCGTTGGCCAGGTGCAGCAGGTATTCGCTGTTCGGGCCGCTTGGGCCGTGTGAACGGGCGATCTGGCGCGCGATGTCGAGTTCCGGGGCGGCGCCGAGGAAGGCGGCGTTTTCCTCGTTGGCGATGTACACCAGGCCTTCGACCTTGCCGCCATCGTCGAAGGTGATCTCGGTGGCCAGGCGCAGGTAGCCGTTCTTTTCGCGGTGGTCGAGGTGGGCGAAGACTTCGGGCGTGATCAGATACGCCATGCCGTCGCACACGGCGCCGGCCTGCGGCACGATGGTGGCGACCCGGCCCGGCGCCATGGGCGTGCCACGGTGGTCGTGCGACCCTTGCCAGAAGCGCCGCGTCCAGCCGGCGATGCTGGCGGGACGGCGCTCGATATAGGGGAAGTCGGCCTTGTAGATCAGGGAGCCGTAGCCGAACAGCCAGACCTGCTCGTGGCCGTCGAATTTGTTCATGCGCTGGTTGATGGCGATGGTGGCGGCGTCGATGGGCGACAGGTCGTGTTGGTCAGGCTGGGTCATGGCGTAAGCGGCAAGGGACGATGCGCCATTATAAGGCGGCGCCCGCTGCGCTGCCGGCCGGCAAGGCATCGCCCGCCGCGCCGCCGCCCGCGCCCACGTTCCACTCGTGCGTCTCGACGAACTGGAACAGGAAGGCCATGAAGCTTTCGGCCGCCGGCGACAGCGAACGGCCCGTTTTCGTGTAGGCGAAAAAGCGCCGCGTCAGTTCCGGTTCGTGCAGGGCGCGCATGTGCAAGTTGTATAGCTTGACCATCGGTTCCGCGTACGGCAGGCAGACCGTGATGCCCAGGTTGGCGCTGACCATGGCCAGCGCCGTCGTCATGAACGTGACTTCGTTATAGGGGTTGAGCGACAGCTCGCGAAACGCGCCGTGCATGTCGCGCAGCAGGCGCTCCGTGAACTGGCCTTGCAGCGAAATGAATGGATAGTCGCCCACGTCGGCCCAGGTGACTCTTTCCTTTTGCCGCAGCGGATGCCGCTCGGGGAAGACCAGCACGAAGGGCATTTCGAACAGCACCTGCGCGGCGATTTCCGCCGTCGGATCGCGTTCGGGGCCGATGCCGAAATCGACTTCGCCGCTGAAGACGCGCGCCGATACATTCTCCACGGGACAGTCGACCAGGCGCAGCTGCACGTCCGGGTGGGCCTGGCGGTAGGCGGCGATCACTTCCGGCAGCAGGGTGCACGCCATCATCTGCGGCGCGGCGATGCGCACCATGCCCGTTTTCAATGCCTTGCGCTGGGCGATGCCGGCCATGGCGCCATCGAGGTCCTCGATCATCTTCTCGAACAGCGGATACAGCTCGCGGCCGATTTCCGACAGCTGCGTCTTGCGCGTGCTGCGCTCGACCACGCGCACGCCCAGCACGCTTTCCAGTTCCTTGATCAAGCCGCTCAAGGCGGACTGCGTCACGTGCAGGTATTCGGCGGCCAGGGTAAAACTGCCGGTCTTGGCCAGCGCCACGAAGGCGCGCATCTGTCGCAGGCTGGGACTCATAAGGTAATCCGATAAATCAATGGTTAAAAATTGTTTGTATGATAGCTGGAACTCGATTCTAATGGTGAAAAGCTGAAAAACATCGCGCCCAGGGCGCCATCCATCGGAGACAGACCGCATGAAAATCAAGCAGATCCACCATGTCGCCTACCGCTGCATCGACGCGAAGAAAACCGTCGAGTGGTACGTCAAGCATTTGAACATGAATTTCGTCCTCGCCATCGCCGAAGACCTGGTGCCGTCGACCAAGGCGCCGGACCCGTACATGCATGTCTTCCTGGACGCGGGCCAGGGCAATGTGCTGGCCTTTTTTGAACTGCCGACGCAGCCGCCGATGGACCGCGACCGCAATACCCCGGCCTGGGTGCAGCACCTGGCGCTGGAAGTGAGCAGCATGGAAGAGCTGCTGGCCGCCAAGGAGCGCCTGCTGGCCGGCGGCATCGAGGTGCTCGGTCCCGTGAATCACGCCATCTTCCAGTCGATCTATTTCTTCGATCCGAACGGCCATCGCCTGGAGCTGGCGGCCAACGTGGGCACGCCCGAGATGATGGCCAAGCTGGACGCCGTCAAATGGGAAATGCTGGAAGAATGGTCGCAGACGCGCCGCGCGCCGAAGCACGCGGCCTGGATGCACGCGCCGGCCGACGCCTGAACCCCGCGATCGGCACTCCCTGAACACTACGCCAAACAAGGAACACACTCCATGAAACTCGCAACCCTGAAAAACGGCAGCCGCGACGGCGCCCTGATCCTCGTCAGCCGCGACCTGCGCCAATATCAGTGCGTGGCGGCCATCGCCCCCACCTTGCAGGCCGCGCTCGACAACTGGGACGCCGTGGCGCCGACACTGGAGCAGGCTTACGCGGCCCTGAACGCGGGCCAGGCGCCGGACGCCCAGCCGTTTGATGCAAAGCTGTGCCACTCGCCGCTGCCGCGCGCCTACCAGTGGGCTGACGGTTCCGCCTACATCAACCACGTGGAACTGGTGCGCAAGGCGCGCAACGCGGAAGTGCCGGCCTCGTTCTACACGGACCCGCTGATGTACCAGGGCGGCTCGGACAGTTTCATCGGCCCGCGCGACCCGATCTTCGCCCTGTCCGAAGAGTGGGGCATCGACCTGGAGGCGGAGGTGGCGGTGATCACGGGCGACGTGGCCATGGGCGCCAGCGTGGCCGACGCGGCCAAGTCCATCCGCCTGGTCATGCTGGTCAACGACGTCTCGCTGCGCAACCTGATTCCGGGCGAACTGGCCAAGGGTTTCGGTTTCTTCCAGTCGAAGGCGGCCAGCGCGTTTTCGCCCGTCGCCGTCACGCCCGATGAACTGGGTGCCGACTGGGTCGACAGCAAGCTGCACCTGCCGCTGCTCGTGGACTTGAACGACAGACCGTTCGGCAAGCCGAATGCGGGCGAAGACATGACCTTCAATTTTGCCCAACTCGTCGCCCATGCGGCCAAGACGCGCGAACTGGGCGCCGGCAGCATCGTCGGCTCCGGCACGGTGTCGAACAAGCAGGGCAACCTGTTCGGTTCGAGCATCGAGAACGGCGGCGTGGGTTACTGCTGCCTGGCCGAAGTGCGCATGTATGAAACCATCGAGCACGGCGCGCCAAAGACGGCCTACCTGAAGTTCGGCGACACGGTGCGCATCGAGATGCGCGACGCGGCGGGCGCCAGCATCTTCGGCAGCATCGAGCAGACCGTGGCCCTGTACGCCGGCGCCACGCGCGCCTGAGGAGGCCGCCCGTGAAGCTGTACACCTACTTTCGCAGTTCGGCCGCCTACCGCGTGCGCATCGCCCTCAACCTGAAGGGCATCGCTTACGACAGCATCCCCGTGCATCTGCTGCACGATGGCGGCCAGCAGCTGCTGCCAGCCTACCGCGCCGTCAATCCGTCGGCGCTGGTGCCGGCGCTCGACGACGATGGCGCCATCCTGACGCAGTCGCTGGCGATGCTCGAATACCTCGACGAGACCCGTCCTGGCGTGCCCCTGCTGCCGGCGGACCCGTTGGAACGGGCGCGCGTGCGCGCGCTGGCGCTGGCGATCGCCTGCGACGCGCATCCGCTGACGAATCTGCGCGTCTTGAAATATCTGAAAAACACCCTGGGGCTGTCGGACGAGGCCAAGCAGGAGTGGTACCGCCACTGGATGGCCGAGGGGCTGGCGGCCGTGGAAGCGCTGCTGGCGCAGGGCGACCCTGCCGGCACGGGCCTGTTCTGCCATGGCGACGGCCCGACGATGGCCGATTGCTGCCTGGTGCCGCAGGTATTCAATGCGCAGCGCTTCGCCATCGACCTGGCGCCATACCCGCGCGTGGCGCGCATCCACGCGCATTGCGCCGGTTTGCCAGCCTTTATCGCCGCGCATCCGTCGCAACAGCCCGACGCCGAATAGTTTTAAAGGCGCAATGCGGAAAACCCCATCTTGCAACAGGCGGGGTTTTTTTTATGCGTGCTTGATTTTGATCAGTCAATGCCATCTTGCCGGTGCGCTACAATTTGCGTTTGCCCAAATACTTCACGTCCTCATGACCGCAACAACCGTTCCTGCCAGCATCATCGACGCCCTGTCACTGGCGCATGCCTCCTGGCGTCCCATCCTGCTGCGCGGCTTGCACGCCGTGATGGCGGCCGACCCCGCCTACCTGCCGGCGCTGGCCGTCGATGATTACCTGCCCACGCAGGGCCGGCTGTTCGCCGCCTTCGCCCTGCCGCTGGCGCAGGTGCGCTACGTGCTGGTGGGCGAGGGGCCGTATCCGCGTGCCGACAGCGCCACGGGCGTGTGCTTCATGGATGGCGCCGTCGGCAGCCTGTGGTCTGCCACGGGATTGTCAAAACCCGTCAACCGCGCCACGTCCTTGCGCAACTTCATGAAGATGCTGCTGGTGGCCGACGGCCAGTTGCAGGGCGGCGACACGTCGGGCGCCGCCATGGCGCCCGTGGCGGCCGCCGCGCAGTTGCCGGACAGTGGCGTCATCCAGACCCTGCCCGACTTGCAGCGCAAGATGACGGAGCAGGGCTTCCTGCTGCTGAACGCGGCGCTGGTGTTCCGTGCCCACGTGCCGCCCGTGCAGGATGCCCGCGGCTGGCTGCCCTTCCTGCAGGTGGTGCTCGAAGCGCTGGCGCGGCAGGGCGGGGCGGCCTTGCCGCAATTGGTGCTGTGGGGCAAGATTGCCGAGCTGATCAAACGCTTGCCGGTGGCGGCATCCTTGCCGCAGGTGACGGCGGAACATCCGTATAATCTGTCCTTTATCGGCAATCGTGACATGCAGGCCTTGTTTGGCCCGATGCAACTATTGCGTGCTTGAGCTTGAATCATCGCCTGTCTGGCGGAAGTGCGGGGAATATGCAAATCAGTAACGTGGAAGAATTGAAGGCGTGGATCGCGGCGGGCGGCGTGCCCGACTATCTGTATTTCTGGGGCCACACGCCGGCGCAGCCGCAGGTGCCCGATAAAAGCTGCTTCAGCCAGTGGTTTCCGTCGCCGTTCAGCCTTGCCGGCGTGACGTACGCGACGGCCGAACACTACATGATGGCGCAAAAGGCGGCCCTGTTCGGCGACACGACCGTCCAGGCGCGCATCGTGGCGGCCGAGCGGCCGTCGGAAGTGAAAAAGCTGGGACGCGAAGTGGCGAACTTCGACGCCAGGGTGTGGGAAGCGGCGCGCGCCGGCATCGTCTTCGATGGCAACTTCGCCAAGTTCTCGCAAAAGGCCGCGCTGCGCAAGTTCTTGCTGGGCACGGGCGAGCGTGTCATCGTCGAAGCCAGTCCCGTCGACCGCATCTGGGGCGTGGGCCTGGCGTCCGACAATCCGCGCATCGGCGATCCGTCGCGCTGGGACGGCTTGAACCTGCTGGGGTTTGAACTGATGAAGGTGCGCAGCGCTTTGCGCGCCTGAGCCGTACTGTTGTTTTCCTGATGCCGCCGCGCCTGGCGCGGCCGGCCATGCCCCTGCCAGCCCTGTGGTCATCGCGGGGCGCTCTGACAAACCTCGCCGAATTTGTTATACTTGACTAAATCATTCAACTACTCGGGGTTTGAGAAGTTGAAAAGCCGCAATATTTTAAACCAGTTGAACCGAGGATGTATGCGTCTGACTACAAAAGGCCGTTTTGCCGTGACTGCGATGATCGATCTTGCCCTGCGCCAGGGCAAGGGACCGGTCACCTTGTCCGGCATCAGCCAGCGCCAGTCGATTTCCCTGTCCTACCTGGAACAGCTGTTCGGCAAGTTGCGCCGCCATGAGATCGTCGAATCGATCCGCGGCCCCGGCGGCGGCTACAGTCTGGCGCGCCGTGCCGACAAGGTGACGGTGGCCGACATCATCATCGCCGTCGACGAGCCGCTGGACGCCACGCAGTGCGGCGGCAAGGAACATTGTCACGGCGCCGACGCGGCCACGGGCGCGCGCTGCATGACGCATGAATTGTGGTCCACACTCAACGAAAAAATGGTCGATTATCTGGATTCTGTGTCCTTGCAGGACCTGGTCGACCAGCAGAGACAAAAGAACGCCGAGCAAAGCGTGATGGTGATGCACCGTAACCACGCCGCCCTCGGTTGATAATGACAAAAATACCAGTTGCTGATTGCAGGAGTTATTGATGAACGCCCCAGAAAAAAACGTAGGCCAAGTGCACTTTGAAACGGCACCGCATTTCCCGATCTACATGGATTACTCGGCCACCACGCCGATCGATCCACGCGTCGCCGACAAGATGATTCCCTACCTGCGCGAGCAGTTCGGCAATCCGGCATCGCGCAGCCACATGTATGGCTGGACGGCGGAAAAAGCCGTGGAAGAGGCGCGCGGCCACGTGGCGGCCCTGGTGAACGCGGATCCGCGCGAAATCATCTGGACTTCCGGCGCAACGGAAAGCAACAACCTGGCCATCAAGGGCGCGGCGCAGTTCTACAAGACCAAGGGCAAGCACATCATCACCGTCAAGACCGAGCACAAATCGGTGCTCGACACGGTGCGCGAACTGGAACGCATCGGCTTCGAAGCGACCTACCTGGAGCCGCAGGATAACGGCCTGATCACCGTCGAGCAGCTGGCCGCGGCCGTGCGTCCGGACACCATCCTCGTGTCGGTCATGCTGGTGAACAACGAAATCGGCGTGATCCAGCCGATCGACGAGATCGGCGCGTTCTGCCGCTCGAAAGGCATCATCTTCCATTGCGACGCCGCGCAAGCGACGGGCAAGGTCGTCATCGACCTGCAAAAGACCAAGGTCGACCTGATGACCTTCACGGCGCATAAAACCTACGGCCCGAAAGGCGTGGGCGCCCTGTACGTGTGCCGCAAGCCGCGCGTGCGCCTGGAAGCGCAGATGCACGGTGGCGGCCATGAGCGCGGCTTGCGCTCGGGCACCCTGCCGACGCACCAGATCGTCGGCATGGGCGAAAGCTTCCGCATCGCCAAGGAAGAGATGGACAGCGAAATCGGCCGCATCAAGGCCTTGCGCGACCGCCTGGCCAAGGGCTTGCAGGAGATCGAAGAAGTCTACATCAACGGCGACATGGACCACCGCGTGCCGCATAACCTGAACGTCAGCTTCAACTACGTCGAAGGCGAGTCGCTGATCATGGCGATCAAGGATATCGCCGTGTCGTCCGGTTCGGCCTGCACCTCGGCCAGCCTGGAACCATCGTACGTGCTGCGCGCCCTGGGCCGCAGCGACGAACTGGCGCACAGCTCGATCCGCTTCACCATCGGCCGCTTCTCGACCGAGGAAGACATCGACTTCGCCGTGAACCTGCTGAAATCGAAAGTACACAAGCTGCGCGAACTGTCGCCGCTGTGGGACATGTTCAAAGAGGGAATCGACATCAATTCCATTCAATGGGCAGCCCACTAACCAACACCGTGGCCCCTGTTGACGGGGGCCGGCAAGAATATTAAAGGAGCATCAAAATGGCTTACTCGGACAAAGTACTCGATCACTACGAAAACCCGCGCAACGTGGGCGCTTTCGACAAGGGTGATGAAACCATCGGCACCGGCATGGTAGGCGCGCCTGCCTGCGGCGACGTGATGAAACTGCAGATCAAGGTCGGCGCCGACGGCCTGATCGAAGATGCGAAATTCAAGACCTATGGCTGTGGTTCGGCCATCGCCTCGAGCTCGCTGGTAACGGAGTGGGTGAAGGGCAAGACCCTGGACCAGGCGCTGGCCATCAAGAACACGCAGATCGCCGAAGAACTGGCCCTGCCGCCAGTGAAGATCCACTGCTCGATTCTGGCGGAAGACGCCATCAAGGCGGCAGTGCTGGACTATCAGACCCGCCATCCGGCAGCGTAGAGCACCTGAGAAAACGCCCATGGCTGCGTTGCATTGCCTTGTCGTACTAGTCGTACTGCCTGCGGCAATGCGCCTTGCCCTGAACGTTTTTCAGGCACTCTAGAATTTGTTGGATTTTGATACCTGTTCCCATGTGGGAACAGGAGCGGAGAAATACATGATCACACTGACCGAAAAAGCGGCGAAACACATCAACCGTTATATCGAACGGCGCGGCAAGGGCATGGGCTTGCGCTTTGGCGTGCGCACCACGGGCTGCTCGGGCCTGGCCTACAAGCTGGAATACGTCGATGAAGCGGCGGCCGAAGACAGCGTCTTCGAATCGCACGGCGTGAAAGTCTTCGTCGATCCGAAAAGCTTGCCTTACATCGACGGCACGGAACTCGATTTCGCGCGCGAAGGCTTGAACGAAGGCTTCAAGTTCCACAATCCGAATGAAAAAGACGCCTGCGGCTGCGGCGAGTCCTTCAGGATTTAAACAGCTGGCAAGACCCCGGTCGGTGCGCTGTACCCATCGATTGCGGTACAGCGACCACTGACCATTATGCAAAACCACTTCGAATTATTCCAGTTGCCGGCGCAGTTCGGGCTCGACATGAGCGCGCTCGACGCGGCCTACCGCGACGTGCAGGGCAAGGTCCACCCGGACCGCTTCATCAACGCCAGCAGCGCTGAAAAGCGCGTGGCGATGCAATGGGCCACGCGCGCCAATGAAGCCTATCAAATCCTGAAAAGCCCGCAAAAGCGCGCGCAATACCTGTGCGAACTCCATGGCGTCGATTTGCAGACGGAGTCGAACACGGCCATGCCGCTCAGCTTCCTGATGCAGCAGATGGAATGGCGCGAGGAGCTGGGCGATGCGCGCGCCGGCAAGGATGCCGATGCGCTCGACGCGCTCGACCGCCAGCTGCGCGGCGAACGCAAGGCCTTGCTGGCCCAGGTGGCCGCCCAGCTCGACGCTGCCGACTATGTGAATGCCGCGCAAAGCGTGCGCGCCCTGATGTTCCTCGACAAATTCGCCGAGGAAGTGCGTTTTGCCTATGAGGCCATCGAGGCTTGACCCGGCGATCGCTTGACCGGCGTGCCAAGCGCCGGTCCGGCCCCCGTCTTATAATGCGCGACAGGCATCAGCTGCATCACGCAAAAAATTAATCGAGGCACGAATACAATGGCACTTCTGCAAATTTCCGAACCAGGCATGTCGACCGCGCCGCACCAGCACCGCCTGGCCGTCGGCATCGACCTGGGCACCACCAATTCCCTGGTCGCCACCGTCCGCAACAGCATCCCCGAGGTGCTCAACGACGAAGACGGGCGCTCCCTGCTGCCTTCCGTCGTGCGCTACCTGCCGAACGGCCATGCGAACATCGGCTACAAGGCCCTGTCGGCGCAAACCACCGACCCGAAGAACACCATCGTTTCCGTCAAGCGCTTCATGGGCCGCGGCCTGGCCGACATCGCCTACGCGGAAAACCTGCCCTACGACTTCCAGGATACGCCTGGCATGGTGCAGCTGAAAACCGTGGCCGGCGTGAAAAGCCCGGTCGAAGTGTCGGCGCAAATCCTCGCCACCCTGCGCCAGCGCGCGGAGGATTCCTTGGGCGACGACCTGGTGGGCGCCGTGATCACCGTGCCAGCGTACTTTGACGACGCGCAGCGCCAGGCGACGAAAGACGCGGCCCAGCTGGCCGGCATCAACGTGCTGCGCCTGCTGAGCGAGCCGACGGCCGCCGCCATCGCGTATGGCCTCGACAACGCCTCCGAAGGCGTGTACGCCGTGTACGACCTGGGCGGCGGCACCTTCGACATCTCGATCCTGAAACTCTCCAAGGGCGTCTTTGAAGTGCTGTCCACGGGCGGCGATTCGGCCCTGGGCGGCGACGATTTCGACCGCCGCCTGTTCTGCTGGATCAGCGAGCACGCCAAGCTGGCGCCGCTGTCGGACGAAGACACGGCCATCCTGATGGTGAAGGCGCGCGAGATCAAGGAAACGCTGTCGACCAAGTCGGAAACGATGATCGACGCGGCCCTGAACTCGGGCGAAGAAATCCACCTGCGCATCACGGCGGCCGACTTTGCCGCCATGACGCAGCACCTGGTGGCCAAGACCATGAACGCCATCAAGAAGGCCTTGCGCGACGCGAACGTGGATGCGGACGACGTCGACGGCGTGGTGATGGTGGGCGGCGCCACGCGCATGCCGCACGTGCAGCGCGCCGTGAGCGAATTCTTCCACACCACGCCGCACGCGAACATCGACCCGGACAAGGTGGTGGCGCTGGGCGCGGCCATCCAGGCGAACTTGCTCGCTGGCAACCGCGCCGCCGGCGACGACTGGCTGCTGCTGGACGTGATCCCGCTGTCCCTGGGCATCGAGACCATGGGCGGCCTGGTAGAGAAAATCATCCCCCGCAATTCGACGATCCCGTGCGCACGCGCGCAGGAATTCACAACCTTTAAAGATGGCCAGACGGCGCTGGCCGTGCACGTGCTGCAGGGCGAGCGCGAACTGGTCAGCGATTGCCGTTCGCTGGCGCGCTTCGAGCTGCGCGGCATCCCGCCGATGGTGGCGGGCGCCGCGCGCATCCGCATCACGTACCAGGTCGATGCGGACGGCTTGCTGTCCGTCTCGGCGCGCGAGCTGCGCTCGGGCGTGGAAGCGTCGATCAGCGTCAAGCCGGCCTACGGCCTGGGCGACGACGATATCGCGCGCATGCTGCAGGATTCGTACACCTCGGCCGACGTCGACATGGTGGCGCGCGCGCTGCGCGAAGAGCAGGTGGAAGCGGAACGCATCCTGCTGGCCACGCAGTCGGCGCTCGATGAAGACGGCGGCTTGCTCGATGCGGACGAGCGCGTGGCGGTCGATGGCTTGATGCAGCGCGTGCGCGACGCCATCGCGCAATCGCAAAGCGGCGCCATCGACCACCAGGCCCTGAAGCTGGCGATCGAGGCGCTGGCCGACGGCACCGAGGATTTCGCCTCGCGCCGCATGGACCGCAGCGTGCGCACGGCTCTCACCGGCAAGTCCCTGGACCAGGTCGTATAAAACTAATTGAACAGCGGGCCGCGCACATGTCGCGGCCGCGCACCGAATGACAGACTGAAAGAAGACACCATGCCACAAATCGTTATCCTGCCGCACGCCAAGCTTTGCCCGGACGGCGCCGTCATCGAAGCACCTGCCGGCAAGTCCATCTGCGACATCCTGCTGGAAAACGACATCGACATCGAGCACGCCTGCGAAAAGTCGTGCGCTTGCACCACCTGCCACGTGCTGGTGCGTGAAGGCATCGAATCGCTGAATGAAGCGACGGAACTGGAAGAAGACATGCTGGACAAGGCCTGGGGCCTGGAAGCCGTGTCGCGCCTGTCGTGCCAGTCCATCGTGGCCGAGGCCGACCTCGTCGTCGAAATCCCGAAATACACGATCAACCAGGTCAGCGAAGGCAGCCACTAATATGGCAACTAAGATGAAATGGTCCGACATACACGCGATCGCCGAAGCGCTGTTCGACGCGCATCCGGACATCGATCCCTTGACCGTGCGTTTCACCGACCTGCACAACTGGGTGGTGGAACTGGACGGCTTCGACGATGACCACACGCGCGGCGGCGAAAAAGTGCTCGAAGCGATACAGATGGCGTGGATCGATGAAGCGCGCTAAGGGCGCGGCACCCGCCGCCACCGCAGCCGTTGCGCCGAAAGACATCATCACGGCCGCCAGCAACATGCCCGAGATCAAGGATGGCCAATCGGTCGCCCTGCTGCAGGAATTGCACATCCTGACGCGCGATGGCAAGATGAACCAGGACAGCCGCCGCAAGCTGAAACAGGTGTACCACCTGACGCAGTTCATCGAGCCGCTGCTGCGCGAAGTGCGGCTCGACCACCCCGGCGTCTCGCTGGTCGACCACGGCGCCGGCAAGTCGTATCTCGGCTTCATCCTGTACGACCTGTTCTTCAAGAACGGCAACGACGGTTCGCACATCTACGGCATCGAGACGCGCGAAGAGCTGGTGCAGCGTTCGCAAGAACTGGCGAAGAAGTTCAACTTCCCCGGCATGTCATTCTTGCCGCTGTCCGTGGCCGAATCGACGGAATCGACCTTGCTGCCGCAGCAGATCGACATCGTCACGGCCTTGCACGCGTGCAACACGGCCACCGATGACGCCATCCACTTCGCCCTGAAGAAAAAGGCGAAATTCATGGTGCTGGTGCCATGTTGCCAGGCGGAAGTGGCGTCCGTGCTGAAGAAGAACAAGGGCAAGAGCCTGGGCAAGAGTGCCTTGACGGAACTGTGGCGCCATCCGCTGCACACGCGCGAGTTCGGCAGCCAGATCACCAACGTGCTGCGCTGTCTGCAACTGGAAGCGCACGGCTACCAGGTCAGCGTGACGGAACTGGTGGGCTGGGAGCATTCGATGAAGAATGAGCTGATCATCGCCAGTTATAAAAACCTGCCGCGCCAGCGCCCCACGGAACGCCTGCAGGAAGTGCTGCAGACGCTGGGCCTGGAAGAGATGGGCCACCGCTTCTTTGCCGAAGAGCTGGCCAAGGCCGGCGCGTAAAGTATCGGCGAGGGCAGACGAGGGGAGGAGCGGGTCGGTTACAATACCGGCTTTCTCCTCCTCTTGCTTCTTGCGCCTCCCCATGACCACACCACACGAAATGCCCACCGTCCGCCTGGCCAAGCGCCTGTCCGAAGACGTGCCCTGCTCGCGCCGCGAGGCCGAGCTGTATATCGAGGGCGGCTGGGTCACGGTCGATGGCGTGCTGGTGGAAGAGTCGGGCGCGCGCGTGGCCGACAATCAAACGGTGGTGCTGTTGCCGAACGCGACCCTGGACGAAATGCCGCCCGTGACGATCCTGCTGCACAAGCCGGCCGGCGTCAATGGCGGCATTGGCAGCGAAGGCAAGCCTGCCCTGAGCTGTTTGCGTCCCGAAGAGATATTCACGCCCGAGAACGTGGCGCCCAGCTCCGTCACGCGCTTCCTCAAGCGCCATTTGATTGGCCTGACCATCACCAATCCGCTCGACACCATGGCGTCCGGCCTGCTGGTGTTTACGCAGGATTTCCGCGTGGCCCGCAAGCTGGTCGACGAAGCGAAAACGGTGGAGCAGGAATTCATCGTGGAAGTGTCGGGCGACATCATGGAAAACGGCCTGGCGCTGCTCAATCACGGTTTACCCTTCAATGGCAAGCCTTTGCCGCCGATCAAGGTCAGCTGGCAGAACGAGACGCGTTTGCGCTTCGCCCTGAAAAACGTGCAGCCGGGCCAGATCGCCCATATGTGCAAGATGGTGGGACTGGACGTCGTCGCCATGAAGCGCCTGCGCATCGGCCGCATCCCGATGGGCGCCATGCCCGTGGGGCAATGGCGCTATCTGCAGGGTTACGAGCGGTTCTAAAGCTGCGGCGCCGTGATGGCGTGGTTTTCCGCAAAGCTTTTCCATAGCCGTTCGGCAATATTCAAGGCGATGGTATCGGCCTTCTCTTGCAGGGCCGCATTGCCCATGCTTTCGGTGGTGGCGAAGAACAGGGTCAGCCAGCGGCGGAACATGCACGGCGTCAAGTGTTCCATTTGCGCGTGCTGGGCCAGCGGCTTGCCGTGGTAGCGCATGGTGCCGCGCAGCAAGCCTGACCAGAAATCGACCAGTGTCGCCAGGTGGGCATCCCAATCCTTGACCTCGGCGGCAAAGATGGGGCCCAGCATGGCGTCGTCGCGCGCGGCGGCATAAAAGGTGTGGACGAGATGCGTGACTTCGTCTTCGCTGCAGACTTCCTCGCGGTAGGGAGCGAAGCGGGTGTGGGGGAGGGGGGCGGTATTGTTCATGGCTTGCCATGATCGCAGAGCCCCCGTGGCGCTTCAATGACCCAGGTCAAGCCACATAAAAACTCAGGCGGCGACTTTCTTCGACTTCTTTGCGGGAGCCGGCAATTGCACGATCTGCGTGCCCACCAGCTTGTCGTGCAGGAATTGACCATTGCCCGTGAACAGGGCCGTGCTGGACCAGGCCAGGATGCCCACGCCGATGGCGCCCAGGGCCGTCCAGTGCTGCAAGTCGAATACATACGACACCAGCAGAGCTGGCAGCAGCCACATCCATGACAGGATGTAGCGGTAGGCGGCCACGCGCAGCGGCACGTGGGCGTGGCCCGGCAGCACGACCTTCAGGCGCCACGTCTTCATGGCCAGGGTTTGCCCTTCGCGGCTCCATTGGTGGATGAAGTACGCACCCATGACGAGGAAGGCCAGGCACTGGCGCATATGTTCGCTCAAAGGCGTATGCGCGCCCTGCGCGATCAGTTCGAAGACGAGGAAGGGCAGGAACAGCACGGCCAGGGCCAGCAGCGACTCGTACACCATGGAAATCAGGCGGCGCTTGATCGTGGGATGGGCATTGATGCTGGCGGCAGGCGTGCTATTTGGCATTGGTTGGCAGTGGGGCGGGCGTGGCAGGTGGCGTGACGGGCACGGTGGCGGGGGCCGCGGCAGGATCGGCTAGCGGCACGGCGGCCGCCGCAGGCGCGGCCGCGGGTGGCGGCAAGGGCGCGGCGGCCACAGGCGCTGCCGGCGTGGCGGGTGGCAGGATCGCGGCCGGCTTGCTCGTGGTCGAATTAATGGCGGGTACTTTTTCCAGCGGTTTTTTCGGCACGAGCTCCGTCGCCAGCTTTTTCTTTTGCTCTTCCGGCAATTGCTGGTATTGCTCCCATTGGGCGGACTTTTGACCTGGATCAATCTTCTTCGTGCGCGCATAGTTTTCGCGCACGAGGCTGCGCTGCGCTGGCGTCAGCTTGATCCATACACGCATGCGTTCATGTACGCGGGTCTGTTCGTCGGGCGTCATCGAGGAGAAGCGGCTGGCGATATCGAGCCATTTCTGCTTGCGCAAGGCTTCCAGCTTGTTCCATTCGCCCGCCAGCGGCTGCAGGGCTTCCTGCTGCGCGCGCGACAGCTTGTTCCACGAGGGATTCTCGCCAGACTTCGGTGGCGTGCCGCCCTTGCCGGCCGTGCGCGGTGCACCGGGCTTGGCGGCCGGGGCCGGCGCTGCCGCGGCTGCGGGCGCTGCCGTCGCGGGAGGGGCGGCGGGCGCGGCATGTTGCTGCGCGCCTACCCAGGCGGCGCCCGCCAGGGCGCAGGCGCCCAGGCCGATGCCGCCGGCCAGCCAGCCAGTGCGTTTGCTGATGCGCGCCATGCTTATTGCTCGCGTTTCGTCAGGTAGGCGTTGAAGCCATGGTCCATATAGGCGGAGAGCGGCAACTCGTCCGACAGCACGGCGGCGTCGATTTCTGCCAGTTCGGCAATATGTTGTTCCTGCTCAAACTGATAGATGCCCACCAGGCCGCCGACCAGCAGCAGCAGGGGGATGATCACGCTCATGCGGCCCAGCCACGACAGCGGCTCGACGAACAGGCTGCTGGCGACGCCGGCGAACACGTTCTGGCGTACGGCGACGGCGGCGGGCGCGTCCGCCTTCTTGCGCGACAGGGCCAGCTTGCGTGCCGCTGCCAGGCGATCGGTGGCCGATGCGGGCAGGTCGTCGAGTTTTTCGTTCAGTGCATGGCGCACTTTGTAAGCGAAATTGAGATCGTCGGTGTTCATAGTTTAATTCCCTTGGCTTTCAGCGATTCGGCGAGCGTGTGGGTAGCTCTAGAGCAATGTGTTTTCACGCTACCTTCGGAGCAACCCATCGCTTCCGCTGTTTCAGCCACATCCATGTCCTGCCAATAACGCATGAGGAAGGCTTCGCGTTGACGTGACGGCAGTTTTTGTACCTCTGCATCAATCAAATCAAGGATTTGCGCGCGTTCGACCTGGTCGGCCGACGATTCGGCGGCGCTGGAGCCCTGTTCCGATTCATAAGTGTCAAGTATATCAAAATCTTCATGCTCGTCGCCCGAGGGCTTCATGCCGGAAAACAGGCTGACCCAGGTGTTGCGTACCTTTTCGCGGCGGAAATAGTCGAGTATGGTGTTCTGCAAGATGCGCTGGAACAGCATCGGCAGTTCGGCGGCCGGCTTGTCGCCGTATTTCTCGGCCAGCTTGATCATGGCGTCCTGCACGATGTCGAGTGCCGATTCTTCCTTGCGGACCGCGTAGGCGGCCTGCTTGAAAGCGCGCCGCTCGACATTTTCTAGAAAGTCGGATAATTCTTTGTCTGTTGCCATGCGGTATGGGGATCTTAGCGGCTGCGGGTGCGGTGGGCGAAATGGGGGCGGGTATGCTTTTTGCAACCCCGTGCATGCTAGCAAAAAATGTGCGTTTCCGCAGAGTTTTTGCACTCCGTGCGAGCAAAAATGCAGCGGGAGCGACATTTTCCTTGACCATAATGGTGCGACGCGATACCGTATAGGACGCTTTGAACACCCCAAAGCCCTATGGTCAGGTCGCGACCGGCACACAAGGCCATCCGCGGCAAGACGCGCTTTCATTTGTAGGCAGTTTGTTCTAACCCGCGCCACAAGCGCGAGCGGTTCGTACAGGCGCCACAGAAACTCCGGCCAAACGAGTTGCGTTAAGCGTTGTTTTGTAAGGTATCTATGGGTGCCCAAAGAAATTGCGTGACCGCATGAAAAGGGAAGCAGGAGCACTGTCGCGCACGGCGAACTTCGTCAGGAAAGAACATCCGATCAATCTCCAATGGACCTTGAAAGGAATGTTTCATGAATACCGAAGCAGCAGCAGGACCAATTACGGGCGCAGAAATTGTCGTGCGCTGTCTGGCTGAAGAGGGCGTCGAGCACGTCTTTGGATACCCGGGCGGAGCCGTACTCTACATCTACGACGCCATCTTCCAGCAAAACAAATTCCAGCATATCCTGGTACGCCACGAGCAGGCCGCGATCCACGCCGCCGATGCCTATTCGCGCAGCTCGAACAAGGTCGGTGTGGCCATCGTCACGTCCGGTCCGGGCGTCACGAATGCCGTCACGGGCCTGTCGACCGCGTACATGGACTCGATTCCCATGGTGGTGATCTCCGGCCAGGTGCCGAGCCACGCCATCGGGCAGGATGCGTTCCAGGAATGCGACACGGTCGGCATCACGCGCCCCGTCGTCAAGCACAACTTCCTCGTCAAGGACGTCAAGGACCTGGCAGCGACGATCAAGAAAGCCTTCTTCATCGCCCGTACCGGCCGTCCGGGACCCGTGCTGGTCGATATCCCCAAGGATATCAGCATGCACAAATGCCATTTCGACTATCCGAAGGAAGTCGAGATGCGTTCCTACCGTCCCGTCGACAAGGGCCACTCGGGCCAGATCCGCAAGGCCGTGCAGCTGCTGCTGCACGCGGAACGTCCGATGATCTACACGGGCGGCGGCGTCATCCTGGCGAACGCCTCGGCCGAGCTGAACAAACTGGTCGACCGCCTGGGTTTCCCGTGCACCAACACCCTGATGGGCCTGGGCGGCTACCGCGCATCGAGCGAGCAGTATGTCGGCATGCCCGGCATGCATGGCACCTATGAAGCGAACATGGCGATGCAGAACTGCGACGTGCTGATCGCCATCGGCGCCCGTTTCGATGACCGCGTGATCGGCAACCCGAAACATTTCGCCTCGCATCCGCGCAAGATCATCCACGTGGACATCGATCCCTCGTCGATTTCCAAGCGCGTCAAGGTCGATATTCCCATCGTCGGCAACGTCAAGGACGTGCTGATCGAGTTCCTCGCGCAGCTGGACGCGGCCGAAGCCAAGCCGAACGTCAATGCCTTGAGCAACTGGTGGAAGCAGATCGCCGATTGGCGTGGCCGCGAATGCCTGAAATATCCGACCTCCGACCTGGTCATCAAGCCGCAGGCGGTGGTGGAAAAGGTGTTCCAGATCACCAAGGGCGACGCCTTCATCACGTCCGACGTGGGCCAGCACCAGATGTGGGCCGCGCAATATTATGGCTTCGACAAGCCGCGCCGCTGGATCAATTCCGGCGGCCTGGGCACCATGGGTGTCGGCTTGCCGTACGCCATGGGCGTGCAGATGGCCAATCCGGACGCCACCGTTGCCTGCATCACGGGTGAAGGCTCGATCCAGATGTGCATCCAGGAATTGGCCACATGCAAGCAGTACCACCTGACGCCGAAGATCATCATGCTCAACAACCGTTTTCTCGGCATGGTGCGCCAGTGGCAGGAAATCGACTACGGTTCGCGCTATTCCGAGTCGTACATGGACTCGCTGCCCGACTTCGAGAAGCTGGCCGAAGCATATGGCCACGTGGGCATGAGAATTGAAAAACCGGGCGACGTCGACGGCGCCCTGAAAGAGGCGTTTGGCATGAAAGACAGGCTGGTATTCATGAACTTCATTACCGACCAGTCCGAAAACGTGTGGCCCATGGTGAAAGCCGGCAAAGGCCTGTCCGAAATGATGCTCGGCTCGGAGGACCTCTGATCATGCGCCATATTATTTCTGTCTTGTTGGAAAACGAAGCGGGCGCCCTGTCGCGCGTGGTGGGCCTGTTCTCGGCACGCGGCTACAACATCGAAACCTTGACGGTGGCGCCGACGGAAGACTCGACCCTGTCGCGCATGACCATCGTCACCAGCGGCTCGGACGACATCATCGAGCAGATCACCAAGCACTTGAATCGCCTCATCGAGGTAGTCAAGGTGGTGGACTTGACCGAAGGCCAGCATATCGAACGCGAGTTGATGCTGATCAAGGTTCGTGCCGTGGGCAAGGAGCGCGAGGAAATGAAGCGCACCGCCGATATCTTCCGTGGCCGCATCATCGATGTCACCGAAAAGACGTACACGATCGAACTGACCGGCAACAAGGTCAAGCTCGACGCGTTCATCGATTCGATCGACCGCGCCGCCATCCTGGAAACCGTCCGCACGGGTGGTTCCGGTATCGGCCGCGGCGAACGCATCCTCAAAGTATAAAAATACAAGTAGCTCTACGCGGCCCAGGGGCCGCATTTAAAACAACAACGCATCATCAAATATATAGGAAATACCATGAAAGTTTTTTACGACAAAGACGCTGACCTCTCCTTGATCAAAGGCAAAAACGTTGCCATCATCGGCTACGGTTCGCAAGGCCACGCGCACGCGCAAAACCTCAACGATTCGGGCGTCAACGTCACCGTCGGCCTGCGCAAGGGCGGCGCCTCGTGGACCAAGGTCGAGCAAGCGGGCTTGAAAGTGGCGGAAGTCAACGACGCCGTGAAAGCGGCCGACGTCATCATGATCCTGCTGCCAGATGAAAACATCGCCCAGGTCTATAACGACAACATCGCGCCGTTCGCCAAGCAGGGCGCCGTGCTGGCCTTCGCCCACGGCTTCAACGTGCATTACGGCCAGGTCGTGCCACGCGCCGACCTGGACGTGATCATGGTCGCGCCGAAAGCGCCGGGCCACACCGTGCGCGCCACCTACACCCAGGGTGGCGGCGTGCCCCACCTGATCGCCGTGTACCAGGACAAATCGGGCATCGCCCGCGATATCGCCCTGTCGTACGCGTCGGCCAACGGCGGCGGCCGTGCCGGCATCATCGAAACGAACTTCCGCGAAGAAACCGAAACGGATCTGTTCGGTGAGCAAGCCGTGCTGTGCGGCGGCGCCGTGGAACTGATCAAGGCTGGCTTCGAAACCCTGACGGAAGCCGGTTACGCGCCTGAAATGGCCTACTTCGAGTGCTTGCACGAACTCAAGCTGATCGTCGACCTGATCTATGAAGGCGGCATCGCCAACATGAACTACTCGATCTCGAACAACGCCGAATACGGCGAATACGTGACCGGCCCTAAAGTCGTGACGTCGGCCACCAAGGATGCGATGCGTCAATGCCTGAAAGACATTCAAACGGGCGAATACGCGAAGAGCTTCATCCTGGAAAACAAGGCAGGCGCACCGACCCTGATCTCGCGCCGCCGTTTGACGTCCGAGCACCAGATCGAAGAAGTGGGCGCGAAACTGCGCGCCATGATGCCTTGGATCGCCAAGAACAAGATGGTTGACCAGTCGAAAAACTAAGCAGCTATCGTTCCTCACAAGAAGCCGGCGCAAGCCGGCTTTTTTGTGCGCAGCTGCCTGGCAGGCAACATCCGTTACAATCAGGCCCATTCAACAATACCGTCAGCCTCATGCTTGTTTTTTCTAAAGTTTTTGTCGGGAATCTTCATGTGCTCAAGCGCCCCGTCTCCGTTGCCATCAGCTGCTGGTTTCTGATCCTCGCCTCGCTGTTGGCGCTGGTGTCGGCTTACCTCGGCCGCAACGATCCCGCCATGCTGGCCGGAATGCGGGACGGCGTGATTCCCGCCGGGGCGCAATACGCGATCTTGCTCTTCAGCCAGGGCATTACTCTGGTGGCGGCGCTGGCCATGCTGCAAAGGCAGCGTGGCGCGCGCACGGTGTATCTGGTGTGGGGCGTGATCGACATTGCGCTCTGCCTGGCGACCTTGCCGGTCAAGATGGACGTCTTGCCTGGTGCGCTCATGTTCGCCGTCATCTGCGTCTTCCTGTACAGCCCGAAATCGAATGCCTGGTTTTCGCCACGCAAGGCGGCCAATGATGCCTGCATGACGCTAGCCTGAGCACGGCTGGTTTGGCGCGCACGTTTTTCGCCCGCCTCCTGTCTTTTCATATTCCTATATAATCCCGCCCTTCCTTTGCAGTTTTCCATGGACTGCATCTGTTTCGGTATCTGCCGACCGCAACGCGCATCACCGCTTTCGTAGCACGCCAGGCGCCAGTTTGATTGAGCGCCTGCGCAACCAGAAGGCCCCCCATGACTGACCGTATCACCGCCACGGCGCCCTCGCAGGCTGCTGTTGACTCTTCCATTCCCGTCCTGGCCTTGCTGGCCCTGGCCATGACGGCGTTTCTTGCCCTCCTGTCGGAAACCTTGCCGGCCGGCCTGCTGCCGCAGATTGCCCGCGACCTCGGCATTTCCGAAGTCGTAACGGGGCAGCTGGTCACCGTGTACGCCATCGGCTCCATCCTGACGGCCATTCCCCTGACGGCGCTGACGAGTACCTGGCGCCGGCGCAATGTCTTGCTGCTGGCCATCATAGGCTTTTTGATCTTCAATACGGCAACGGCCCTGGCGCCCAACTACCTCGTCGCCCTCGTCTCGCGCTTCGTGACGGGCATGGCTGCTGGCCTGGCCTGGGGCTTGATGGCCGGCTATGCGCGCCGCATGGTGTCCGTCGAGCAGCAGGGCAGGGCGATGGCCATCGCCATGATCGGCACGCCGCTGGCCCTGTCGCTGGGCGTGCCGCTGGGGACGTTGATGGGCGGCGTGCTGGGCTGGCGCAGCATCTTCGGCATCATGTCGGGCCTGGCCGTGGTGCTGGTCGCGTGGGTGCTGCTGGCCGTGCCCGATTATCCGGGGCAAAAGAATGGCGAACGGCTGTCGATCCGCCAGGTGTTCATGACGCCGGGCGTGCGGCCGATTTTGGCCGTCATCGTCGCCTGGATGCTGGCGCATAACATCCTCTATACCTATATAGCCCCGTTCCTGGCGCCGTCCGGCCTGCGCCCGCGCGTCGACCTGGTGCTGCTCGTGTATGGCGTGGGCTCGCTGGCCGGCATCTGGCTGGTCAGCCAGCTGATCGACCGCTGGCTGCGCAAGCTCGTGCTGGGCTGCATCGCCGCGTTTGCCTGCGTGGTGGTGGCGCTGGGCCTGGCGATGGATGCGCCGGCCGTCATCTACGTCAGCATGGCCGTCTGGGGCGTCACCTTCGGCGGCGCCGGCACCCTGCTGCAGACGGCGTCGGCCGACGCGGCCGGCGACGGCATGGATGTGGCGCAGGCGATGGTGGCGACCATCTGGAACGTGGCCATCGCCGGTGGCGGCCTGGCGGGCGGCTTGCTGCTCGACGGCTATGGCGCGGCAGCGTTCCCATGGGCCATGCTGGCCTTGCTGCTGGTGGCCCTGGCCATCGCCTGGCGCGCGCAGCGTTACAGTTTCAAGCCGGGCCGGCGCAGCGGCGGTGCGGTGCTGGGTCACTGATAACGCTGTTATTTTGAGTGCCGGTGTGTTGAAATGTGAGCAGATGTGACTGGCAAGCGCATTTTGTGACGATTTGTTAATTTGCGCCACAGGAATGAATGAGGCGTTAGAATCTACACAGTTTGACAAGTTTCTCAGACGAAAGGGGTGGCAAAAGCGCCCCTTTCGCGGGCTGTCAGCCACATTAACTACCTAGGAGTACCCCATGACCGTGATGAAATCCGTCCTTGTTGCCGCCGCCGCCACCGTTGCCCTGAGCGCACAAGCCCAATCCCTGCCGACTTCCGGCACCCTGGTGGTCGTACCCGCATTCGGCGAAGTCAAGCATGTCAATGACCAGGTGGTCGCCACCCTGGCCGTGGAAGAACAGGACAAGGACAAGGCCGCCGCCGCGTCGCGAGTCAACCAGAAGATGAACAAGGGCATCGCCATCGTCAAGCAGGCCGACCCGTCGGCGGCACTCAAATCGTACGGCTACTACACCTATCCCGTGTACCCGGACGAGCGTCCGCTGCCGGCCGGTGCCGTCGCCAAGCCGCGCTTGCCGACGGCCTGGAGAGTCGGCCAGTATCTGGAAGTGACGACGGCCAACCTGGCGTCCCTGCCAAAGACCGTGTCGGCGGCGCAAGGCGTGCTGACCCTGAACGGCTTGAATTTCGGCCTGAAGCCGGAAACCATCCGCTTGCTGGATGACCAGCGCATCGCCGCCACGTACAAGAACCTGAACGAGCGCGTGGCCGCCATCGCCAAGGCCATGGGCCGCAACGTTTCCGACGCCGTGCTCGATACGGTGGACTTCGAAGGCTCGGGCAACTATGTCACCGAAAACCGTGCTGCCGCCGCACCGATGATGATGCGCAGCGCCAAGATGGCCGAAGACAGCACCGTCGCCGAACCGAGCTTCGAGCCGGGCGAAACGACGCTCGACATGCGTGTCGTCGGCAAGGTCAAGTTCAAGTAAGTGCGTTAGCGTGGAAACATTTCCGCGTTAGACTGTGTTAAAAATCATGGGGCTGTTGGCCCCATGGTTGTTTTTGCCCCATTATTTTTCAGGAGAACACCATGACCGTCATGAAAACCATGCTGGCCGCCGCTGTCGTTACCGCCGCCGCTACCGTTGCCATGTCCGCCCAGGCGCAAAGCCTGCCCACCTCCGGCACCCTCGTGGTGGTGCCCGCGAATGGCGAAGTCGTGCATGCGAACGACCAGGTGACCGTCACCCTGGCCATCGAAGAGCAGGACAAGGACAAGGCCGCCGCCGCCTCGCGCGTCAACCAGAAGATGAACCAGGGCGCGGCCATCGTCAAGAAAGCCGATCCGCAAGCCGTGCTGAAGACCCAGGGCTACTACACGTACGCCGTGTACCCGGAAACGGCGCCCCTGCCGCCGGGCGTCGCCGCCAAGCCGCGCGTGCCGACCGGCTGGCGCGTGGGCCAGTACCTGCAGGTGACGACGACGAATCTGGCCGCCTTGCCGAAGACCGTGTCGGCGGCACAAGGCGTGCTGACCCTGAACCGCCTGAACTTCGGCCTGGCGCCCGCCACCATCCGCAAGCTCGACGACCAGCGCATCGCCGCCGCCTACAAGAACTTGAACGAGCGCGTGGCCGCCATCGCCGGCGCCATGGGCCGCAATGTCAATGATGCCGTGATCGACACCATCGATTTCGAAGGCTCGGGCAATTACGCGCAGCGCGTCAGCGTGGCCGGCGCGCGCAGCATGAGCGCCGACTCCATGGGCTATGGCGGCAGCCAGGTGGCCGAACCGAGCTTCGAGGCAGGCGAAACGACCCTCAACATGGGCCTGGTGGCGAAGGTCAAGTTCAAATAAGGCTAGATTCGGGATCAATATTGCCGGCTTGACGCCGCCGCGCTTTTCTTTGGCGGTGGCTCCTCTATAATGACAACATCGGCGGGCGCATGCCTTGACAGTCATGCGCCCGCCTTCTGGCACCGATACCCCGCAGTACACAAGATATGGAACAACATGGCAAACTTCCCCCGTCGTAGAGGCAAGAACGGCACCCCCGCAGCATCCAAAGCGTCCCGCTTCAGCAAATTCGTGCGCCAGCCGGTGACCGATGGCACTGGCAAGAAAACCTTGCGCCGCCGCGGCATCTACCTGTTGCCGAACGCCTTCACGACGGCAGCCCTGTTTTGCGGCTTCTACGCCATCGTCATGGCCATGAACCAGAAGTTCGAACACGCGGCCTGGGCCATCTTCATCGCCATGATCCTCGACGGCCTCGACGGCCGCATCGCCCGCCTGACGAATACGCAGAGCGAATTCGGCGCCCAGTACGACAGCCTGTCCGACATGGTGTCGTTCGGCGCCGCGCCGGCGCTGGTGATCTACGAATGGTCGCTGCGCGGCATGGGCAAGCTGGGCTGGCTGGCCGCCTTCGTGTATTGCGCCGGCGCCGCCTTGCGCCTGGCCCGCTTCAACACGAATATCGCCGTGGTCGACAAGCGCTTCTTCCAGGGCTTGCCCAGCCCGGCGGCGGCGGCCATGGTGGCCGGCTTCATCCTGCTGATGAACGACCTGGAATTCGCCGGCAACCAGCTGGCCTGGGTCTCGTGGGCGATCGCCCTGTTCTCGGGCCTGACCATGGTCACCAACGTGCCGTTCTACAGCTTCAAGGATGTGAATTTCCGCAAGTCCGTGCCCTTCATCGTGGTATTCCTGCTGGCATTGTTCTTCGCGCTTATCTCCATCGACCCGCCGAAAGTGCTGTTCCCGATTTTCGTCGCCTATGGCCTGTCCGGCTACGCCGTGTTTTTCTGGCGCATGGCGAAGGGCAAGCCCGTCAGCATTATCCAGACCGACCCCGAGCATTGATGTGCCGAGTCGGTAGCGTCGCCAGTCTTCAGCCAGCCAGGAGCAGCCATGACCACCAGCAACCGACTCATCATTTTTGACACCACCTTGCGCGACGGCGAGCAATCGCCGGGCGCCTCCATGACGCGCGAGGAAAAGCTGCGCATCGCCAGGCAGCTCGAGCGCCTGAAAGTCGACGTCATCGAAGCGGGCTTCGCCGCCGCCTCGCAGGGCGACTTCGAGTCGATACGGGCGATAGCCGGCGCCGTGCGCGAGTCCACCATCTGTTCGCTGTCGCGCGCCAACGACCGCGACATCGCCCGCGCCGCCGAAGCCCTGGCGCCGGCCGAGCGCAAGCGCATCCACACGTTTATCGCCACCTCGCCCCTGCACATGCAGATGAAGCTGCGCATGACGCCCGAGCAAGTGCTGACGCAGGCGCAGAACGCCGTGCGCTATGCGCGCCAGTTCACGGACGACATCGAATTCAGTCCGGAAGACGGCAGCCGCTCCGACGAAGATTTTTTGTGCCGCGTGCTGGAAGCGGTGATCGCCGAGGGCGCCACCACCATCAATTTCCCCGATACGGTGGGCTACGCCGTGCCGGAGATCTTCGGCGCCACCATCCGCCGCTTGCGCGAACGCATCCCGAACGCCGACAAGGCCATCTGGTCCGTCCACTGTCATAACGACCTGGGTCTGGCCGTGGCCAATTCGCTGGCCGGTGTCATGATCGGCGGCGCGCGGCAGATCGAATGCACGATCAACGGCCTGGGCGAGCGGGCCGGCAACACGGCGCTGGAAGAAGTGGTGATGGCGCTGCGCACGCGCGCCGCCTATTACAACTTGACGGTGGGCATCGACACGACGCAAATCGTGGCGGCCTCCAAGATGGTGTCGCAGATCACGGGCTTTGCCGTGCAGCCGAACAAGGCCGTGGTGGGCGCGAACGCCTTTGCGCACGCCTCCGGCATCCACCAGGACGGCATATTGAAAGCGCGCGAGACGTATGAAATCATGCGCGCCGAAGACGTGGGCTGGACGGCCAACAAGATCGTGCTGGGGAAACTGTCGGGTCGCAACGCGTTCAAGCAGCGCTTGCAGGAGCTGGGCATCGCGCTGGAATCGGAGGCGGACATCAATGCCGCCTTCATCCGCTTCAAGGAACTGGCGGACCGGAAATCCGAGATCTTCGATGAAGACATCATGGCCCTCGTCAGCGAGGAGCAGCAGGCGCAGGAGAGTGAGCACTACCGCTTTATTTCCCTGACGCAGCACTCGACGACGGGCGCCGTGCCCCATGCGCGCGTGGAGTTTCTCGTCGGCGGCAAGCAACTGAGCTGCGAAGGGCGGGGCGACGGCCCCGTCGACGCCACCGTCAACGCCATCGAAAGCGCGGCCGCCAGCGGCGCGGAGCTGGTCTTGTTCTCCGTCAACGCCATCAGCACGGGCACGCAGTCGCAGGGCGAAGTGACGATGCGCCTGTCGCGCGACGGGCGCATCGTCAACGGCGTGGGCGCCGACCCGGACATCATCGTCGCGTCGGCCAAGGCGTATTTGTCGGCGCTCAACAAATTACATGCAAAGGATGAGCGTATCGACCCGCAACCGTAGGCAGGACGCCTGACTCAACCTACTGCGCGTCGATATAGGTGGCCTGCGATGCTCACCGTACTAGAGCACGGTTGCGCTTCTTAGCCACCTCTCTCTTCCGCTCGCTACGGTTTTATCAGGCGTCGTTACGCCGGTAATGTTCTACCAGAAGAAGCGCCGCTCTTCCTTGGCCGGATCGGGTCCGTTCATCATCATGCGCACGATGCCGTCGTGGTCGAAGTGCACGTGCATCATGGAATCCCACACGCCCGATTCCTTGTAGCGGTAAGACCAGACGTAGAGCTTGGGCAGCGACAAATACGATGTTTCCGTCGGGCGGCCCAGGGTATGCAGCACGTCTTGCTGGGTCGACACGCCCACCTTGATGCGGGCAAAGCCCGGCGTGTCGAGCACTTGCTCGTAGGAAATGAGCTTGTCGTCGGGGCCGAAGCGGGCCATATACGTGTACTGGCCGTACGGTCCCGTCGCGTATTCCAGTTCCGGGCCCGTGGGCAGTGAGTAGATGGCCGTCGGCCGGCCCAGGCGCGCTTCCACGGCGGCGCGCGGTTCGCCCGGCTGCGGCGGCGGGGCGTTCCAGCTGGCGCAGCCGGCCAGCGCGGCCAGCAGCAGTGGTGTTGCTAATTTGAGCAGATTTTTCATGTTTGACCTCCTGAAATGCAGGAAAATCCTATCATGCACCGAGAAAAGGCCGCACGGCAGGATACAGGCGGGCATTTTTCCGATATACTTGCGCGTCTGGTTGGCAGCATAGGCCAGTATTTCAATCATCGTAGTTCACGGTGGATAGGGTTCAGACTCTGTGCACCGCATGTGAAAGGTTTATCATGACAGTAGAAAACATCAACAAAGCCGCTATCATCGCGGACAACGCACGTGGTCAAAACGACACCGGCTCCCCTGAAGTGCAAGTTGCACTGCTGACAGCTCGCATCAACGAACTGAACGGCCACTTCAAAGCCCACTCGAAAGATCACCACTCCCGCCGCGGCCTGATCATGATGGTCAACCGTCGCAAGAGCCTGTTGTCCTACCTGAAGGCTAAAGACGCTACCCGTTATCGCGACCTGATCGCTAAACTTGGTCTGCGCAAGTAATTTTTGCCGTACAAGGTTTATACAGAAATGCCTGCGCCAGTTCGCTGACGCGGGCATTTTGTCATTTGAAATACCGAATTCCTGCCGCTGAGTAAGGTATGCTCTGTGGCGCGATTGTTTTAAAAGTAAAGTAGCAAAGACGGCAAGCATCATTCTGCCGCCTGTGGTGAGGTGAACGACAGCCCCTGAAAATCTGTCGGCAATTAGAAAAGGGATACCCCATGTTTAACAAAGTTACGAAAACCTTCCAGTACGGTCAACACCAAGTGACCCTGGAAACCGGCGAAATCGCACGTCAGGCATCCGGCGCAGTGCTGGTGTCGATCGAAGATACCGTCGTTCTGGCAACGGTGGTGGCACGCAAAGATGCCAAGCCAGGCCAGGATTTCTTCCCTTTGACGGTTGATTATGTCGAAAAAACCTATGCTGCCGGTAAAATCCCGGGCGGTTTTTTCAAGCGCGAAGGCCGTCCTTCCGAAAAAGAAACACTGACATCCCGTTTGATCGACCGTCCTATCCGTCCGCTGTTCCCGGAAGGCTACCTGAACGAAGTGCAAGTGATCATTCACGTGCTGTCGGTCAACCCTGAAATCGATCCGGACATCGCCGCCATGATCGGCGCATCGGCTGCCCTGTGCGTCTCGGGCGTGCCTTTCAACGGTCCGATCGGCGCCGCGCGCGTCGGTTACGCCAACGGCCAGTACATCCTGAACCCGACCGTGCAGCAACTGAAAACGTCGCAAATGGACCTGGTGGTCGCCGGTACCGAAACGGCCGTGCTGATGGTCGAATCGGAAGCGCAGCAGCTGTCCGAAGAAATCATGCTGGGCGCCGTGGTCTTCGGCCACGACCAGATGAAAGTCGTCATCGACGCGATTCACGACCTGGTGCGTGACGGCGGCAAGCCGGAAGTGGAATGGGCGCCTGCGCCGAAGAACGAAGCACTGATCGCCCGCGTCGCGCATTTCGCCAACGCCAAGATCAATGACGCGTATCAAACCAAGGACAAGCAAGAGCGTACGGCCAAGCTGAAAGCGGCGACGTCAGAGGTGATCGCCGACCTGACGGCCGAAGCGGCTGCCGCCGGCGGCGCGTCGATCGACAGCGCGGAAGTGAACAACATCCTGTTCGACATCGAAGCGAAAATCGTGCGCTCGCAAATCCTGGACGGCGAGCCACGCATCGACGGCCGCGACACGCGCACCGTGCGTCCGATCTCGATCCGCACCAGCGTCCTGCCACGCACCCACGGTTCGGCCCTGTTCACGCGCGGCGAAACGCAAGCGCTGGTCGTCGCCACCCTGGGCACCGCCCGCGACAGCCAGAAGATCGATGCGCTGATGGGCGAGTTCACCGATTCGTTCATGCTGCATTACAACATGCCTCCGTTCGCCACCGGCGAAACGGGCCGCGTCGGTACGCCGAAACGCCGCGAAATCGGTCACGGCCGCCTGGCCAAGCGCGCGCTGATCGCCGCCCTGCCAGCCGCCGAAGAGTTCAGCTACTCGGTGCGCCTGGTGTCGGAAATCACGGAATCGAACGGTTCCTCGTCGATGGCTTCCGTGTGCGGCGGCTGCCTGGCACTGATGGACGCCGGCGTGCCGATGAAAGAACACGTGGCCGGTATCGCCATGGGCCTGATCAAGGAAGGCGGCAAGTTTGCCGTGCTGTCCGACATCCTGGGCGACGAAGATCACCTGGGCGACATGGACTTCAAGGTAGCCGGTACCCGCAACGGTATCACGGCGCTGCAGATGGACATCAAGATCATGGGCATCACCAAGGAAATCATGCAAGTGGCATTGGCGCAAGCCAAGGAAGGCCGCGAGCACATCCTGGGCGAAATGCAAAAAGCCATGCCGCACGTCAAAACCGAACTGTCCGATTTCGCACCGCGTCTGATCACCATCAAGATCAACCCGGAAAAAATCCGTGACGTGATCGGCAAGGGCGGCGCCGTGATCCGCGCGCTGACCGAAGAGACGGGCACCCAGATCGACATCAGCGACGAAGGCGTGGTCACCATCGCTTCCGTCGACGCGCAAGCCGGCCAGGAAGCCAAGCGCCGCATCGAAGAGCTGACCGCCTCCGTCGAAGTGGGCAAGACCTACGAAGGCACCGTGCTGAAACTGCTGGACTTCGGCGCCATCGTGCAAGTCATGCCAGGCAAGGACGGCTTGCTGCACATCTCGCAGATCGCCAACGAGCGCGTCAACGCCGTGGCCGACTACCTGAAAGAAGGCCAGCTGGTGCGTGTGAAAGTGCTGGAAACGGACGACCGCGGCCGCCTGAAGCTGTCGATGAAAGCTGCCGAAGGCAACGAAGCGCCAGCCGCTTAAGTTAGCTTGAATGCGGCTTCGGCCGCAGCTTCAACAAACCGCCAGCGCGCAAGCCCTGGCGGTTTTTTTATGCGCGTCGTTTGCGCTGTATCGAAGGCGTGTGCCGCCTTGTGCATCGGCCTTGATCCAGCTCGCATTGGCCGCTGCCGCTCTCTGTAGATTCGGAGGGGATTTTCCCCTGAACGAGTCTTCCAAGGAGATGCAGCATGCGCACATTCCGCGGCCTGGCCGCCGCCTTTCTGCTTGCCGTCGCGCCCGGTGTCCGGGCGCAGCTGGACAACGCACCCACGCCGGTGCCGCTGCCCATCCCCATCGCCGCCGCGTCTGCGGCCATGCCGGCGCAAGACCTCGACGCCTTGCGCGCCGTGCATGCGCGCGAAATCAATGACCTCAGCACCTTCAAGACGGCGGGCGTGCAGCGCGAAGTCATCGATCCTTACCTGGACAGCGCACCGGGTCAGCAATTCCTGCGCGAGCTGCGCGCCGCCGATCCCGCCGCGCCAGCCGAAACGATTTACGCGCGGGCCGTCGAGCAGCTCGCTTCGGGCAGCACCTTGCCGGAGCAGCAGCCGATGTCGTCCGCGCTGGTGAAGATCGTGCCGCATGGCCAGAATGTATCGCCGTATTCGCCGTACTTCACCACCAGCGCGCAATTGCAGCGCGCTTCGGGCCAATGCGCCAGCCTGGCCGACTGTTTCGGCTTGCCCTTGAAGAGCGAGGCGCCGCTGTATGATGTGTATCAGATCATGCCCAAGGGCACCGTCAACGTGTTCGTCAGCCAGGTGGCACCGACGGAAGAGCTGGGCGGGCTGGTGCGGCGCAAGGGTGGGGCACAGCAGTATTTGCTGCCCAACCGCAGCCTGTGGTCGGCCCCCGTGCTGATCGGCACGATCAAGAATTGAGGAGAGATGATGGATCAACCGCGCTTGCAAGCCCTCGCCGCCGACCTGGAACAGTGGCTGGCCCGCCTGGCGAGCGCCGATGCGCAGGTGGCCGACCTGCGCGGCGCGCTGGAGCCGCTGCTGGCACTGGCGGCCAGCGGCGCCTTGACGGCGCCCCTGCCGTGGGGCGATATCCCCGGCGGGCGCTATTTTACCGAGGGGGGCTTGCGCCAGTACCCCGAACTGGAGCTGGCATTTGCCCGCTTCCGCATCGAAGCGACGGGTGGCGAATCGCCGGCCTTGCGCAAGCTGCGCGGCGAACCATAGTTAATATGTGGTATCAATTGTTGTTTATGGGTAATTGATAGTCGGTATTGCTTGACGACAAAATCTTATTCATCGACCATGGCGCATCCCTCCCGATTTTCTCTTTTTTATTGGATGCACCATGTTGTCCTCCCTTAAGGCGCGGCTGATCGCCATCGCCGTTTCCATTGTCGTGCTGGCCATGCTGGCCGTCGCCATCGCCAATTTTTTCACCACGCGCTCCAGCACCCTGGCCGCGCTCGACACGCAGATGCTGCAGTTGTCGCACAGCCATGCGCAAGCCATCGCCGAATGGCTGCGTTCCAAGCAAGCCGTCGTGGGTTCGCTCAAGCAGGGCGCCACGGCGGCCGATCCGCTGCCGGCCCTGAAGGCGGCCGAGCAGGCGGGCACCTTCGACATGGCGTATGTCGGCTTTGCCGACAAGCATGCCGTCTTTTCGCAGGAGCGCAAGCGCGCCGCCGACTACGATCCCACGGCGCGGCCCTGGTACAAGCTGGCGTCCGAAGCGGGCGGCCCCGTCATCACGGCGCCGTATATCGGCGCCAGCACGGGCAAGCTGGTGGTGACGTTCGCCGAGCCGCTGGGCGGCAAGGGCAGCGTGACGGGCGTGATGGCGGCCGACGTGATGATGGATGCCGTGGTGCAAAACGTCGCCTCGATCAAGCCGACGGCGTCCAGCTACGCCTTCCTCGTCGATGGCGGCGGCAAGATCATCGCCCACCCGGACGGCAAGCTGACCCTGAAACCGCTGGCCGAGCTCGACCCGGGCCTGAGCGCGCAGGCGCTGGCCGATATCGAAAAGAGCGGCGACGGCGCCGCCATCCGTCTCGGCGACCGTAACGGTATCTTGCATGTGAGTAAGGTGCCGGGCAGCGACTGGCTGCTGGCGACCGTGCTCGACCGAGCTGAGGCGACGCAAGCATTGACCTCCATGCTGCGCGCCTCGGCCCTGACGGCCTTGCTGGTGCTGGCCCTGGCCGCTGCGGTGTTGAGCGTGCTGGTGGCGCGCGCCCTGCGCCGCCTGGGCCTGGTGCGCGATGCGATGCAAGCGATCGCCACGGGCGACGGCGACCTGACCAGCCGCCTCGATGCGGAAGGCACGGACGAGCTGGCGCAGATCGCCAAGGCCTTCAATGTGTTCGTGGAAAAGATCGCCACCGTGCTGGTGCAGATCCGCAGCATCAGCACCTTGGTGCGCAGCGAGTCGGCCGATATCGCCGCCGGCAATGCCGACCTGTCGTCGCGCACGGAAGCACAGGCGGGCGCGCTGGAAGAGACCGCCAGTTCGATGGATGAGCTGACCTCGACCGTCAAGCAGAATGCGGAAAACGCGCATGCGGCCAACGAGCTGGCCGTGTCCGCCTCGGAAGTGGCGGCCAAGGGCGGCCGCGTGGTGCAGCTGGTGGTGGGCACCATGGCCGGCATCCAGGAAAGCTCGCGCAAGATCGTCGACATCATCGGCGTGATCGACGGCATCGCCTTCCAGACGAATATCCTGGCCCTGAACGCGGCCGTCGAGGCGGCGCGCGCGGGCGAGCAGGGCAGGGGCTTTGCCGTGGTGGCCTCCGAAGTGCGCAACCTGGCGCAACGCTCTGCCGGCGCGGCCAAGGAAATCAAGGAATTGATCGGCGACTCGGTGGCGAAGGTGGATGCGGGCGGCCGCCTCGTCGATGAGGCGGGCCAGACCATGGACCAGGTGGTGGCGTCGGTGCAGCAATTGACGGCCATCATGAGCGAGATCACGGTGGCCAGCCGGGAACAGAGCGCCGGCATCGGCGAGATCAATACGGCCGTCACGCACATGGATACCATGACGCAGCAAAACGCGGCCCTCGTCGAGCAAGCCGCCGCTGCCGCGGAAAGCCTGCAGGAACAGGCCGTGGACCTGGCGCAAGCCGTCGGCATGTTCCGCCTCGGTGATGCGGGCCCTGCCGCGTCACCCGCGCCCGTGACGCGCCTCAAGGCGAAGCCGGCCGCTCCTGCCGCTGCGCCGCGCGCGCCAGCCCGCGCGCTGTCGCCGGCCAAGCCCGTCAAGGCGGCCAAGTCCGGCGCTGACGAGTGGGAAGAGTTTTAAGACGGACTCTGATGGAGTGACGTTCATCCGCGTTTTTGTCAGGCCAGCCTGCCAAAAGCGCAGTTCGTCGCAATCGGCGTGTCTGCCGGGAGCGGTATGGCTATAGTGACACCATACCGCAAGCCCACTGCCAGACACCCGAGGAGAACAACATGAACGTCGCCAAAAACATGGAAATCATTGCCGTTGCCGCCGCCATCCTGGCCGGTGCCAGCTGCTACGCCATCGCCCCGGCCGCCCCGGCCATGCAAGTGGCCAGCTCCACGGCCACCCTGGCCGCGCCGGCGCACAAGGCTGCCATGCACGTGGTGGTGGTCAAGGCCAAGCGCCTGAGCGCCACCGAAAAAGCGCAGTTTGCATAATTGATTGTCAGCAATTTTCGGCACTGCTACAGTGCTGTTGCGCGAGCAATGCCGGCACCCCTTGGCGGGCGGCCTGACAGATAAAAACAAGATACCGAGGATGCACTACATGAAAAAGACACTGCAACTGGCGCTGCTGTTCCTGGCGACTCTGGGCCTGGTGCGCGGCGTGGCCGCCGAGACCCGCCTGCTGGAAATGCGCAACGTCGACGCCCGCGTGGTGAGGGTCAAGCTCGACGGCGTGATGGAGGTGCGCATTCGCCAGGGCAACGTCCCTTCGCTGAGCATCACGGCCGACAAGCGCTACATCGCCGACGTCAGCACGGCGCAAAGCGGCGACACCCTGCACATCGAAACGGAAGTGCGTGGCTTCAAGCTCGGCCCTTCGTCGATCCGCGCCGACCTCGTCTTGCCGAACTTGCGCGAGCTGAGTTCGGAAGGCTTCGGCAGCACGGACATCACGGGTTTCAAGGGCGAGGAGCTGACCCTGTCGCTGGAAGGGGCGGGCAGCATCAAGCTGGTGGGCGATTACCGCAAGCTCAATGCCAGCCTGGGCGGCGTGGGCAGCATGCAGCTCTGGATCGGCAACAATGAGCGGGCCGAGCTGGACTTGCAGGGCGCGGGCTCGGTCGTGCTGGGCGGACGCGGGCGCCTCCTGAAGGCCAGCCTGGGCGGCCTGGGCAGCCTGAATGCGCAGCAGTTCGAAGCCGATGCCGTGAACCTGGAATTGAGCGGCCTGGGCAATGCCACGGTCAATGCCCATGCGAATGCCAAGCTGAACTTGAGCGGACTCGGTTCGGTGGTGGTGTACGGCAAGCCAGCCAACCGCGATGTCAGCGTCGAGGGCCTGGGCAAAGTTAGCTGGAAGTAAGGGGATCCTGGCCAAGTCAGGATAAGAAAAGAAAAAGCAGTCAGACCACATCCCATTCCGATGAAAAAACTGATCATTACATTACTCATGCTGTTGACGATACAGCTACCCGCGCGGGCTGGCTTCGTCGAAGGCGCCAGCGCCTACAACAACAAGAATTACGCGCTAGCCTACAAGGAAATATTGCCCCTTGCTAAGACCGGCAACGCCGATGCCCAGCATTTGCTGGGCTTGATGTATTACATGGGGCGGGGCTTGCCGCAGGATTACAAGCAAGCCATGTTCTGGCACCGCAAGGCGGCCGAGCAGGGCAAGGCCGACGCCCAGTATGTGGTGGGCGCCATGTATTACACGGGCAACGCCGTGCTGCAAGACCACAAGCAGGCCGTGGGCTGGTTCCGCAAGGCTGCCGAGCAGAACCATGCCGAGGCGCAGCAGGTGCTGGGTCTGATGTACCGCTACCACATGGGCGGCGTGCAGCAGGACAACGTCATCGCCTACATGCTGTGGAATCTGGCGGCGGCGAATGGCAACGCGAACGCGGCCGACCAGCGCGCCGCCGTGGTGCGCAAGATGACGCATGAGCAAGTCGAGGAGGGCCAAGCCCTGTCGGCCAAATGGAAGCCGGGCACGCCCTTGCCGCGCCAGTCGAAAACGGGCGCCGGTTAAGACGGAGCGGTGGTCTGCAAGGGTGGACGGCTTGGCGTACAATCGCCGTTTTCCCTTGAGAGAGTTCCGCCATGCGTGCAGTTGCCATCAGCCAGCCAGGTCCCGCCGACGTTTTGCAGATCGCCGAGCGTCCCATGCCGCAATATAAGGCGGGCGAACTGCTGATCAAGGTGCACGCGGCCGGCATCAACCGCCCCGACGTGCTGCAGCGCCTGGGAAAGTATGCGCCGCCCGCCGGCGCGTCCGACTTGCCGGGCCTGGAAGTGGCGGGCGAAGTCGTCGATGGCGACTTTGGCAACACCGCATTCAAGAAGGGCGACCTGGTCTGCGCGCTGGTGCAGGGCGGCGGCTATGCCGAATACTGCGCCGCGCCCGCCGGCCAGTGCCTGCCCCTGCCGCAAGGCTTGACGGCGCTGGAAGGTGCGTCCCTGCCGGAAAACTTCTTTACCGTCTGGAGCAATGTCTTCGACCGCTGCGCGCTGATTGACGGCGAAACGTTATTGGTGCAGGGCGGCACGTCCGGCATCGGCGTGACGGCGATCCAGCTGGCGGCCGCGCTCGGTCATCGCGTGTTCGCCACGGCGGGCAGCGACGAGAAGGCACGCGCCTGCGAAGCGCTGGGCGCCGAACGGGGCATCAATTACCGCACGGAAGATTTCGTCGCCGTCGTCAAGGAATTGACCGGTGGCAAAGGCGTCGACGTCATCCTCGACATGGTGGGCGGCGACTATCTGCCGCGCGAAATCGATTGCCTGGCCGATGATGGCCGCATCGGCCTGATCGCCGTGCAGGGTGGCACCAAGGCGGAACTGGACCTGGGTAGCCTGCTGCGCCGCCGCCTGACGGTGACGGGTTCCACCTTGCGTCCCCGTTCCGTCGCCTTCAAGGCGGCCATCGCGCAGCACTTGCGCACGACCGTCTGGCCGCTGATCGAGGCGGGCAAGATCAAGCCCGTGATCCATCAAACGTTCCCTCTGGAAAAAGCCAGCGAGGCGCATGCCTTGATGGAAGCGAGCACGCACGTGGGCAAGATCATGTTGCAAGTTGCCTGAAACGGGGCACTGCCTGTTTGACCGGCATCGGTGCCGGAGTTAGAATGACGGGTTATTAGAATTTAGGCTACTATGCGTCGCAAACTCGTCGTCGGAAATTGGAAAATGAACGGCAGTCGCACCTCGAACGCGGTGTTATTGTCTGAAATAGTTGCTGGCCTGGCTGCCTCCGGCGCCGCCAGCGCCGTCTGTGTGCCTGCGCCGTATCTGGCGCAGTGCCAGGCGCAATTGGCAGGCTCGGCTCTTGGCTGGGGTGCGCAGGATGTCTCCGCGCATGCCAGCGGTGCTTACACAGGAGAAATCTCGACCGCCATGCTGCAGGATTTCGGCTGCAGCTATGTGGTGATCGGGCATTCCGAGCGCCGCGCCTACCATGGCGAGAGCGATGCGCAGGTGGCGGCCAAGACGGTTGCCGCGCTGGCGGCAGGCATCACGCCTATCGTCTGCATCGGCGAGACGCTGGCGCAGCGTGAAGCGGGCCAGACCGACGCCGTCGTGGCGCAGCAGCTGGGCGCCGTGCTGGCGGCGATTTCCGCCGACGACGTGGCGAAACTGGTGCTGGCCTATGAGCCGGTCTGGGCCATCGGCACGGGCAAGACGGCCACGCCGCAAATGGCGCAGGATGTGCATCAGGTATTGCGCGCCCAGCTGGCGCAAAAGAATGCGGTAGCGGCCGCCGGCGTGCAAATCCTGTACGGCGGCAGCATGAAGCCGGAGAACGCAAAAGAATTGATGGCGATGCCGGATATTGATGGCGGTCTGATCGGCGGGGCGGCATTGAAGGCGGCGGATTTCCTGGCGATTATTCACGCCGCCGATTGAATTAATTTAAACTGAGAATGGAATTGCAATGAACATGATGTTCAATCTGGTAGTGGTAGTACAGGTTATTTCGGCATTGTCGATTATCGCGCTGGTGTTGCTGCAGCACGGCAAGGGCGCCGACATGGGCGCCGCCTTCGGTTCGGGCGCCTCGGGCAGCCTGTTCGGTGCGACGGGTTCGTCGAACTTCATGTCGAAGTCGACTGGTGTTGCCGCCGCGATCTTCTTCGGCGCTACGCTGGCCCTGTCGCTGATGGCCAATCAGCGCGCCACCACGGTGGGCGGCGGCGTGATGGATAAAGTCGTCAAGCCAGTGCCGGTCACCGGCGCGGGCGCGATCCCGACGACGGTGCCTGCGGCGCCAGCGGCCAGCGCTCCGGCAGCGGCGGCTCCGGTTGCCAGCACCCCGGCCGGCGCGATTCCCAAGTAATTCTGTAGCAACTCGATACCTCATCGAGAGTAATTCTCATTAAGGGCGGATTATTGCTCAATGTTTTAGCAGCGCGGCAGGAAAAAATCGTGGCGCGCTGGAAGATGTAAAAATTTATCGTTTTTATCTGTGTTTTGATGCATTTGTGCATTAACTTTAGCGCCAAAGCAGAGTAGAATACGGGCCTTACCGCCGACGTGGTGAAATTGGTAGACACGCTATCTTGAGGGGGTAGTGGCGCAAGCTGTACGAGTTCGAGTCTCGTCGTCGGCACCAGAAATCAGAAGCCAGCAACGGCGCACGGGCCATGGCTCGTACAAAGTTGCTGGCTTTTTTTACGAGGATGTGTCGTTCGATCCTGGTCTTAGCTTTGATTGGGGTCGTGCGTTAGATACGCTGCAAATGATCGCAGCGTCCTCATTTAACCGATCGTTCAATATAAGCTTATCAATCGTGAACCTCGAAAATTACTTCCCCGTCCTGCTGTTCATTATTATCGGCCTCGGTGTCGGTATCGCTCCCCAGCTCCTGGGGCGCCTGTTAGGTCCTAACAAGCCTGACGCAGCAAAACTCTCCCCGTACGAATGTGGCTTTGAAGCATTCGAAGACGCGCGCATGAAATTTGATGTGCGCTACTATCTGGTCGCAATCCTGTTTATTTTGTTCGATCTGGAAACGGCATTCTTTTTCCCATGGGGCGTTGCAATGCGCGACCTGGGCTGGGCCGGTTTCGTCACGATGATGGTGTTCATCGCTGAATTCGTGGTCGGATTTTGGTACATTTGGAAGAAAGGTGCCCTTGACTGGGAATAAGCCATGGCTATTGAAGGCGTATTAAGCGAAGGTTTCATCACCACCTCGGCCGACAAGCTGATCAACTGGGCGCGCACCGGGTCTATGTTCCCGATGACGTTCGGTCTGGCCTGCTGTGCGGTCGAAATGATGCATGTGGGCGCAGCCCGCTACGATATGGACCGTTTCGGCGTCGTGTTTCGTCCGTCGCCGCGCCAGTCCGACGTCATGATCGTTGCCGGTACCCTGTGCAACAAGATGGCGCCGGCCCTGCGCAAGGTCTACGACCAGATGGCGGAGCCACGCTGGGTCATCTCGATGGGTTCCTGCGCCAATGGCGGCGGGTACTACCATTACTCCTATTCCGTGGTGCGCGGTTGCGACCGTATCGTGCCCGTCGACGTGTATGTGCCTGGCTGTCCTCCGACCGCTGAAGCCTTGTTGTACGGCATCATGCAGTTGCAGAACAAGATCAAGCGTACCAGCACGATCGCACGCTAACGGGGCCGCTTCAGATTATGACAACACATTTAGAAGTATTGCAAAACGCCCTCGGCACTGCCCTGGGCGATCGCGTTAGCACGACGGTTGCACTGGGTGAAGTCACCTTGCTGGTCAAGGCGGAAGACTACCTGGGCGTGATGCGGACCCTGCGCGACGATCCGGCCCTGCATTTCGAACAATTGATCGATCTGTGCGGCGTCGACTACTCGACCTATGGCGACGGTAGCTGGGATGGCCTGCGTTACGCGGCCGTCTCGCACTTGCTGTCGGTCAAGCACAACTGGCGCGTGCGCGTGCGCGTGTTCGCACCCGACGACGACATGCCGCTGCTGCCTTCCGTGGTGGGCATCTGGCGTGCCGTTAACTGGTACGAGCGCGAAGCGTTCGACCTGCTGGGCATCCTCTTCGAAGGCCACAACGACTTGCGCCGCCTGCTGACCGACTACGGTTTCATCGGCCATCCGTTCCGCAAGGACTTCCCCGTCTCCGGCTATGTCGAGATGCGTTACGATCCGGAACAAAAGCGCGTGATTTACCAGCCCGTGACGATCGAGCCGCGGGAAAACGTGCCGCGCGTGATCCGCGAAGAACATTACGGGATGAAATAATGGCTGAGATTAAGAACTACACCCTGAACTTTGGGCCGCAGCATCCGGCCGCGCACGGCGTGCTGCGCCTGGTGCTGGAGATGGATGGCGAAGTCATCCAGCGTGCCGACCCGCATATCGGCCTGCTGCACCGCGCCACCGAAAAGCTGGCCGAGCAAAAGACCTATCTGCAATCCGTGCCGTACATGGACCGTCTCGACTATGTGTCGATGATGTGCAATGAACATGCGTACGTGATGGCCATCGAAAAGATGCTGGGCCTGGAAGTGCCGCTGCGCGCGCAATACATCCGCGTCATGTTCGACGAGATGACGCGCATCCTGAATCACCTGATGTGGCTCGGCACCCACGCGCTGGACGTCGGCGCCATGGGCCCGTTCCTGTATTGCTTCCGCGACCGCGAAGACTTGTTCGACGCCTACGAGGCGGTATCGGGCGCGCGCATGCACGCGGCCTACTACCGTCCGGGCGGCGTCTACCGCGACCTGCCGGACGCGATGCCGCAGCACAAGGCCTCGATCATCCGCAACGCCAAGGCCATCGGCAAGCTGAATGAAAACCGCCAGGGTTCGCTGCTGGACTTCATCGAAGACTTCGCGCGCCGTTTCCCGAACTCCGTGGACGAGTACGAAACCCTGCTGACCGATAACCGAATCTGGAAGCAACGGACCGTCGGCATCGGCGTGGTCTCGCCGGAAGATGCGCTGGCCATGGGCTTTACGGGCGCCATGCTGCGCGGCTCGGGCGTGCAGTGGGACTTGCGCAAGAAGCAGCCGTACGAAGTGTACGACCTGATGGATTTCGACATTCCTGTCGGCACCAACGGCGATTGCTACGACCGCTACCTGGTGCGCGTGGAAGAGTTGCGTCAGTCGAACCGCATCATCAAGCAATGCGTGGAGTGGCTGCGCAACAATGAAGGTCCTGTCATGACCAGCAACCGCAAGGTGGCGCCTCCGGGCCGCGTCGACATGAAGACCAACATGGAATCCCTGATTCACCACTTCAAGCTGTTTACGGAAGGTTTCCACGTGCCGCCAGGCGAGGCCTACAGCGCCGTGGAACATCCGAAGGGCGAGTTCGGCGTGTACCTGGTGTCCGATGGCGCCAACAAGCCGTACCGCATGAAACTGCGCGCGCCAGACTACGCCCACTTGCAGTCGCTCGACGAGATGGCGCGTGGGCACATGCTTGCCGACGCCGTGACCATCATCGGGACGCAAGATATCGTGTTCGGCAGTATTGACCGCTAAGAGGCAAAAAGTATGTTGTTATCAGAGCAATGCTATAAGAAAATTGACCGCGAGCTGGCCAAGTACCCGGCCGACCAGCGTCAGTCGGCCGTCATGGCCGCGCTGGCCCATGCCCAGGATGAACTGGGCTGGCTGGCGCCGGAAACCATGAAGGAACTGGCCGATTACATCGGCATGCCGGCGATTGCCGTGCAGGAAGTGGCCACGTTCTACAATATGTACAACGTGAAACCCGTGGGCAAGCACAAGATCACCGTGTGCACCAACCTGCCATGCGCCCTGTCGGGCGGCGTGCGCGCTGCAGAATACCTGAAGCAGAAACTGGGTATCGATTTCCGCGAAACCACCGCTGACGGCCAGTTCACCCTGGTCGAAGGCGAGTGCATGGGTGCTTGCGGCGATGCGCCTGTCTTGCTGGTCAGTAATAAAACCATGTGCAGCTGGATGTCGAACGAGAAGATCGACGCCATGCTGGAGGAACTCAAGAAATGACGTCACTCCACAACCGCCATATCGATCCATTGATCCTGAAGGATCTGGATGGCAAGAACTGGCATTTGCAAGATTATGTGAACCGCGGCGGCTATTCGGCCCTGCGGCGTATCCTGGAAGAGAAAATCACGCCGGAACAGATCATCGCCGACCTCAAGGCTTCGTCCTTGCGCGGCCGTGGCGGCGCGGGTTTCCCTACCGGCTTGAAGTGGAGCTTCATGCCGCGCCAGTTCCCGGGCCAAAAATACCTCGTCTGCAATACAGATGAAGGCGAACCGGGCACTTTCAAGGACCGCGACATCATTCGTTACAATCCCCATGCGCTGATCGAAGGCATGGCCATTGGCGCTTATGCGATGGGCATCACCGTCGGCTATAACTATATCCACGGTGAAATCTTCCAGGAATACCTGCGTTTCGAAGAAGCGCTGGAAGAGGCGCGCGCCGCCGGTTTCCTGGGCGACAAGATCATGGGCAGCGAGTTCTCGTTCCAGTTGCACGCGCACCATGGTTATGGCGCCTACATCTGCGGCGAAGAAACGGCCCTGCTGGAATCGCTGGAAGGCAAGAAAGGCCAGCCGCGCTTCAAGCCGCCTTTCCCTGCCTCGTTTGGCCTGTACGGCAAGCCGACGACGATCAACAACACGGAAACCTTCGCGGCCGTGCCTTTCGTGCTGAACATCGGTCCAGAGAAATACCTGGCGATGGGCAAGCCGAACAACGGCGGTTCGAAGATCTTCTCGATCTCGGGCGACGTGGAAAAACCGGGCAACTACGAAGTGCCGCTCGGCACCCCGTTTGCGACCCTGCTGGAACTGGCAGGCGGCATGCGCGGTGGCAAAAAGATCAAGGCCGTGATCCCTGGCGGTTCGTCCGCGCCGGTGATCCGCGGCGACATCATGATGCAGACCGACCTGGACTATGACTCGATCGCGAAAGCCGGTTCGATGTTGGGTTCGGGCGCCGTCATCGTGATGGACGAAACACGCTGCATGGTGAAGGCGCTGGAACGCCTGTCCTACTTCTACTTTGAAGAATCGTGCGGCCAGTGTACGCCTTGCCGTGAAGGCACAGGCTGGATGTACCGCATGGTGCACCGCATCGAGCAGGGGCAGGGTCGTCCAGACGACCTGGACATGCTCAACTCGATCGCCGACAACATCCAGGGCCGCACCATTTGCGCGCTGGGCGATGCGGCTGCCATGCCGGTACGGGCCTTCATTAAGAATTTCCGTGAAGAATTTGAATATCATATCGAGCACAAGCATTGCTTAGTGCCCGCATATATCTAAGCTGCGTCAGGTAACGATCACCATGGTTGAAATCGAAATAGACGGCAAAAAAGTCGAAGTCCCTGCTGGTAGCATGGTGATGGACGCCGCCAACAAATTGGGAACCTACATTCCGCACTTCTGCTATCACAAGAAATTGTCGATCGCAGCGAACTGCCGCATGTGCCTGGTCGAAGTGGAAAAGGCGCCCAAGCCTTTGCCCGCTTGCGCGACCCCGGTCAGTGCCGGCATGATCGTGCGCTCCGCCAGCGATAAAGCTGTGCAGGCGCAAAAGTCGGTCATGGAATTCTTGCTGATTAACCACCCGCTCGATTGCCCTATCTGCGATCAGGGCGGCGAATGCCAGTTGCAAGACTTGGCCGTGGGCTACGGCAAGAGCGAATCGCGCTACAAGGAAGACAAGCGCGTCGTGCAGCCTAAGGAAGCCGGTCCGCTGGTGTCCATGCAAGAAATGTCGCGCTGCATCCAGTGCACCCGCTGCGTGCGCTTTGGCCAGGAAGTGGCCGGCGTGATGGAGCTGGGCATGATCGGCCGCGGCGAACACTCGGAAATCGTGTCCTTCGTGGGCCAGACGGTCGACTCCGAACTGTCGGGCAACATGATCGACCTGTGCCCGGTCGGCGCACTGACCTCGAAGCCGTTCCGCTACAGCGCCCGTACGTGGGAACTGTCGCGCCGCAAATCGGTCAGCCCGCATGACGGCCTCGGTTCGAACCTGATCGTGCAAGTGAAAGCTGGCAAGGTCAAGCGCGTACTGCCGCTGGAAAACGAAGCCGTCAACGAGTGCTGGATCTCGGACAAGGACCGTTTCTCGTACGAAGCGCTGGACAGCGCCGAACGCCTGACGTCGCCGATGCTGAAACAAGGCAACGAGTGGAAAGAAGTCGATTGGCAAACGGCGCTGGAATACGTGGCGCACGGCCTGAAAAACATCAAGCACGAGCATGGCGCCGACGCCATCGCCGCGCTGGCAACGCCGCATTCGACGGTCGAAGAGCTGGTCCTGCTGCAAAAAGTGGCCCACGGTCTCGGTTCCGAGCACGTCGACTTCCGCCTGCGCCAGACCGACTTCGCGCTCGACGCAAGCGTCAAGCCATGGCTGGGCATGCCGATCAACGAATTTGGCCAGATCAAGCGCGCCTTCGTCATCGGCTCGTTCCTGCGCAAGGACCACCCATTGCTGGCCACGCGTTTGCGCGCGTCCGTGAAGGGTGGCGCCAAGCTGTCGATCCTGCACGCCTCCGACGATGATCAGCTGATCACCATCGCCAACAAGATGATCGCAGCGCCGAGCGATTGGCTGGCGGCCTTGTCGGAAGTGGTCGTCGCTGTTGCTAAAGCGAAAGAAATCGCCGCGCCAGCCGGTTTCGAAGCGGTTGCCGCTTCGGACGTGGCCGTCGCGATCGCCGCCAGCCTGATGGCCGGCGACAACGGCGCCGTACTGCTGGGTAACGCGGCAACGCAACACCCGCAAGCGTCGCAACTGCACGCTGCCGCGCAATGGATCGCCGAACAGACGGGCGCCAAGCTCGGTTACCTGACGGAAGCGGCCAACACGGTTGGCGCGCACCTGGTCGCCAAGCCGCGCGCCAACGTGCAAGCCGCGTTTGCCGTGCCGAAGAAAGCCTACGTGCTGCTGCACGCCGAGCCGGAACTCGATGCCGCCAATCCACAAGCGGCCCGCGCCGCGCTGGACAAGGCCGAGATGGTCGTGGCCATGTCCGCCTTCAAGCATGGCATGGATTACGCCGATGTCTTGCTGCCGATCGCGCCGTTCGCTGAAACCTCGGGCACCTTCGTGAACTGCGAAGGCCGCGCGCAAAGCTTCAACGGCACCGTGAAACCGCTGGCCGATACCCGTCCAGCCTGGAAAGTGCTGCGCGTCCTGGGCAACATCCTGGGCCTGGCCGGTTTCGACTACGACACGTCCGAAGCGATCCGCGACGAAGCGTTCGGTGCCGGCGTGACCGACCTGTCGGCACAGCTGAACAACATCGCCAGGAACGCACCGGAAGCTGCGACATACGCACCGGCATCGCCAGCGCTGCAACGCATCGCCGACGTGCCGATCTACTTCGCCGACGCGCTGGTACGCCGCTCCGAACCTTTGCAACGCACGGTCGATGGCGCCGCGCCGCAAGCCCATCTGTCGCCAGCATTGGCCGAGAAGCTGGGCATCAAGGCAGGCGACAAGGTCAAAGTGGCGCAAGGCTCCGGCAGCGCCATCCTGGTGGCGGCACTCCATGCCGGCCTGCCAGCCAATGTGGTCAAGGTGTCGGCGGCGCATGCCTCGACGGCTAGCCTGGGCGGCATGTTCGGTGACATCACAGTTGAAACAGCAGAGGGGAAAATCTGATGGCTCTGCCTGAATTTGTAAACGTCATCAACAGCGGTGGCCAGGATTTGCTGGGCGGCTCGTGGCCGTTCTTCTGGACCCTGATCAAGATCCTGTGCGTGCTGTTGCCGCTGATGGGTCTGGTTGCCTACCTGACCTTGTGGGAACGCAAGCTGATCGGCTGGATCCAGATCCGCGTCGGCCCGAACCGCGTCGGCCCATTGGGCTTGCTGCAACCGATCGCCGATGCGCTGAAACTCTTGTTCAAAGAGATCATCATCCCGTCCAAGGCCGCCAAGGGCCTGTTCGTGATCGGCCCGATCATGACCATCATGCCGGCCCTGGCCGCCTGGTCGGTCGTGCCGTTCGGCCCGCAAGCCGTGCTGGCCAACGTCAACGCGGGCTTGCTGATGCTGCTGGCGATTACCTCGATGGAAGTCTACGGCATCATCATCGCCGGCTGGGCCTCGAACTCGAAGTACTCGTTCATGGGCGCCATGCGCGCTTCGGCACAGATGATTTCGTATGAAATCCCGATGGGCTTCGTGATGGTCATCGTGCTGATGGTCTCGGGCAGCCTGAACTTCATCGACATCGTCGGCGGCCAGCAAATCGGCTTCTTCGCCGACAAGGGCGTGAACTTCCTGTCGTGGAACTGGCTGCCGCTGCTGCCGATGTTCGTCATCTATCTGGTGTCGGGCCTGGCTGAAGCCAACCGCCACCCGTTCGACGTCGTCGAAGGCGAATCGGAAATCGTCGCCGGCCACATGGTCGAGTACTCGGGCATGGCCTACGCCATGTTCATGCTGGCCGAATACGCCAACATGATCCTGATCGGCGCCCTGGCTTCGATCATGTTCCTCGGTGGCTGGTCCGCACCATTTGCCTTCCTCGAGTTCTGGGGTGGTTTCGGCGGCTTCTTCTGGCTGTTCGCCAAGACCTTCTTCATCGTGTCGGTGTTCATCTGGGTGCGCGGTACTTTCCCACGCTACCGTTATGACCAGATCATGCGCCTCGGCTGGAAAGTGTTTATCCCGTTGACGCTGGTCTACCTGGTCTTCGTCGCTGCCTGGATGCAGACATCCTGGAATATTTGGAAGTAAGAGAGTGCATACGAATGGATAAGGTAAAAGATTTCTTCAGCAGCCTCTTGTTAGGCGAGCTGATCAAGGGCATGGCGTTGACAGGCAAGTATATGTTTTCGCGCAAGATCACGGTGCAATTCCCGGAAGAGAAGACACCGATCTCGCCGCGTTTCCGTGGCTTGCACGCGCTGCGCCGCTACCCGAACGGCGAGGAACGTTGCATCGCCTGCAAACTGTGCGAAGCGGTTTGCCCGGCGATGGCCATCACGATCGAATCGGAACAGCGTGACGACGGTTCGCGCCGCACCACGCGTTACGATATTGACTTGACCAAGTGCATCTTCTGCGGTTTCTGCGAAGAGTCCTGCCCGGTCGATTCGATCGTCGAGACGCAAATCCTGGAATACCACGGCGAGAAACGCGGGGATTTGTATTACACGAAAGAGATGTTGCTGGCCGTGGGTGATCGTTATGAAAATGACATCGCCGCTGCGCGCGCCGCCGACGCACCTTATCGCTGATGGATGCGCCGCAGCCGAGAAGCTGCGGCGCGCCCCTCGTTCATCTGTACGTCTATTGGGTTTTTTATGGACTTTAAAACAATTTTGTTTTACGCCTTCGCGCTGATCTTGATTCTGGCAGCGACGCGCGTCATCACGGCCCGTAATCCGGTCCACGCAGTACTGTTCTTGGTGCTGTCCTTCTTTTCCGCAGCCGGCATCTGGATGCTGCTGCAAGCTGAATTCCTGGCCATCGTGCTGGTATTGGTGTACGTCGGCGCCGTGATGGTGCTGTTCCTCTTCGTGGTCATGATGCTCGATATCAATATCGACCGCATGCGCGAAGGCTTCTGGGGCTACCTGCCTTTGTCGGTGACGGTGGGCGTGATCATCGTGCTGGAAATGGCCGCCGTCCTGTGGCACGGTTTCCGCAACTTTGCGCCTAGCATCGCTCCGGTGAACGTCAACCTGGGCGGCACCAAGGAACTGGGCCTGCTGATCTACACGAAATATGTGTTCGCCTTCGAGATCGCCGCCGTCGTGCTGCTGGTGGCCATCGTTGCCGCGGTCGCATTGACCCTGCGCAAACGCAAGGACACCAAGCATTTCGCTCCAGGCGATGCCGTACGCGTCAAGCGCAACGACCGCCTGAAGATCATCAAGATGGACGCGGTCGTCGAGCGTCCTGCGGCTGAGCCGGAAGTTAAGGAGGCACCATGACATTATCGCTCACACATTTTCTGGTCCTGGGCGCGATCCTGTTCGCAATCTCGATCGTCGGTATTTTCCTGAACCGCAAGAACATCATCGTATTGCTGATGGCAATCGAATTGATGCTGCTGGCGGTGAATATGAATTTCATCGCGTTCTCCCATTTCATGGGCGACGCGGCCGGTCAGATCTTCGTTTTCTTCATCCTGACGGTTGCCGCCGCTGAGTCGGCTATCGGTCTGGCTATTCTGGTGGTGATGTTCCGTAATCTGGATACCATCAACGTCGAAGACCTGGACAGCCTCAAAGGCTGATGTTTTTCAGACTCGATCTCTCGAATAATAACGATTAAGGTTCATCATGGCGGGGCAACTCCTCAACCCTAACCTCCTTCTTGCCGTACCGCTGGCGCCGCTGGCCGGTGCCGCGATTGCAGGCTTGCTTGGCACCCAGTTCCTGGGTAATTTGGTCGGACGCAAGACGTCGCATACCGCGACGATCCTGGGCGTACTGATTGCGTTCATCCTGTCCGTGCAGACACTGCTGGCAGTGATGGATGGCGCGACATTCAATGGCACGATCTATAACTGGATGACAATCGGCACCCTGAAGATGGAAGTGGGCTTCCAGATCGATTCGCTGTCGGCGATGATGATGTGCGTGGTCACCTTCGTCTCCCTGATGGTGCACATCTACACGATCGGCTACATGAAGGATGACGAAGGCTACAACCGCTTCTTCGCCTACATCTCGCTGTTCACGTTCTCGATGCTGATGCTGGTCATGGCCAACAACTTCCTGCAACTGTTCTTCGGCTGGGAAGCAGTGGGCCTGGTCTCCTACCTCCTGATCGGTTTCTGGTACCAGCGTCCGACGGCCATCGTGGCCAACATGAAGGCTTTCCTCGTCAACCGTGTGGGCGACTTCGGCTTCATCCTGGGCATCGGCCTGCTGCTGGCTTTCGCCGGCACCATGAACTACCAGGAAGTATTCGCCAAGAAAGACGAACTGGCGCTGCTGACGATGCCAGGCACCGACTGGGCCCTGCTGACCGTGGCCTGCATCTGCCTGTTCATCGGCGCGATGGGCAAGTCGGCGCAGTTCCCGCTGCACGTGTGGCTGCCTGACTCGATGGAAGGTCCTACCCCGATCTCGGCACTGATCCACGCCGCGACGATGGTGACGGCCGGTATCTTCATGGTCTCGCGCATGTCGCCGCTGTTCGAACTGTCCGACACGGCGCTGTCCTTCATCCTGGTGATCGGCTCCATCACGGCGCTGTTCATGGGCTTCCTGGGCATCATCCAGAACGACATCAAGCGCGTCGTCGCTTACTCGACCCTGTCGCAGCTCGGCTACATGACCGTGGCGCTGGGTTCGTCCGCCTATTCCGTGGCCGTGTTCCACCTGATGACGCACGCATTCTTCAAGGCACTGCTGTTCCTGGGCGCCGGTTCCGTCATCATCGGCATGCACCACGACCAGGACATCCGCAACATGGGCGGCCTGCGCAAATACATGCCGATCACCTGGATCACTTCCCTGATCGGTTCGCTGGCCCTGATCGGCACGCCGCTGTTCTCCGGTTTCTACTCGAAAGACAGCATCATCGAAGCCGTCGAAGCGACGCACATCTGGGGTGCTGGCTTTGCCCAGTTCGCCGTGCTGGCTGGCGTGTTCGTCACCGCCTTCTACTCGTTCCGCATGTATTTCCTCGTCTTCCACGGCAAGGAACGTTTTGGCCAGGCGCATGCGCACGGTCACGATGACCATCACGCACCGAAAGCGGCCCATGGCGCGCACGGCGATGCACATGACGACCACCACGAGGAAGAGGAAGACGACCACGGCCACCACGGCCTGGAACCTGGCCAGAAGCCGCATGAATCGCCGTTCGTCGTGTGGTTCCCGCTGGTGATGCTGGCGATTCCTTCCTTGATCATCGGTTACCTGACCATCGGCCCGATGCTGCATGGCGATTTCTTCAAGGGCGTGATCTTCGTCGGCGAAAACCATCCGGCAATGGAAGAGTTGTCGCATGAATTCCACGGCGCAATGGCGATGGCCATCCACGGCCTGTCGACGGCACCGTTCTGGCTGGCATTGTCCGGCGTGGTGGCAGCCTACTACTGCTACATGGTCAACCCGCGTGTACCGGCCTGGTTCTTTGCCAAGTTCCACGCGATCCACACCCTGCTCGACAACAAGTACTACATGGACAAGTTCAATGAAGTCGTGTTCGCCGGCGGTGCCCGCTTGCTGGGTAATGGCCTGTGGAACTTCGGTGACAAGAAGCTGATCGACGGTTTCGTCGTCAATGGCAGCGCCAAGGTTGTCGCCTGGCTGTCCTCGCTGTCGCGAGTGTTGCAGACCGGCTACATCTATCACTATGCATTCGTGATGATCCTGGGCGTGCTGGGCTTCCTGATCTATTTCCTGCCATTCTGGCCCGCTAAGTAAGCTGACCTGATAAAAGAATACTGAGAACCATGATGCAGTCTACGATTTCTACATTACCTCCTTACCTGAGTCTGTCGATCTGGGTGCCGATCATTTGCGGCGTCCTGGTCCTGGCTCTCGGCCGTGACAGCAAAGCGGGCTTTACCCGCTGGCTGTCGCTGGCCGGCGCCGTGCTCAGCATGCTGTGCACCTTGCCGCTGATCCAGCATTTCGACAACGCCGCGCACGGCATGCAATTCGTCGAAAAAGCACCGTGGATTGAAACTTTCAATATCTGGTACTCGCTGGGTATCGACGGCCTGTCCCTGTGGTTCGTGCCATTGACGGCCTTCATCACCGTCATCGTCGTCATTTCGGCCTGGCAAGTGATCGAGAAGCGCATCGCCCAGTACATGGGCTCCTTCCTGATCCTGTCGGGCCTGATGATCGGCGTGTTCTGCGCGCTGGACGGCTTGCTGTTCTACTTCTTCTTTGAAGCAACCCTGATCCCGATGTTCATCATCATCGGTATCTGGGGCGGTTCGAACCGTGTGTACGCGTCGTTCAAGTTCTTCCTGTACACCTTCTTCGGTTCGCTGCTGACCCTGGTCGCCATCATCTACCTGCGCAATGTGTCGGGCACCTTCGACATCCTGGCCTGGCATGCGTTCAAACTGACGATGAACGAACAGATCTTCATCTTCCTGGCCTTCCTGATGGCGTTTGCCGTCAAGGTGCCGATGTTCCCGGTCCACACGTGGTTGCCGGATGTCCACGTGGAAGCGCCGACGGGCGGTTCCGCCGTGCTGGCCGCCATCATGCTGAAACTGGGCGCCTACGGCTTCCTGCGTTTTTCGCTGCCGATCACGCCGGACGCCAGCCACTATCTGTCGGGCTTCATGATCGCCCTGTCGCTGATCGCCGTCATCTACATCGGTCTGGTTGCCCTGGTGCAAACCGACATGAAAAAACTGGTCGCCTATTCGTCGATCGCGCACATGGGTTTCGTCACCCTGGGCTTCTTCATGTTCAACGACATCTCGGTGCAGGGCGGTATCGTGCAGATGGTGTCGCACGGCTTCATCTCCGGCGCCATGTTCCTGTGCATCGGCGTGCTGTATGACCGCATGCATACCCGCAACATCGCCGACTACGGCGGCGTCGTGAACCGCATGCCGAAATTTGCCGCCTTCTTCGTGCTGTTCTCGATGGCCAACTGCGGTCTGCCAGCGACGTCCGGCTTCGTCGGCGAGTTCATGGTGATCCTGGGCGCGGTGAAATTCAACTTCTGGATCGGCTTGCTGGCTGCAACGGCGCTGATCTGGGGCGCGGCGTACTCGCTGTGGATGGCCAAGCGCGTGGTGTTCGGCAAGATCAAGAACAAGCACGTGGCCGAACTGACCGACATCAACAAACGTGAATTCTTCATGCTTGCTGTGCTGGCCATCGCCGTGCTCGTGATGGGTCTGTACCCAGCCCCGTTCACCGACACGATGCAAACTTCGGTTGCCGACCTGCTGCAGCATGTCGCCATCAGCAAGTTGCCTTAAATAGAAGACCGATAACATGACTAATGCACCTAATCTGGTACCGCTGTACGCGGAAATCTTTCTGCTGATCGCCACGTCGGCGCTCTTGCTGATCGATATGTTCTTGCCTGCGGCGAAGCGTTCGATCACCTACGCGCTGTCCTTGCTGACCCTGGCCGGCTGCGCCTTGCTGACCGTGGGCGACTTCAACGCGGGCACCACCGTCTACACGTTCCACAACATGTTCGTGTCCGACCCGATGTCGCAGCTGCTGAAACTGTTCTCCTACGGCGCCGTGGCGCTGACCCTGATCTACTCGCGCGCCTATGCCACCGACCGCAACATGCTGTCGGGTAACCTGGGCGGCGAGTTCTACGTGCTGGCCCTGTTTGCACTGCTGGGCCAGATGATCATGATCTCGGCCAACAACTTCCTGATCATCTACCTGGGTCTGGAACTGATGTCGCTGTCGCTGTACGCGCTGATCGCCTTGCGTCGTGACAATGCCAAGGCCACGGAAGCGGCCATGAAATACTTCATCCTGGGCGCGCTGGCTTCCGGTTTCATGTTGTACGGTATCTCGATGCTGTACGGCGCCTCCGGCACGCTGGACCTGGGCGAACTGCGCGTGGCGCTGGAAAACGGCAAGACCAACGGCACCATCATGGTTTTCGGCCTGGTGTTCCTCGTCGCCGGCCTGGCCTTCAAACTGGGCGTCGTGCCATTCCACATGTGGGTGCCTGACGTGTATCAAGGTTCGCCGACGGCCGTGACCCTGCTGCTGGGCGCGGCGCCGAAACTGGCCGCCTTCGCCATCACCCTGCGCTTGCTGGCCGAAGGCTTGCTGCCGATGGCGCATGACTGGCAGCAAATGCTGCTGGTGCTGGCCGTGATGTCGCTGGCCATCGGTAACTTCACCGCCATCGCGCAAACCAACCTGAAGCGCATGTTGGCGTACTCGACAATCGCACAGATGGGCTTCGTTCTGCTGGGTCTGCTGTCCGGCACCGTGGATGCACCGAACAACACCCTGAACGCGGCCGGCGCAGCCACCGCCTACGGCGCCTCGATGTACTACGTCATCACCTACGTGTTCACCACCTTGGGTACCTTTGGCGTGATCATGTTGTTGGCACGTAATGGTTTCGAAGCAGACGAACTGGCCGACTTCAAGGGCCTGGGCAAACGCAGCCCGATCTTCGCGCTGGTGATGACCCTGTTCATGTTCTCGCTGGCCGGCGTGCCGCCGCTGATGGGCTTCATGGCCAAGTACTCGGTGCTCGCCTCCGTGCTGGCCACGGGCCAGCTGTGGCTGACCATCGCCGCCGTGCTGTTCTCGCTGATCGGCGCCTTCTACTACCTGCGCGTCGTGAAAATGATGTGGTTCGACGAGCCGGCGGACAGCAATGCGCTGGTCGTGCATGGCGACATGCGCGTCGTGCTGGCCCTGAACGGCGTGTTCGTCCTGGCGCTGGGCGTGATGCCGAACAGCATCCTGGCTGCCTGCGCGACGGCCATCACCAAGACCCTGGCGTCCTGACCGATGGATGTCACCGCCTCGAGCTGGCTGGTGATCGCCCTGGGCATCCTGGGCGCCAACCTGCCTTTCCTGAACGAGAAACTGTTTGCCGCCGTGCCGCTGAAAAAGGCGGCGCAGGCAGACGGGGGCAAAGGCTGGCGCAAGCCGCTGGCGCTGCGCCTGCTGGAGATGGTGATTCTGTACTTCATCGTCGGCGCCGTGGCGTTCGCGCTCGAAGCGCGTATCGGCAACGCTTTCCCGCAGACGTGGGAGTTCTATGCCATCACGGGCTGCCTGTTCCTGGTACTGGCTTTCCCAGGTTTTGTAACCCGTTACCTGCGCAAACGACATTAGCCCCATCGACCGAAAGCGGCGCCTCTGGCGCCGTTTTTTATTGAATAAAGGAATTGCATGGATACGAATCTGATTGAAACCAAAGTGGACGGCGAACTCGTCTATCAAGGCGGCTTCCTGCGCGTGCAGCGCGACCGCGTTGCTCTGCCTGACGGCAAGATCACGGCGCGCGAATTCGTCCTGCATCCGGGCGCCGTCGTCATCCTGCCGCTGCTCGACGACGGCACGGTGCTGATGGAACGCCAGTACCGCTATCCGCTGGACCGGGTCTTCATTGAATTCCCGGCCGGCAAGATCGACGCGGGCGAATCGCACCTGGCTTGCGCCCAGCGCGAGCTGCTGGAAGAAACCGGCTACACGGCCAGCGACTGGCAATTCGTCTCCACCATCCATAACGCCATCGCCTATTCCGACGAGCACCTGGAGCTGTTTCTGGCGCGCGGCCTGGTGGCCGGCGAACGCCAGCTCGACGAGGGCGAATTCCTCGAAACGTTCACGGCCACGGTGCCGCAGCTGCTCGACTGGGTCAGGGATGGCACCATCACGGACGTGAAAACCGTCATCGGTATCTTCTGGCTCGACAAGATCACCAGCGGCGCCTGGCAGCCGGCCTGATTCCGCGCATGCGCACGGCGATCTTCCTGCTGCTGGCCCTGGCCAGCCTGGGCGCGCATGGGGCGGCGCGCACGCCGTTCCAGGTGCGCTGCGAAGACACGATCAGCAAGACGGTGTCCGTGCTGACGGCGCGGCAGAATGGCTACTCCATCGACACGCATCTGCCTTACAAGGCCCTGACGGTGATGAAGGGCACGGCGCGCGCGAATACCTGGGTGCTGGGCCTGACCAAGACCGATTCGCAGGTGCGGATCGCGCTGGCCGGTCCCATGCTGCAAGACCCGGCCAGCGGCTACGAATGCGTGGCGCCGCAAATTACCGTGAGCCTCACGTATGCGCCCGTGGTGATCTATATCGGCCGCGAGTTTGCTCCCGGCACTTGCGCGTATGATGAGATACTCGCGCATGAGCTGCGGCACATGAAAACCTATATGGAACATCTGCCGCGCGTGGAAAAGACCGTGCGCGCCGCGCTGGCCAGGCGCTTCGAGGCGCGGCCCCTGTATGCGCCCAGCGGCACGGCCAAGGCGGCGCTGGCGCGCGAGATCGACACGGGCTGGTTGCCGTACATCAAGGCTGAAATGCGCAAGGTGGAAACCTTGCAGGCGGCCATCGATTCTCCGCAAGAATATGCGCGCCTGGGCAAGGCGTGCAAGGGCGAGATCCAGAACATCCTGGCGGGCAAGACAGCGCCCGCCAACTAGCGAATTAGATGAGGAATGGCATGACAGCAGCACCGAACACCGTCCGCTACTTTGCGCTGATTCCCGCCGCCGGCGTGGGCGCGCGCATGGAGGCGGGCAGTCCCAAGCAATATTTACCGATCGCCGGCAAACCCATGCTGCGCCACGCGCTCGACGCCTTTCTCGCCAGCCCGCTGATCGCGCACACGTATGTCGTCGTCAGCGCCGAGGACGGCCAGATCGACGCCGTCGTGCCGGAGCAGGGCGTCACCGTCCTGCGCTGCGGCGGCGCCACGCGCATGGAAACCATCCTGAATGGCTTGCAGGCGCTGCACGGCAGCATCAATGCCCACGACCAAGTGCTGGTGCACGACGCGGCGCGGCCCGGCCTGACGCCGGCGCTGATCGCAAAGCTGATCATGGAAGTGGGCGAGCATGCGGCCGGCGGCTTGCTGGCCTTGCCCGTGGTCGACACCGTCAAGCGCGCGGGTCCTGGCAGCCTGTCGGCGCAGACGGTGCCGCGCGATGGCCTGTGGCTGGCGCAGACGCCGCAAATGTTTTCCTATGCCTTGCTGCACCGGGCCTTGTCCGAAGCGCCCGACCCGCAAGCGATCACCGACGACGCCAGCGCCGTCGAAGCGCTGGGCCTGGCGCCCAGGCTGGTCGAAGGCCACCCGCGCAACCTGAAGGTGACCTTGCCGCGCGACATACACACGGCCGAGCTGTATTTGGCCCATTCCTGAATGTTAAAGAGACCCGCATGAACACAACGACTCCCGTATTGCCTTTCCGCATCGGCCAGGGCTATGACTGCCACGCGCTGGTGGAAAACCGCGACCTGATCATCGGCGGCGTGAAGATCCCCCATCACCTGGGCCTGCTCGGCCATTCCGACGCGGACGTGCTGCTGCACGCCATCACGGACGCGCTCTTCGGCGCCGCCGCCCTGGGCGACATCGGCCGCCATTTCCCCGATGCGGACGCGCAATTCAAGGGTGCCGATTCGCGCACCCTGCTGCGCGAAGCCGTGCGCCGCGTGCAGGCGACCGGCTATATCATCGGCAATATCGACGCCACCATCATCGCCCAGCGCCCGAAAATGGCGCCGCACATCGCCGCCATGTGCGCCAACGTGGCCGAAGACCTGGGCGTGAGCGTGGGCCAGGTCAACATCAAGGCCAAGACGAATGAAAAACTCGGCTATCTGGGCCGCGAAGAGGGCATCGCGGCCGAAGCCGTGGCCTTGCTGCTGCGCGCCTGATACGCCACCGACCATCGATCACTGACAGGAGAGAGCATGTTCCAGCTACGCCGTACCAGCATCTTGCTTGCATGGGCACTGGCCGCCGCGCCATCGGCCTGGGCCGAACTGCAAGCCACGGGCGAGCCGCCCGCCGCGCAACAGCCCTGGAAGGCCGTCACCGTTGCGCAGGGCGTGCGCCAGCCGTGGGGTATCGCCTGGCTGGGCGAGGGACGCGCGCTGGTCACCAGCAAGCAGGGTACCTTGCATCTGCTGAATGGAAAGACTTTTACCGACGTGGCGCTGGAAGGCATGCCCAAGGTGTTTACGGGCGGGCAGGGCGGACTGCTCGATATCGTGCTGCACCCGCAGGATGCGGGCAAGGCGCAGCAACGCGTGTATATGACGGTGTCGACCGGCAACAATGACGCGAACCGCACGACCCTCGTGCGCGGCGTGTTCGACGGCAAGAAGGTGACGGGCATCCAGACCCTCTTCAAGGTGGCCACGGACAAGAGCGGCGGCCAGCACTTCGGCTCGCGCCTGCTGTGGCTGCCGGACGGCACTTTGCTGATGAGCGTGGCCGATGGCGGCAATCCGCCGCTGCGCATCGGTGATCGCCTGGCGCGCGAGCAGGCGCAAAACCTGGCCACGCACCAGGGTTCCATCCTGCGCCTGACGGAAGACGGCAAGCCGGCGCCCGGCAATCCGCTGGCGGCCAAGGGCGCGCTGCCGGAAATCTGGTCGCTTGGCCACCGCAACGTGCAGGGGCTGGCGCTCGATCCCGTGTCGGGACGCGTGTGGGCCACGGAGCATGGCCCGTATGGCGGCGACGAGCTGAATCTGGTGGTAGCGGGCGGCAACTATGGCTGGCCATTGCAAAGCTATGGCGCCGACTACAAGACGCATGAACCGGTCGGCAAGCACGAAGTGGCCGGCATGCTCAATCCGAGCGTGGCCTGGGTGCCGTCGCCGGCGCCGTCGGGCCTGGCCGTCTACACGGGCGACAAGATCGCCGCCTGGCGCGGCAGCATCTTCAGCGGCGGCTTGGCTGCCAAGGATATTCGCCGCATCGCCGTCGACGCCAGCGGCAAGGTGACGGGGCAGGACCGCCTGGCCATCGGCGCGCGCGTGCGCGACGTGCGCCAGGGGCCGGACGGCTACCTGTATGCGCTGACGGATGAAGACAACGGCCGCCTGCTGCGCATCGTGCCGCAGTAACACGGCAGGCGCCCACTTCGCTTAAGATGGCGCCTTTACTTCCTTCAAGGTGGCGGCATGGCCCGTGATACTTATGCATACCGGCACGTCGCCGTCGAATCGCGCGCGATTCATGGCCGCGTGGAAATCCGCCCCGTGCCGGGCCAGGCCTTCTCTCCCGAACTAGCCGTGCAGTGCTCGCGCCGCCTGGTCGATTTGCAGCGCTATCCGCTGGGCAGCCGTTTCTTGCTCTTTGCCAAGCTGACGGACCGCCTGGGCGGCACGCCCTTCCTGTATGCGTATCACGGCGACGCGGACGTGCTGATGACGCCGGCCGAAGTGACGAAATTCCTTGGGGAATTTCGCCGCGGCCGCATCTGATTCCTACGAGGCGATGCAGGCCGCGCCGGCCTTGGCGCCGGCCCGCGGTTTGCCGAAGAGCGCGATCGTCAGGGCGCAGCCGAGGGCGAACAGGCCGCCCACCACCATCGCGCTGGCCACGCCAAGCCGGTCGACGGCCAGGCCACCGAGCAAGGCGCCCGACGCCAGCGACACTTGCACGATGGCGACAAACAGTGCGCTGCTGCCTTCCATCAACTCCGGCGCCGCCTTGAACATCCATGTCTGCACGGCGATCGGCATGGCGCCGAAACCGAAGCCCCACACGGCCACCAGCAGCATGGCCGTGAGCGCATGGCTGCCCAGCGCGGCGAGGGCCAGGGTGGACAAGCCCAGCACGGCGCCCGTCGCCATCAGCGCGGCCCGTTCGTGGCGGCCGGCGGCCCAGCCGCCCACGAGGTTGCCGATGAAGCCGGAAGCGCCGTACACGAGCAGCATGGCGCTGACGGTGCCGGCCGCCAGGTGCGAGATTTGCGTGAGGAAGGGCGCGATATACGTGTAGGCGGCGAACTGGCCCGTGAACAGCATGGCCGTGGCGATCAGGCCCAGCCTGGCCTTGCGGATGCCGAAAATCATCGGCAACTGGCGCAGGCGGATGGCCTGTGTCGGCGGCAGCCTGGGCAGCAGCAACAGCTGGCCGACGAAGACCAGCACGGCGATGGCGCTGGCCGCGCCGAAGGCCACACGCCAGCCGACCAGGTCTCCCACCAGCGCGCCGGCCGGCACGCCCGCCACCGTGCCCAGCGAGACGCCGGCGAAGATGATGGACATGGCGCGCGACGCATGTTGCGGCGCCACCAGGCGCGGGCCGATGGCGCTGCCGATGGCCCAGAAGCCGCCCACGCCCACGCCCAGCATGGCGCGTCCCAGCAGTATCCACGCATACGAGGGCGCCAGCGCCACCAGCAGGTTCGAGGCCACCAGCAGGGCCGTGAGGGCCAGCAGCACGATGCGGCGGTCCAGGCGGCCGGAGCCGACGGTGACGAAAATGGCGGCAAACGCTGCGACGATGCCGGGCGTGGTGATCATCAGCCCCGCCTGGCCCTTGCTGATGGCCAATTCGGCGGCCATGGCGGGCAGCAGGCCGACGGGCAGGAATTCGGAGGTGACGAGGGCGAAGGCGCCGATGCCGACCGATAAGACGGCCAGCCAGGGCGCCACGGTGGTATCGTCGCCAGTAGTGTTGGAAGATGTATGCATAGGGGTTCCTGAAAAGCCGGAGGTTTTTAACCGGTCGGTATATAATCAGGGCAGGCGGACAGTGTTGTCAATAATTTTTTACCGAACGGTATGAAACAAGATAAAAAAGAGGAAGCCGTCAAGGCGAAGACGGGGCGGCCACGCACGTTCGACGCGGACGAGGCGCTCGATTGCGCCATGAAAGTGTTCTGGGAAAAAGGCTATGAAGGCAGTTCCTTGCCGGAATTGACGAAAGCCATGGGCATGAACCGGCCCAGCCTGTATGCCGTCTTCGGCAACAAGGAGCAATTGTTCCACAAGGCGCTCGAGCGCTACAGCGACACGCGCATGCGGTTTTTCGATGCGGCGCTGGAACAGCCGACGGCGCGCCAGGTGGTGGAAGCCTTGCTGACGCAGTATGTCGACGCGCAAACCATGCCCGACGGCCCGCACGGCTGCATGGGCGTCAATGCGGCGCTCGCCTGCAGCGACGACGCCTTGCCGATCCGCGATGAACTGTTCGCGCGCCGCCTGCGCGGTGAAATCAAGCTGCGCGACCGCTTGCGGCGCGCCAAGGAAGAGGGGGATTTGCCGCCCGATTCCTGCCCGGAGCAGCAGGCGCGCTTCGTCGTGACCCTGTCGCAGGGCATGGCCATTCAGGCGGCGGCCGGCGTCTCGCGCGAACAATTGCAACAGATGGTGGGATTGCTGCTGCGCAATTGGCCGCTGTAGCTATCCAGTCGGGGCGATGGTCTTGGCCAAGTCGCTGGGCGCCTTGCGCCGCCAGGCAGCCGTCAGGGCGGCGGCCAGCATGTCCAGCTCGGCGTCCGCCAGGCACACGGTGATGCCGGCCAGGCGTTCGCCCCACCAGAGTTTCTCGCAGCCCGATGGCGTGATGACGGTGGCGATATGCGCCGCTTCCGCATCGAGCAGCACGTTGATGTGCTCGTCATCGGGCAGGGTGGCAAAGATCTTCCCGCCCACGCGGAAGGCTGGACGGTCGTGGTGTTCTTCCTCGCTGGTGTCGGGAAACGACAGTGCCAGATAGCGTAGTTCTTCCAGGTCGACCATTCCTCTTTCCCCCTGTTCGGATAGATAGCAGCGTGACTACATTTTGCCATGCTGTTTCGCCGCGTGGTGCAGCGGCATGCGAAAAGAAATGCGCAAGATGCGACAGTGGCGGACTTGTCTGTGGTGCCGCCGCGACACGCCACGCGTCGCGCACGGTCATCACGGCAGAGTGGGGCGCGGCGTTTTTGGCCCGCCCGAAACTGCTTGCCAGAAAAATATCGTTTATGGTTAAAAGAAAAATACTTTTCTTGTAGGGAATTTAAGATAGAATAGCGTCAACGCCTTACCTGACCCGTCACCGTCTGGCCTTGTCCGGGGAACCCGAACCCTTTCCAGGACGCTTGCAGTGCCGCCATGGCACGCCGCAAGTCCGCGCTGTTGTGCGGAAGCCACGTCCCCGACCGCTCATCCTTGTAATTCATAGCGCTAGCCGACACGCCTCAATGCAGCGTGTATTGAGCTCCTGCGCTCCTTGCTGCGCCCACTGAATACTTACTTACTGGATACCATCATGAAAAACTTGCCTAAAATCGCCTTGTCCCTGATCGCTGTCGGTGTGTTTGCCCACGCGAACGCCAGCACCATCACCCTGTCCACCGGTTTCTCGAACGCCGGTGCGCAAGCTTCCGCCGCCGCTTACCAGTCCGTCGTGAACGCCGCCGTGGCCACGCCCGGCGCCGGCTATGGTTCGACGACGATAGCCAGCTACGACAACGTCAACAACAGCAGCCTGTTCGGCAGCGGCTCGAACATCGCCTTCAAGTCGGTGATCAACTTTGGCGTCAGCGCCGCCGATGCGGGCGCCTGGAGCTTCCGCACCGGCGTCGACTTCGGCAAGGGCGGCGCCCTGTTCCTCGATGGCGTGGCGCTGGACTTCAAGAGCAACGACATGTGGTGGGCAGGCAACTACAACAATGCCAGCCAGTTCCTCAGCGGTTCGAGCACCCTGGCGGCCGGCAACCATACCCTGAGCATCTACGGCCTGGAAAACTGCTGCGATGGCGGCCAGCAAGCGCAGTTCAAGGCGGGCAACAATAATTTCGTCAGCTTTGGCGCGCAGGACGGTTTGATCTCGGCCGTCCCTGAGCCTACCACCTACGCCATGCTGCTGATCGGCCTGGGCTTGCTGGGCTTCACGGCGCGCCGCAAGCAGGCGGACAAGTTCTAAGCGCAAGTTTTAATTAACGATATTGCGCGCGCCACACGGCGCACATCATAAAGCCCGCCGGTCTGCCAGGACACGGCGGGCTTTTTTTGCATGCGCGTTGTCAGTCGCCGCTGTCGTCGTCTTCGTCGGCGCCCTTGGCCGCCTTGCCCCGCTCGGCATCGACGTCGCGCCGCAGGCGGGCCGCGTCGCGGAAGAAGGCGTCCGTCGTGTGATCCGGGCTCAGGCGCAAGGCCGGCGGGTAGATCACCGACATGTACGCCTCGTCGGCCAGGCGGCCGCTGATCTGCAGGTTGCTCAGCAGGATCAGGGTCGAGCCGATGATGGTCAGCACGACGGCGACGAGGCCGAAGCGGCGCGGGTGCTGCGGCTTGATCGTGCACAAATGGTGGTAGATCATGGCGCAGACGATGACGATGAACATATGCCGTCCATAGCGCGTCAGCACTTCCAGCGACAGTGCATACGCCGCCACGTTGCTGGACAGTTCCCACGCTTCCATGGCCAGCAAGCCGCAACCGATGATGAACAGGTGGCGGCCGAAGCGCGCCACATGGCCGAACAGGCGGTTCGCCACGGCCCAGATCGATGCCCACACGAGGCCGCCGGCCAGCGCGGTGGCGATGATCATCAGGTAGGAAATCGGGTCGAAGGCGTCCGCGTCGGCGAGCCAGTTGCTGAAGGCGGCCGAGGCGCCGATCATGGCCAGGCCGGCGATGGCGGGGCGCAGGCCTTCCCAGTCGTGCCGCGTCGTATCGCCCAGTTCGGGCGCCACCGGCTGGTCGCTGGCGCGCACGCGCAGGCGCGTGTGGCCCAGGCGCACGATGCTGTTGCCGCTCAAGGCCACTTCCAGTTGCCGTTGTCCCCGGTGGATCACGCCATTCTGGCTGCCCAGGTCGCGCAGCAGCAGGCCGCCTGCGCCGTCGTCCTCGACGATGGCGTGCGCGGGGGCCGTGTGCGCGTCGTCGAGGATGAAGTCGTTGTCATAGCCGCGGCCGATGCGGATCGGCAGCGATTCGATGCGCTGGCGCTGCCGCACTTCGCCATTCTCGGCGAGGATTTCGATGAAGTACGGTGCTTTCATGGCTTGCGCGCACTTTCCCGCGACAGCGCTTCGAGGAAGGTGCGCGTGACGCGCATGCCGTTGGCGTAGGACACGCCGCGCGCGTCGATGCGGCTTTGCAGGCTCATCTGTGGCGCATCGGTGCTGGCGGCCAGCAGGGCAAAGTCGTACAGGCCGGTAAACTTGCGGTAGGCGCGCACGCACAGGACGGCGCGCAAGGGCAGGGTCTTGTTCTTGACGAACTGTTCGGTGCAATGGGGGCCCGTCAGGTGCGCGCTCTTGTAGCTGCCGAAACTTTCATTCTTGAACGAGGCGCTGGCCAGCCCGGCAAAGCGCAACGCGCCCAGTTCGCTGCTGCGCAAAAATTCGTGGCGCATCGACACTTGTCCCGTCTGCAGGGCGCCGGAGATGAAGATGGCCGATTCCATGGCGCAGCTGGTGTTGTCGAGCATGTAGGGCTTGTCGGACTTGACGTTGGAGCGGCCCCAGCAGCGCATCTGGTCGGACTCGCGTACGGGCACGCGGTACGGGCCCATGGCTTTCAGGCTCAAGGGCGTGTCGAGCAGGCGCGCCAGCATGACTTCCTGGTGCGCCAGCAGTTGCGCCGTCACCAGCGGCTTGAAGTCCTTCGGCGGCTTGCCTTGCTGCGCCACCTTGGCCAGCAATTGCTGGGCATAGCGGGCGGGCACGAGAAAACTGACGAGTTCGCCGTCGAGGCGTTTCGATACATTCACGCCGGCGACGTCGCCATTCGCCGTCACGCTGGGGCCGCCACTCATGCCGGAATTGATCGGTCCCGTAAACATCAGCTGGTCGTAGAAGCTACGCGTGACGACGCCGTTGTACGAGCCTTCCGAGATGGCGAAGCCCAGGTCCAGCGGATTGCCCATCGAATACAGGTACTGGCCCTGGGTCAGCGGCGCCAGCGGCTCCGGCATCTTGAAGAAACCCGTGCCGTGGCGGTTCACGCGCAGCACGGCCAGGTCGTGCAGCACGTCGACGGCCAGCAATTCCACATTGCCGCGCTGGCCGCTGGTGTCGACCCATTCGCCCACGTAGGTGTCCGGGTCGAGCGCGAATTGCGACACGACGTGATAGTTGCTCACCACCAGGTCGCCCGTGCCGATCAAAAAGCCCGAGCCCACCGACGATTGCGTGCGGCCGTTTTTCAGCAGCACGCGCACTTGCAGGATGTCGGCGCGCGCGGCCGTGTACAGCTTTTGCGCGGCCGACGAGGGCGGCGGCAGGGCCGCATGTTCGGTGGCGGCGGGCGCGGCGGTGGCCGGCGGTGGCTTGATGGGGGGAGTCGACGCGGCGAGAGGCGCGGCTGGCGCAGGCGCCGGAGCCGCGTGGGCGCCTGCGGCAGCGCACAGGCTGGCCAGCAAGCAGGCGTAGTCAGATAATTTCATGCATCCTTTGTGCGTGAGCCGGAGCGAAGCGGGCGCGGCAACGGCGCAGACGCCGCGCCGGCCCGGGCATTACAGGGCGCCGTCTTCCAGCGCCGGCGCCGTTTCCGGCGTCATCATGTGACCGAGCTTGCTTTGCTTGGTATTCAGGTAATGCTGGTTGAAGGCGTTGCGGTTCACCAGCAGCGGCACCCGCTCGGCCACCGTGATGCCCAGCGCTTCCATGGCGGCGATCTTGCGCGGGTTGTTCGTCATCAAGCGCAGGCTGTGGATGCCGAATTGCGCAAACATGGGCTTGCACAAGGTGTAGTTGCGCGCATCGGCCTTGAAGCCCAGCTGTTCATTCGCCTGCACCGTGTCGGCGCCAGCCTCCTGCAGGCGGTAGGCGCGGATCTTGTTGATCAGGCCGATGCCGCGTCCTTCCTGGCGCAGGTACAGCAAGATGCCGCGGCCTTCCTCGGCGATGCGTTTCAAGGCGCCTTCGAGCTGGGCGCCGCAGTCGCAGCGCTGGGAAAACAGCACGTCGCCCGTCAGGCACTCGGAATGCACGCGCGCCAGCACGGGGTCGCCGTTGCCGATATCGCCCAGCACCATGGCCAGGTGTTCCTTGCCCGTGGCGTGCTCGACAAAGGCGTGCAGGGTGAACTGGGCCCACGGCGTCGGCAGTGCGCAGGAAGTCGTGTAATCCAATTCGCCTGTCGCCAGGAGGTCTGCGCCGCTTTGCATGGTTGTGCTCATATAAGTAATTATCAAAAAATAAAAGGCGCGCGACACCACTGCGGTGCCGGCGCGCCTTGCCATCATACCAAAAAGCAGGGAAACGTTTTCCCCGACTGCCATTCGGTCGTCGCAATGTCTGGTGATCAGCCTTACTTAGGGACACTTCCTCCTATTACAAGGTGAATTGCCGGCTTTGCCTGGCGGATGCCGCCGCCAGGCACGGGGCATCAGCTGCCGATGCGTCCGCCATCGTTCTTGGTGATCACGATGGTGGCCGAGCGGGGACGCTTGCCGGCGCCATAGCCGGCGTTGGCCGGCCACTGGCTTGTGTACTTGGACGGATCGCCGATATTGGCCAGCGCGGTGTTTTCGCCCGGATGCTGGATGTTGATGAACATGGTCTTGCCATCGGGCGTTTCGCTGATGCCCGTGATTTCCGAGCCGACCGGCCCCACCAGGAAGCGCTTGAGCGTGTCGGCCGTGGGTTTCTTGCCGATGAAGGTGTCGACCGCCAGGTTGCCGCCGGCCGCCGTCGCGTAGTTCAGGGTCGACTTGGCGCCGTCGCCGACCTTGCCGGGGATGGCCGCCAGCATCATGCAGTTGGTCACGTCCGTGTACGCGCCATCGTCGGTCTGGATCCAGCAGATGCCCGTGTAGGGGCTGAAGGCCAGGCCGTCCGGGCTCGAGAAATCCTGCTCGGCCGTCAGGTTCGACAGGTTGATCTTGCTGGCGTCGGCGCCGCTCTCGGCGCCAAACAGGTAGACATCCCAGCTAAAGCTGGTGGCCGCGGCCGCGCCCGTGCCTTCCTTGAAGCGGATGATGTGGCCGTTCGGATTGCCGTTCTGCGCGCTGCTGCCCTTCATGTCCGTGTAGGCGCGCGGATTGGCGCTGTCCGGCGCCAGCTGCGACGAGCCGCTCGGATTGACGGTGCGGTTCGAGTTGTTGGTCAGCGTGTAATAGATTTCGCCATTGGCCGGGTTGACCGAGCACCATTCCGGACGGTCCATCTTGGTCGCGCCCACGGCGTCGGCCGCCAGGCGGGCATTGACCAGCACGTCGGCCAGGTCGGCGAACTTGTAGGCGCCGTACGCCTGGATCAGCGGGTTCGACAGGGTCAGCTCGATCCACTGGCCCGTGCCGTCGGCGGCCAGCTTGGCCACGTACAGCTTGCCCGAATCGAGGTATTTGTCGCCGGTGGCGATGCGGTCGGCCGGGTTGGCATCCGCGGCGGCCCAGACGGCCGTCGTGACGAACTTGTAGATGTATTCGTTGCGCGAATCGTCGCCCATGTAGACGGCCAGCTGCTGGCCCACGGCCGGCACGCTGAAGGCGGCGCTTTCGTGCGCGTAGCGGCCCAGCGCCGTGCGCTTGCGGATAGGGCGGGTCTTGTCGTACGGATCCATCTCGACGATGTAGCCCATGCCGTTCAATTCATTGCGGTAGTCGTCGCTGCCGTCGGCGGAGGCGCCGGTCTTGCTCAGATTCCAGCGCGCGTATTTGTCGTCGCTGCCGCCCGTTTCCCAGCCGTGGCGCGAGGCGCCGCCCTGGCTGCGGCCATAGCGGTTCAGCGAAGCGACGGACTTGTCGCCGCGCGCCGCATTGTCGGTGGCCGAGCGCGTGAAGTAGCCGGCCCAGTTTTCTTCGCCGGACAGGTAGCTGCCCCAGGGCGACTTGCCCGTGCCGCAGTTGTTGATGGTGCCGCGCGTCTTGGTGCCGGTCGGCGAATACTTGGTCACCACGAGGGCGTTGCCGCGTACCGGGCCGGCAAGCTCGACGTCCGTCAGCGGCGTGACGCGGCGGTTGAAGGCGGAGTCGTTGACGGTGGCCCAGGTGCTGCCCGTCTTTTTGACTTCCACCACGCTCAGGCCGTGGACGGCCACTTCCTTGTCGACTTCGGCGGCGGGGCGCGGCAGCGTCGTGGTGCCGCCGTTCACGTGCAGGAAGTGCGAGGACAGTTTCTCGTCGGTGGTCGCTTCGTGGTTCATCGCCAGCAAGCCCCGTTCGGCGCCGGACGCCAGCGGCGCGCCGGCGGCGGAGAGGCCGTAGTATTCCATGCCGTCGTGGTGGTCGCCGGCGCGGTTGTCGAAATCGGTATCGCTGCCGTCGTTCTTGTAGGCGGGCGTGGCCGCGCGCAGCGAGTCGCCCAGCGCATACAGGGCGGTGGCCGTGTAGCCGGCCGGCACCGACACGACGTCGGCCAGGCTTTTCGGCACGGCCGTGAAGGCCAGCAGTTTTTCGGGTGTCGGCGTCGGGGTGACGGCGGCCGCATCGCTGCCGCCGCCGCAAGCGGACAGGCCCATCGACCCCATGACGGCGGTGGCGGCCGTGACGGCGCTGCCGCGCAGCCAGTTGCGGCGGCTCAGGCGGGCGTTCAGGATGCTGTTGAAATGGTTGTCGTGGGACGCGTTGCTGTCAATGTCGTTCAGATCGGTGGCGCGGATGGCCAGATCGTTGGGCTTGTTCATGGGCTGCGATGTCCTGTGGTTGCGTGATTAAATGGCAAGCGCATGATAGTCAGCCTATGTGACCGGGCCATGTCAGCTTGATGACAGGACGGTGACAGGCAGCCCCCCAGCCTTATCGCACCTTGCGAAAACCGCGCTCCACCAGCAGCAGCATGCCGCCGAAGATGGACAGATTCTTCAGGAAGTTCGTCAGCTGGTCCTGGAAGTGGGCCGCATCGGCGCTCCAGAAGGCGTGGAAGATCACGGTGGTCGGGATCAGGAACAGCGCCAGGGCCAGCGCCGCCCAGCGCGCCTGCCAGCCCGTGATCAGCAGCAGGCCGCCGCCCACTTCCAGGGCGATCACGCCCACCAGCAGGATATTGGCGATCGGCAAGCCCTGGCTGGCCATGTAGCCGGCCACCCCCGCGAAGGCGCCGATTTTCAGCAAGCCCGAGACAAAGAACAGTACGCCAAGGGCGGCACGGCCGAGGGGCAGCAAGACGTTGGTTTTGTTTTCCATGATTTTTCTCTTTCTATACTTTCTATACATTGATCAATTATTTGGGTAAGTCGAAGACGAGGAATTCCGCATCTTCCGGCTGCGTGATGATGACGCTGGCCTCCTGCGTCAGTTTCAGCGCATCGCCCGCTTTCAAGGGCGTGCCGTTGACCACCAGGCTGCCGCGGATCAGGTGCACATAGGCGAGGCGGCCTTCGTCGAGCGCATGTTCCGCCTGTTCGCCTTCCTGCAGGATGCTGGCGTAGATGGCCGCATCCTGGTGGATCAGCACGGAACCCTGGCGGCCGTCGGACGAGGCGATCAAACGCAGCTTGCCCCGTTTGCTTTCCGGCGTGAAGTGTTTCTCTTCATAGCTGGGCGGGATGCCCGTCACGTTCGGCTGGATCCAGATCTGCAGGAAGTGCAGGCCATCCGTGTTTGAATGGTTGAACTCGCTGTGGCGCACGCCGCTGCCGGCGCTCATGCGCTGCACATCGCCGTAGTGCAGGACGGAGCCGGTGCCCATGCTGTCCTTGTGTTCCAGCGCGCCGTCGAGCACGTACGAAATGATTTCCATGTCGCGGTGGCCGTGCGTGCCGAAACCCTGGCCTGGCGTGACCCGGTCTTCATTGATCACCAGCAGGGGGCCAAAGCCCATGTGCAAGGGATCATGGTAGCTGCCGAAGGAAAAGCTGTGGTGGGAATTGAGCCAGCCGTGGTTGGCGGCGCCGCGTTCTTCGCTATGACGAATCTGTAACATGGTGGACTCCGTTTCTATAGGTTAATGTGCGATAATTTCGAAGGACCGTTGCCTGACGCTATGCCGTGGCTTCTTTTCAGCCCTTCGCTGTACGATGGAGAAAGTATAGACCGCTCGGCAGGGAAAGAAAAACGGAAAATCTTGCGTACTATTATCGAAAAAATCGAATGTTAAGACTGAGCCTGGAAGCCCTGCAAATCGTCGACGCCATCGACCGCCGCGGATCGTTCTCATCGGCCGGCAAGGAGTTGCATAAAGTCCCGTCCACCATTTCCTATACGGTGGCCAAGCTGGAAGACGACCTGGGCGTGCAGGTGTTCCAGCGCAATGGTCCGAAAGTCATGCTGACGGCGGCCGGGCAGGAATTGCTGAAAGAGGGCCGCTACCTGTTGAAGGCGGCACAGGACCTCGAGCACCGCGTGCGCCGGGTGGCGTCCGGCTGGGAAACGGAATTGTCGATCGGCATCGATTCCATGTTTTCCGCCGTGGCCCTGGCCGACGACGTGCGCGCCTTTTACGACGTGGCGCAGCAGACGCGCTTGCGCCTGTCGCAAGACACCCTGTCGGGTACCTGGGAAGCGCTGCTGGACCGGCGCGCCGACTTGCTGGTGGGCGCGCCCGGCGACGGGCCGGCGGGCGGCGGCTATATCGCGCAACCGATCGGCATGCTCGACTTCGTGTTTGCCGTGGCGCCCACGCATCCGCTGGCGCAGGTGGCGGAGCCCTTGTCGCGCGGCCACCTGCAGCAGCATCGGGCCGTGGTGGTGGCCGATTCTGCGCGCCAGATGGCCCCGCGCACGGTGGGGCTGCTGCTGGGACAAGATGCCTTGAGCGTGCCCAACATGCAGGTCAAGTTCGACTACCAGGTGCTGGGGCTGGGCTTTGGCTTCCTGCCGGGGCCGTGCGCCCGCGCCGCCATCGCGCGCGGCTTGCTGGTGGAAAAGGCCGTGGAAGAGCCGAAACCGTCGGAAACGTTTTACCTGGCCTGGAGAGTGGGCGAGGATGGCGCCGCGCTGCGCTGGTGGATGGCGCGCATGCGCGAACCGGATGTGTTTGCGCGCCTGGCGCAACATCTGCCCGGCCATTCGGCGTAGGCCTTAAAATGTTGACATACGCCAACACTTTTAAGTTACCATATTCACAGTATTTCCCGCCCGACTTCGACGCCCCATAGTGGGATTTTGATGATTACACACACCGCAGCGCCCCTGATATGCCCCCCAGACCTGGCCCACGAGTGGGGTTGCCATGCTTGAGGCGAAGGTTGCGCTGTGCCTGCGCCTGGCCCAGGAGGCCCGTGAACAGGCGGGACCGCAGCAGGCCGCCACCCTGGCGCGGCTGCAGGAAGAGCTGGAGCGGCTGCGCGGCGCCAGCCGGCCCGTGGTGCGCGTGGCGCCGGCCGACGCCTTGCTGGAAATCGATCCCGATGGTTTCCTGATCGGCTGGAACCACGGCGCCGAACAGATGTTCGGCTATTCCGAACTGGAAGCGCTGGGCCAGCACATCCTGTTTCTGTATCCGGAAGACGACGCGGAAGCGAGCGTGCTGGAACTGCATTTCACCCAGGGCGACGTGGCCACCGATGTGCGCCGGCGCAAGAAGTCGGGCATGGTGACGTGGTTGCGCATGCACCGCCACGTGATCCACGACCAGGCGGGCAAGGCTTGCGGCATGGCCGTGCGCCTGTCGGCCATGAGCGAGCCGCTGTCCGACGTGGACAAGGTCAAATTGCACGCGCGTATCATCGAAGACAGCGAGCAAGCCGTGCTGATCACGGATGCGGAGGAGCGCATCGTGTCAATCAACAGTTCCTTCAGCCGCATCACCGGCTACTCGCCGGCCGAAGCCATCGGCCGCACGCCGGACTTGCTGCGCTCGGGCGTGCACGATCCCGATTTCCGCGCCAAGGTGCGCGCCGCCATGCGGGGCCATGGCTCCTGGCGCGGCGAAATCATCGGCAAGCGCAAGAATGGCGAACTGTTCCCGCAAGACGTCACCATCAGCGTCGTGCGCGACGAGTACGGCGAAATCAGCCACGTGTTTTCCCTGTTTTCCGATATCTCGGTGCACAAGGATGCCGAGGCCCGCATGCAGCGCATGGCCAACTACGACAGCCTGACGGGCTTGCCCAACCGCTGCCTGCTGAATCAATTGGTCGACCAGGGCCTGGCCGAAGCGAAACGCCAGGGCACGCATGGCGCGCTGATGGTCATCGACATCAGCCGCATCGGTTCCATCAGCGACACGCTTGGGCATGAAGTGGGCGACCAGCTGGTGATCGCCATCGGCCAGCTGTTCCGCGGCGCCCTGCGCGACGCGGACATCCTGGCGCGCGTCGACAACAGCAAGTTCGTCGTGGCCCTGCTGCATATCGAAAAGCGCGAACACGCGGCGAACGTGGCGCAAAAGCTGCTCAACCTGCTGGAGGCGCCGATCAATATCGATGCGCATGCCTTGCACGTGGGCGCCAGCATCGGCATCACCGTGTATCCGGAAGACGGCCTGGAAGCGCCGGCCCTGTTCCGCTTTGCCGACGTGGCCGTGGCCAAGGCGGCGCAGACCATCGAATCGACCTTCCTGTTTTACCGCGAAGACATGAACCGCAGGGCCAAGGAACATTTGCGCCTGGAAAGCGAGATGCGCCTGGCGCTGGGCGACAAGGAGCTGGAATTGCATTACCAGCCGAAAGTGAGCCTGGCCAGCGGGCGCATCGTGGGCGCGGAAGCCTTGCTGCGCTGGAAGCATCCGATGCGCGGCATGGTTTCGCCCGGCGTCTTCATCCCCGTCGCCGAGGAGACCAGTTTGATTTTAGAGCTGGGCACCTGGGTGCTGGACGAGGCGTGCCGCCAGATCCGCAGCTGGGAAGACCGTGGCCTGCACATGCCGGCCATCGCCGTCAACCTGTCGGCGCGCCAGTTCGATGAACAATTGCCGGCGCGCATAGCGGCCGTGCTGGAACGCTACCGCGTGCGGCCCGAGCAGATCATGCTGGAAATCACGGAAAGCCTGCTGATGCGCGGCGCCGACAAGGTGATCGACATCATGAACCAGCTGGTGGCCATGGGCCTGGCGCTGGCGCTGGACGACTTCGGCACCGGCTATTCCAGTCTCGCCTACCTGAAGAAATTCCCCATCAGTACACTGAAAATCGACCGCTCCTTCGTCATCGGCTTGCCGTTCGAGGAAAACGACTGCGCCATCGCCCGCGCCATCGTCACCATGGCGCAGCAGCTGCGCCAGGAAATCGTCGCCGAAGGGGTGGAAACGGCCGAGCAGATGCGCTTCCTGCGCGAACTGGGCTGCGACCAGCTGCAAGGCTATCTGTTCAGCCCGGCCGTGCCGGCGGCCGAATTCGAGCTGATGCTCGATGAAGGCCGGCAGTTGCGGCTGGAGGCGGTGGTGGTTTAGGCATCGCTCAGTCTCACTTTTTCCAGCAGATAATCGAGCATCACGCGTACCCTGGCCGGCACTTGCAAACCCGGTCCCACGAAGACGGCGTGCACGACTTCCTTGTCGCCCGGATTGTATTCCGGCAGCACTTCCAGCAATTGACCTTGTTCGATATCGCGCCGCACGTGCTGGCGCGAAAAGCGTCCCAGTCCCATGCCGGCCAGCACCAGCTGGCGCATGCTTTCGCCATCGCTGACGCAGGTATTGCCTTGCGGCGCCACCTGCACGGTGTTGCCGGCCTCATCGAGGAAGGGCCAGGTTTCGTTCTGGCAGCGGAAGTTGAATGCCAGCAGATTGTGCCGCGACAGTTCCTGCGGCGTGCGCGGCAGGCCGTGGCGCGCCGCGTACGCGGGCGAGGCCACCACCACCATCGTGTCTTCGCCCAGCTTGCGCGCCACCAGGTTCGATTCCTTCAGCTTGCCCGTGCGGATGGCGATGTCGGTGCGGTCTTCCAGCAAGTCGACGATGGCATCGCTGACGACGACGTCGAGCACGATGTCGGGATAGCGCTGCGCGAACTCGGGCAGGATGGGCAGCAGATGGCGCACGCCGAACGGCACGAAACAGTTGATGCGCAGGCGCCCGCGCGGCGCCGCCCCCTGCGAAGCTTCACGCTCGGCGCCGTCGATATCGTCGAGGATGCGCTTGCACTGGATAAAGAAGGCGTCGCCCTCGGGCGTGGTGTGCAGCTGGCGCGTGCTGCGCTGCAGCAAGCGCGCGCCGAGCCGCGCTTCCAGGCGATTGACGAGCTTGCTGACGGCCGACGGCGTCAGGGCCAGGCGGCGCGCGGCGGCGGAAAAGGTCCCCGTTTCCACCACGGCGACAAACACGGCCATCTCGAACGCGCGGTTGATGTCTTGCCTGGCCATTATTGAATCCATTTCACAGGTGTTTCCATTGTGAGAGTCTATATCAAAAGTATTTCTCTCGATACACTGGCTGGCTTGAACCCATCGTTGGAGCCATCATGACCACCGCACACCCTGTTACCACTTCCGCCAGCACCATGCCGCCCGGCGTGCTGGCGCTGGCCGTCGGCGCCTTCGCCATCGGCGTCACCGAATTCATCGTCGTCGGCATCTTGCCGGCCATCGCCAAGGATTTGTATATTTCCATTGAATCGGCCGGCTCGCTGGTCAGCCTGTATGCGCTGGCGCTGGCCATCGGCACGCCGCTGCTGGTGCTGCTGATGTCGCGCCTGCCGCGCAAGGCCGCCTTGCTGGGCCTGATGAGCGTGTTCCTGGCCGGTAACCTGCTGGCCGCCTTTTCCCACACGTTTGAATGGTTGCTGGCGGGGCGGGTCATCACGGCCGTGGCGCATGGCACCTTCTTTGCCATCGGCGCCACCGTGGCGGCCTGCCTGGTCAGCAAGGCGCAGGCGGGCAGGGCGATTTCCGTGATGTTTGCGGGACTGACCCTGGCCATGGTGATCGGCGTGCCGCTCGGCAGCTTCCTCGGCAACCTGATGGGCTGGCGCTTGCCCTTCTTTGCCGTCGTCGTGCTGGCCGCGCTGGGCCTGGCCGCCATGGCGCGCTGGCTGCCTGCCGGTTTGCAGCAGGGCAAGGGCGGCAAGGCCATGACGCAGCTGGCGGCGCTGGGCAGCGGCCCCATTCTCACCATGATGGCGGTCACCACGTTTGGCTTCGGCAGCAGCTTTGCCGCCTTCACTTTCATCACGCCCATCCTGACGGATGTGACGGGCTTTTCCGTCACCATGGCCAGCGCCTTGCTGATCGTGTTCGGCATCGCCACCTTCGCCGGCAACCTGGCCGGCGGCTACCTGACGAGCCACCTGGGCTGGCAAAAAGCCTTGCGATGGATGCTGCTGTTGCTGGCCGTCACGCAAGTGGGCGTGGCCCTGGCCATCGCGTCGCCGTGGCTGATGACGGTGATGCTGTTCGTGTGGGGCGTGTTCGCCTTCGGCCTGTCGCCTGCCCTGCAGGCCGGCATGCTGGCCACGGCCGAGCGCTACACGCCCAGGGCCGTCGATTTCGCCTCGGGCCTGAACATTTCCGCGTTTAACCTGGGCATTTCCTTCGGTTCCATGCTGGGCGCGCTGATGGTGTCGCGCCAGCTGATGGCGTCGTCGCCGTGGGCGGGCGTGGCCGCCGCCTTGCTGGCCCTGCTGCCGCTGGCCTGGCTGGCGCGCCGCAACCTGGCCGCCCATGTGGCGGGGGCGGCCGTGCACTGAGCAGTCCCTATTCGAGCAGCGCGGCGATCGCCAGCGGCGTGCCGCTGGTGAGGACTTGCCCCGCGTCCGGGTGCGCATCGAAGCGGTAGGCGAACACGCGAAAGCCGCTGACGGCATCGCCGGGAAAGGCGGGGCCTTCCTGCGCCGCCAGCGGGAACGCCGCGCCATCGCCGCCCAGGTAGCGTACCTGCGCCGCCGCCGTCCTCGGATACGCAAACTGCACGCCGGCGCAGCGCTTGCCGTTCGCCCCGCCCGTGTAGCGCAGATAGGCGAGCAGCTGGCCGCAGGCGGCGCGCAGGTCGGCCGCCGCGTATACGCCATCGGGGCGCGTGACGATGGAGACCCAGGCGCTGGAAGTGATTTGCCCCGGCTTGCGGTTCAAGGTCAGCTCCGCATTGTCGTCATACGCCGCCTTGGAAAACGGGAAGACGGCGCGCCCCACGGCATCGAGCGGCAGCGCCAGCTGCGTGCCCTTGCCGTGCAAGCTCAGGCGCAAGCCATCCGTGGACACGCCGGCGTCGCGCGGAAGCAGGCGCAGGTGGTTCTGCAGGTACTGCTTGGGCTTGGCGTATTTTTCGAACCAGAGCATGTGGCGGTAGGCGTCGCGATACGCGATCCAGTCGCTGCCCTCCTGTGCGCAGGCGAACGCGGGCAGCAGCGCCAGGCCGAGAAGCAGGGATTTGAGCATGGCGCTTAAAACCGGTAACCCAGGCCGCTGGACCAGGTGATGAAGTTGCGCCGCTCGACAACGGGACTGCCTGCCGGCCCGCTGCCCAGCCGCGTGCCCGTCACGGCGCTGTTGAGCAGCCACTTGCTGCTCAGGGCCCAGTTCCAGTTGACGCCAACATCGACGGACGTGACGCCGCCGCCCGGCCGGTAGTCGCGCGCGCCGCCGGCAGCAAAGCTGACGGCGTAGCGCTCGTCCATCACGGCGCCGCTGGCCAGCGACACGCCGGCCGACAAGCTCAGCGTATGGTGGGCCGCCAGCGAGGGCAAGGTCGTTTGCAGGCCGACCTGGCCGCGCCAGCCGCGCGCGCTCGTGTCGTACAGCAGGTGCGACGTGACGCGCGCCGCGCCGCCCAGGTAGTAGCCGTAGAAGCCGCCCACGTCGGGCGAGCCCTCGATGCGCCGCGTGCCGCGCAGGCGCCAGCCATCTTCCGGAGCGCGCGCATTGCTGGCGGCGAGCAGCGGGCCGTATTCCACGCCGGGCTTGTCCGACAGGTGCATGCCGGCCAAGCCGCTGGCAGAGACGAACATGCCGTTGCTCCACTGCACCTGCAGCAGCGGCCGCAGGACGGCGGCGCGCGGCGCGCCATCGTCCGTCGCGGAACTGCCCGTGAGTGCCGCTCCCACGTACATATCCCTGCTCCCATCGGGCATCATCAGCGCGCTGGCGCCGTCGGCCAGCGCCGGACCGCAGGCGGCCAGCAGCAGGAGAGAAAAACGGGGAGCAAGCTTATTCATGTCGTCCTTTAAAAACCGAAACGGACACCGAGCGCGATGCGGTTCATCGCGCCCTCGATGCCTTCGTGCCTGACCTTGGCGGCATGCTCCCATTCGAGCTGCAGCGCCACGTCCTTGTTGATCTGGTAGGCCGCGCCCACGCTGGCGTACAGGCCCGTCTTGCTGGCCGACTCGCCCGGCGGCGCATTCCTGCCGTCGATGGACAGCTTCAGGCGGCTGTGCGCCACGCCCGCCTTGGCAAACAGCGACCAGTCCTCGTCCAGGTGCCAGGTGCCGCGCGCCGCCAGGTAGGCGGCGCTGGCGCGCACCTTGAGCTGGTAGCCGGGATCGAGGTCGAAGCTGGTCGCGCCGCCGCTGGCGCGGTAGCCGCCTTCCAGCGCCCAGGCCGGCGTCAGCTCATAGCCGGCGAAGATGCCGAAGGGCACCGCCTTGCCGCTGGCATCGCGCTGGCTCTTCGCGCCGCCGGCCGCATACTGGATCTTGCCGTCGGTAGCCGGGCTGACATTGGCGCCCACGTACAGGCCTTCGGCATGGACCATCGAGGTGGCGGCGATGGCGAGCAGGGTGCTGCATACAATTTTTTTCATGTTCGGATTCCGGTTGAGATAAGAGCTTCCATGTTAGGCAAGCCGCGTCCCGGAATCCGCCCTGGTTTGTCCTAGAATTGTCCTCAATTTGTAGGGCGCATTTGTATGAAAAGTGTAGCAATGTGTACCTGATTGTCGAATGTGCCACTTTTGCGCCGCGCTCCACTACAATACGCCACAAAAATGGCGGCGCGGAGGGGCGATGCAAGGTGTCATGCTGGTGGAAGACGATGCGCGGCTCGCCGCGCTGGTCAAGGAATACCTGGAGCAGTACGACTATGCGGTCGACGTGGTGGCGCGCGGCGACCAGGCCCTGGCGCGCTTTCGCGACAGCCAGCCGGACCTGGTCATCCTCGACCTGACCCTGCCCGGCGTCGACGGCCTGGTGGTGTGCCGCCAGCTGCGCCAGCTCAGCGCCGTGCCCATCCTGATACTCACCGCGCGTGAAGACACCTTTGATGAAGTCTCTGGCCTGGAACAGGGCGCCGACGACTACGTGAACAAGCCGGTCCAGCCGCGCGTGCTGCTGGCACGCCTGCGGGCGCTGCAGCGGCGCGGCAGCGCCGCCGCCGGCAGCGATATCGTCATCGGCCAGCTGCGCGTGTCGCGCGAAAACCGCGCCGTGCACTGGCGCGGGCAGGAAGTCGCCATGAACAGCGCCGAATTCAAGCTGTTCGCCATTCTCGCCGACGCCGCGGGCAAGGTGATGTCGCGCAATGAGATCCTGGTGAGGATGCGCGGCATCGAATTCGACGGCCTCGATCGCAGCATCGACAACTGCATCTCGCGCCTGCGCCGCAAGTTCGACGACGGTGGCGCGGAGCGCATCAAGACGGTGTGGGGCGAAGGCTACCTGCTCACGCCCTCGGCCTGGGAATGAACCGCCTGTTCTGGCGCTTCGCGGCGCTGGTGCTGCTGGCTATCGCGCTGGGCAGCGCCGTCATTTATTTCACCTTCGGCCGCCTGTTCGGCGATCCGCTCGAGCATATCGCGCGCGACCAGGCCGCGGGCCAGATCTTCCTGCTGCAGCAGTACGTCGACCAGGCGCCGGCCGACGAGTGGCTGCCGCGCCTGAACAAAGTGCGCGAAGTGTCGGACGTCACGCTGGAGCTGCAGCCGCTGTCTGCTGCGCTGTCGGCGCTGCCGGCCGCCCGGCGCGCACCGCTGCTGCACGGCGAGGTCGTGATGGACGTCGGCGCCAAGGCCTTCTACCGCCGCGTGGACGCCACGGGCGCGCGCTATGCCGGCAGTGAAAACGACGTGATCCACGCGCAGAACCTGCCCATCGACATCGGCCAGGCGCTGCGCATGGAGGCGATCCGCTTTGCCGTCATCGCCTTGTGCCTGCTGCTGCCGCTGGGCTGGTGGACGCGCGCGCATGGCCGCAGCCTGGCGGCCCTGTCGCGCATGGCCGACGATTTCGGGCAGGGCAACCTGGCTGCGCGGGCGCACGTCGGGGCAGGGTCCAGCGTCGCGCCGCTGGCCGGGCGCATCAACGGCATGGCCGAGCGTATCGGCTCCTTGCTGGAGGCGCGCAAGCACCTGCTGCTATCCGTGTCGCACGAGCTGCGCACGCCGATCGCGCGGCTGGAATTCGGGCTGGAGCTGCTGGCCGAACGGCACGCGGCCGGCCCCGACATGCGGCGCCGCACCGATGCGATGGCCGCGGATGTCGAAGAATTGAAGGCGCTGGTCAATGAAATGCTGGAGCTGATGCGCATCGATCATGCGCACGCGCTACCGCGCCAGCCGTTCGCCCTGGCGCCCCTGCTGCGCGGCTGCGCGGCGGCGGTGGCAAGACCTTCAGTGCGCGTTGGCGTCGCCGACGACCTGGGCGATGCGCGCGGCGATCCCCGGCTGCTGGCGCGCGCCGTCGGCAACCTGCTCGGCAACGCCGCCAAGTATGCCGTCGCGCGCATCGCCCTGTCGGCCGTGCGCGATGGCGACATGCTGCGCATCGTGGTCGAGGACGATGGTCCGGGCATACCCGTCGGGCAGCGCGCACAGGTGTTCGAGCCGTTTTATCGCCTGTCCCGCGAGCAGGACCATGCCGCCGCAGGTCACGGCCTGGGCTTGGCGATCGTTGCCAGGGCCGTCGCGCTGCACGGCGGCAGCATCGCCATCGACGATTCGCCGCTGGGCGGCGCGCGCTTCACGATTCATATCCGGGCCTGAGCGCCGGCGCCGCGCGTTTCTGGCGCTGCGCCATGTACGAGCTGCCCATCGACGCGGCCATGATCATGGCGATGGCCAGCCACTGCCCGGCGCCCAGGCGTTCGTCCAGCAAAATGTACGCCAGCATGGCGGCCACGGCCGGTTCCATGCTGCTCATGATGCCGAAGGCCTGCGGCGTCAGCCGTTTCAAGGCCACCATTTCCAGCGAGATCGGTATCGCGCTGGAAATGAGGGCCACGCCCAGGCCCACGCCCAGCACCATGGGCGAGAGCAGGGCGGCGCCGCCGTGCGCCACGCCCACGGGCACCACCACCAGCGCGGCCATGGCCAGGCCCAGCGAGACGGAGTGGCCCGCGTGCAAGTGGCTGGCGCGCTTGCCGAAGACGATGTACGCAGCCCAGCACACGGCGGCGCCCAGGGCGAACAGCACGCCGGCGGTGTCCAGGTGGCTGATGTCGTGGCCCAGCGGCAAGAGCAGCGCCAGCCCCGCCACGGCCAGCGCCACCCAGACGAAGTCCAGCGGGCGGCGCGACGCCAGCAGCGCCACGGCCAGCGGGCCGGAAAACTCGATGGCCACGGCGATGCCGAAGGGGATCGTGCGCAGGGCCAGGTAGAAGCACAGGTTGGTCATGCCCAGCGCGGCGCCGTACAGGGCCACCGTGCGCAGGTCGGCGCGGCTCAGCGGCCAGCGCCACGGGCGCCAGAACAGCAGCAGCAACAGGGCGGAAAAGCCCACGCGCACGGCCGTCGTGCCCTGTGCGCCCACCAGCGGGAACAGGCTGTGCTTGGCCCAGGACGTGCCCAGGCCCAGGCAGGTGACGGAGCCGAGGATGGCGAGCAGGGGAATCAGCGAGGAATAGCGGCGTAATGGCATGAGGATAAAAGGCTTGATATCGGAATGACGAAAGTTTATTGTGTCTGCTCCGATATTTGCACTGCATTTTGACCGCCATGACGCAACTTTCGCTCACGCCCGCCCTTGCCCTCGACGCCTTTGACCTGGCCATCCTCGATATCTTGCAGCGCGATAACACGACCTCGCAGCGCGAAATCGCCCAGGCCGTGCATTTGTCGGCGCCGGCCGTGCAGCGGCGCATCCGCCGCCTGCGCGAGAGCGGCGTGATCCGTCATGAAGTGGCCGTGCTCGACGCGAGCTGCCTGGGCCGTCCCCTGACCTTGACGGTGGAAGTGCACCTGCACGACGAACACCCGCAGCGCACGGCAGGCATGCGCGCGCGCATCATGGCCGAGCCCGCCATCCAGCAGTGCTACGGCATCACGGGCGAGGCCGACTACCTGCTGATCATTACCGCCAGCAGCATGGCCGAATACGAGGCGCTGACGGAGCGCCTGTTCGGCGGCGACGACAATATCCGGCGCTACCGCACTTCCGTGGCATTGACCTGCCTCAAGATGGGCTTGCACGTGCCGCTGGGATAGCGCGATGCCCCTCTCCAATAAGCAACAAGCCGCCGTGACGGCGGCTGACCCAGGCGCGCCAGCGCATCGATGTGGGCCTCGTCGATGCCGACGATTTCGATGCCGTGCGCCAAGGCTGGACGGCGTGGCCGACCGCTACCAGGACCTGGCCATCGTCTGGCGTGCGCTCGCTGAGTTGGACGCCGCGCTACAGCAAAGGTTTGTTGAGCAATAGGGCATCCTTGATATCGATCAAGGCAAGCTGCAATGCCATTTGCTGCTCGGCGAGCTGTTTTGACTGCGGCCAGCCATCACGGCGTCTCGCGCTCGGCGTCGCGTTCGCGGCAACTCAATGACGCGTAATGGCCCCTGGGCAGCCTGGCCTGGATGGCCACCTCGCCCAGTGCCTGCCCGATGTCGACCGGGTCGCTCAAGGTGCAGCGCTGGGTGCGGGCGAACGCCTGCAGCTTCTGCGTGTTGCCGCGCACCTTCACCGTCACGCCGACGCCGGGGCTGACGCAGCAGCCTATGTATTGCGTGATGTATTCTTCCTCGATGAGCACCAGTTCATGTCCCATGAAGCTGGCCGGTTTTTTCAGCAGGTAGTAATCGGTGTAGTCGAAGCGCTGCTCGGGGCGCTGGCCGATGTAGCCTTCGCGCATGTAGGCCTGGATCGCCTTGCCGGACGTGCCGGTTCTTTGCGTCGTGCCCTGTTTCAGGTGCAGCGCATGGATCAGGCCGCTTTCGAGCCCGGGATTGGCGGCGGCGAGGGCGCTGGCGCCACTGGCGGCGAGCAGAAGAGCGCCGAGCAGGCGGCGGCTGCGGTATTCAGGCATGGCAGTGATTGCTTGCATATCTTTCACGCGAAGAGGAGAAGAGGCGCAGTGTAGCCCACGCCATCCTGGGCGCATGGCACAATGCGTGTTCCGCATGCCACTCACCCCAGGACTTTCATGACCCGCGCCATCCTTGACGAAGCCCAGATCCATCCCGCCGCCCGCCCTTTGATCGGCAGCAAGCACCAGGACATCGTGCGCGAGGTGCAGGCCGCCATCGCCGCGCACCAGGTGGTGGTGGTCGGCATGGCGCTCAACCCTTTTCCGCGCAAGGCGCGCAAGATACTCGACGTGCTGGGCACGCCCTATCAGTACCTGCAATACGGCAGTTATCTGAGCCAGTGGCACCGTCGCAATGCCCTGAAAATGTGGACGGGCTGGCCCACGTTTCCCATGGTCTTCGTCAACGGCGTGCTCATCGGTGGCGCCAGCGAGCTGCAAAAGCTCGTGGAAAATGGCGAGTTCAGCGCCATGCTGGCAAAGAAGGTGCGCCAGTTTTAACTTCCGCCTTACTCGCCCGGACGCCACGGCGACTTGCGCGTGCGCAAGGGATCAAGCAAGCCGCGCAAATCGTTGTGGTCGAGCTCATACATCAGCGCGATTAGACTGCCCAGTTCGCCCGAGGGAAAGCCCTCGCGCGCGAACCAGCCCAGGTAGTGACCGGGCAGGTCGGCCAGCAGTCGTCCCTGATATTTCCCATATGGCATTTCGCGCGTGACCAGCAGCGCCAGTTTTTCTGAATTCATGTGACTGCTCTCTCTTGCTAGCGGGGCAGTGTAGCAGAGCCGGTACGCGCCGGTTTGCATGTCACTTGCGATCATTGGTTCCATGGCGTTGGCGCCAGTTTTAGCCAGATCAAACAATCGGCTAATTGTGCCATGTGTGGGCGTTGGCGGCGCATACTGGTTTGCCAGTGCGCCGCGGCGCCAGCGTGCAGGTGCGCGTGACCATGGAAGGGGAATGCAACGATGCGAACGGCTATCGCCTTGTGGCGCCAGCGGTGGTGGAGACTCCTCATCGCCGCTTGCCTTGCCGTTGGCCTTGTCTTGCTGGCCGCATGCCACAAGCCGGTGCCCGTGAATAGCGAGGATCCGGGCTGGGTTGAGCGTGCCGATCCCCGGCATAAAATCGCGGTGGTGTTCGTGCATGGCATCTTTGGCAGCACACGCGGCACGTGGACGGGCGAGCATGGCGAGAGTTTCTTTCGCTTGCTCAAGAACGATGCGAGCCTGGGGCCACAAGTCGATAGCTACGCCTTCGGTTTCAGCTCCAATATCATGACGGATGGCTCGCTCGACATCCGCGAAGCGGCCAACAAGCTGCAAAGCTATCTGCGGCCGTCCGGCGTGCTCGATTACCCGGTCATCGTGTTTGTCGGGCACAGCATGGGCGGACTCGTCATCATGCGCTACCTGGCCAATAATCTGGACAAGGCTCCCGAGCTGGCCGAAAAGGTGCCGCTGATTGTCTTGTTCAGTGCGCCCATGGAGGGGGCGCAGGTGGCGCAGCTGGCGGACTTGGTGGCGCGCAATCCCGCGCTGTCGCATCTGCGGCCGGTGGACAGCAATGACGTGCTCAAGCAGCTCAGCGACGATTGGGCCAGCCTGGCGGTCAAGCCACGCGTCAGTTGCGCTTATGAAACGGCCGATGTGAGCGGCGTGCGCATCGTGCAATGGGGCAGCGCCACGCGGGTGTGCGCCGGGCGCCCGGTGGCGATCGATAATGCTGATCACATTTCGCTCGTCAAGCCCGACCGGGCCACGCATCCTGCCTACATGTTCCTGTCGGGGCAGCTGATCGAGCATGTGCTGCCGCTGCAGATGGGAGTGCCGCTGGAGTTGCCCGATTTTCAGCGCGACAAGAACGTCTATACGTTTACCCTGGCCGCGCCCGAAGAAAATGCCCGCCTGATGAACACCGGGCGTGCGAGGATGAAGTACTGGATCGCGGAAAAGTCCAGCCGCGCCTTGCTGGTCTCGCCTGGCGCCAGTCCGCAATCGATCGATGGGCACTCCACCGAGATGCTGACGGTGGCGCTGCGTGTCGATGCCGATAAAAATGCCTATGCATTCACTTTGAAAAGCGATCTGCCCTCGGAGCAAAGGGTGCGCGTGCTGGTGCCCGACTTGTCCCGCCTGCGCATGGGCCACCAGCGCAATGCCATCAAGTTGACTGCCGGTCTGGCCCAGTACTTGGGCGACCCTGCCAATGCGGAAAAAATCGCGGCATTGCAGCGCGATCCAGGCCAACTGAATGCGCAGCTGGCGATTGTGGCGCACGCCGCCCTTGGCGAGCCCATCAAGCGCCTGCCCAGCGCCGAACAATGGCTGCTGACGGCGGACTTGCTGGCCGCCGCCAACCTGACGCACGTCGCTTCCGCGGCGCTGGTCCACAGCGCCGGCATCGATGCCTTTTATCAGCCAGCAGCAGACGAGTTGCGCAGCAAGCTGCTGGCGCAGGGGCGCGCGGAGTTGCTGCTGCGTTCAGGAGCCATGGATGTGATGCATCAACGTTCGACCGGAGGGTATTCCGACAAGCCGTTGATCGCAGGCCAGGCCGACCCGGTGCCGCCCATCCCCGCCATTCCTGCATGGCTGGACACGGAGGCGTACCGCCAGTCATCGCTGCAACTGGTGCGCACTATGGAGAAAGTCGCCTCGCTGCGGCAAGACGCGGCCAGCCTGGAAGTGGCGACGGTGAAAATGCCGCTTGATGCGGCACTGGGCGTCATCTTGCGGGCTGAGCGCGAACGCTTCCCGCAATTGCCTGCAGCGCAATTGCGCGATTTCGAGTTCCCCGCCGCCAAGGCGGAGCGACGGCGTCCCAGCTTGCCGGAGCTGGAGTCGCGCGACAAGGCGAAAAAGATGGAAAAGCCGGAGCCGCGCACCAGTCCCGGTAACAGTCCCCTGTCACGCTAAGCCGCCTGGCGTGCCAAGAAGGCCGCCGCTGCCACCGCGTTCATGGCCCGGCATCTTTAATTGTTGATTGTGACGCAACTATATTCTTCCTGCGGAGGTGTTTTTCGAAACAAAGAAAGGCCCGATACTGCAAGCCTCGCACCTGCATACACTTATCGGAGTCTTTCATGCCCATTGCCTTGCTCGCGCTGACCCTCAGCGCATTTGCCATCGGAACCACCGAGTTCGTCATCGTGGGGTTGTTGCCCACCATCGCCGCCGACCTGGGCGTCAACCTGCCATCGGCCGGCCTGCTGGTCAGCCTGTACGCGCTGGGCGTGGCCGTCGGCGCGCCCGTGCTGACTGCCCTGACGGGCAAGATCCCGCGCAAGACTCTGCTGCTGTCCTTGATGGTCTTGTTCACCCTGGGTAACTTGCTGGCGTGGAAGTCGCCCGGCTACGAAACCCTCGTCATCGCCCGCATCCTGACGGGGCTGGCGCATGGCGTGTTCTTTTCCATCGGCTCGACCATCGCCACGTCCCTGGTGCCGAAGGACAAGGCGGCCAGCGCGATCGCCATCATGTTTACGGGCCTGACCGTGGCCCTGGTGACGGGCGTGCCGCTGGGCACCTTCATCGGCCAGCATTTCGGCTGGCGCGAAACCTTTCTCGCCGTTTCGGCGCTGGGGGTGATCGCCTTTGTCGGCAGCCTGCTGTACGTGCCCTCGACCATCCAGCACAGCAAACCCGCCTCGCTGCTGCAGCAAGTGCAGGTGCTGGGCCAGCCGCGCCTGCTGCTGGTGTATGCCATGACGGCCGTCGGCTATGGCGGCTCCTTCATCGCCTTCACGTATCTGGCGCCGATTTTGCAGCAAGTGTCGGGCTTCAGCGCCGGCGCCGTGGGCGTGGTGATGCTCGTGTATGGCGTGTCCGTGGCGTTCGGCAATATCTGGGGCGGCAAGCTGGCCGACAAGAAAGGCCCCGTCAGTGCCCTGAAACGGATCTTTTTGCTGCTGGCGCTTGTCTTGCTGCTGCTGACCTTCACGGCGCCGCACCCGGTGCTCGTCGTCATCACCGTGCTGCTGTGGGGCGCCGTCGCCTTCGGTAACGTGGCTGGATTGCAAGTGTATGTCGTGCAGCAAGCGGAGCACTTCACGCCCCGCGCCGTCGACGTGGCCTCGGGCCTGAACATCGCCGCCTTCAACTTGGGCATCGCCGGCGGCGCCTGGGGCGGCGGCCTGATCGTCGAGCACCTTGGCCTCGTGCACACGGGCTGGATCGGCGCGCTCGTCGTGCTGGGCGCCTTCGGCCTGACGGCCCTCAGCGGCCGGATGGACCGCTTGAATCCCATCCCTGTGCGTGCCGGCGGTGAAAAGTCGATCCATGCGGTAGGGCACTAAGTTGTAAATTCGCGGCCTGGTCAGCAAGCAAGTTGCTGGCAGTAAACACCAAAACGGGCGAGAATGGCGCTTACCTTCCTCTCGTCCCTATTCCCCATGTCCGATTCCGCCTCATCTTCCCTGCGCCTGCGCGCCGCCATCAACCCGACGCCGCTGGGCGTCGCCCTGTTGCTCATCGTGCTCGGGGCCTGCTACCTGGCGCAAACGGTCGGCATCAAGCAGGCCGCGCTGTACGTGGTGGGCGCCTTGCTGGGCATCACCCTGTATCACGCGGCCTTCGGCTTTACGTCGGCCTGGCGCGTCTTCATCGCCGATGGCCGCGGCGACGGCTTGCGCGCGCAAATGCTGATGCTGGCCGTCGGCGTGGCGCTGTTCTTCCCCGCGCTGTCGGCCGGCACCCTGTTCGGCACGCCCGTCGCCGGTCTCGTGTCTCCCGCCGGCACCTCGGTGATCTTCGGCGCCTTCATCTTCGGCATCGGCATGCAGCTGGGCGGCGGCTGCGCCTCCGGCACCCTGTACACGGTCGGTGGCGGCAGCACGCGCATGCTCATCACCCTGGCCGCCTTCATCGTCGGCTCCGTGATCGGCACGGCGCACATGCCGTTCTGGACGGCGCTGCCGCAACTGCAACCCATTTCCCTCGTCACAAGCCTGGGCCTGGTACCCGCGCTGGCGCTGAACTGGCTCGTCTTCGCATTGATCGCCGCCATCACGGTCTTCGTTGAAAAGCGCCGCCATGGCAAGCTCGTCGCCACGCCCCTGCGCCCGGCGCAAGCGTCGCCGTGGTTGCATGGCCCCTGGCCACTGGTGGCGGGCGCCATCGCGCTCGTCGTGCTGAACTTCGCCACCCTGGCGCTGTCGGGCAAGCCGTGGGGCGTGACGTCCGCGTTCGCCCTGTGGGGCGCCAAGGCCGCGTCCGTGGTCGGCATCGACACGGCCAGCTGGGCTTACTGGTCCAGCAAGGCGAACGCCGCCGCGCTGGCCGCACCGTTGACGCAAGACAAGACTTCCGTGATGGACATCGGCATCGTGCTGGGCGCCATGCTGGCGGCGGCGCTGGCCGGCCGCTACGCGCCCGTGTGGCGCATCCCGCGCCGCTCGATCATCGCCGCCATCGTCGGCGGCTTGCTGCTGGGCTACGGCGCGCGCCTGGCGTATGGTTGCAATATCGGCGCGTATTTCAGCGGCATCGTCTCGGGCAGCCTGCACGGCTGGCTGTGGCTGGTGTGCGCCTTCCTCGGCAACGTTATCGGCACGCGCTTGCGTCCATGGTTCGGCCTGGAAGTGGAGCGCGTGAAACCGACCGGTTGCTGAGGCCGGCGTAAACAGGGGCTTTGCTGTATATTTCGGCCCCTGTTCACCTCGCCGCCAGCGCACTACCCATGTCCCCAGTCATCCTGTTTGCCGTCGTCCTCGCGTATTTCCTGATCCTGCTGGGCGTGGCGTGGCGCACGTCGCGCCACGCCACCAATGACAGTTTTTTCATCGGCAACAAGGACAGCAACTGGATGCTGGTGGCCTTCGGCATGGTGGGCACGACCTTGACGGGCGTTACCTTCATCAGCGTGCCGGGCGCCGTGGGCAGCAACGGCTTCGGCTATATCCAGCTGATGATTGGCTACGTGCTCGGCTACCTGGCCATCGCCTTCATCTTGCTGCCGCTGTACTACCGGCTGCAGCTGACGTCGATTTACCGCTACCTGGAATGGCGCCTGGGACGGCGCTCCTACCAGAGCGGGGCGGCATTCTTTATTCTGTCGCGCCTGCTGGGCGCCACGGCGCGACTGTATCTGGTGGTCAATATCCTGCAGGCGACCATTCTCGACAGCCTGGGCGTGCCATTCTGGCTGACGGCGTGCGTCGTGCTGCTGCTGATCCTGCTGTACACGTATGAAGGGGGCGTGAAGACCATCGTCTGGACCGACACCCTGCAGACGGCGTGCATGCTGGCCGGCCTCGTCATCTGCAGCGTGTTCCTGCTGCGCGCGATGGACCTGTCCCTCATCGACAGCCTCGAGCGCATGCGCGCGCAAGGCCTCACGCGCATCTTCACCACCGACCCGGACAGCCCCGCCTATGTGTGGAAGCACATTCTCGCCGGCATGTTCATCACCATCGCCATGACGGGCATGGACCAGGAAATGATGCAAAAGAACATTTCCGTGCGCACCCTGCGCGACTCGCAAAAGAATATGCTCAGCCTGACCGTGGTGCTGACCGGCGTGCTGCTGCTGTTCCTCTTCCTCGGCGGCTTGCTGCACCTGTACGCGCCGCTGGCCGGCGTGACGGCCACGGGCGACAAATTGTTCCCCGCCGTGGTGCTCGGGCATTTCCCAGCCGTGGTGCAGCTGATCTTCTTCATCGCCCTCATTTCCGCCCTGTTTCCCAGCGTGGATGGCGCGCTCACGGCGCTCACGTCGACCTTCTGCATCGACATCCTGGGCTTGCAGCGCCGGCAGGATTTGAGTGCCGCGACGCAGATGCGCTGGCGCCGCCGTGTCCACCTGGGGTTTTCCGCGCTGTTCCTGATCCTGATCATGGCCTTCAAGTGGATCGACAGTCCCAGCATGATAGGCGTGATCCTGAAGCTGGCCAGCTATACCTATGGTCCGTTGCTGGGCTTGTTCGCCTTTGGACTCGTGAGCCGGCGCGGCGTGCGCGACCGCTGGGTGCCGCTGGTGGCCGTGGCGGGTCCGCTGCTGTGCGCGCTGATCGAGCAGGAGCAGGCGCTGCTGTTCGAGCATTACCGCCTCGGCCTGGAATTGCTGATCCTGAATGGCGCGCTGGTGCTGGCCGGCCTGTTCCTCATTTCCACGCCGGCAGGGCAGGGCGGCCAGGGCGCGCAATACTTGTCAAAATAAGACGAATCCGAGGGCGATCGCGGCCATTTTCAGCTATATTGGTTTCCTTTAGGTACATAACCTCACGGAGCATCGATGTCACTCAACCCCTTCCCGCCGCTGCGCCGCGGCTTTGGCGCATTCTGGCGCGCGCTGGACGCCACCCGCCGCGCCGTCATCAACCTGATTTTCTTGCTGATCGTCATCGCCATCCTGATCGCCATCTTCGGCGGCGGCGCCAAGCCCCTGGGCGAGAAGACCACGCTGGTACTGGACTTGCAAGGCCCGCTGGTCGAGGAGACCCCGGGCGGCGTGCGCGAAGCGGTGCTGGCCAACGTCAGCGGCGAAGTCAAGAAAAGCGTGCAGTTGCGCGACGTGCTGGCGGTGCTCGACACGGCGGCCAAGGACAAGAACATCGGCTCCATGGTGATCCTGCTCGACGAATTGCAGGGCGGCGGCCTCGCCTCGCTGCGCGAAGTGGCGGCCGGCGTGGAACGCTTCCGCGCCACGGGCAAGAAAGTCACGGCCTGGGGTTCGAGCTACAACCAGCGCCAGTACCTGGTGGCGGTCAAGGCCGACGAGGTATTCCTGCACCCGATGGGCGGCGTCATGCTGGAAGGCTTTGGCCGCTACCGCAATTACTACCGCGACGCGCTCGACAAGGTGGGCGTGACGGTCAACCTGCTGAAAGTGGGCACGTATAAAAGCGCGGCCGAGCCTTTCATCGCCAACGGCCCGTCCGACGCGGCGGCCGAAGCGGACCGCTACCTGAACAACGGCCTGTGGACCACCTACACGACGGACGTGGAAAAGGCGCGCAAGCTGCCGGCCGGCGCCATCATGCAGGGTATCGATGCGCTGCCCGCGCTGATGACGGCGGCCGGCGGCGACCTGGGCAAGCTGTCGCTGGACGCCAAGCTGGTCGACGGCCTGAAAACGCGCGATGAACTGCGCCAGTTCATGATGGCGCGCGGCGCGAAGAACGCGGAAGGCACGAACTTCCGCCAGGTGAACTACGCCGATTACCTGGCGCGCCTGCGCCCCGCGCACATCGGCGACGCCGTCGGCGTGGTCATCGCCTCCGGTGAAATCGGCGACGGCATCGCGCCACCGGGCGCCATCGGCGGCCTGTCCACTTCGCGTCTGATCCGCCAGGCGCGCGAAGACAAATCGATCAAGGCCGTCGTGCTGCGCGTCGATTCGCCGGGCGGCAGCGCCTTCGGCTCGGAACTGATCCGCCGCGAACTGGAACTGACGCGCGCCGCCGGCAAACCAGTGGTCGTCTCGATGGGCAACGTGGCCGCTTCGGGCGGCTACTGGATCAGCACCTCGGCCGATGAAGTGATCGCCGACGCGGCCACCATCACCGGTTCCATCGGCGTGTTCGCGATTCTGCCGACGGCCGACAAGGTGGTGGAAAAGCTGGGCATCCACACGGCCGGCTCGCCGACCACCTGGCTGGCCGACGCGGGCAACCCCTTGCGTCCGCTCGACCCCCGCTTTGCGCAAGTGATCCAGGGTTCGATCAACCACGTGTATGGCGACTTCCTGAGCCTGGCGGCCAAGGCGCGCAAGACGACGCCGGAAAAAATCGATGCGGTGGCGCAGGGCCGCGTCTGGACGGGCTTGCAGGCCAAGGAGCGCAACCTGGTCGACCGCATCGGCAGCTATGGCGATGCGCTGGCCTCGGCCGCCAAGCGCGCCAATCTGGGCGCCGACTACCGCGTGACCTACCTGGAACAGGAGACGTCGAACGTGGACCGTTTGATCGGCATGTTCGGCTCCAAGGCCATGGCTTCGCTGGGCCTGGGCGAGCACGTGAAACTGGGCCTGGCCAGCACGGGCTTGCCGGCCGACGCGGCGCTGGGCATGGCGCAGGACTTGAGCTGGCTGTCGGGCATCACGCGCGAGCACAAACCGTTCATGGCCCTCACGCACTGCCTGTGCGAGGTGCCGCTGGGCGGCAAGTAAGGTAAAAGTCCAGGGTCGGAGCCGCCGGGTCCGACCCCATACAAAGGGGCGCAAGGCATGGCAAGCGACACGATGCGCTGGCGTTGCATGCGCGCTGCGGCTTGGCGCAGGCGGGCCGGCGCACCTGCCGCGCGGACCGCACCGACTATCAGGATGTCATCCTCGGCATGACCTTGTAAATCCAGGTAAAGCATCGCCGCCGTCCGTCGCTGCACGGGCACCCGCGCGGCGCCAGGTCAAGGCGGCTGGCGGGAGATTTGTAGCGAGTTTGTATCTGCATGCGAGTCGCCCGCGCCAGGCGAATCGCGGGGCGCGACGCCCCGCAAGCCTGATGTTTCCACCATTCCCCCACAGCGGCGGCATGCCTGCCGGCCCGCCTGACCCTGCCATGCCTGCGTAGCCAGGCGTAATTGTTTCAAGTGGAAATGAAACAGTTACATGACTATGCTAGAGTCGTTTCACGCCAGGGAGCGATGTTTTTTCAGCTGACTTTCAGCTCTTGACTCCCCCGGCTGCGTACCGAAACAAGCCCGAAAAACGGTCGTCCGGCCTGAGCGTGTTCCACCTCGGCCGGCGCCACAGACTCGCCGTGCCAGCGGCCACTACAAGGATAAGCGATGGATTCGCAGACAACACCCCCTACCCCGCGGCGCAGCCGCCGTTCGAAAATCGTCGGCACGGTCATCGCGCTGGCCGTGATGGCTGCGCTGGGGGGCGGTGCCTGGTACCTGACCCACTCCGGCGCCAGCGCCCAGCCTGGCGCCGGTGGTCCGGGCGGGCCGGGTGGCCCCGGCGGGCGCCGTGGCGGCCCCTCGACCACCGTCGGCGTGGCCACGGCCGTCAAATCCGACCTGCCCGTGGTGCTCGATGCGCTGGGCACGGTGACGGCCGCGTCCACCGTGACGGTGCGCCCGCAAGTGTCGGGCATTTTGAAGGAGCTCAAATTCAAGGAAGGCGGCATGGTCAAGGCGGGCCAGGTGGTGGCGCAGATCGACCCGGCCCAGTTCGAGATGGCGCTGATGCAGGCCACGGGCCAGCGCCAGCGCGATGAAGCGCAGCTGGAAAACGCGCGCCTGACCCTGAAGCGCTATCAAACCCTGCTGGGCCAGGATTCCATCGCGCGCCAGGACGTCGACACGCAGGCGGCATTGGTCAAGCAATTGGAAGGCACGGTGATGACGGACCGCGCCGCCGAAGGCACGGCCAGGCTGAACCTGGGCTACACCAGGGTGGTGTCGCCGATCAGCGGCCGCGCGGGCCTGAAGGTGGTCGATATCGGCAACCTGGTGAGCACCGGCGACACGGGCGGCGTGGTGGTGGTGACGCAGCTCTCGCCCATCGACGTGGAATTCTCCGTGCCGCAGGATAAGGTGCAGACCATCCAGGAACGCTTGAATGGCGGCACGACCCTGGCGGCGCTGGCGCTGGACCGCACGCGCACGCATACTCTGGACAAGGGCAGCTTGACGGCGCTGGACAACCAGGTCGACGTGCAGACGGGCACCGTGCGCGCCAAGGCACGCTACACGAACGACAAGATGGCCCTGTTCCCCAGCCAGTTCGTCAACGTGCGCCTGGAGCTGGGCAATATCACGGGCGCCGTGCTGGTGCCCGTCACGGCCCTGCGCCATAGCAATAATGGCGATTTCGTGTATGTGCTGAAAGCGGACAAGACCGTCACCGTGCGCATGGTCACGCGCGGCCAGGCCACCACCGACATGGTGGAAATCCGCGCCGGCCTGGAAGCGGGAGAACAGGTCATCACGGAAGGCGCCGACCGCCTGAAGGAAGGCGCAAAAGTCACCCTGGCGGGCGACAAGCCTGCCATGGGCGGCGCGGGAGCGGCCAACGGCGAACGCCGCCACCGCCGCCAGCACCCTGACGGCGCGGCCAGCGCCTCGGCCTCGGCATCCGTGCCAGCCACGGCGCCGGCGAAGGGCGCGGCGCAATGAGTCCATCGACGCCGTTCATCCAGCGCCCCGTCGCCACGGCGCTGCTGATGCTGGCCATCGTGCTGGCGGGGCTGGTCGGCTTCAAGTTCCTGCCGCTGGCCGCCTTGCCGCAGGTGGACTTCCCCACCATCCAGGTGCAGACCCTGTACCCGGGCGCCAGTCCCGAAGTCATGGGGCAGACCGTGACGGCGCCGCTGGAACGCCAGTTCGGGCAGATGTCGGGCTTGCAGCGCATGAGCTCCACCAGCGCGGCCGGCGTTTCCCTCATCACCCTGCAATTCACCCTGGGCCAGACCCTGGACGTGGCCGAGCAGGAAGTGCAGGCGGCCATCAACGCGGGCGGCTCCCTGCTGCCGACCGACTTGCCGGCGCCGCCCGTGTACGCGAAGATCAATCCGGCCGACGCGCCCGTGCTGACCCTGGCGATCACCTCGGACACGATGCCGCTGACGCAGGTGCAGAACATCGTCAACACGCGTTTGGCGCTGAAGATCAGCCAGGTCAACGGCGTGGGCCTCGTCTCGCTGTCGGGCGGCCAGCGTCCCGCCGTGCGTATCCAGGGCGACACCAAATTGCTGGCCTCGTACGGCCTGGGCCTCGACAGCCTGCGCACGGCCATCGCGGCGGCCAACGTCAACAGCGCCAAGGGCAGTTTCGACGGTCCCACGCGCTCGTTCACCATCAACGCCAACGACCAGCTGGTGACGGCGGAAGACTACAAGCGCCTGATCATCACGTATAAGAACGGCGCGCCCGTGCGCCTGCTTGATGTGGCCAACGTGGTCGACAGCGCGGAAAACACGCGCCTGGGCGCCTGGTCCGGCAAGCAGCCGGCCATCATCCTGAACGTGCAGCGCCAGCCCGGCGCCAACGTCATCAAGACGGTCGACGCCATCAAGGCCCTGCTGCCGGACCTGCAGGCCAGCCTGCCGGCGGCCATGAAGCTCGACGTGCTGAGTGACCGCACGACGGGCATCCGCGCCTCGGTCGAACACGTGGAAATGGAATTGCTGCTGTCCGTGCTGCTGGTGGTGCTGGTGATCTTCTCCTTCCTGCACAGCCTGCGCGCCACGGTGATCGCCAGCCTGTCCGTGCCGATCTCGCTGATCGGCGCCTGCGGCGTCATGTACTTGCTCGGCTACAGCCTGAACAACCTGTCGCTGATGGCCTTGACGATCGCCACCGGCTTCGTCGTCGATGACGCCATCGTCATGATCGAAAACATCGCCCGCTACATCGAAGAGGGCGAGACGCCGATGGCCGCCGCCCTGAAGGGCGCGTCGCAGATCGGCTTTACCATCATCTCGCTGACGGTGTCCCTGATCGCCGTGCTCATTCCCCTGCTGTTCATGGGCGACGTCGTGGGCCGGCTGTTCCGCGAATTCGCCATGACCCTGGCCATCACGATTTTGATTTCCGCCGTGGTGTCCTTGACCCTGGTGCCGATGATGTCGGCGCGCTGGCTGAAGAGCCACGCCGATGAAAAGGTCAGCGCCACGGGCCGGCGCATCCAGGCTTTCCTCGACAAGGTGATCGATCAGTACGACCATGCGCTGGTGTGGGTGCTGAAACGCCAGGGCCTGACCTTGCTGGTGGCCCTGGCCACCTTGCTGCTGACGGTGATCCTGTACATCACGATTCCGAAAGGCCTGTTCCCCACGCAGGACACGGGGCAGCTGAAGGCGCGCCTGGAAACGTCGCAAGCCGTCTCGTACGAGCGCATGGCGACCTTGCAGCAGGCGGCCGCCAGCGCGCTGCTGGAAGACCCTGACGTCGACACCCTGAGTTCCCTCGTGGGTGTCGATGCGGCCAACAACACCATGCTGCACACGGGCAGCATGCTGATCAACCTGAAGCGTTCGCGCAGCGGCAGCCAGGACGAGATCATGGAACGCCTGCGCAACCGCGTGGCCAAGGTGGCCGGCGTGACCCTGTACCTGCAGCCGACGCAGGATCTGACCATCGACGCGGAATCGGGCCCGACGCAGTACCGTGTCTCGCTCGAAGGTGCCGACACGGCCACCGTCACCGAGTGGGCCGGCAAGCTGGCCGCGCGCATGCGCGAAAAAACGCAGCTGCGCAACGTCGTCACGGATGCGGGCGCCACGGGCGCCGCCGTCACGGTGGCCATCGACCGCGACAGCGCCGCGCGCATGTCGGTCACCACGGCCACCGTCGACGACGCCTTATATAACGCCTTCGGCCAGCGCATCATCTCGACGATTTTCACGGAAACCAATCAGTACCGCGTCATCCTCGAAGCGCAGCCGGGCATCGTCACCACGCCATCCGACCTGTCGGACCTGCAGGTGCGCACGGGTTCCGGCAAGTCGACGCCGCTGTCCGCCTTTGCCAGCGTCAGCGAAAAACAGGCGCCGCTGCAGATCACGCACGTGGCGCAATACCCGGCCACGACCTTGGGCTTCGACACGACGCAGGGCGTGGCGCTGGGCAGCGCCGTCGACGCCATCCGCCAGGCGGCGCAGGACATCGCCTTGCCGCCAGCGGTGACGTTGACCTTCCTGGGCGCGGCCGGCGCGTATGAAAACTCGCTGTCGAACCAGCTGTGGCTCATTCTGGCCGCCGTCGTCTGCGTCTACATCGTGCTGGGCGTGCTGTACGAAAGCTATATCCACCCGCTGACGATATTGTCGACCCTGCCGTCGGCCGGCGTGGGAGCCCTGCTGGCGCTGATGCTCTCGGGGCAGGACCTGGGCTTGATCGGCATCATCGGCATCATCCTGCTGATCGGCATCGTGAAAAAGAACGCCATCATGATGATCGACTTCGCCATCGAGGCCGAGCGCGATGAAGGCAAGAGCCCGCAGGAAGCCATCCACCAGGCGGCGCTGCTGCGTTTCCGCCCCATCCTGATGACGACCCTGGCGGCCCTGTTCGCGGCCGTGCCGCTGATGCTGGGCTGGGGCGAGGGCGCCGAGCTGCGCCGTCCGCTGGGCCTGGCCATCTTCGGCGGCCTGATCGTCAGCCAGGTGCTGACCCTGTTTACCACGCCCGTCATCTACCTGGGCTTCGACCGCCTGGGCCAGCGCTTCGCGCGCAAGACACCCGGGGTGAAGCTGGACAAGCCGGCCGATAAGGCGGGGAGCGCCGCGTGAACCTGTCCGAACCGTTCGTCAAGCGTCCCATCGCCACCGTGCTGCTGACCATCGGCATCGCGCTGGCGGGCATCGGCGCCTTCTTCGTGCTGCCCGTCTCGCCGCTGCCGCAGGTCGATTATCCGACCATTTCCGTCAGCGCCAGCCTGCCCGGCGCCAGCCCCGCGACCATGGCCACCTCGGTGGCCACGCCGCTGGAGCGGCGCCTGGGCGTGATCTCGGGCGTGAACGAGATGACGTCGTCGTCGGGCACGGGTTCGGCGCGCATCAATTTGCAGTTCGACCTGAACCGCAAGATCGATTCGGCCGCGCGCGAAGTGCAGGCGGCCATCGCCGCCGCGCGCGTGGACTTGCCGGCCACCCTGCGCAGCAACCCGACCTACCGCAAGGCCAATCCCTCCGACGCGCCCGTGATCATCCTGGCGCTGACCTCAAAAACGCGCACGCCGGGCCAGATCTACGACGCCGTGTCGAACCTGGTGCAGCAGAAGGTGGCGCAAGTGAAGGGCGTGGGCGACGTGGAACTGGGCGGCGGCTCGCTGCCGGCCGTGCGCGTGGAACTGCTGCCGTACCAGCTCAATCACTATGCCGTGTCGATGGAAGACGTGCGCGCGGCCATCCAGGCCAGCAACGCCAACCGCCCGAAAGGGGCGATCTCCGGCGACGAGCGCAGCCTGCAGATCTATTCGGGCGCGGCGACGGCCTCGGGCGGGCGCAGCGCCGCCGATTACCGCAGCCTGGTGGTGGCCTGGCGCGATGGCGCCGCCATCCGCCTCGACGACGTGGCCGAAGTGGTCGACGGCGTGGAAAACAACAATACCCTGGGCCTGTTCAACGGCGACCCGGCCGTCATCGTGCTGATCACGCGCCAGCCGGGCGCCAACGTCATCGCCACGGTGGACGGCGTGCGCGCGCTGCTGCCGCAACTGCAGGCGCAGCTGCCCGGCGACATCAAGCTGCAGGTGGCGTCCGACAGCACCAATTCCATCCGCTCGTCCTTGCACGAAATCGAGTTCACGCTGATATTGTCCATCGTGCTCGTCGTGCTGGTGGTCAGCGCCTTCCTGCGCAGCGTGCGCGCCACCATCATCCCGGCCGTGGCCACCATCGTCTCGCTGCTGGGTACCTTCGGCGTGATGTACATGCTGGGCTTTAGCCTGAACAACCTGTCCTTGATGGCGCTCACGGTGGCCACGGGCTTTGTCGTCGACGACGCCATCGTGGTGCTGGAAAACACGCAGCGCCACATCGAGGCGGGCATGGACCGCTTCAAGGCGGCCCTCTTGGGCGCGCGCGAAGTGGGCTTTACCGTGCTGTCGATCAGCCTGTCGCTGGTGGCCGTTTTCATCCCGCTGCTGTTCATGGGCGGGCAGGTGGGACGCCTGTTCCGCGAGTTCGCCGTCACCCTGTCGGCCGCCGTGATGATTTCGCTCGTCATTTCTCTGACCACCACGCCGATGATGTGCGCCTGGCTGCTGAAAAGCGGGCAGCAGCACCAGCAGCCGGGTGCCGTGGCGCGCTGGTTCGAGCGGGGTTTCGAGCGCATGCTGAAAGTCTATGAGCATTGCCTCGACTGGGCCCTGTCCAGCGCCGCGCTCGTGATGGCCATCCTCGTCTTCGTCGTCGGCCTGAACGTGTACCTGTTCGCGGCCGCGCCCAAGGGCTTCTTCCCGCAGCAGGATACGGGCCAGATCAATGGCGGCATGCGCGCCGACCAGAGCATCTCCTTCCAGGCCATGCAGGGCAAGCTGCGCCAGCTGGTCGACATCATCAAGGACGATCCGGCCGTCGCCACCGTCGTGGGATTCACGGGCGGCGGCAGGGCAGGGGGCGGCTTCATGTTCATCGACCTCAAACCTGCCGCGCAGCGCACCGACAAGGGCCAGGCCGTGATCGCCCGTCTGCGTCCGCAGCTGGCCAAGGTGACGGGCATTTCGCTGTTCCTCAACCCCGTGCAGGATTTGCGCATGGGCGGGCGTTCCAGCAATTCGACGTACCAGTACACCCTGATCAGCGACAACCAGGCGGACCTGAAGAAATGGGCGGCGAAACTGGCCGACCAGATGAAGCTGCAGCCGGCCCTGATCGACGTGGACACGGACCAGGCGGAAAACGGCGTGGAGACCTTTGTTTCCATCGACAAGGACCGCGCCACGCAGCTGGGCGTGCAGGTGAAGGATATCGACAATGCGCTGTACAACAGCTTTGGCCAGCGCCAGGTGGCGACCATCTACGATGAGCTGAACCAGTACCACGTGATCATGGAAGTGGCGCCGCGCTATGCGCAAAGCCCGGAAGCGCTGCGCTCCGTGTACGTGCCGGCGTCGAATGCGGCGGCCGTCGCCGCCACCGGCACGACGAGCACCAGCGCCGCCACGGCCAGCACCAGCGTGGCCGCGACGACCTCCAACACGACGGCCGCGCGCGATCCGTCCAGCGGCTCGGCCCTCTCCACCACCCTGGCGAAGATGGTGCCGCTATCGTCGTTCAGCAGCTTCGCCGAAAGCGCGACGGCCACCTCGATCAACCACCAGGGCGGGGAGCTGGCCACCACCGTCTCGTTCAACCTGGCCGACGGCTATCCGCTCAGCGACGGACAGGCGGCAGTGGCCCAGGCGGAGTCGGAAATCGGCATGCCGGTGAATGTGCGCGGCAGCTTCCAGGGTTCGGCCAAGAGCGCCCAGGACAGCAACAAGGAGCAGCCGCTGCTCATTCTGGCGGCCATCGTGGTGATCTACATCGTGCTGGGCATCCTGTACGAAAGCCTGGTCCACCCCGTCACCGTGCTGTCGACCTTGCCGTCGGCGGGAGTGGGCGCCGTGCTGGCCTTGCTGCTGTTCCGCATGGAGTTTTCCATCATCGCCCTGATCGGCGTGTTCCTGTTGATCGGTATCGTCAAGAAAAATGCTATATTGATCATCGACTTCGCGCTGGAGGCCGAGCGTTCGCGCGGCCTGACAGCGGTGGAAGCGGTGCGCGAGGCTTGTCTGCTGCGTTTCCGCCCCATCCTGATGACCACCCTGGCGGCGGCGCTTGGCGCCTTGCCGCTGGCGATCGGTTTCGGCGAGGGGTCGGAGCTACGCCAGCCCTTGGGGGTCGCCATCATCGGCGGTCTGATCGCCAGCCAGTTACTCACATTGCTGACCACCCCGGTGGTCTATATCCTGCTTGACAAGCTGCGCACGCGCAGCGCCGACGAGCAGCAATTGAGCCGCATTCCTGGGCCAGATAACCCGAGCACACAATCATGAAGCAAGTAAAACCTATCGTTTCGACCGTCCCCGCGCGCCACCTGCTGGCGCTGGGCGCCGCCACCGCTTTCCTCCTGCTGGCCGGCTGCGCCGTCAGCCCCGCGTATGAAACGCCGACGGCCGCCGCGCCGCAAGCGTTCAAGGAGGCGGCAGGCTGGCAGCCGGCCGCGCCAGCCGACACGCTGGAACGGGGGCCCTGGTGGACCCTGTTTGGCGACGCGCAGCTGAACCAGCTGGCCGACAGCATCGACATCTCGAACCAGAACGTGGCGGCCGCCATCGCCGCCTACGAGCAGGCGCGCGCGCTGGTGCGCGAACAGCGCGCCTCGCTGTTCCCCAGCGTGAACCTGACGGGCAGCGGCGCCCGCTCGGGTGGCGGCGGCGAGCAGCAGACGAACAACAACTTCAAGGCGGCCATCGGCGCGTCGTGGGAACCGGACGTGTGGGGCAAGCTGCGCGCCGGCGTGACGGGCGCCGACGCCAGCGCCGCCGCCAGCGCGGCGGACCTGGCCGCGGCGCGCCTGTCGGCGCAGGGCGAGCTGGCCACCAATTATTTTTCGCTGCGCCAGAGCGATGCGCAGATCGCGCTGCTGAACGCCACCATCGATGGCTACAAGCGGGTGCTCGACATCACCGGCAACCGCTTCAATGCCGGCATCGCCGCCAAGTCCGACCTGCTGCAGGCGCAGACGCAGCTGGCCAATGCGCAGATCGACCTGTCGAGCCAGACGCGTTCACGCGCGCAGCTCGAACATGCGATCGCGATACTTTTGGGCCGCGCGCCGTCCGACTTCAGCCTGGCCGTGGCGCCGTGGACCCTGACCGTGCCGGAGGTGCCGCTGGGCGTGCCGTCGACCCTGCTGCAGCGCCGTCCCGACATCGCCGCCGCCGAGCGCCGCGTGGCCGTGGCCAACGAGCAGATCGGCATTGCCCGCTCGGCCTACTATCCGAGCCTGAACCTGACGGGATCGTATGGCTCGGGCGCCAGCAAGGTGGGCGACCTGTTCAATGCTTCGTCGAGCCTGTGGTCGCTGGGCGTGTCGGCCGCACAAACCCTGTTCAACGCGGGCGCCACTACGGCCAGCGTGGACGCGGCCAGGGCGGGCCATGAGGCGGCCGTGGCGCGCTACCGCCAGACGGTGCTGTCCGCCTTCGGCGCCGTGGAAGACCAGCTGTCGGCCACGCGCGCGCTGGCCGAGCAGCTGGCCTTGCGCCAGCAGGCGTCGGCGGCCGCCGACCAGGTCGAGCAGCAGATGCTGAACCGCTACAACGCGGGCCAGGTCGGCTATACGGAGGTGGTGACGGCGCAGGTGACGGCCCTGTCGGCGCGCCGCTCGCTGGTGCAGGCGCAGGCGGACCGCCAGACGACGGCCGTGGCGCTGATCCAGTCGCTGGGCGGCGGCTGGCACGCGCCGCAGGCGCAGTAAGGCGGCAATCAGGCGGCAGCCTGGCGGAGGGAAAACCGCGGCGCCAAATTCGCGTTTTGCTGCGCATCTTGAGTGCTAGAATGCAAGATTAACCACTCCCAGCCTGACGGTCTTGCCGTGGCTGCACTCTTGCCGACGATGACACGCAGTAAACACAGCAAAGCTTCCGTCCCCGACGTGGCCACCATCGTTTTCCCCGTGGTGGCCATCGGCGCTTCCGCCGGCGGGCTCGATCCCATCGTCGCCTTCCTGGCGAACGTGCCGCAGGAAAGCGGCATCGCCTACGTGGTGATCCAGCATCTGGACCCCACGCAAAAGGCCATGTTGCCGGAACTGCTGCAGCGCGCCACCAGCATTCCCGTCTCGGAAATCACGCACCAGGCGGAGTTGCGGCCCAATCATATCTACGTGATCCCGTCGAATGCCGACCTGGGCCTGGCGAAGGGGCGTTTCGTGCTCAGCGAGCCGGTGCAGCTGCGCGGCCACCGTTTGCCCATCAATGCCTTTTTCGAAAACATCGCAAGCGAGCTGGGCGAATTGGCCGTCGGCGTGGTGTTTTCCGGCATGGGCAGCGACGGCACGCGCGGCTTGCAGGCGATCAAGCAAGCGGGCGGCCTGACCCTGGCGCAGCACCCGGATACGGCCAAGTTCGACATGATGCCGCAAAGCGCGATCGCCGCCGAAGTGGTGGACCTCGTCGACTTCCCCGACAAGATGCCGGACAAGATCATCAGCTATCTGTTCCGCAGCAGCTTCCTCAGCCTGCCGGGCCACGAGGCGAACGGGCGCAACTCGCTGCAGGAAATCGTTGCCCTGCTGTCCGAACATACGGGGAACAGCTTTACGGATTACAAGATCAACACGGTGCTGCGGCGCATCGAGCGGCGCATGAGCCTGTATCAAATGACGTCGATGGAAGAATATGTGCCCTATTTGCGCGCCAATCCCGCTGAAATCGACTTGCTGTTCAAGGAATTGCTGATCGGCGTGACGAGTTTTTTCCGCGACCCCAAGGTGTGGGAATACCTGAAGATGGTGGCCTTGCCGCAATTGCTGGCGGCGCACCCGGAAGGGCGCGCGTTCAAGGCCTGGATACCGGCCTGTTCCACGGGCGAGGAAGCCTATTCGCTGGCCATGGTCTTCCATGAAGTGGTGGCCAGCAGCAATCCGCCGTCGAAATACAGCCTGCAGATCTTCGCCACCGACCTGTCGGCCGACGCCATCGACCGCGCGCGCCAGGGCCGCTTTCCGCATAGCATCAGCAGCGATGTGTCGGCCGAGCGCCTGTCGCGCTTTTTCCTGCGCGACAAGAATGACTACCATGTGAAGAAAGAGATCCGCAACACGATCATCTTTGCCCAGCAAAACATCATCTCGGATCCACCGTTCACCAAGCTCGACATCCTGTGCTGCCGCAACCTGTTGATCTATCTTAACGCCAAGCTGCAGCAGCGTTTGATTCCCCTGTTTCATTACGCCTTGAACCGCGACGGCATCCTGTTGCTGGGCAGTGCCGACACGCCCGGCCATTTTTCCGACCTGTTTTCGCCGCTGACCACGTCGACCCGGCTGTACCGCCGCCTCGACAACCTGGCGCGCCAGCGCCTGCCCACGTATTTCCCCACCAAGGTATCGTTGGCATCCCCCCCTACACCTAGCGACACGAGAGAAGTCAGCATGACTGGAAAGATACAATCGCATGTCGAGCAATTATTGCTCCAGAAATATTCGCCAGCCGCCGCGCTGCTGAACCAGGATGGCGACATCCTGTACATCAATGGCCGCACGGGCGCCTTCCTGGAGCCGGCGGCAGGCAAGGCCAACTGGAACATCCACGCCATGGCGCGCGATGGCTTGCGTTACGAGCTGGCCGGCCTCATCAAGCAGGCGCTGCAAAGCGAGAGCGTGGTGCGTCTGAAGGGCCTGGTGGTCAAGGATCACCTGGGACAGTCGCTGGGCGTGGACCTGAGCGCCGAAGCGCTGGGCCAGCCCGAATCGCTGCGCGGCATGGTCTTCGTCACGTTTTCCAGCGTGCCGCTGGTGGCCGAGCCGCGCCGCAGCCGCTCGCCCAATCCCAAGGTGCTGGAGCTGGAACAGCAGCTGGCGCAGGCGCGCAACGAAATCCAGGCCGTGCGCGACGAGATGCAAACGTCGCGCGAAGAGCTGAAATCGGCCAACGAGGAATTGCAATCGACCAATGAGGAACTGCAATCGACGAACGAGGAGCTGACCACCTCGAAGGAGGAGATGCAGTCGCTCAACGAAGAGTTGTACACGGTCAATGCCGAACTGCAATCGAAGGTCGATGACTTGTCGCTGGTCAACAGCGACATGAAGAACCTGCTCAATAGCACGGATATCGCCACCATTTTCCTCGACAGCGATCTGCGCATCCGCCGCTTCACGGCGCCGGCCACGCAAATCTATAAGCTGATCCAGACGGACTTGCGCCGCCCGCTCAGCGACATCGTCAACGACCTCGATTATCCGGGCCTGGAATTGGACGCCATGGAAGTCATCCGCAGCCTGGTGTTCTGCGAGCGGCAGGTGCCGACCAAGAATGGCCGCTGGTATAACGTGCGTATCATGCCGTACCGCACCATTGAAAACGTGATCGATGGCGTGGTGGTGACTTTCATCAACATCACGGAATCGAAGCTGCTCGAAGCCCAGTTGCGCCGCATGCAGTCCGGCGTTCTGGCCGGCGGCATTGCCGGCGAGAGCGCGCCATGAACGAGCCATTCGACGGCGGCGGGCCGGCCAGCCTGAGAGAGCAGGCGGAACAATTGGCGGCGGAGCAGCGCCAACCCGTGCCGCAGTCGAATGAAGACGTGATGCGCCAGCTGCATGAATTGCAGGTCAGCCAGATCGAGCTGGAAATGCAGAATGCGGCGCTGGCCGAGCTGGAGCAGCTGAAGAATGAATTTGAAAGCAGCCGCGACCGTTATGCGCAGCTGTACGAACAGGCGCCCGTCAGCTACTTCTCGCTGGCGCGCGAGGGCGTCATCACGCGTGTCAACGTGGCGGCCTGCGGCCTGTTGCAGCGCGACAAGAACCAGCTGCTGGGACGGCGTTTCGAGCAATTCATCGCGCCCCAGGCGCAGGGCAGCTTCCGCAGGTTTCTCGACGCCGTCTTTGCCAGCGGCACGCGCCAGGTGCTCGAAGCGCAACTGTTCGAGGGCGAGGCGGGCGGCATGGGCGGCATGGTGCGCATCGAGGCCAATTTCGATGCGGCCAGCGCCATGGCGCGCATGCTGGTGACGGACCTGGGCGACGAGCACGTACGCGAATCGGCCTTGCGGCGCGCCTTCGTCATTCTCGACAGCATACGCGAAGGCGTGCTGGTGACCGATAGCGCCAACCGCATCATTTCCGTCAACCCCGCCTTCACCACCATCACCGGCTACCAGGCGGAGGAAGCCATCGGGCGCGACCCGTCCTTCCTCGGCGGCGGCACGCATTTGCCGCATTTTTATGAAGCCATGTGGCGCAGCCTGCATCAGGATGGCAGCTGGTATGGCGAACTGGTGAACCGGCGCAAGAATGGCGAGCGCTTCGTCGAATCGCTGTCGATCACGCCCATGCGCAGCCCGGATGGCGCCATCAGCCATTTTGTCGGCGTGTTTTCCGATATCACCGAGCGCAAGCTGGCCGAGGCGGACTTGCGCGAACTGCACCGCGAGCTGGACCAGCGGGTGGTCGAGCGCACGGCCGAATTGCTGCGCGCCAACCAGCATCTGCAGCTGGAAGTGCACCAGCGCGAGCGGGCGCAGGAAGCCTTGCGCGATGCCGAGCGCTTCTTTCACGCCACCATCGATTCCTTGACGGACCGGGTGCTGGTGCTGGACCGGGCGGGCCGCGTCGTGCATGCCAACCAGGCTTGCCTGGCCTTCGTCGGGCAAAAGCAGCCGCCGCTGCAGTATCTGGAATTTTGCGAGATGGACCCGCGCTGGCAGCGCAGCGCCGGACGCGAGCTGGCCGCCGGCATCCGCTCCGTCATTGCCGGCAATGCGGACACGTTTGCGCTCGAGTATGAATTTGCCACGCGCTCAGGCCCTCGCTGGTCGCAGGCCAGGGTCAGCCGTTTCCTCGGCGAAGGGCCGCTGCGCGTGGTGGTGGCGCACACGGATATCACCGAACGCAAGCTGATGGATGGCGCCCTGCGCCAGTCGCATGCGCAGCTGCGCCAGCTGGCGCTGCACCTGGAAACGGCCAAGGAAGACGAGCGCAAGCGCATCTCGCGCGATATTCACGATGAACTGGGGCAAAATCTGCTGGCGCTGCGCATCGATATTTCCATGCTCAGCGCCCGCACGGAAGGTTCCCATCCGCGCCTGCACCGGCGGGTTGGCGCCGTGCTCAGCAACGTTGACACCACCATCAAGAGCGTGCGCGGCATCATGAACGAGCTGCGTCCGATGGCGCTGGACCTGGGCTTGCAGGCCGCCATCGAATGGCAGGTGGGCGACTTCCGCAAGCGCAGCGGCGTCGCATGCCGCCTGCTGATACGCGACGAGGCGCTGTTTGCCGCCATCGGCAGCCAGGTCGAGATCGTGCTGTTCCGTATCGTGCAGGAAGCGCTCAGCAACGTCATGCGGCATGCCCAGGCCAGCCAGGTCGAGATCGAACTCAGTTCGGATGCCTGCGCCGTGTATGTGGCCATCAGCGACAACGGCATCGGCATCACGCCGCAGCAGCAGCGCAAGAAACAGTGCTTTGGCCTGATCGGCATCGCCGAGCGGGTGACGGCGCTGGGCGGGCAGTTCGAGGTGGGCGTGCCGGCATCGGGCGCCGGTTGCCGGCTGCTCCTGCAGATCCCCTTGCAGGGCACAGGACGGCCGGCCGCCTGATGCGGCAATCGATACGGTAATTGCAGCAGGATAATTTTTGCCGACTCATGCGGGCTGGACAGGCTATACTTTCGCCTGCTTTTTATGGAGGGGCATATCTTGTTCAAGACAATCGTATTACCAGTCGCCTTGATGGGCGCGTTCGCCGGCGCACACGCCGACGAAGGGCAGTGGCAACCACACCAGCTGCCACAGCTGAAAGCCGAACTGAAACGGGTCGGCATCGACATTCCTGCGGAAAAACTGGCCGACCTGAGCAAGCACCCGATGAGCGCCATCGTGTCGCTGGGCGGCTGCTCGGCCGCTTTCGTCTCCGACGCGGGCCTGGTGGTGACGAACCACCATTGCGCGTATGGCGCCATCCAGCGCAATTCCACGCCGGAACATAATTACATCACCAACGGTTTCCTGGCCAAGACGCGTGCCGCGGAGCTGCCGGGCGGTCCTAACAGCCTCGTGTATGTGACGGACAAGGTGGAGAACGTCAGCGAGCGCGTGCTGAAAGGCTTGACGGCCGACATGAGCGGCCGCGCGCGCCACGAAGCCGTGGAAAAGCGCGTCAAGGACCTGATCGCCGAATGCGAAACGGACAAGATGTACCGCTGCTCCGTGCCCGCCTTCCACCGTGGCCTCGAGTACTACCGCATCCGCCAGATGATGATACGCGACGTGCGCCTCGTGTACGCGCCATCGGACAAGATCGGCAACTTCGGCGGCGATATCGACAACTATGAATGGCCGCGCCACACGGGCGATTATTCGTTCCTGCGCGCCTACGTGGGCAAGGATGGCCGTCCGGCGGACCCGTCGCCCGACAACGTGCCGTACCAGTCGAAGGACTTCCTCGTCGTCTCGGCCGAAGGCTTGAAGGCCGGTGACGGCATCTTGCTGGCGGGCTATCCCGGCCGCACCAGCCGCTACAAGCTGCCGGCGGAAATCCGCTTCGCGCGCGATACGGCCTTCCCGCTGAAAGTGGCGGAACTGCAAGCGGACCTGGCCGTGATGGCCGAGGCGACGCAGGGTGACGCGGCGGCCGCCGTGCGCTATGCGAGCGTGGTGAAAAGCATCAACAACGTGCTGAAGAAAACCCAGGGCTTGCTCGACGGTTTCGCCCGCAAGGACATCGCCGCCATCAAGGACGTGCAGGACGCCGAATTCCGCGCCTGGTACGCGAAACAGCCGAACGTGTCGCCAACCCTGCTGGCCGAACTGGATGCGGCGATCGCCAGCGACATGGCCTTGAGCGAAGAAGAGTTCGCCTGGACGGTGGCCACCAACAGCGACTTGCTGAAGAGCGCGCGCACCGTCTACCGCCTGTCGCTAGAGCGCCAGAAAGCGGACGCCGAGCGCGAATCGGGCTTCCAGCAGCGCGACCTGGCCTTCATCAAGGCGCGCCTGGCGCGGCTGGAGCAGTCCTACGTCAACAAGGTCGACCAGGCGCGTTTCGAAGCGGGCTTGAAGCGTTATGCCCAGCTGGCGGCGAAGAGCCACCCGCAAGGCCTGGACGCGCTGCTGCCGGCGCCAAGCGCCGTGGCGGCCCTGTACCAGCAGACGCAGCTGGCCGACACGGCCAAGCGCCTGGCCTGGCTGGAAAAGGACCAGGCCGCCGTTGCCCAGTCCGACGACGCCTTCATGCAACTGGCCATCAAGCTGCAGCCGGTGGAGCTGGCGCTGGAAGAGCGCCGCAAGGAAATCGACGGCAACCTGGAGCGCGTGATTCCGCAATACATGCAAGCCGTGATTGCCTGGAAGAAAACACAAGGCAAACCGGTCTATCCTGACGCCAACTCGACCCTGCGCGTCACCTACGGCACGGTCTCGCCGTATTCGCCGCGCGATGGGCTGACCAAGGGACCGTTCACGACCGTGGAAGGCATCGTCGAGAAAGTCACGGGCAAGGCGCCGTTCGAAGCGCCGCAAGGCTTGATCGACGCCGTCAAGCAACAACGCTACGGCCAGTTCCGCGACCCGGCCCTGGGCACGGTTCCCGTCAACTTCCTTACCAGCGCCGACACCACGGGCGGCAATTCCGGCTCGGCCGTGATGAACAAGCGCGGCGAGCTGATCGGCCTGAACTTCGATTCGACGTATGAATCGATCACCAAGGACTGGTACTTCGACACGGCCATCACGCGCGCCATCCACCTCGACATCCGCTACATGCTGTGGGTGATGAAGGAAGTGGACCATGCGGATAACTTGCTGCAGGAAATGACGATCAAGTATCCGAAGCCAGTGAAAGCTGCCAAGAAGTAAGTTTTAGCTTGCGTTAGCACTAAGCCGCATCCGCCGCAGGGCCGATGCGGCTTTTTTACGTATGAGCAACTAGTTTGTGTTCCATCAATATGCCGGCGTTCCCCATGGTTAGCATGGGCCAGGGAAACAAGTCCGAAGGAGGCAATATGGATGATGGCAAGCTGGCAGCCGACCTGACGCGCCTTTTCGCAGCGGGCAGCCGAGTCCAGGAGAACCGCTTGCTGCGCATGGATTTTCCGCACGACGATGGTCCGCCCGATACCGCGCTGCTGGTCAACAGCTTGCGGGCGCACGAAGCAATGTCACGCGACTTTCGCTTCGACGTCGAATTGCTGTCCGATAATCCCCACCTGCCCCTGACGGCGATGATGGGACGCATGGTCACGATCTCCATGGTGCGCAATGACGGCAGCTTGCGCCATTTTAATGGCTATGTCGGCGAATTTCGCCTGTTGCGCAGCGATGGCGGTTTCGCCTTCTACCAGATGGTGCTGCAACCCTGGCTGGCGTTTTCCAGGCTGCGCATGGACAACGTCTCGTTCCACGGCCGCACGGTCATCGACATCAGCGAAACGACCTTCAATCATTATTTGCAGCGCGACTGGCAAAACCGGTTGCATGAGGAAAAAGCGATATTAACTTGTGCCAACCAGCACAATGAAACCGATTACAACCATCTGCACCGGCGCTGGGAAGAGCAGGGCATCCATTATTGGTATGAACATCGCGCCGACGGTCACACGCTCTGTATGGGCGACAATACCTGGCTGACCGACAGCATCGACTCAAGCGACGGCCATGCCGGCGAAGCCGACGCGATGGCGTTTCGCAGCGGCGCCGGTTCGCTGGAGTCCGACGGCATACGCGATTGGCAGGCCATACGCAAGATCGCTTCAGGCTCGCTCACGCTGGCCAGCTTCAATTACAAGCAGCCCCATGTCAGCCGCGCCAGCGGCCATGCGTTGCACCCGCAGGGCGACGTGTTTGCCCATGAACTGTATCAGGACACCGGCTATGGCTATGCCGACATGGGCGACGGCGAAGCGCTGGCGCAACGCCGCCTGGAAGAGCATCACTGCCAGGCGCAATACTTCGAGGCCGGCGGCAATCACCGCGGCGCCCAGGCCGGGCGCAGTTTCACGCTGGGCGGCCACTTCAGCGGCGAGCAATCCATGCCGGCCAGAGGCGAAGCGGCGCGCCCGGATATCCGCTCGCGCGAATACCTGATCCTGTCGGTCGAGCATGTCGCCACCAACAATTACCAGGCAGGGACGGGCGCGAAGTCGCATTATGAAAACCGTTTCAGCTGCATCCGCAAGAGCATCCGCTGGTATCCGGGGCGGCAGTTCAACAGCACGCCTTGCAAGTTGCCTGGCGTGCAGACCGCGATTGTCACCGGGCCGGCAGGCGAAACCATCCATACCGACGCGCTGGGCCGGGTGAAGGTGCAATTCCACTGGGACCGGCTGGGCAAGTTCGACGCGGGCAGTTCGCCATGGATCAGGGTCATGACGCCATGGGCCGGCCAGGCCTTCGGCCAGATCGCGTTGCCGCGCATCGGCCAGGAGGTGCTGATTCAGTTTCTTGATGGCAATATCGACCGTCCCGTCATTGTCGGCGCGGTATACAACGGCAATCATGCGCCGCCGTGGAATTTGCCGGGGCAATGCATGCTGGGCGGCTGGCGCAGCGCCGAGCTGATGCCTGGCGGCGGCCACGGCGTGCGCGGCAACCAGCTGGTGCTCGACGACACGCACCGGCGCATCCAGGCGCAACTGAAAAGCGATCATCAGCACAGCCAATTGTCGCTTGGCTGCATCAGCCGCATCGAAGACACCAGCGGACGCAAGGATGCGCGCGGCGAGGGGTGGGAACTGGCGTCGGACGCCTGGGGCGTGGCGCGCGCCGGCCGCGGCATGTTGCTGACCACCGAAGCGCGCCCTGGCGCCGCCTCGCATATCAAGAGCATGGATGAAACGGCGCGCCGGTTGGCCGAGGCGGCCGAGCGGCACAAGGCGCTCGCCGCCCTGGCGCAGCATCACGGCGCGCAGGAAAGCGCCGCGCAGCAGGCTGCCACCGCCGAGGTGCTGACAGCCCAGCACGCCGCCATCCTAGGCGCCGCTGGCGGCGGCGCAGACGTCTTTCCGGAGTTATCCAAGCCGCATCTGGTGCTGGCCAGCCCGGCCGGCATCGAAACGACGAGCGCGCAATCGACGCACATCGCCAGCGCCGAGCACACCGCGCTGACGACCGGGCGCGACCTGTCGCTGGCGGCAGGTGGCGGCCTGTTCGCCAGCATCGGCGCGGCGCTGCGCCTGTTCGTGCACAAGGCCGGCATGAAACTGATCGCCGCCTCCGGCAGGGTGCAGATCGCGGCGCAAACCGATGCGGTCGAAATCGTCGCCAACAAGGTGCTGGAGCTGATCAGCCAGGCCGACTGGGTGAATATTCGCGGCCGCAAAGGCGTGCGCCTGCATGGCGGCGACTGCATGCTTGAAATTAGCGACAAGGTCCAGTTTTTTACGCCGTCGCCGACGCTATTTCATGGAAACCTGGAAACGCTGGCGCCGAAAAACCGGCCGCAGCCGGAGATGGAACCGCCCATCGCGCCGGCAGCGGGGCAATTGCAGCATACGATACAGGCCCATGCGGATGGCGGTCACTACGCGCAGGTGCCGTACACGCTGTACAAGGGGGATGCGGAAGTCGAACGCGGCTTGACCGATGAATTCGGCCGCATCCTGATCGCGCACGAGGATGGCACGCCGCGCTACCGTGTCGTCCTGGGCAATGGCGAAGAGTTTGCCTTGCAGGCCAGCGCGTGCTTCGATGCCGGCGCAGCGGCGGATGGCGAACAGACGCTGTCGAACCGCGGTGCGCGCGCGTTCGACGACACCGCCGATGGCCGCTGGATGCAATGATTCACGACACTGACGGGAGAGCGCCATGCCGGAACCGACCAGCCGCATCGAAACCACGCACATCGACGAGGTCGGCCGCAGCGCGACCAGTTCGCTCCAGTGGCTGCTGGAAAACCGCAACCTGAAAGGCAAGGCCAGCCACCCGATTACGCATAACAACAAGCTGACGCTGTTCATTTGCGGACAGGAAGGGTTCGCCGACATCGCCGGCGAGATCGCCAGGGCTGAAAAGTCCATCGACCTGTGCTGCTGGGGTTTCGATCCGGGCATGGAACTGGTGCGCGGCAACAGCGCCACCTGGCCGCGCGGCGACACGTTTGGCGACTTGCTGATCGCCGCCGCACGGCGTCACGTCAGGGTGCGCCTGCTGATCTGGCATGACCGGATCGGTTCACCGATAGCGCGTACCATGCCGGGCCATACACACGGCACCTCGCCATGGAAAATCGGTGGACAGCGCTTTGATGACATCAGCGCCAAAGCCAGCCTGGCGATGTTGCACGATGCTGTCAAAAGAAAGAAACCTATTTTAGGCAACGGTTATTGGGGCGAGTACGTCCGGCCCGAGGATATTCCGAAAATGGCGCGTGAGGAATATTGTCACAGCTGGTATGCGGCCGCGTTCAAGGGCCTGTTTGGCGGTCTGGAGATACGCTTGCGGCACGGCGACAGCGCGGCAATCAGCCAGAGTATCGCGACCGAAATCAACCGGCCGCACGGCCTGACGATGGGGGAAATCGAAAAGCCCGGCATGCAATACCTGGGCACGCATCACCAGAAACCGGTCCTGATCGATTTCGACCACGAAGAAGGGGCCAAGGCCGTCGGTTACGTGATGGGCCTGAACTCGGTGACCGATTATTGGGACACGACGGCCCATCTGCTCGACGATACGCGGCGCGAACAGGGCGGCGTCAACGAGCGGCGCGAGTGTTTGCAAGGCATGGCCGCGGATGGCGGATACGCCACGCTGAAACCGTATCAGGATTATGCCTGCCGCATCGACGGCGGCAAGGCATTGATCGCGCTGTACAACAATTTCGTGAAGGCCTGGGACCGCGCGGCCGGCGATCGCACGCATGCGGCGTCCACTGCCAGCGTGAGCCGCGAGTTGCCCCATGGCAGCCCACCGGCGCGGCTGTTACGCAAGGCCGAACCGGGCGACTCCACCGTGCAGATCGTCCTGACGCAGCCCGAGGAACAAGACAAGACTATCAAGGAAACCTACTTTCGCGCCGTGACCCAGGCCAGCCTGGCGGCCGGCTACCTGTACGTGGAAAACCAGTATTTCCAGTATGAAGAATGGGCCCGGCATTTGCTGACCGAGCGCAAGAAGGTGGTCGCCGCCTGGAAGGCCGGCAGTGCCAAGGCGGGCAAGAGTCTTGAAGATATGCCGGTCATGCACGTGTTCATCGTCATTCCGGTGCCGGAACGGGCGCAGATGGTGCCGCGTACCCACGACACGCTGGCGGCGCTGGGACAGCACGCTGGCATGACGGGGCAAAACGAGATGATCGACGACTACAACAAGGCGCCGACAACCCGGCGTGTCAGGGCGGGATTCGGCATTACCGCCGAGGCGGCAGTCCAGTTGCCCGACGTGGTGCGGCATTCCAACGGCATCAACAAACCCGGCGTGATGACGCTCGAGAGCGAATTCGGGTTGAAGGTCTCGGTAGCCATGCTCAATGTCAGCGCGTTCGACAACGACCGCTGGCGCTACCGTGAAATCTACATCCATTCCAAACTGATGCTGGTCGACGACGTGTTCATGACCTTGGGCAGCGCCAACCTGAACCAGCGCAGCATGGCCGTCGACAGCGAAATCAATATCGCCACCGACGATTATCGCGTGGCGCGGGATTTGCGCAAGCGGGTGTGGCGCATGCATAGCGGCGGGCTGGTCGATGGTGGGGGCGGGACGAAGGCGGAGATTGTGGGTGCTTTTGAAAAGTGGGGAACCTTAATGAAGGCCAATCGGACGAAAAAGCTGGCAAAACAAGGAGGAGCAAAATTAAAGAAAATGATTGGTTTTTTGTTGCCTTTAGAAGATAGCCGAAGTTCTACCATACGTCTGGGGTGAGCATGAAAAAGTATCAAAATATATTCATTCGCCTGCCATGTTCCGTATTGGTAGTTTTCCTGTGTATCCCTTTATTCGCCTGCAAAATGCCAAACGACAAAGTCTTGCCACGCAACCAAAGCCTGCCCCTCTTCAATCCACATGTTCCTGATTTCATTTGTGAAATCGAATCGAACAAGGTGCCGCCCATCGATGCGCAAGCGGAGGACTGGTTTCTTGAAGCGCGCGCCCTGGAAGATCCTGAAATTTTCGTGGAAGACCGCGATTACAAAAAAATCGTCGATCTGACGCGTCAAGCGGCGGAGCGTTTACACTGGAAGGCGATGCTCAATCTGGCCAGCCTGTATGTGGAAGGACGCGATCCCTTGCATGGTGAGGAAGACGCGGTGCAACTGGTGGAAAAGGCGATGCGGCTGGGCATACCGGCGGCGTACGACCGGATGGGGACGTATTATGCGAATAGCACCGGCGTTGACGGCGACAGCACTCGCGCCTATGCATTCTGGCAAAAGGCTGCTGTCATGGGAAATCCTCAGGCGATGGCATTTTTAGGAGAGAAATTAAGAGCGGGAACAGACGGTGCTATCCCTGGATATTGGGCCAATATTCCTGTAGCGATAAAAATGATGGCATGTGCGCTTTCTCAAGGATACGGGCCTGCTGCGTTTAACTTGCACTATTTGTATGCAATACCAAGAGCTGCGAATGGCGATGAGATTGGCGATCGAACTCCCACAACCAAACAGCGTGCTCTAAATGTATTGCATGAGGGAGTCAAGTTTGGCTGCGCAGAATGTGCGAGCGCATTGGCAATTGAATTTGGTTCTCCTTTTGATCTTGCTGATATGTTGGCGCCCTATGTGGACAAAGCGCGCGGCGAACGTTATGGCGTACTTAGTCGTGCCCTCGGCTTCAACCCCAGTCGCCGCTTCCCCAACCTCGATAAAATCCTGCCATTGCCACCGGCCGATCTGCCGCCGTGGGATGGTCAACGAAAGAGCCTGCTCGACGCCGCCATGGGTGTCCGTCCGCCGCCAGCCATTCCGCAGCCAAGCGCAGCGTCGCTTTCAAAAGAGCCATATTTCCTGGCCGCCCACTATGCACTGCGCCCTGCCGGCTTGCACAGCGATGCGCCGACCGCGCCATTTTCCGCATATTGGCAACCCGCCGGTGGGCAAGGTGTGACGGAACCGGCCCGGCTGCTGCGCAAAGGCGAAGAGTTCCGCCATTTCTGCGTACTCGATGCCGCTGGCAAGAGCCGTTATGGCCCCGTGACGTGGCAACAGTGCCTGACGATACGGCACAACCATGGGGCAGTGGAACCGCGCGCGGCGCGCGGCTTGCTGCGCGAGGCGGCGCGACCCGAGCCATGGTTGAGCTGCACTTGCGCACAAGCCTGTCCGGCCAGCGGGGTCTGGCAACCGTGGGTCGCGGGCGACCATCCGCTGCAGGCCATCGTCAACCAGTACTGGCGCCAGGCCTGGCTGACCCAGGGCGCGCCGTTCCCGCAACCGCGCCGCGACTGGCTGCTCGATTTGCCCGACGGCGAGGTGACGTGGCATTGGATGGATGCGTCCCTTCCTGATATGGGATAACACCATGCCGCAGCGATGGAGCACGCAATGATTTGGAATCAATCCGGCATGGCTGTCGCGAGAGGACGCTGCGCGTCGTCTATTTTCTTGTGCTGCCTGCTTGCCTGCAAAATGCCAGATGACAAAGTGTTGCCACGCAACCAAAGCCTGCCCCTTTTCAATCCCCATGTCGCGGATTTTATCTGTGAAACCGAGGCAAGCAAGGTGCCTCCCATCAATGCGCAAGCGGAGGACTGGTTTCTTGAAGCGCGCGCTCTGGAAGATCCTGAAATTTTTGTGGAAGACCGCGATTACAAAAAAATCGTCGATCTGACGCGTCAAGCGGCGGAGCGATTGCACTGGAAGGCGATGCTCAATCTGGCCAGCCTGTATGTGGAAGGGCGCGATCCCTTGCATGGTGAGGAAGACGCGGTGCAACTGCTGGAAAAGGCGATGCGGCTGGGGATACCGGCGGCGTATGACCGGATGGGGACGTATTATGCGAACGGTACGGGTGTGGCAGGCGATATCACCCGGGCTTATGCTTTCTGGCAAAAGGCGGCGCAGATGGGTAACCCGCAAGCGCTGGGTTTTTTGGGGGAAAAACTCACTGCGGGAAAGGATTATCCGGGGGCTGAAATGTGGGGGAATATTCCTGTAGCAATCAAGATGATGGAGTGCGCGCTGGGGCAGGGATATGGCCCACCCGCGTATGATTTATATTATTTATATGTTGTATTAAGAACGCCTGACGGCACGTCTGATGGGGAAAGAACAGCTGAAACCAAAGAGCGTGCCTTGCAAGTATTACATACTGGAGTAAGGCTGGGCTGCGAGAAATGCGCAAACAAACTCACGATTGAATTCGGCGATCCGTTTGATCTTGCAAATATGCTGGTTCCATATATTGATAAAGCACGGGCAGAACGTTATGGCGTACTTGGTCGTGAGCTGGGATTCAATCCCAATGCCCGCTTTCCCAATCTGGACAAGGTATTACCGCTTCCCCCAGCCGATCTGCCCCCCTGGAATGGTGACAGGGATACCTTGCTGCATGCCGCCAAGGGCGTGCGTCCGCCGCCCGCCATCCCGCAGCCAAGCGCCGCCTCGCTGTTGCAAGAACCATATTTCCTGGCCGCCGAGTATGCGCTGCGGCCCACCGGCTTGCACAGCGACGCGCCGAGCGCGCCATTTTCCGCATACTGGCAACCCGCCCAAGGGCAGGGCTTGGCGGAACTGGCCCGGCTGCTGCGCAAAGACGAAGAGTTCCGCCATTTCAGCGTGCTCAATGCCGATGGCAAGAGTCGTTATGGCCCCGTGACGTGGGAACGGTGCCTGACGATACGGCACAACCATGGGGCCGTGGAACCGCGCGCGGCGCGCGGCTTGCTGCGCGAGGCGGCGCGACCCGACCCATGGTTGAGCTGCACTTGCGCACAAGCCTGTCCGGCCAGCGGGGTCTGGCAACCTTGGGCGGCGGCCGACCATCCGCTGCAGGCGAACGTCAACCAATACTGGCGCCAGGCCTGGCTGAGCCAGGGCGCGCCGTTCCCGCAACCGCGCCGCGACTGGCTGCTCGATTTGCCTGACGACGAGGTGACGTGGCATTGGATGGATGCGTCCCTTCCTGATATGGGATAACACCATGCCGCAGCGATGGAGCACGCAATGATTTGGAATCAATCCGGCATGGCTGCCGCGAGAGGACGCTGCGCATCGTCTATTTTCTTGTGCTGCCTGCTTGCCTGCAAAATGCCAAACGACAAAGTCTTGCCACGCAATCAAAGCCTGCCCCTCTTCAATCCACATGTTGCGGATTTTATCTGTGAAACCGAGGCAAGCAAGGTGCCTCCCATCGATGCGCAAGCCGAAGACTGGTTTCTCGCAGCACGCGCCCTGGAAGATCCTGAAATTTTCGTGGAAGACCGCGATTACAAAAAAATCGTCGATCTGACGCGTCTAGCGGCCGAGCGATTGCACTGGAAGGCGATGCTCAATCTGGCCAGCCTGTATGTGGAAGGGCGCGATCCCTCACATGGTAATGAAGATGCGGTGCAACTGGTGGAAAAGGCGATGCGGCTGGGGATACCGGCGGCGTATGACCGGATGGGAACATATTATGCGAATGGCACGGGTGTCAACGGCGACATCACGCGTGCCTATGCCTTCTGGCAAAAGGCGGCACAGATGGGTAATCCTCAAGCGATGGATTTTTTGTCAGATAAACTAAATGTGGGTCCTGCAAATGAGGGCGCAGGGTATTGGGCTAATATTCCTGTTGCAATAAAAATGATGGAATGTGCATTTTCCCAAGGGTACGGACCAGTTGCATATAATTTGTCTTACATGTATGCCTCCCCGAGAATGGCCTCAGGGAGAGTTAGCGGGCCGCGTACGCCAGAAACTAAAGCACTTGCTCTTAAAGTTCTACATGAGGGAGTAGCATTCGGCTGCGAAAAGTGCGCAAACAAACTCAAGATTGAATTCGGCGATCCGTTTGATCTTGCAAATATGCTGGTTCCGTATATTGATAAGGCGCGAGCGGAACGTTACGGCGTACTTAGTCGTGCCCTTGGCTTCAACCCCAATCGCCGTTTCCCCAACCTCGATAAAATCTTGCCATTGCCACCAGCCGATCTGCCGCCATGGGATGGTCAACGAAAGAGCTTGCTTGACGCTGCCATGGGCATCAGCCCGCCGCCCGCCATCCCGCAGCCAAGCGCCGCCTCGCTGTTGCAAGAACCATATTTCCTGGCCGCCGAGTATGCGCTGCGCCCTGCCGGCTTGCACAGCGACGCGCCGAGCGCGCCATTTTCCGCATACTGGCAACCGGCCCAAGGGCAGGGCTTGACGGAACTGGCCCGGCTGCTGCGCAAAGGCGAAGAGTTTCGCCATTTCAGCGTGCTCGATGCCGCCGGCAAGAGGCGTTATGGTCCCGTGACGTGGGAACAGTGCCTGACGATACGGCACAACCATGGGGCCGTGGAACCGCGCGCCGCGCGCGACTGGCTGCTCGATTTGCCTGACGACGAGGTGACGTGGCATTGGATGGATAGGTCCCTTCCTGAAATCGGATAGGGCGGCGCACCAGGCGCGGCCCTTCCAGCAGCACAAAGCTGATGGAAAATTGATCGTCATGTAGTGCATCCAGGCCAATCGGGCATACACTATGCATGGGATCCATGGACTTCACGCCTCTAAAAAAGTGATGGAAATGAAAGTTGTCAGGCTGTTTGCCATTCTCGCTACCTTGCTGGTGCTGCCGGGCCAGGTGATCGGCGCACCGCTCAAAATTGCCACCATACTCGGTGCGCCATGGGGATTCATCGGGAGCGACGGCCAGCCCACGGGCATGATGTACGACATCGGCAATCGCATCGCGGAAGTTGCCGGCTTGCGCTATACCAACTCGCTTGTCCCTTATCCCAGAACCGCCGCCGATATTGAAAACGGGATCGCCGACGTGACCATACGCTTCGGCAATGATCAAATGACGCGCGGCGCCGTGCCGGTGGACGTGGTCGTGTCGATGCCTATCATCGTCGTCGGGCCATCCGGCAAGAACTACAGCAAGCTGAGCGAACTGCACGGCAAGACCGTCGGCGTGGTACGCACCAGCAAATATGTGGAGCAATTCGACACCGACAATGCGATCCAGAAGTATCCCGTCAATGACTATGTCACCATGGCAAAAATGTTGGCCATGCGACGACTGGACGCGGGGATAGGCTCCAGTCTGGGCCTGTTTTATGGCGCATACATGGCTGGCGTGAAACCGGAAGATATTGGCGTTCCGCTTGTGCTGGGCAGCAACGATTTCATTTTGTTTGTTTCCAAGAAAACTGCACAGCCGGAAACGACGCGGGCACTCAAAGAAGCGCTCAAGAAACTCTCGGCCAGCGGCGAGATCAGGCAGATCATGAGCAAGTACAGCAAGTCGTTCAGCGTCAATCTGCCACCGAGATAAGGCGTCCACTGCACACATGCTGCCGTCTGCGGCGCGGGAAGTGCCACGTATGATCGCTTTACCATTTACCGCCATTCTTTTTCGACAGGCCCCCATGCCCTAGACTCCCGATTTTCCGCCGGATTGGCACGCGTTTGAAACGGCCTATGACGTTGAAGCAACCTGGTTCAGGCTGGCCAGCGCATCGCTGGCGGTGCTGGGCGCGTCCGCCTTCAAGGATCAGGCATTTTCAGCCTTTGCCTTCAACGCCGTCTCGTTTCCCTCCCTTTCGCTGAGCTTTGATACCGATCCCGCTAACCGGGAGCGCGATGACTATCCTCCGGACTGGTCGAACGAGTGCATGGAAGTCGACGTGCCGGAAATCGGCCAGCTGTGGGAGGAGGGCTACGCCAGGATCGAAGGCGCGCTGAGCGAGCTGATCGATGCCGCCAATGACGAACTGCTCGACGCCGTCGAGGCAGGCTATCTGCACAGCCTGAGGAAAACCATGGTGCGGCTGGAAACGAGCCATGCTTTTGAGCAAATCAAGACGTGCGCGCGCTTCTGGACTGTGGTCACGCAAGTCGACGCCGATACGGATGAAGAGGAGCGGCTGCTCGAACAGGTGCGGCTGGCGGGATTGACAAGCCAGACATGACGGGCTGACTGCTAGACCAGGGCTTGCCAGGCCCTGACTTCGTCGTCCGTCAGCACCGCTCCCCAGCCGCCGCGCAGTGCCGCATCGGGCTGCACATAGTGCGCAAACGGCGGCACTTCCACAGCATGCCTGGCGCAGATCGCAAGGACGGCTTCCAGCTGCTGCCTGCTGGCCGGAAGGTCGTCGCCATGCCAGGTACAGGCACTCGTTTCCAGTACATGTCCGACCAGCTCTTCCAGCGCGCCGAGCAGGTGCCCGGGTATGGCCACGCGCAGGTCGTCCGGCCACGGATCGCCCATGCCCGTGACGGCCAGCGATGCAAAGCCGCGTTCCCAGGCTGCGAAATCGCCTGGCCCGAGCTGCGCCACTTGCCACACGTGTTCGGTGAACGCGGACAGCGCCGGATGGCGGATGTGGAAGCGCCGGCAGAAGCGTTGCAGGCACGTGACGGCAATGCATTGCCTGGCGATTACGGAGAGGGTATCTATCGATATAGTGTGCATCAATCATCAGCCCTTGAGATGGCGCCACGCAAGCCATCCGTGCAGCACATGAGCCGATTGCCACGCATCACATGCGGCAGCCAAAGCTGCGCAGGCAATCAGAAGTTTTAAATATGCAATTTTGTCTGATTTAATGACCGTTGTCGCGTTTTATTTCCCCCTGCCTCAGCGCCTCTGCCCGCCTCGGCATCCGCGACGTGCTCCGGCCGACTTGCTAGGCGGCGCCAGCGATTTGTCCCTGCAGCGTCGCCAGCTTGCGTGCGCCGAGCATCCGCCACAGTCGCGCCGGCAGTGCGCTGACCGGCTGCTCCTGGACAGGCACATCGATCCAGCAAGCGTACAGCAGATGGCCATTCACGCGCATCGGCGGCCCGGCGCGCTCCGTTGAAAAGCCGCCTTGCCGCAGCAGACGCTCGATGCCGACGGGGGAGACGGAAATAATCCGGCGCGCGCCCAAGGTCGCTGCCGTGGCGATGGCCTTGCGCAGCAGACGGAAAGTGTCTTCCAGCGTATTGCGGTTGTCGTGCAGGTCCATCGACGTGAAGCGGGACAGTTCCCATATCTCGCGATGGCGTGGCGGCGCCTGTCCGGCCATCAGTTGGGGAAATACTTCACCTAGCAAATATTGACGGTCGGTGGGAAGGAGCCGGGCGCAGCCGTTGATGCGGCCTTCGCCATCCCGCGCGATGACATAGTAGGTATCGTCATGGTCGAATTGATCCGTTTCCCTGCCATCCCGGGCTGGCAAGTCCCATCCCAGGGTTTCCACAAACACTTTGTAGCGGTAGTGCTCCAATTCGGACTTCAAGATACAGCAAAGCGCATCGGATTTGGCGGAAAGGAATTTCATGATTATCGGCGGCAGTGACGGGATGGCTATTAAAGTGTAATTGCGGGCGATACAAAACTGTAGGGAACCACAGGTAGCAGCACCGATTTATGTTGCTGGCGGTGCGTATTGGTGAGAATTTAAAGCCGACTTTCCGATACCATACGCCGGCTTGTCGACATGCCTTTTTACTATGTACGACGAGTCCAACGGCAAATTCTCCCCTGACTAAGGACTTCTATGTTTGCTTACAACGCCCCAAAAACGCGTAATCCGGCAGCAGAATGGCAACAAGGTGTGATCGAAAACCTGGCTGCTACCCGCACGCCGGACGACATATTCGAAGTGCTGGTGGGTGTGGCCGGCGACCTGGGGTTCGACTATTGTGCGTATGGCCTGCAAGGCCGGCTGCCGATGTCCAAGCCCAAGGTGTTTACCGTGAATAATTACCCAAGTTCCTGGCAGCGCCGTTACTCGGAGCAGTCGTACATGCGCAGCGACCCGACGGTCAGCCGCGCCAACCGCTCCTTGTTGCCCATCCTGTGGGGTGGTGACATGCTGGACGAGAATCCCGAGTTCTGGGAGGACGCGCATGCCCACGGCTTGCGCTACGGCTGGGGCCAATCATCGTGCGATATGCGCGGCCAGGTCGGTTTGCTGAGTTTTTCCCGTTCCAGCAAGCCCTTGACGGAGCGGGAAATCGACGTTCTCTCCTTGCGGGTGGCCTGGCTCGCCAATGTGGTGCATGAACATTTTGCCGACGCCATCGCCGTGGCGGCCAAGGATGCGCCCAAAATCCAGCTGACCGAGCGCGAGGCGGAAGTGCTGCGCTGGTGTGCCGATGGCAAGACCTCCGCCGATATCAGCGAGATACTGAACATTACCGAACGCACGGTGACGTTTCACATCAGCAACTCGCTGCAAAAGCTCGATACGGTCAACAAGACCGCGGCCGTCATCAAGGCGATGGCCTTGCGCCTGCTGTAGCCGGCGCCGGCTATTATCGGGCGGTATCGGGCGGCGCGGCAAAAATCAGCGCGGCGTTGGTGCCGCCAAAACCGAAGGAATTCGACAGGACATGGCGGATCGGCCTGGCGTATGCCTTGCCGGCCACCAAGTCGATGCCTTCGCATTCTGCGGCGCGGTTGTCCAGATTCAGCGTCGGCGGGGCGATCTGGTCGCGCAAGGCCAGCACCGACAGGATGGCTTCCACGCTGCCGGAGGCGCCGAGCAGGTGGCCCATGGCCGACTTGGTCGACGATACCGAAACGCCGCCGTGCAGGTGGGCGCCGAACACGTGGCGCAAGGCGGCGATTTCAGCCAGGTCGCCGGCCGGGGTCGATGTCGCGTGCGCATTGATGTAATCGATGGACGCGGGTTCCAGGCGGGCGCGCCGCAGCGCCGCCTGCATGGCCCGTGCCGCGCCGTTGCCGTCTTCCGGCGGCGCCACCGCGTGGTAGGCGTCGCCCGACATGCCGTAACCGACCACTTCGGCGTATATCCGGGCCCCTCGCGCACGCGCGTGCTCGTATTCTTCCAGCACCATGACACCGCTGCCTTCGCCCATCACGAAGCCGTCGCGGTCGCGGTCCCACGGGCGCGAGGCGCGCTCGGGCGCGGCGTTGAATGCCGTGGACAGCGCGCGGGCGGCGCAAAAACCCGCCACCCCGAGTTCGCAGATCGTGCCTTCGGCGCCGCCGGCAACCATCACATCGGCATCGTCGAGCGCGATCATGCGCGCCGCATCGCCGATGGCGTGCGCGCCGGAAGCGCAGGCAGTGACTGTGGCGTGCGCCGGACCACGCAGGTGGTGCTGAATGGCAATGTGTCCGGCGGCCAGATTGATCAGGTTGGATGGGATGAAGAATGGCGACAGCCGCCGCTGGCTGCCATTTTCCAATGCGCGGGCCGCGCCCTCGATACCGGGCAGGCCGCCGATGCCGGAACCGATCATGACGCCGCTGCGTTCCTGCTGCGCCAGGTCGGCGGGGGCCCAGTTGGCGTCGCGCAGCGCTTCGGTGGCCGCGGCGATGGCGTAGACGATGAACGGGTCCATTTTCTTCAGCTCCTTGCGCTCGACCCAGTCCTCGGGCCGAAACCCGCCTTCCTCTCCGGCTGCCGGCAATTGCCCCGCAATGCGCGCCGGCAGGTGGGCGGCGGGGAAGCGGTCCAGCACGCCAATACCGCTGTGGCCGGCCAGCAGCCGTTGCCAGGTCCGCTCGGCACCCACGGCCAGCGGCGTCAGCATGCCGATGCCGGTGACGACCACGCGGCGCAGGCCGAGCGGATGGGGCAGGATGTGGTGGGACGAAGACATCGCAGTCCTTTCAGCAAGTTAATTCAAGCAAAGTCGAAATGTAGCAGCAATCGCCGGCCGCCCGTCCCTGTAGGAAATGACAGGTAGCACGCCGTTCACTTGGCGCCGCCGGGTTGCAACTGGCGCTGGCGCGCGACCAGCATGCACGCGACGCCGGCAAGCAATACCAGCGCGGCCACCACCACCGGCAGCAAGGTCGACAGGGGTTGCAAGGCGGCCGTGATCAGTGGCGCGACACCCCAGGCCAGGGCATTGATCGCCGAGATCAAGCCCATCAGTTGTCCCTGGCGCTCCGTCAGCGTGCGGTTGGAGGCAATGCTGAGCAGGCAGACATAGGTCGTCGCGACGGCAATCGCCAGCGGCCCGGTCAGCAGCCATAGCACGGCCGGCGCATTGCCCAGTGCCACGGCAGCGACTAGCGGCGGCTGGATGGACAGGCTGAGGAGCAGGATGCGTTCCAGCGCAAAGCGGCGCGTGGCCCAGGGTACGATAAACAGCATGGCAAGGGCAAAGCAGGTGGAGTAATACGCCAGCAGTTGGGCTTCCTGCCAGGCGTCAAAGCTGTAGTGCAGCAGCGCAAACGCGGCCATGTAGTTGAAATACATGTAGTAGCCGAGTAAAAAGACGGCCAGCAGCAGCAAGGGCTGGCGCAGCTCGGGACGGCACAGCATCAGCCACAGATTGCGCCACGGATGGGTGTTGTCGTCAGATAGTGTACGCGTATCCGCATAGCACAGCAGGACGAGCACGGCGCTGGCCAGCGGCAGCAGGGCCGCCCACAGATAGGGCAGCCACAGCGCGGCGCCCTGCTGGTGCATGATGCCGCCCAGCAAGGGACCGGCAACGAAACCGATGCCGTTGGCGGCCGTCACCAGTGCGAGATTGGCAGCCTTGGTGTCGGCCGTGCTGAGGTCGATGATGGCCGCCTGCGCCACCGGCAGGCTGGCCGCCGTGATGCCGGCCAGCGCCCGCCCGCAGCAGATCAGTACCAGGCTGCCCTGCCAGACGCCAAAGGCGGTCAGCGCCATGCCGCCGGCATTGCCGAGCAAGCACAGCAGCAGTATGGGCTTTCTGCCCTTGCGGTCCGACAAGGCCCCCAGCCAGGGCGAACCCAGGCACATCATCAGCGGATAGATGGCCAGCAGCAGGCCGTAGACGGCCGAGCGGAAGGCCGGTCCCTGGCTGGCGTCGAACAGCGGCGACGCATCGCCCAGCAGCAGCGGGGTCAGGGTCGGATAGACGATGCCGATACCGGCGGCGTCGGCGAAAATGGTACTGAACAGGGCAAGGTAAACCAGTCTGGATTTCATCATCAACTCATCAAAATGGGCCGGGGCGCGGCTGCACCCCGGCCGGCAAAGCGTTAATCGGATGCCTGCGCCAGGCGGCGCAGGCTGCTGACGGCAAAACTGTGCAGCGTGGCGGCGTCGCGTACCTCGCTCAGTTCCAGTTGCGCCAGTTCGCGCAGGAATTCGCCATTCGCGACTTGCCGCGACGGCGCCTGCGCTGGCTGCGGCTCGCCCAGGTCGGCATACAGCGGCAGCAGCCGGAAGAAGGGATCGTCTTCCGCCGTTTCCTGCCTGCTGCGTTCGACCCAGCGCGCGGCAGGCGTGGCTTGCAGCGTGGCGCCCAGGGCCGGGGCGAGCGTGTCGAACGCCAATGGCCCGAGGCTGAGGTTGCGCACTCCCGATGCCGTGCTCAACTTGCTGCGCCTGGCCACGTAGCGCGCCACCAGCGCCGTGGGGAGCAGCGTCACGGGCATCGGCAGATCAGGGTAGGCATCCATCTGCAGGCATTTGATGGCCAGCGCGACAAAGTGGTTTTGCGTGTACAGGCGAGTATCGCTGTCGTCGAACATCAGGGGCAGGCGGTACACCGTGGCCGGATAGCCCATTGCTATCGCCTGCGTCACCTGCAGCTCGGCCGCCAGCTTGGACTGCTCGTAGCCGGAGGCGATGGCTTCCAGGCTGGCGGCGGCCAGCGGCGCTTCCGGCAAGTCGGCCAGTTCGGTGAACTGGGTCGACATGTGGTGCACATGGGCGGCGCCGGCCTGCGCCGCGAACAGCAGCACATTGCGGGTGGCACCGACGTTGCCGTCGCGCATGGAGCCATAGTCGGCGGCGTGATTCACGTGCGCCGCCGCGTGGATCACCTGGCCCACGCCGGCGCAGCAGCCGGCATAGTCGGCTGCCGACATGCCCAGCGACGGCAGTGCCAGGTCGGCCTGGAGCACGCTCAGTCTTTGTAGCGGCAAGTCCGCATGGAACAGGCGCCGGTAGCGCGCCGCCAGACGCGCTGTGCCATCGTCGCCACGCAGCGGCAGGACGATGCGCGCCGTGCTTTCGGTCAGCAGGGCGTGCAGCAGATGCATGCCGAGGTGGCCGCTGGCGCCGGTCAGCATCACGGCCTTGCCCGGCGTCGCGCCGACGGGGAATGGCGGCAGGTCGCCCATGCGCTCCAGGTCTGCCTGGTAGGCGCCGCGGGGCGCCGCGTCTTCGGCTGCATCGGCCGCCAGCAGGCCATTGATGGTGGGATTGCTGACGAAGCGGCCGAAATGGATGCGCAGTCCCAGCGTGCGTTCCACCGCCAGCACCATGCGCGTCAGTACCAGTGAATCGCCGCCCAGCTGGAAAAAGTTCTCGTCGACGTCCACCACCGGTACCTGCAACAATTCCTGCCACAGCGCACTGATGCGCTGCTGCAACGGCGTCAGCGCCGTCGCCACGGCAGGCAAGCGTTGTTCCCGCTGCTGTTCCAGTCGCTGCGCCAGCAGGGCGCTCAATGCCGCGCGGTCGACCTTGCCGCTGCTGTTGAGCGGGAAGGTATTCAGCTGGAATAGTTGCGATGGCAACATGTACTCGGGCAGGCGCTGGCGCAACTGTTGCAGCAGCGCGGCATCGGCTTGCGTGCGGGAGATCACGGCCGCCATGATCTGGCGCGTCGTTGCACCGGGCTGGCCAACTTCCATGACCAGTGCGCACGCATGCTGCACGCCGGCCTGCGCCAGCAGCGCGTGCTCGATTTCGCCCAGCTCGATCAATTGGCCGCGCAGCTTGACGCGGAAATCATTGCGGCCGATGTAGTCCAGTTCGCCATCCACGGTCCACCTGACGATATCGCCCGTGCGGTAAATGCGCCGCTGCGGCGTCTGCAGCGGATTGGCGTAGAACGGATCGGGCTGGCGCACCGTGCCGATGTAGCCGCGCGCGACGCCGCTGTCACCCAGGTACAGTTCGCCGGCTACGCCCGGCGGCACCGGGCGTCCGAGCTTGTCGAGTACCCAGCAATTGACACCGGGACAGGGTTTGCCGATGAGTGCGCCGCTGCCGTGCGGCAAGGCGCGGCAAGCGTGGAAGGTGGCATAGATGGTGACTTCGGTTGGCCCGTACAGGTTGTGCAGCACCGCTGCCGTGCCTGATGCCAGCCATTGCTGCACCACGGGCCGCATCAGCGCCTCGCCGACGGAGATGACGTGGCGCAGGCTATGGCAGGCGGCAAGCTCGGTGACTAGCAGGTTGAGCAGCGATGGAACCGTGCTCATCATCGTCACGCCGTGCGCCTGGCAGGCGGCCACATGCGCGCTGCCGGCGGCGCCATCCGGCAGCAGCACCACGGTGCCGCCGCAGATCAGCGGCAGGCAGTATTCTGGAACGGAAATGTCAAAGGTCAGTACTGTGCCTTGCAGGAACTTGTCGCCGGGACCAAAGCTGAAGTAGTCCGCCATCCACGCCAGGCGCTCGCTCAGGCCGGCATGCTCGACCAGCACGCCCTTGGGCATGCCGGTGCTGCCGGAGGTGTACAGCACGTACGCCAGATGGCCGCTGCCGTCCGCATAGGGGCTGTTCGGCTCGAGCCGCTCGGCCGGCGGCACCACGACCGCCTGCCGCACCTGCACCGCCAGCGATTGCCCGAGGACGATTTCCAGCACCCCCAGCTGCGCCTGCGCCCGCAGCAGCGCCTGCATCTCCGCGCCGGGACGTTCGCCACTCGTCAGCAGCAGCGTGCAGCGCGCGGTCTGCAGCATGTACAGCGAGCGCTGCGGCGGATGCTGCAGATCCAGTGCGACATACGCGGCGCCGCATTGCCACAGCGCGAGAATGGCGATCACCGATTCCGGACAGGCGGCGCGCGGCATCATCAGGCCCACTGTGTGTTCCCTGCCGATGCCCAGGGCCGCCAGTTGCGTGGCCAGCTGCTGGACATGGTGGCGCAATTGCGCATAGCTGAGGCTATGTTCGCCCCATTCCAGCGCCACCGCCGCAGGATGGCGTTCGGCCTGCAGCAGGAATTGCTGGTGTACCGGCAATGCGCGTGCGCCGCCCGGCGCGGCGACGGCAACTGGCGCCGTGCCCGGTCCCTGGCCGCCCAGCAGGCAGTGCTGTTCGGAAGCCGACAGCATGGACAGGTGTGCCACGGCGGCGTCGCTGCCGGCCGCCAGCTGCGTCAGCAGCGCCGCATAGTGCGCCGCCATGCGTGCCATGGCGGGCCGGCCGAAGGCGTTGCAGCGGAACTTGATCAGCATGTCCCAATGCTCCTGGTACTGCGTGATCCAGAGGCTGAGGTCGAACTGCGCCAGCTGTTGCGGGATCGTCAGCGGCGTCAGTCTGGCGGCACCTGCCTCGAGATGCATTTCCGTGGCATCGAAGAAATTGAAATAGCTTTGCAGGGGATCGTGGCCCTGCACGGCCACCTTCAGCCGCTCGTCGCGCATCAGCTGGGCCAGCGGGATATCCTGGAACTCGAGCAGTTCGAACAGCGCGCTCGAGACGCTGCGTTCCAGCGCAGCACTGTTGCCGTTTTCATCGATATCGAGCATCAGCGGCAGCACATTGACGAAGTGGCCGACCGTGTGGCGCCAGCGCTGCTGGGTGCGGCCATTGAACGCCACCCCGGTCAGCACCCGCTGCTGGCCGCTGTAGCGCGCCAGCAGCAGCAGCCAGGCCGCCAGGCAGACGCTGGCGCGGCGGTTGCCTGGCAGGGCGCGCAGCCGCTGCATCGCCTCAGGGGATAATGGTATCGCCACGCTGTCGCCGGCGGCGGACGGCGACGCCGTGCGCTCATATGGCAGGTCGAGACGCAGCAGGCTGCCATCTTGCGCCAGCAGCTGTGGCGCGATGTGGGCGGCGGCCCGCGCCACGGCATCGGCGCCGAGCTGGCGCTGGCTGGCGGCAAAGTCGCGGTACTGCGCCACCGGCTCCTGGCTGTCGGCCGGCGGCAGCCCGCACAGGGCGCCGGCCAGTTGCTGGCCGATGTAGAACATGGCGCTGGCATCCATCAGCACGTGGTTGGAGCTCAATACCAGGTAGCCGGTGCCATCGTGGGCATGCAGCACCGTCACGCGCGTGGCAAAGCTGTCGTGCAGCGAAGGCGCCATCGCCAGCATGTCGGCTATCTGCGCCAGTGCCGCGGCCTCATCCTGCACGGGCTGCTGCCGGATCGCGTTGGCCGTCTGCACCGTGGCTGGCGCATGGACCACGTAGGCGGGGCCCGTTTCCTGATCGTCGCCATCGACGGTGGCACGCAACAATTCGTGCGCGGCGATCAATGCCTCCCAGCGGGCTTGCAGGGCCGCCATGTCCAGGCCGGTGCCATCGATGCGCCAACCGATGGCGCACTGGTAGGCGTTGCCCGCATCCTGGCGCTGCTGTTCGTACCACAGCGAGAACTGCCCGGGCGACAGGGGAGTGCGCGGCGTGGCCGGCGCGGCGGCCGGGAGGGCGTCGGCTGCCTGCGCGGACACCGCCGGCTGCAGGCCGGCCAGGCGTTGCCGCAGTTCCGCCAGCGTGCCGCCTGCCAGCAGCAGCGCCACGGGAATGCTGTGCCCCAGCTGGCTTTGCAGCTCGCTGCGAATGCGGATCAGGCCCACGGAATCCAGGCCCAGCTGTTCCAGCGTCGCCTGCTCGTCCAGCCCGTTGGCGGCATGTCCCGTTTCGCTGGCGATCAGACGAGCCAGCAGGTCGCCGGTCGCGTTCACGTTCGCGCTTGCGCCCGGCTGGCCCTGGCTTGCCGCGGCGGCGGGCGCCAGTGCATACACGGCGTAGTGGCCATGGCGTTGCGGGCCTGCCAGCAATGCGGCGAGCGTGGCGCAGCCGCGTGCCGGTGCCATCGGCGCCAGCTGGCGCAGGGCGCGCGAACGCTTGCCTTGCGCCAGGCCGCGCATCATGCCTGCGCCATCCCATGGTCCCCAGTCGATCACCGTGGCGGGCAAGCCATCTTGCCGGCGCTGCGCCGCCAGCAGCTGCAGTCCCGCATTCGCGGCTGTATAGCTGAGCTGGCCAGGCGATTCCAGCAGCGCGGCCAGCGACGAGAACAGCACAAAATAGTCGAGTTCCGCGTGCCGCGCGGCATGCCGGTGCAGCAGCCATGCGCCGCCCAGTTTGGCGCCGAGCACCTGCTGCAATTGCGCGGCGTCGATGTCGCCGATGGGGCGGTCGTCGAGGCTGCCGGCCAGGTGGAACAGGCCGTGCATGGGCGCGTTGCAGGCGTCCAGCGCGGCGCTGGCCGCCGCCGTGTCGTTCAGGTCCGCCAGCAGCAGCTGCAGCGTCACTCCGTGCGTGGTCAGTTGCGCGAGCCAGGCTTGTTGTTCGTCCGTCGGCGCCGTGCGGGAAATCAGGACGAGGCGGCGGCAGCCCGCATGGCGCACCAGATACTCGGCCAGGTGGCGGCCTATGCCACCGAAAGCGCCGCTGATCCAGTAGGTGCCGTCGGCGCGGCAGCAAGGCTGGTCCGGCGTCGTGGCCGGCGCCACGCGCAGCGTGCGCCGTTGCGCGAGGATGCCGGCGCGCAGCCGCCACACACTGGCGGCAATGCCGCCATCGGCCAGTCCGGCCGGCTGTGTCCGCATGGCGCAGGCAGCGGCGGCGATGGCCGCGCCGCCGGCGTCGCTGTCGATCCAGCTGACATCGAGCGCCGGCAATTCGCTGCGCAAGTTTGTCGCCAGCGCCTGCGCCATGGCGCGGCGCATGTGCGCGGCCTCGCCATCGGCATGCGCAGCCACTTCGGCCAGGCAGAGCTGCAAGGGCTGGCCGGGCTGCCGGTCCAGCAGCACTTGCAGCGTCTCGCGCCAGTTGCGCGCCCAGTGGGCCAGCGCGGCGGCACCGGTCGGCTGTGGCTGGGCCGGGTCGAGCAATACCAGGATGGTACGCAGGGGCGCCGTGGCTGATTCCGCGCCATGCAGCATGCCGTCGGCGTCCCACTGGGCATGGCGGGTATGCACGTCGGCCTCTGCCAGCCATTGCACGCATGCCGACGGCAAGCTGCTGTGGGCGGCTGCGGCCAGCAGCCATTGCTCGCCGGCGGCAGGCCGGGCTTGCAAGCCTGCGGGCGTCGCGTGCGTGACCCAGTCGACCACGTGCAACGGCAGGGGGGCCGGCAGGGCCGATGCGCCCAGGGCCGCGCAGCTCACTTCGCTCAATACGCCGATGCAGCGGCCCTGCTCGGAATACAGCCGCAGCTCGCCATCGAGGAAACCGGCGGGCGCTGGCCGCAGCAGGGCCTGGCAAAGGATGGCGGCGTTCCAGGCGGCGCTGGCGTCGAACCAGGCGCTGCCCACCGATACGGGCACATAGGCCTGCTGCGGATCGCCGGCGCAGATGCCCAGGGTATGCAGGCAGTTGTCGAGCAGGGCCGCATGCCACAGCGGCAGGCTGGCCGTCGGCGCATCCGGCGGCAGGATGCGCCCCCACAGTTCGCCGTCCGATAGCCGGTGACTGGCCTGTACCCGCTGGAACAGGGGGCCGTAGCTGACGCCGCGGGCGCGGTAATGGGCATAGAAGGGCGCGGCATCGTCCCACTGCGCGGCCGCTCCGGGGCCGGCTGCGTCGTCGGGCCGTGGCGCCGCGCTCCAGCCGGCGCGCACTTCGGCGTGCAGCGCCCGCGTTTGCCCGGGCGCGCTGTAGCGCAGCTGATACGATTGCCGGGCATCCGGGCCGTCGATCTCCAACGTCAGCGCGGTGGCAGCATCGGCCGCCAGCGCCAGCGGCTGATGGATCAGCAGATCGTGCAGCGTCAGTTGCTGTACAGCGGCGTTTGCCGCCTGCGGCAGCCAGCGCTGTGCCAGGCTGAAGGCGCTGGACAGGTAGTACATGCCTGGCAGGACCGCGGCGCCTTCGATGACGTGCTGCTGCAGCCAGCTCTCGCTTGCCAGCGGATCGAGGCTCAGTTCATGGCGTATCGCCAGCGCCGCAACCGGCGGCAGCGGGGCCATGGCGCGGCCCTGGACCGGCAGGCTGGCATGCCACGATGCTGGCTGGACGTGTTCGCGCTGGAACGGATACTGTGGCAGTCCGTCCCGCACGGGGTGCTCTGCCTGGATGGCGAATTGCCGCATCGCCTGGCGTGGATCCAGCGCGCCATGGTCGCTCAGGCTGCCCAGCGCGCGCAGCACGGTGGGCACGTCGTCGTGACGGATGTCCAGGCTGGGCAGGCAGGTAATGGTGCTGGCGGCCAGGCGTGCGGCGCTGGCCGCCAGCGGGGTCAGCACGGCGCGTGGTCCGATTTCCAGCACCAGATCGGGGCCGTCCGCCAGCAGGCGGGAAATGGCGCCGGTAAAATTGACGGGAGTCTGGATCTGCTCGCTCCAGTAATGGAGCTGATCGACGCCGTGCTCCAGCGCGGCCGCGTCGTCGCTGGCCACCGAGCTGTAAAAGCGCACTGCGGCGGCGGGCGGGCGCAGCGTCGGCGCCATCGCCGCGCAGGCGGCGGCGAATTGCGCGGCGGCCGGCGCCATCAGCGGCGTGTGGAAGGCGCCCCGCGTGGCCAGCGGCATGCACATCAGGTCGGCGTCCGCGGCCGCCTGCGACAGTTGCGCGACCGCTGCGGCATGACCCGCCACGACTACCGATTGCGGGCCATTGTGCACGGCGATCCACAGCGCCGGTTCGGCAGCGCAGATGCGCGCCAGTAGCGGCGCCAGCTGCTGTGGCGTGGCGGCCACGGCCAGCATGGCCGAGTCGCTGGCCATGCACGCCGCTTCCATGGCGTCGGCCCTGGCCAGCAGCATGCGCACGGCCGCGTCGAAGTCCATCACGCCGGCCACGCAGGCAGCGGCGTATTCGCCAACGCTGTGGCCCAGCACGGCCACCGGCCGCAGGCCCAGCGCGCGCCAGAATTCGGCCAGTGCGTATTCGACCAGGAAGAGCGACAGCTGGGCACTGCGCTGGCGCTCGCGTCCGTTTGGCTGGCGCAGTTCGGCAGCGCCGGAAAACAGTGCGTCGAGGATGCGGGTATCTTCGCCGGCCAGGTGGTCGAGGCGGGCGGCCAGCGGCTCCAGCAGCGAGCGGAACAGGGTATTTTGCTGGTACAGCTGGCGCGCCATGTTGGTGTACTGGCTGCCCTGGCCGGTAAACACCAGGGCGACGCGCGCCGTGGCTGGACGGGGGCGCAAGGGCGTGGACAGGCGTTGCAGCAGCTGCGCGGCCAGGTCGGAGGCATTTTCGCCCGTGACTGACAGCCTGGCCTGGTTCCACAGCTGCCGGCGGAACAGTGCGGCGTGGCAGACGGCCGCGGCGTCAGGGGCGTTCGGCTGCGCCAGCCAGCCGGCATAGCGTTGCGCCAGCGCCTGCAGTGCTTCGGTGCTGCGGGCCGACAGCTGCAGCAGCTGCGGGCCGTCGGCCGGGGTCTCCGGCGCAGCCAGCGGCGCATCGTCCGCTTCTCCCAGCAGCACGTGCGCATTGCTGCCGCTCATGCCGAAAGAGCTGACGCCGCCGATGCGGCGGCTGTCTCCAGGCCAGGCCAGCGCTTGCGCGGGCAGCACCGCCTGCGGCAAGGCGCTGGCAACGGACGCATCGATATCGTGCGCAAAGCAGTGCGGCGCGATGCGGCGCCGGTGCAGGCTGAGCGCCATCTTGATAATGCCGGCAATGCCGGCGGCTCCCTCGCAATGGGCGATGTTGGCCTTGGCGGCGCCGAGGAACAGCGGCGTGTCGCGCCGGCCGAATACCTCGCCCAGCGCGGCCAGTTCGATGCGGTCGCCCAGCTCGGTGCCGGTGCCGTGGGTTTCAATGTGCGACACCTGTTGCGCCGTCACGCCGGCGCTGTGCAGTGCCTGTTCCATCAGGCGGCGCTGGGCGGTTTTCGATGGTGCGGTGATGCCGTTGCTGCGGCCATCGCTGTTGATGGCGCTGCCCAGCACATGGGCGTAGACGCGCATGCCGCGCGCCGCCGCGGCGGCGGCCGGCAGCAGCACGATGGCGCCGACGCCTTCGCCGCGCGAGAAGCCGTCGGCATGGCGGGTGAAGGGTTTGCAGCGGCCGTCGGCCGCCAGCATGCCGGCGGCGGCGAGGTCGGCGCTGTAGTCGTGCGCCAGGATCAGCGACACGCCCGCCACGATGGCCATGCCGCAGCGTCCTTCGCGCAGCGCTGAAACGGCCTGGTGCATCGCCACCAGCGACGACGAGCACGCCGTGTCGACCACCAGGCTGGGGCCTTCCAGGCCGAAATGATAGGAGAGGCGGCCGGCCGCCATGCTGCCCAGGGCACCGCGGCTGAGGTAGCCGTTATAGTCGCCGCTGGCAGCCATGCGCCGGCCGAAATCGCTGGTGCTGACGCCGACAAACACCCCGCACGGGTTGCCGCGCAGCGCAGCCGGATCGAGGCCGGCATCCTCGAGCGCGTGGTAGGCGCATTCGAGCAGCAGGCGGTGCTGCGGGTCCATGTAGGCGGCTTCCTTGGGCGCGATGCCAAAACAGCCGGCGTCGAACATCCACGGCGAGCGCCGCAGGTAGCCGCCATGGCGGGCGGCGGCGGCCAGGCCCTCGCGCGTGGCGCTGTCGAAGCGTTCCGCCGGCAAGGCGCCCGTGGCGTCGATGCCCTGCATCAGCACATGCTCGAAGCCGGCCAGGGTGTCGGCCTGGCCGGGCAGTTCGCAAGCCATGCCGACGATGGCGATGTCGCGCGGGGAGGGGGGATTAATGGCGTTCATGGTCTGATCCTTGATGGGAGGAAGTCGCGCTCGCTGGCAGCGCTTGCAGCACGCGCCGGGCCGAACGCAGCGCGCCTTCGAAAAAGCCCTGGAAGTCGGAATAGGCCTCGCCGCAGATATGCACCTGCGGCGCGCGGCCGTCTTCGCCGATGGCGAATGCCGCCAGGGTACGCATGACCTGTTCCGAATCGCGTCCGGGTTTCCAGAAATGCACGCCGGCGCCAAACGGCGCCGCGCTCCAGTCGCACAGGCCCCATTCGAGCAGCTGCGGCTGGTCGTCGCGGCCAAAGGTCTGCTGCAAGGTGCGCACCAGGGCCTGCCGCAGGCGCTCGTCGCTGCTGCGTACCGGCCGGCCCTTGTGGGGGAAGCGCGCGCCTGGCGTTTCGCCCAGATTGGCCCAGTAGTGGCACCAGGGATCATCGTTGTAGAACATCGCCAGGCCGTAGGCATCGGGCTGCTCGGGATGCGATTCGAAATGGGCGGCGCGCGTGGTGGCGCCTTCGCCACTGCCTGGCGCGGCGCCGGGCGCCCACCAGGGATCGGCCATCACGCACGAGGCCCAGACGATGGGAAAGCACAGCACGGCGTCCAGGCAGGCCTGCACCGGTGCGGGCAGCGAGGGCGCCAGCGTTTCCAGGGCGGTGCGCGGCAGGGCCAGGATCAGGCGCCGGGTCTGCCGCGTCATGCGCCCGCCGTCGTGCCGCAATTGCAGATCGAGTGCGCCATCGGCGCGCTCGCTGAAGGCCAGCAACTGGTGGCCTACGTGGATCTCGACGCCGGCCGCGCGCACGGCCTGTTCCGCGGCGTCGATCAGTGCCTGCATGCCGCCCTGTGGAATGTAGGAAGGGCGCTGCATCAGGCGCATGTCGAGCAGCTGGCAGATCCAGTCGGCGGCGTTGGGATTCTGGTTCTTGAAATTATAGAAGGCGCCTTTTTCGCGGGTGAACTCGACCGCTTCGTGGCTCAGTACCTCGCTCAGCACATTCCACATGCCCTGCTGGTACAGCGGGCGCCCGCCAAACTGCGCCAGCCGCCGGAAGCGGGCCTTCTCGGCGGCGCGGGCCGGGCGTTCCAGATGGTCGCCGGCCAGCGGCCATTGGGCACCGATGATCTGCCCGATAGCGTGCCACAGCAGCGCCCAGGCGACGTCGCCGCCGGCGGCCTGCTCGACGACGGCACGCTCGGAGGACGTCAGGCGCGCAGTGTCGGGCCGGATTGCCGAGCAGGCCTCATGCGAGGTGATGGCGGTCGTGGCGATGCCCAATTGCTGCACAAACTGGTCCATCAAGGGTTGCAGGTCCGGTTCGATGCGCACGGCGCCGAATTCGGCACGGAACTGGCCGTTCAGCATGGGTTCGGTCTGCACGCGGCCACCCACCGCTTCCAGCGCCTCGAACAGTTCGATGCGCAGTTCCGGCTGGTTACGCTTGAGTTGCAGCGCCAGATACAGGCCGCTGATGCCGCCGCCGATGATGCAGATATCACTGCTGGTTTGCATGCTCATCCTTATGCACAGGCGGGGGCCAGGGAGGCGGCGCCGCTGTCTTGCCGCGAGCCGATGGCTTGCGCCAGCAGTTCCAGCGTGAAGAATTCAAACAGCTCTTCGGCACGCAGACGCACGCCAAAGTCCGTGCTGACGCGCAGCGCATACATTTGCACGCCGAGCGAATCGAGTCCCAGCTCGGCGAACGGCAGGTCGCGTTCGAGTGCGACGCCGGGCGTGCCCAGGACGTCGGCCAGGGCCGCCGCCAGCCGGGCCATGCAGGCGCCCGCCTGGGCGGCGTCCGGCGCGGTCTCTTGCGTGGCCTCCGGTGGGAGCGTCGCAATGCCGTCGCTGGCGAACATGGCTTGCAGGGATTTGCGGTCCGCTTTGCCGCTCAGTGCCTGGCGCGGGATTTCGCGTAGCGAGAGGAATTGCCTGGGCAGCCAGGCGGGCGGCAGGGAGCGGGCGGCATGGGCGGCAAGCCGGTCGAGCCAGCGCGCGTCGTCGTCGGCGCCCGGTCCCGGCACCAGCGCCGCCACCAGGCGCGTGCCCGCCAGCAGCGCGGTAACGTCGTCCAGCAGACCGGAATCGAGCAGCACGGCCTCGATTTCCGCCAGCTCGACGCGCTGGCCGTTGATCTTGACCTGGTCGTCGACGCGGCCGATGCAATGGAGCTCGCCGGCGGCGTCGACGCGGCAGATGTCGCCGGTCAGATACAGCCGCTGGTACAAATGCGGCGATTCGGGCTCGGGCAGCGGATTGGCGATGAATTTGCGCGCCGTTTCGGCGGCATCGTTGACATAGCCGTTGGCCAGGGCGGCGCCGCTGATGCACAGCTCACCTTCGAGGAAGGGGCTGAGCCGGTGCACCTTGCCCTCCCCGTCGCGCAGGTAGAAGCGCGTGTGCGGTACCGGCTCGCCTATCGGCAGCGAGTCGGCTGGCTGGCCGTCATAGCGCCAGGCGCTGGCCATGATGGTCGCTTCGGTCGGGCCATAGACGTTGTAGATGCCGGCCGCCGGCAGCAGCGCGCTGGCGCGTGCCGCCAGCGCCGGCCGGAATACCTCGCCGCCGACGCACATGGCGCGCATGGAGGTGCAGCGCTCGATGCCCGGCGTTTGCAGTATCAGGGTGAGCATGGTGGGTACGGTGGTCATATGGGTCGCCTGGTGGCGCTCGATGGCGTCGACGATGCGGTCGCCATCGATGTTGCGCTCGCCGCCGAGAAAGGCGATGCGGGCGCCGACCATCAGCGGCGCCATCAACTCGTGCATCGACGGGTCGAAGCATGGATGTATGCTTTGCAGCCAGCAGTCGCCGGCCCCGACGTTCAGGTAGCGCACGATCCAGCTGAAATGGTTGTAGGCGGCGGCATGCGATACGGCGACGCCCTTGGGCTGGCCGGTTGAGCCGGAGGTGAAGATGATGTACAGCGGCGCCGTCACCGGTACCAGCGGCGCGATGTCGGCGTCGGACAGCTCGAGGGCAGCGTGCTCGGCTTGCGCGCAGGGCAGCACGCTCAGCGTGGTCTCGGCCGCCATGCGGCGCTCGCTCAGTGCCGTCAGCAGCAGGCGCACGCCAGCCTGCTGCGCGATGCGTTGCAGGCGTTCGGTGGGGCATTCGATATCCACGGGGACATACACGGCGCCGCACTTGGCCAGCGCCAGCAGCAGCAGCGTCCGGCTCGGCTCATGCGCGCTGCAGACGGCGACGCTGTCCATCGGCTGCACGTGATGCACCGTCTGCAGCAGCCGCGCCAGGCGGTTGGCGCGGGCGTTGAGTTCGCCATACGACACGGTACTTGCGGCCGAACACAGGGCCGGCAGCGCAGGTGTCAGGCGGGCCTGGCGCTCGACCAGCTGATGTGGATATTCAGGAGTGTAGGAGGTGGTCATTGTTGGCTTCTCGGTGCGTTTGTATCAGTTGGGCCAGGCTGCCGGCATGGGGCTCGGCCAGCATGGAAAAATGGTTGCCGGGCACGTCAATGCCGGGCTGGCGATAGGCCATGGCGGCCGCGTTCCAGCTGGCGATGAAAGGCTGGCGCGCGTGCAGGCGCAGACAGCTGGCGCCGTCGGCGCCGTCCGGCGTCGGCCGATAGCGCTGCAGCAGGGCCAGGCAGGCATGGCGGTTGCTTAGCACTTCGTCGATGCGGTTCCTGGGCATGCGCTGCGCGATGCGCGCCGCCAGTTCATTTGCGTCCATGCGTCCGGCGACTTGCTGCTCGGTCATCTCGGGATGCAGGGCCAGATACAGGGTCAGCATTTCGTTGCCGGCATCGCTCTGGCGGTCGCGCGCGGCCATGGCCAGCGACGGGTCCAGCAGCACCACCTGGTCGACCTGCTTGCCGACGCTGCGCAGTATCGTCGCCATTTCCGCAGCGACGATGGCGCCGAACGAGTGACCGCCGACACGGTAGGCCGTAGCGGGAGAGGCGCTCAGCATGCGCCTGACGTAGTGCGCCGCCAGTGCCTGTATGCTTGGCTGGCGGCGCCCTGCCTCGCGCAGGCTGAACGCATGCACGCGACAGTTCAGGCGCGCGGCAAGCGGGGCAAAAGGCGCCGCGCTGCCGTCGGCGCCATGCACCAGGTACAGCGCCGGCTGCTGCGTAACCGCCGGCAGGCCCAGCGCGCGCGACAGTTCGACCAGCGATTCGGCCTCCAGCGTCTGCGCCAGCGCGGCGGCGGCCAGCTGCCAGGCCTGTTGTAACGCTTCGCCGCCCGGCGCGCCGCGCACGCTCCAGTCGCCGGATGGCATCGGGTCGCACGGCGCCAGTATCACGTTGCGCTGGGGCGTGCGCACTTCAATCCTGGCGAGCGTCAATGCCTGCGCGGGGCTGCAGGGGGCACTGCCTGCCGCGGGCGCTTCACAGGCGTCCAGCAGTTGCCGCAGCCAGGCCGAGGCGTCGTCGCCGGCCGCTGTCAAGGGCAGTCCCGTCCAGTGCAGCAATACTTGCGTGCGTTGTCCGTAGATTTGCTGGCAGGCATGCAGCAGCGCTGCCAGCAGGCTCAGTTGTACTGGCAGGCCGTACAGCCGCGCCATGTGCTGCCGCAGTTGTTGCAGGGTGTCGCGTGAAGAGGGAGGACTCATGCGGGGATCCAGTGTAGTAGGGACGGTTGGAGCGGGCCATTGGACTACAGATGGGGGCACCGTATAACTGGAGGAAATGACAGTTTCGGCGCGAAGCCGGGATTTTTATACTTGTCCGCGATTCGCCCGCCGGCTGCTGCCCGCAGCCCTGACCTTGTCGCCTATGAGGAATTTAATGGAAATCCCAACCGTCTCCGCCACGCAAGCCATTCTCGACGATGTGCGCGCGTATTTGCAGAGCAAAAGTAATTTGCCGGTCACCGAGGAGCACGCCACCACCAAGCTGCTGGCCAAGTCATTCGACGAAGAGGAAATCCGCCACCGCCGCGCCGCTTTTGCCACCAATGGCGAGATCGACAGTACTGCCGTGCTGGCCAACTACGAGTTACTGCATGGCATTAAATACCTGGACCGCCTGATTAACAATAGCGGTCATGAAGTGCCGGCCCGCGCGGCCATCGCCATTTTCCGTGGCGCCGAGATTTGCCTGAATAATCTGGTGGTGCTGGCGCGTCGGGTCACGGAAGATGTCAAGCGCGGCCATATGGCTGATGCTTCGCTGAAGATCGGCTGGGCCAATCGCTTCCACGAAACCCTGTACAGTCTGTCGCAGTTGCTGGTGCAGGTGGACCAGGGCGGCCAGCAGGGTGACAGTATCAGCATCCGCGATTCGGCCGTCTTCCAGGACTATCTGGTGCAGGCCGCACGCATGCACGCCATCCTGCGGGCCGAGGCCACCGAGCAGCACAGCGACCTGGGCGACAAGGACCTCGACGATCCGCAGCGCTTTGTCTTCTTCCACAGCTTCGTCAACAGCAATTATGAGTCGATCTGGCTCAGCGCCATGGAGCAGGTCCGCCTGCCCGGCGTGATGCGCGAGGCGGGCGAGGATGCCGGCGTGTTCTATCAACGCCTGATTCAAAATGACGAAGTGCGCGAGGCGGTCAACTGCGTCGATCTCAAGGATCCGACCTGCCTGATGCAATTCCGCGCCTACCACCAGATCAGCGAAGTACTGGTGGGCCTGGTGAACGAGGTGTCCAGCGAGATCATCGTTGCGCTGCTGGGCAACGAGCAGGCCACGTTCGGCACGCATGCGCGCTCGCTGGCGCTCTGCAGCAAGCTGCTGCAAGTGGTGACGGACAATATCCGTCCCATCGTTCGCACGCTCAGCCCGAAAGCATACTTCGCCATCCGCCCGGCGCTGGGCATCACCAGCGGCTCGCATTCGCACAATTTGCGCAAGGGATTGTTCCTGACGATTTATCCTTCGCTGGTCAAAGCCCTGCGCCTGCAGCTGGCAGCGATGGATGAACAGCTGGCCGGCGACGACGAGCGGCTGCAGCAGGCCGTGCAGGCGCTGCTGCAGCAGCCGCAGGGCGACCCGCGTGCCGACATCCTGCGCCAGGTGGTGTATATGCACCAGTACGTCCGTACCTGGCGCGATGAGCACATGCAGTTCGTCAAGACGCAGATCGGCGTCAGCCCCGAGGACATGACGCCGACCGCGTCGATTTCGGGCGCCGAGAATGCTGCGGTGACGGCCAACAGTTTCCGTCAGGCACATAAAAACGATCCGATTGCTCCGCTATACCAGGCCCTGCTCGGCAAGCCTCCCGTGCCGCCGCTGCCCATCGTGCACAAGGGCGGCTTCGACGAATACATGGCCCATTTCACCGCCAATGCGGTCAAGGAAATGTATGCCGACGTGCAAGATCGCGCTCAGCGCAAGCGTCCGTCGAGGATGGCCAGTTGAGCCGCCCGCCACTCGTCGTGGTGACCGGCGCCGGATCCGGGATCGGTGCGGCGGTGGCGCGGCAATTGAGCGCCGCCGGCCATCCGCTGCTGCTGATCGGCCGCCGCAAGGCGGCACTGGAGGCGCTGGACTTGCCGCATTCGCTGTGCGCCGCGCTGGACGTGGGCGACGCGCAGGCCGTCCAGGAAGCCGTGCGCCAGGCTGAACAGCGCCATGGCGCCGTCGACTGCCTGGTCAACAGCGCTGGCGTCATGCGGCTGGCCGCTGCCGCCGGACAGGATGCGGCGGAGTTTGCCGAGATGCTCAATACCAACGTCGTCGGCAGCGTCAACCTGATTCAGAGCGTGTTGCCAGGCATGCTGCGTCAGCGGCGCGGCACCATTTTCAATGTCAGCTCGATTGCCGGCCGTCAGGCGTTTCCCATGCATGCCGGCTATTGCGCCTCCAAATTCGCCGTACACGGCTATACGGCGGCGCTGGGTCTGGACATGGCCGCGCACAACATCCGCGTCAGCACCGTCTCGCCCGGCGTGGTCGATACGCCCCTGTTGCGCAGCACTACATCGGCGTCCGCCCGCGCCATGTTCGAGGAGTGGCTGGGCACGCTCGATTCCCTGCTTGCCCCGGAAGATGTGGCCGGCATCATCGCGTTTGCCTACCAGTTGCCGCAGAGCGTGTGCATGCGTGAAATTTTCGTGACCTCCACGTCGCAAGGGGCCTGACAACGGCTGGCAAACCGCGGCGCGCCGCAGGTGTCGACAGGTGATCCGGGAATGAGCCAGCGAGGGTGGGCGGGAATCACACCCATCCGCGCCAGCCGCAGTGCGTGATGACGGTGTGCGCATCGAGCAAGTCGTACTGCACGGAAAACCGGGCGCTGGCGTGCAGGCGTGGCGACAGCGACTGGTTGATGCAAAACGTCAAGCTGCGACGGACCTCGTCAAATGCGCTCAAGGTCACGGCGCTAAAGTCGAAGTAGTAGCCGACCGTGGGAAAGGCGGCCTTGAAAAAGCTTTCCTTGGCGGAAAACACTACGGTCATCAGAAACTCCAGGGTGCTGGCGCTGTTGATCTGGCGCAGCACTGACAGTTCGGGCAGGCTGATCGCCGTGCTCAACAGTGCTTCGCCCATCTCCGCGCCCACCACCGCTTCAATATCGATGCCGGCCGCTTCGTGCTGCTGCGCCGGCAAGGCGAGCGCGGCGGCATAACCGCCACCGTGGCTGATGCTGCCGACCACTCCGGCCGGCCACAGCGGCTGGCGCGAGGCGCCGATACCGATCTGCGCATCGGCGATGTCCAGGCGCGCCAGTGCCGCGCGCGCGGCCAGCCGCCCGAAAAAATACTCTGCTTGCCGTTTCGGCACGCTGCGCGCGATAGTGGCGGGCAGGGCGATGCCATGTTCATGGAAGGCGGTGCTGCAAAATGGATACGGCTGGAAATGAATGACGCTGATCTGCGGCCCAGGCGCCAGATCGTCACCTGCCTGGTGGAGGAACGGCCGGGGAAGCGGGGGCGGTTCATGCCATCGTGGTTCATCGCTGGCCGGCAACCGTCCGGACAGCATGTCAACGCTCGCTTCTGCAGGCCTCATCGTCGCCGTTCCATACATGGGGATGGGCATAGCTTACCCGATTCCCGGCATCGTGCAATGCCTGGTGCTCACGATGGACGGCGTGGCTGGCGCAATGCCTCCACCGGCAACTGGAAGAAGCGCGGCACCATGGCCGGCGACAGGTCGTCGCCGCCGTCCGTCATGGCCAGGCGGCCGCTCAGCACCAGCATGACGTAGCCGTGGCCCAGCGACCAGCCGGCGCTGGCGGCGGCCTTGTCCCAGCGCGCATCGAGGCCCGCTTCGCGCACGGCCGCGCCCGCCGTTTGCAGCACGTACTGGAAGCACGCCTGCGCCGCTTGCTGCAGGGCGGGGAACTGGCGCACGTCCTGGTGTTCGAACATCAGCCGGTAGTGGGCCGGCGCGGCCAGGGCGAATTCGATGTATTGCTGGCCCAGCAGCTGAAAACGCTGTTCGGCGGGCAGGCTGCCCGGCGGCGGCAGTTCGGCTTCCCATTTGGCGATCAGGCTGGCGAAGCCGGCCGCCGCCACGTCGGCCAGCAAGGCTTCCTTGCTGGGGAAGTGGCGGTACACGGCGGCGATCGACACACCCACCGTGCGCGCCAGTTCGCGTAGCGAGAGGGCGGCGTCGCTTTGCTGCGCCAGTTGCGCGATGGCGGCGGCGACCAGGGTGTCGCGCAAGTTGCCGTGATGATAGGTACTCGTTGTCGTCATTCTATGTTATCGCTGTTCACATTGTCGTGTATGATGGCCATGTTATCACTGAACACATGGAGATCGCATGCAAGAGATGAACAACGTGGTACGCGCCGTGGCCTTGCCGCCGAGCGCCGGCATCGCCCCCCTGTACCCGGGCAGCAACCTGGCCGACGCCTACGCCGTCGACTTGCCCACCGAGCAGGCGCGCCGGATGGACATGCAGGGCCTGGCGCGCCTCCTGCTGGGCAGCCAGCCGGGCTGGACGCGCAAGCTGATGGTGCTGCGCGACGCCATCGTGGCGCGCTTCGGCATCCAGACGGCCCGGCAGATGGAAGCCAAACCAGGTAAGCGTATCGGCATCTTCCGCATCTTTGCCGTCAGCGACGATGAAATCATCCTGGGCGAGGATGACAGCCACCTGGACTTCCGCATCTCGGTGCTGCGCGAGCGCGACGCGGGACGGCACGGCAGCGTGACCATCTCGAGCGTCGTGCATTGCCATAATGGGGTGGGGCGCGCCTACATCGTGCTGATCCGGCCTTTCCACAAGCTGATCGTGCGGCGCTCGCTGGCGCGCGCCGTCAAGGGGGGCTTGGCCTGAGCGGGCAATCTTGCTTATTCATGGCTGGTATTGCATACTGCACCACCAGCCTCATCACGATTCCCATGAACGATACGCTTCTCCTGCTGGGTTTTGCCACCACGCCGCTTGAACTGATTTCCTTTGTCCTGGCACTGACAACCGTTGCGCTGAACATCCGCCAGAACCACTGGGCGTGGCTGTTCGCCATCATTTCCTCGGCCGCCTACGGTTTCGTGTTTTTCGAATCGCGCCTGTATGGCGACATGGCCTTGCAACTGCTGTTCATCAGCGTCTCGTTCTGGGGCTGGTACCAGTGGCTGCATCCGGCCAGCGGCGGCAAGACCCTGCCCGTCACGCGCCTCGACGGGCGCGGCTGGCTGGCCTGCGCGGTGGGCTGGCTGGTCGGCTTCCTGCTGATCGCCTGGCTGCTGACGACGACGGACACGGACGTGCCGCATGCGGACGGTTTCCTCACGGCCGGCAGCCTGGTGGGCCAGTTCCTGCTGTCGCGCAAGAAGCTGGAAAACTGGGTCGCCTGGATCGTCGTCGACGTGCTGTACGTGTGGCTGTATGTGCACAAGGGCCTGACCCTGACGGCCGTGCTGTACGCCTTCTTCGTCGTGATGGCCGTCATCGGCTTGCTGGCGTGGAAGAAGTCGGCGCCGGCCGCGCCCGACGCCATGGTCCTCAAGTGATGGAGCGTTGCGTGCGCGTGGCGATCCTGGGCGCGGAATCGTCGGGCAAATCGACCCTGGCGGCGGCCCTGGCCGAGCGCCATGGCACCGTGTGGGTGCCCGAATACTTGCGTGAATTCGTCGAGACGCAGGGCAGGGTGCCCGTCGCGGCCGACCAGTTTGGCATTGCGCGCATGCAGCTGGAGCGGGAAAATGCGGCCGCCGCGCAGGCGCGGCAATTTTTATTTTGCGATACGACGCCGCTGATGACGCTGGTCTACAGCCGCCATTATTTCGCCGGCGCCGATGCGCCGCTGGCGGCGCTGGCCGACGCCACGCGGTACGACCTGACCCTGGTGACGGCGCCCGACAGCCCGTGGGTGGCCGACGGCTTGCAGCGCGAGTCGGAAGCCGTGCGCCAGCTGATCTACCGCTACCTGCTCGACGAGCTCGACGCGCGCGGCATCGCCTACCACGTGCTGCATGACAGCCTGGAGGCGCGCCTGGAACAGGCGGCGCCTTTGCTGCGGCAGGCGCTTGCTATGGCGCCTGCCATTTCCCTCAATTAAAAGTCGAACTGCGCCGAGAGCTTGAAGGTGCGGCTGGCGCCCGGGTACAGATAGCCGTCCGATTCCGGCGTCACGTCGCGCCAGTAGAACTTGTCGGCCACGTTGTTGACGCTGGCGCGCAGTACGGCGCGCGTGCCGGCGATGCGCGTGGCCCAGGCGGCGCCCAGGTTGAAGACGTGGTACGACGGCACGAAGGTCGTGTTGTTGTACTCAAACGCTTTCTTGCCCGCATATTCCCAGCTGCCATTGACGCTCAAGCCCGCCACCTGCTGCACGGCGTAGTCCGCATGCACGGCCGCCTTGAAGGCGGGCACGTTGGGCACGCGCTTGCCGTCGAGGTCGGCATTGCCCGTGCCGGACTGCTGGCTGTTCAGGGCCGTCACGGACGCGCCCAGGCTTAGATTGGACGATGCCTTGCCCTGGGCCGACAATTCCAGGCCACGGTGCTGGGCCTGGCCTTCGCGCACGAAGTTATAGGCGGTGCTGTCGACGTACTGGTTGAATTCCAGGCCTTTGCGGATCTGGAACAGGCTGGCGGCCAGCATGAAATCCGGCGTCACGTCCATCTTCGCGCCCAGTTCGACCTGCTTCGAGCGGCTGGGCGTCAATTCCACGTTGGCGTTGAGCGCCTTGCGGTCGGCCGTGCCGCCATGTTCCATGCCCTGCGAATAGGCCGCATACACGGAGACATTGTCGAGCGGGGTGTAGACGAGCGAGACGTTCGGCAGCAGGAAGTCGTGCTTGGCGCGGATTTCCGTGTCGGCCTTCAGTACATACTGATAGCCATCGACGTTGATATGACGCAAGCCGCCATGCAGCTTCCAGTTCGGCGTCAGGCTGACGATGTCCTGCACGAAGACGGCGTTTTCCGTATCCTTGCGCACCAGGCGCACGGGGCCCGTGACGCCGGGCGAGGTGCCGACGATCTGCGGCTGGTAGATGTTGCTCACGCCCACCCAGTCGTACACGTACAGGCCGGCGCGGTCCTTGCGGCGGAAGGTCGACACGCCGGCCGTGAATGCATGGCGCAGGGCACCGGTGGCGAACTTACCCTGGATCATGGCTTGCGCGCTCAGCGGCTTTTTCGTCTCGCCCAGGCTGCGGTAGTCGTACACGTCGTAGTCGCCATTGCCGCAGAAGCCGGGGTACAGGTCCTGTCCGCTGCAGCCATACGGGAAGGCAGTGTAGTCGTCGCGCTTGAACGAGTGCTGGTTGGCCGACAAGGTGGCGTGCCAGTCGTCATTGAAGGCGTACTGGAAGCGCAGGCCGAGATTGCTGGTGACGGTTTCCACGGGGCGCGTCCAGGGCTGCAGGTTGAGCATGGCGTCGGCGCTGATGCCGGTCGGCAAGGTTTTATTGTTCAGCAGCTGGAAGCCGGGCGCCGTCGCCTGCGCCTTGTCCTGGTAATCGGCATCGATTTGCAGCAGGGCCTGCGGCGAAATCTGCCAGTCGAAGGCGCCGGAAATGAACTTGCGGTTGCCGTCCGCGCCCTTGATGTAGGAGCGCAGGCGCTCGGCCGCCACGTTGACCCGGTAGCCGAAGCGCGTGTCTTCCAGGCGGCCGCCCAGGTCGACGGCGCCGTACAGCGTGCCCCGCTCGCGCGTTTCCACGGTGACCGTGCGCAGCGGTGCGGCGGTGGGGCGCTTGACGATGAAGTCGATCACGCCGCCGGGCGCGGCCACGCCTGCCTGCAAGCCGGCCAGGCCCTTCAGCACTTCGATGCGTTCCTTGTTTTCCAGCGGAATTTGCGTGTCGCCAGGAATGGCCACGCCATCCTTGCGGTAGCTGGAATTGTTGTCGAGCTTGAAGCCGCGGATGGAAAACTGTTCCGCATAGCCGACGGCGTTGTAGGCGTCGTTGATGCTGGTGTCGAGCTTGACGGCGTCGCTGAGATTGCGGATCTGCAAGTCCTGCATGTCTTTTTGCGAAATGACGGTGACGGACGCGGGCGTCTGCAGCAGCGGCGCTTCGGAAAAACCGCCGACGGAGGCGCGCTTGGCGGCCGGCGCCTTGCTGGCCGTGACGACGACTTCAGCCATGCTCTGGGCCTGCGGGTCGGATGCGTCGGAAGCCAGGGCGGGCGCGGCAAACGCGTGCAGGATGGCCAGGGTCAGTACAGAAACGGATAAATTCGGTGTGGACATAGATTGCTCGTGGTTCAAGCCGTCTCGGTAAAGAGCACGGCAGGCTGCTTGTTCGGCTGGCGCCAACGCAGGAGCTATCAAAGGAGGGAGGTACTTTGCGCTTTCCTTCGCTGGCATTATCCAGATCAGGTACGAAGGGTATCTCTCACCCGGATGACTGCTCCAGGACCCCTAGCGAAACGACAGCTTAGCATGAAGCACGGCCGGCTGTCCCCCTGGCCGACCGTTTTACAACAGTGTGGTGCGAATCTACAAACTGAGTTCGAGCACTTTGCGGCTGACGGCGGGCGTCACTTCGCGCTGTTCGCCCAGCGCCGTCATGCCGTGCGCTTCCAGGGCGGCCACGACGGCGTCCACGCTGGCGTGGTTGAGGCCATAGTCGGCCAGGCGCGTCTTGACGCCCATGTGGCGGAAGAAGAATTCCGTGCGCGCGATGGCCGCTTCGATGCGCCCATCCTCGTCGCCGCCGTCGAGGCCCCACACGCGGGCCGCGTATTGCAGCAGCTTGGCGCGCTTGGCCTGCTTGCGCACGCGCAGCATGCTGGGCAGGATGATGGCCAGCGTTTGCGCATGGTCGAGCTCGTACAAGGCCGTCAATTCGTGGCCGATGGCGTGCGTGGACCAGTCCTGCGGCACGCCCACGCCGATCAGGCCGTTCAAGGCCAGGGTGGCGCTCCACATCACGTTGGCGCGCACGTCGTAGTCGTCCGGCTGCGACAGGGCTTTCGGGCCTTCCTCGATCAGGGTCAGCAAAATGCCTTCGGCGAAGCGGTCTTGCACGGACGCATTGACGGGGTAGGTCAGATACTGTTCCATGACGTGCGCGAACGCATCGACGACGCCATTGCCCACCTGGCGCAGCGGTAATGTGAACGTTTTCGACGGGTCCAGCACGGAGAATTTAGGATAGACCTTGCGGCTCATGAACGAGCGCTTTTCCTGCGTCGCCTTGCGCGTGATCACGGCCGAGCCATTCATTTCAGAACCCGTGGCCGGCAAGGTCAGGACCGTGCCGAAGGGCAGGGCCGCTTCGACGATCTTGCCGCCTTTGGCCAGGATGTCCCATGCCTCGCCCTCATGCAGGGCGGCGGCGGCGATGAACTTGGTGCCGTCGACCACGGAACCGCCGCCGACGGCCAGCAGGAAATCGATGCGCTCGTTTTTCACCATGGCCACGGCCTGCATCAGGGTTTCATAGCTGGGATTGGGTTCGATGCCGGCAAATTCGAGCACCGTATGGCCGGCCAGCGCCGCCCTGACTTCATCGTAGACGCCGTTCTGCTTGATGCTGCCGCCGCCATACGTCATGAGCACCCTGGCTTGCGGCGGTATCAGGCTGGCGATGGCGGCGATCTGGCCCTGGCCGAAGAGGATTTGCGTCGGATTGTAAAAGTCGAAATTGAACATGGGACTCCTGCCGCTGAAGTGTAGGCTGTTGCTGAGCCATGATTATGGCCGAACGGGGGAAAACGTGCCGTGGACGCTTGAGCTTTTCGTCCGCGCGGTGGAGAATGCAGCCGATGTCACCACCACGCGAAAAGGAATGCGCATGACCACCGTCCCACTGGAAGAAGCGGGCCTGCCGGCCACCGCGCTCGATATGCACCGCGCCATCGGCGCCACCATCGCCGCGCTGCAGGCGCTGGACTTGAACAGCCAGCGCTTCGAGGCGTGCACGGACCCGGAACTGCGCCGCGTGCTCGCGCATGCGGGCGACACCAGCCGCAAGGAAGCGGCCATGCTGCTCGAATGGATGCGCCGCCGCGATGCGCGCCTGGATTCGGCCATGAAGGAAGCGCTGTTCAAGGCGGGGCCGATTGTTGCCCAGTATCACTATGACGAGAAAATATTGTAACTATTGGTTTGTTGCTGTCACGTACCATACGCCACATTTGCATTGTTTCGCGTAGACTGTGCCCCGAACACGATTTTGGGGGAGTTTACAGAGATGAAATCATTACCATACCGAGAAGGCAGCTGGTTTGCCGTGCCCCTGCCGGGCGGCGGCTATGCCGTCGGCGTGGTGGCGCGCCGGGCGCCTGCCGGGCGCATCATGCTGGCCTATATGTTCGGGCCGAAGCGCGACAGCTTGCCGGCGCTGGAAGAGCTGGAAGGCTTGCGGCCGGAACAGGCCGTGCGCCGCCTGCGCACGGGCGACATGGCCCTGCTCAACGAGCGCTGGCCCCTGCTGGGCGACAGCAGCCACTGGGAGCGCGATGCCTGGCCCATGCCGGCGTTTATCCGCCGCAATGAATCCTTGCAGCGCGCCTGGCGCGCCAGCTATGCGGACGCCGACCCTGCCAAGCTGAACCGTGAGGAATCGATTCCCTTCGATACCCCGGGCATGGAAAGCGATTCCCTGTACGGCTATGGGGCGACGGAATTGTTGATGGATAAATTGCTGGCGCAGGAGAAGGCGGCGGTTTAATCACCCGGGGTCAGGCCCGACGGGACTGACCCCGGTGTGTTAGCTTACGCCGCTGGCAAGCTGATCTGGAATGCCAGGCCGCCGCCTTCGCGGTTGCGCACCTGCAATTCGGCGCCGTGGCGCAGCAGCACGCGGTCGACGATGGCCAGGCCCAGCCCGGCGCCATTTGCCTGTCCGCGCGCCGTGTCGAGGCGGGTGAACGGTTTCATCAGCTGCTCGATCTTTTCCGCCGGCACGCCCGTGCCGTGGTCCTGCACCTCGATGATGACCTTTTTCGCGCCGTGGCTGGTGCGCACCTGGCAGGCGATGTCGATTTCCGTCACGTCGCTGCCCGGCGTCTTGCCATAGCGGCGCGCGTTCTCGATCAGGTTGTTCAGCACGCGGCGCAGATCGGTGGGGTTGCCCATCGCGTGCGCGCCCTCGGCGATGCTGGCGTTGATCTTCACGTCCGGCAGGCGCATGGCTTCGCGCGTCATGTCGGTCAGCAAACCGCTGAGGTCGACATCGGTAAAGCTCGACGCTTCCGTCGGCTTGGCATAGTCGAGGAATTGGCCGATGATGGCATCCATCTGCCCGATATCGGACTGAATGCCCTCGCGCGCCTCGTCCGACAGGTTGGCCATTTCCACTTCCAGCTGCATGCGCGCCAGCGGCGTGCGCAAGTCGTGCGAAATGCCCGCCAGGATCACGGCGCGGTCCGATTCCACCTGCTTTAAGTCATCGACCATCTGGTTGAAGCTGCGGTTCGCCTCGAGGATTTCGATCGGGCCTTTTTCCGGCAGCGGCGCCGGTTGCTTGCCCTTGGCGATGTCGCGCGCGGCCGCCGTCAGGCGCGACAGCGGCAGATTGATCAGGCTGGAAATGATGGCCGCGCCCAGCAGCGACAGCAGCGACACCAGGCTGGCCCAGCCCAGCCACTGGAAGCCCGTCAGGCCGCGCAGGCGTTCACGGTCCAGCATCAGCCAGTACTCGTCGTCGTCGATCTTGAAGCTGACCCAGAAGCCGGCCACGCCATTGACGCGCGCGGAAAAGCGCGTGTCCTTGCCCAGCTTGGCCTTCACCAGCGCCTCGATCTCGGGCATCAGGTAATTGTCGGGCGGCGGCTCGATGCGGTCGTCCTCTTCCAGCGAGAAGATGCGGATGCCTTCATTGCTGACGAGGTCGAACAACAGTTCGCGCCGCAACTCGGGCGCCGAGTGCGTCAATGCCGCATGCGTGATGGTGACGACGGAAATGATCTGGGCGGAAATCTGCTGCGCCTGCGGCTCGCGCTGGATGAAGGAAATCATGCTGAACCAGGCGATCATGCTGACCGTGGTCAGGGTGCCGAGCAGCAAAAAGGTGCGCCAGAACAAGCCGCTTTTCAGCCGCGCCAGGCTGATATCGGGAAAAAGCTTCATCATGCCTCGCCAGCGATCAGCGCGGCTGTCCGTCCGGGATGAAGACGTAGCCGAGGCCCCAGACGGTCTGGATGAACAGCGGGCTCGACGGATCTGGTTCGATCAGCTTGCGCAGGCGCGAGATTTGCACGTCCAGGCTGCGGTCGAATACTTCGTATTCGCGCCCGCGCGCCAGTTCCATCAGTTTCTCGCGCGACAGCGGCTGGCGCGCATGGCGGGCAAACACTTTCAGGACAGAAAACTCACCGGTCGTCAGCGGCACCGTTTCGCCATTCTTTTTCAGGGTACGCGTGCCCAGGTCCAGCACGAAATCGCCGAATTCGAAGGTTTGCGGCGTTTCCGACGGCGCGCCCGGGATTTCATCGGGACCCTTGCGGCGCAGCACGGCGCCGATGCGGGCCACCAGTTCGCGCGGATTGAACGGTTTCGGCAGGTAATCGTCCGCGCCCATTTCCAGGCCCACGATGCGGTCCACGTCCTCGCCCTTGGCCGTCAGCATGATGATCGGCGTCTGATCGCCCGCGCCGCGCAGGCGGCGGCAGATCGACAGGCCGTCTTCGCCCGGCAGCATCAGGTCGAGCACCAGCAAGTCGTAGCGTTCGCGCAGCCACAGCTTGTTCATGGCCGTCGCGCTCTCTGCCGTGAAGACATTGAAGCCCTGTTCGGTCAGGTAGCGGCGCAGCAGGTCGCGCAGGCGCACATCGTCATCGACGACCATGATTTTTGCCTGGTGGCCGTGGATCGATTGCGTGGTTGTATTGCTGCCGGAAGTGGAGGTTGTCGTCATTTAGGGTGTCGTGTTATCTTATATTAGTTGCTATAGTAACGCCTCGCGCGGCGTCGGCAAGGGGCTGTGGCGACCCATTACAAAGTGTTACAAACTTTACCCAATTACTCTTACTGCACCGTGTAAAGCATCATACACTGGGGCCACAGTGGAAATCAGCTTTAAGTGTATACGGCATCGCGGAAGAGGAACTCAATGAATATCTTTACTAAAAAAATTCACGCCGCTCCCAGCGCAGCTATGGCTGCACGTACGACTGCGCTGTCCGCATTTGCCGTTTGCTGCGTGTTTGCCGCCAGCCTGGCGTCGGCGCAAAACCAGCCGCCACCACGCCGTGACGAGCAGCAGCAAATGCAGGCCCAGCGGTATGAACAGGTACAGCGCAGCAATAGCAATGATACGCGCTTGCGCGAACAGCGTGACGCACGCAGTTTCGACACGCGCGCCGAAGAGCAGCGCCGCGCCAACGAAGGCGCCGACGCTTCGCGCCGCACGGGCCGCATGACGGCCGACGAGCGCCGCGACCTGCGCCGCCAGATCAACGAAGTGGGACAGGACATCTATTCCAACCCGCCGCGCCGCTAGGCAGCCATCCCCCTCCGACAGGGCCATCTCGCAAGACATGGCCCTGTTTGCATCTGGCAAGCACATTTTTGCCAAGTCACGCACACCGCCACGCCCCGTGATATTGTTCTAGTGCACTGAGACAATTCTCTGAATTTGTTGTTTGGGGAGGCAAGTGGAGAGCGACGACGACATACCGGTTCCTGATGCGGCCCCCGCAGGCGGCGTGCCGCGCGGCCTGGTCCAACGCGACGAGGGGGTATTCCTGGACTTGTCGCTGGCGCCGGCGCAGTTGCGCATCGCCGTCGACCAGCTGTTCCAGTCGGGCCAGCTGCTGGCCGGTCTCGACTACGGTTTGTTCCTGCTGACCCTGTTTCATGCCCCCGCGCCCCGCGCCGCGCCCAAGGGCGATGCCTTGTTGCGCATCGCCGCCCGCGTGGCGCCATTCCCGCCCCAGCGCCGCGCGCTGTACAAACAGGTCAAGGTCCGTGGCGACAGCGCCGAGTTTTACTTTGAGGCCTTGCCTGCCGATGCGGATGGCCAGGTGCCGGCGCGCCGCGAGTTTGACGAACTGGTGGCCGACCTGTGGTGCAAGGGCGTGCACTACGGCATCGATGGCGCGGCCGTGCGCGCCATGCTCGCCAGCGGCAAGGCCGAGCGCATCACGGTGGCGCGGGTGCTGCCGCCGCAGCCGGGGCGCGACGCCCAGCTGGTCGAAGTGTCGCAAGGCATCCACCGCGACGATGCGCCGCGCGAACGCTCCGATGGCCGCCTGGATTTGCTCAGCTTCAAGAACCGCTTTCCGCAAGTCAAGAAGCACGCGCGCCTGCTGCGTCTGCTGCCGGGGGCGCCCGGCCTGCCTGGCTACGACCTGGCCGGCACGGCGCTGCCGCCGCCCGCGCCGCTGGAGCTGGACCTGGCCGCGGTGGCGGGGACAGGCACGGCGGTCGAGCATTTCAGCGATGGCGATTTCCTCGTCGCCACCCAGGATGGCTATGTGAATGTCGATGAGCACGGCAAGATGTCGATCGAAAACAAGATCGTCAGCCGCGAAGGCGTCAGCAGCCGCACCACGGGCAATTTGAAGCTGCGCGCCGCCTACGAGGAATATGGCGAAGTGCAGGAGCAGCGCCAGCTCGACGGCAGCGACATCACCATCCATGGCGACGTGTATGGCCATCTGCACTCGCATGGCGGGCTCATATGGCTACAGCGCAACCTGGTGGGCGGCACGGCCTTCAATGAACACGGCGACGTGCGCGTCGAGGGTGTTGCCTCCGGTTCCGTGCTGCAGGCGCTGAGCGGCGAAGTGCACGTGAAGCGCGCGGAAAGCTGCGTCATCGCCGGCACGCGCGTGGTGATCGACAGCGCCAGCAATTGCGAGATCATCGCCGACGAGGTCGTCATTGAACTGGCCGAAGGCTGCGCTGTGGCGGCGCGCACCATCCGCATCGGCAGCGCCGGTCCCCGCAAGCAGGTGGAGATGCTGCTGTTTCCCCTGGTGCCCGACCTGAGCGCGCTGGAGCAAAGGATCGCCGAGAGCCTGGCCAAGGCGGCGCAGCACCAGCAGCTGCGGCACAAGCGCCAGCAGGAAATCGACGCCATCGCGCAGCTGCCCGAGGTGCGCAACTACCTGACCCTGGCGGGCCAGCTGCGGCGCGGCGAATTGCAGCTGCAGCCGGCGCAGCAGCTGCAGTACGACAAGCTGGCCGCGCGCATCGCCCCCGTGCTGAAGGAAGTGGCCCGCCTGCGGGTGGAAGTGAAACAGTCGGAAATCCTGCACGCGCAGATGCTGGCGCTGGTGGAGCAATTGCGCCAGGAGCGGCAAGCGACGGCCGGCCAGTCGCGCTGCACCCTGGGCCTGGTCGATGGTGAAACGGTCGTGCGCACCCTGGTCGTGCCGCCCGGCCCTGCCAAGGTCTACGACCGGCCGCCGAAGGAGATCAAGGCGCTGTTGCGCAGCGCCACGCCGGCCACGCAAGCCGTGTTCGCTGACAACACGGGCAGCCTGGACTGGACCTACCAGCCGCCGCCTTGATCAGTCGATCACCTTGCCGCGAGATTGCTTGAGCACGCTGTGCGTGCTCTTGCTGTCGAGGCGGCGCCGCTGCGAGCTGCGCGTGGGCTTGGTGGCGCGGCGCACGGCGGGCAGGAAAGTCACGCTGTCGATGATCTCCTGTAAACGCCGCAACGCTTCTTCCTTGTTCTGTTCCTGGCTGCGCGACTGCTGCGCCTTGAGCACCAGCACGCCATCCTTGCTGATGCGGCTGTCGCGCAGGGCCAGCAACCGCTCCTTGTATGCGTCCGGCAGCGACGAGGCGGCGATGGGGAAGCGCAAATGGATGGCGCTGGACACCTTGTTGACGTTCTGCCCGCCCGGACCCTGGGCGCGGATGGCGGAGAATTCAACTTCAGCGGGATTGACGAGGTGTTGCATGGCCTGCCTGTGGGGAAACGATGTGGGTATTGTAAGGGAAGATGGCTGCGGCGGCGCAAGGCCGGGCGCCGAGGCCAGCCTGCCTTCCGGGAAAGTTGATGTTTCTCAACGCTGGCGGCGGCGATGCTGGTTAGCATGGGGCCAACGTTGCGCCACTGCGCATCCTGGCAGCGCTTACCGGATGAAAGGAACACCATGCAGCCCACGACGACGCCTGGCGCCACAACCGTGCAATACCTGACGCAGTACTTGAGCTTCCGGCTGGGCGGCCTGGAATACGGCCTCGACTATCGCTGCGTGCGGGAATTGCGTCCGCTGAAAGAGCTCGACCGGTTTTCCTCGGAAGGGGAAGTGCTGCGCAGCGTGGCCGTCTCGCGCGGCGTGATCATCCCCATCGTCGACATGCGCGCCGCGTTCGGCAGCGCCCAGGACGCGCCCGATCCGGCCACCGACGTGATCATCCTGCAGCTGAGCAATGGCGTGATGGGCATGGTGGTCGATGGCGTCACCGATATCGTCAGCCTGGCGCCGGCCGACATCGTCGCCGTGCCCGGCCTGGGCGAGGCGGAAGCCGATTACCTGCTGGGCCTGGGCACGGTGGCGGGGCGCCGCCTGATCCTCGTCGACATCGACCGCCTGATGGCCATCCGCAGCCCCAGCCCCATGCAGGTGGCCTGAAAAAAAGACGACCCGGGAGTCGTCTTTTTGTCTTGCGTTAGCCGAGTTTCTCTAGCTGATCCTGCAGATCGAGCCATTCCGCTTCCAGCTGCGCCAGGTCCTTGGTGAAGAAGGTCTGGTCGGCCAGCAATTGCTTGAGCTTGGCCTTGTTGGCCGCGTCATAGATGCTTGGCTCGCCCAGCTTGGCGTCGGTTTCCGCCTTTTGCGCATTGCGCTTGGCGATCTGCTCTTCCTGGCGCTTGATCTTGTTTTCGATCGGCTTGCGCAGGGCGGCCGTTTTCTGGCGCTCTTCCGCTTCCTTGCGCTTGTCGCGCACGGGCGCGGCGGGGGCGGCGGCTACCGGCGACACGACGGGGAAGTCCGTCTTGTTGGCCTTGCCGGCGGCCGGCAGCACGTCCGTGCCCTTGCCCAGCTTGGTCTTGAACAGCCAGTCCTTATAGTCGTCCAGGTCGCCGTCAAACGGTTGCAGCTTGCCGTCGGCCACGATGATGAATTCATCGGTGGTGGCGCGCAGCAAGTGGCGATCATGGGACACGACGACCAGGGTGCCTTCGAACTGGGCCAGCGCTTCCGTCAGCGCTTCGCGCGTTTCCAGGTCCAGATGGTTGGTCGGTTCATCGAGCAGCAGCAGGTTCGGACGCTGCCAGACGATCAGCGCCAGCGCCAGGCGGGCTTTTTCGCCGCCCGAGAAGGGCGCGATGGAGCTGGTGACCATGGTGCCGGGGAAGTTGAAGCCGCCCAGGAAGTTGCGCAGTTCCTGCTCGCGCACGGTCGGGGCGATCTTGGCCAGGTGCCACAGCGGCGATTCGTCATGGCGCAGCATTTCCACCTGGTGCTGGGCAAAATAACCGATGTTGAGGCCCTTGCCCATGGTGGCGTCGCCGCTCAAAGGCATCAGTTCGCCGGCGATCGTCTTGATCAGGGTCGACTTGCCGGCGCCGTTCTGGCCCAGGAGGCCGATGCGCTGGCCGATCTGCAGCGAAAACTTGATGCCGTTGACGATGGTCTTGTGCGTGATGTCGCCCGTCGCTTCGTTCTCGATTTTGTAACCCGCATCGACGTCTTCCATCACCAGCAGCGGATTTGGCGCCGACAGCGGCTCGCGGAATTCGAACGAGAATTCCGCGGCGGCGCGCAATGGCGCCAGCTCTTCCATCTTCGCCAGCGCCTTCATGCGGCTTTGCGCCTGGCGGGCCTTCGAGGCTTGCGCCTTGAAGCGGTTCACGAACGATTCCAGGTGGGCACGCTTGCGCTGCTGCTTTTCCAGCGCGCCGGCGGCCAGGATCATCTGCGCCGCGCGCTGGCGTTCGAAGCTCGAGTAGTTGCCCGAGTAGCGTTTCAGCTTGCGTTCGTCGATGTGCACGACGACGTTGACCACTTCATCGAGGAAGTCGCGGTCATGGGAAATGATCAGCAAGGTACCGGCGTAGCGCTTGAGCCAGTCTTCCAGCCAGATGATGGCGTCCAGATCCAGATGGTTGGTCGGTTCATCGAGCAGCAGCAGGTCGGATGGGCACATCAGCGCTTGCGCCAGGTTCAAGCGCATGCGCCAGCCGCCGGAGAAACTGGCGACAGGCTGCTGCATCTGGTCCAGGGTAAAGCCCAGGCCCAGCAGCAATTGTTCGCCGCGCGACTGCACGGTGTAGGCGTCGGCGTCTGCCAGCGCGCTGTAGATTTCGCCGATGGCGATGCCGTTTTCCGACGTGGCCGGTTCCGATTCCAGGCGCGCCAGTTCCGCTTCCAGCTTGCGCAGGGTGACGTCGCCATCGATCGCGTAGTCGAGCGCGGCACGGTCCAGCGGTGGCGTTTCCTGCGCCACGTAAGCCACGCGCCACTTGGCCGGGAAATCGATCTCGCCCTGGTCAGGGTGCAATTCGCCACGCATCATGGCGAACAGGCTCGATTTGCCCGCGCCATTGGCGCCGATCAGGCCGATCTTGTCGCCCGGATTGAGGGTGACATCGACTTGTTCGAGCAACGGTTTGATGCCGCGCATCAGGCTTACTTGTAGGAAACGTATCATTTTTTTCTTTGTGTTGTAAATTAAGGCGCTGCGCGCTGACGCCAGCGCTTATACCAGCTTGAGCTGCTCGGCCGTCAGCAGGAACACCATGTCGTCGCCGGCGCTCGTCGTCAGCCAGGTCAGGCCCAGTTCGCCGAAGGCCGCTTCCGCGTAGTCGCGTTCGTTGCCGATTTCAATCATCAGGATGCCGTCGTCCGTCAGGCGCTCGGCCGCGCCGGCGATGATCTTGCGCACCAGGTCCATGCCGTCGCTGCCGCCGTCGAGGGCGATCTGCGGTTCGGCCAGGTATTCCTGGGGCAGGGCGCCCATCGACGTGGAATTCACGTACGGCGGGTTGCTGATGATCAAATCATATTTCTTGGCCGGCACGTTCGCGTACAGGTCCGATTCGATCAGGGTCACGCGGTCTTGCAGCTTGTACGTGTCGACGTTGCGCTTGGCCACGGCCAGCGCGTCGGCGGAAATGTCCACGGCGTCGACTTGGGCGTTCGGGAAGGCGTCGGCCATCATGATGGAGAGGCAGCCCGAACCGGTGCACAGTTCCAGGATGTTTTCCACGGCTTCCGGTTCCGGCACCCATGGTGAGAAGTATTCGGGGATCAGCTCGGCGATGAAGGAACGGGGCACGATCACGCGCTCGTCCACGTAGAAGTTGTACGTGCCCAGCCAGCCTTCCTTGGTGATGTAGGCGGCCGGCACGCGGTCGATGCTGCGGCGGTCGATGACGCTCATCACGCTGGCCACTTCGGACGGCAGCAATTTGGCGTCGAGGAAAGGCTCGAGCTTGTCCAGCGGTAATTTCAACGTGTGCAGGATCAGGTAGGCCGCCTCGTCGAACGCTTCGGCGCTGCCGTGGCCGAAAAACAGCTTGGAGGTATTGAAACGGGTAACGGCGTAGCGCAGCAGGTCGCGTGGCGTGGAAAACGGGTTCGGGGTCATGGCATTCTCGAAAAGACGGTGTTCTGGCCCGCCGTGACGGGCCTCGGTATTTCAGGTTCAGACGGGCAGCAAATGCTCCAGCGTGCGCCGGTAAATATTCTTCAGGGGATCGATGTGGCGCAGTTCGATGTGCTCGTCGATCTTGTGAATACTGGCATTGGGCGGCCCGAATTCTATCACTTGGGGGCAGATTTGCGCGATAAACCGGCCATCCGAGGTACCGCCCGTGGTCGACAGCTCCGTCGTGATGCCCGTTTCTTCCCGGATGGCGGAAGACAGCGCATCGCTCAAGGTGCCGCGCGGCGTGAGAAAGGGCAAGCCGCTCAATGTCCACTGCAAGTCGTACTGCAAGTCATGCTGGTCGAGGATGGCGTGCACGCGCTGCTGCAGGCTTTCCGCCGTGCTGGCCGTGGAAAAGCGGAAGTTAAAGTCGATCACCATGTCGCCCGGAATCACGTTGTTGGCGCCCGTGCCCGCGTTGATGTTGGACATTTGCCACGACGTCGGCAGGTAATACTCGTTGCCGGCATCCCATTTTTCCTCGACCAGGTCGGCCAGCGCCTGCGCCGCTTCGTGGATGGGATTCTTTGCCAGGTGCGGGTAGGCAATGTGACCCTGCACGCCCTTGATCGTCAGCCGGCCCGACAGCGAACCGCGGCGGCCGTTCTTGATCATGTCGCCCAGCTGCGCGCTCGACGTCGGCTCGCCCACCAGGCAATAGTCGATCTGCTCGCCGCGCGCTTTCAATTTGTCGCAGACGATGACGGTGCCGTCCGTGGCCGGGCCTTCCTCGTCGCTGGTGATCAGGAAGGCGATCGAACCCGTGTGGTCAGGCGTGGCGGCGATGAACTCCTCGCAGGCCACCACCATGGCGGCGATCGAGGTCTTCATGTCGGCCGCGCCACGGCCGTACAGCTTGCCATCGCGGTGCGTGGGAATGAAGGGCAGCGAGCGCCATTGCTCGACGGGGCCGGTAGGCACCACGTCCGTATGGCCGGCAAAGACGAACACGGGCGACGTGCTGCCGCGCCGTGCCCACAGGTTGGTGACGTCGTTCGACTGGATCGTCTCGCAGACAAAGCCCAGCGGCGTGAGGATGTCGATCAAGTGCTGCTGGCAGCCCTTGTCGTCGGGCGTGACCGAGGACAGGGCGATCAGTTTTTCGGTCAGGGTGAGGGTTTTGGAGGTGGTCATGGAAATATTGGCGAGGCGTCAATCCGGGGTCAGACCCGCCGGGGACATTTGCCCCAGTGGCGCAAGTGTCGATCCCTAGGGACTGACCCCAGCCTTGCTGGTGTCGGGTTTAAACTGAAAAAATGGTCTTGTACTGCGCATCCGAAAACGCCACGCTGAACTGGCCATCCTTGTCCAGCACGGGGCGCTTGATGATGGACGGGTTTTCCAGCATCAGCTCCACGGCGCCGGCGGCGTCGGTGATCGATGCCTTGCGCTCGTCGGACAGGGCGCGCCAGGTCGTGCCTTTCTTGTTGACCAGCACGTCCCACGGCAATTGCGCCAGCCATGCCTCGACGGTGGCGCGTTCCAGGCCCTGCTTCTTGAAGTCGTGGAAAGTGAAATCGTGGTGTTGCGCGGCCAGCCAGGTGCGGGCCTTTTTGACGGTATCGCAATTGGGGATACCGTAGAGTGTAATGGTCGTCATGGGCAGGGCTAAGGGGAATGAATGCGGTTTGCTTGATCGCGGCGCTTGCGCTGGCGCGATATGCGATGTTAGCCGACATTATACAGTCGATGCGCAGTCGATGCGGCAGTGCAACAAGGTTGCATGTTCATGGCAGGCTCAGGGCCAGGTGCTGCGGATACCCAGCAGCGTGGCAGCCTGGCCGAAGTCCGGATGGACCGAGAGCGGCGTGGCGGACGCCAGCGCGAGCTTGGGCGCGGCGCGGTGGACGCCAGCGAACTACCCAGTTAGCACGTGTCGAATCGGGTCGCCCGTGGCATGGCCGGACACGCGATACAGCGTGGCGGGATCGCAGCGCACCATCTGCAGCGCTGCGGGTAGTTGCGGCAAGCGGGGCAGGCGCAAGATTGCCACGGTCGTGCTTATTCGTCGGCGTAGGCGCGGGCTGCCGCCATCACGGCATCGAGTTTCCCTTTGGTCAGGGCCTCCAGCGGCGACTTGCCGCCCAGAGACAGGCGTGGGGCGGTAAAAAAATCCCATTTGGCGGCGCCGGGCAAGTCGCCGAGGATTTTGCTGATTTTTTCCAGGATGTGGCGATCGTGGCGGGGATCGGCGAAAAATGCTGGATAGACATATTCCCCGGAGGCGCCGCGCAAGGCGAACAGGCGTCTGGCCTTGAGTGCCGCACTGAGCGCTTGCGGCGTGACTGCCAGCCGGGCGCGCAGTTCCGGGCCTGATAGCAAGCTGTACGACGCCAAGTCTTTTTCACGCTGCTGCCGTTCCTGCTCTTCCAGACCGCGCATGAATTGCCGGGTGCTGACGTGGCTGGCATGCGCGTCGATGCCGGACGCCCGGTTCAGCTCCCGCTCGGTCACGATATCGAGGTCGCGCCGCATTTGCGCGAGCAGCGCGGGCCGGTCGTCGCGCGGCACGGCGTCCAGCAGCGATGCATACGCTTCCTGGAAAGTATCTTGTGCAATATTAAAGCGTAAGCCGGTGGCACTGGATGCGAGTGTGTCCGCCAGCTTGCTGACCAGCGAGGGCGTGGCAGGCCCATGCCCGGTGTCGGCGGTGGCCTCATCAATCGTGCCGGTGTCGCCATTGCCGACAGAGGAGCGTGTGTTCGATGTGTTCGACATGGTCCTATCCTTGAAACGCATGTTTCAGCATAGGACAGGAGGTCAAACAAAGCAAACAAAGCAAGGAAATTAAATCTATCTGGCTTGATGCAGCGCAGACTTTCGGCGTGTCTCTACACAGGCCGTGGCGCCGCCTTGCTTGACTCCGCCGGGCCGAAATGCAGGCCCAGCCGCAGGGCCAGGGCGCGCAGGGCGCCGCTTTCCTGCAGGTGCAGGGCCAGCGCGATGTGGCCGTCCGGGCGCACCAGATAGGCCGCGTCGCGGCCCAGGCCGGCCAGCTTGGCGGCGACATTGAAGGTGTAGCAATGCACGGGGAGCTTCAGCACGCGCGCTTCGTCCAGCAGTTCGGGCGCCGGCTCGCCGTAGATGTGCAATTGCCAATCCATGCTGCGCAGGGCGATAAAGTTGTCTTGGGTGCCGTCCGAGAACCACGGCAGGCGGTCGCCGCCGCGCAAGTATTCCGCGTGGCCCGCGGACAGGGCGCTGTCTTCATAGCTGATCTGGATTTGCGACACGGTCCGGAACAGCAGCCGGCGCGCCCGCGCAAAGCCGGACAGGAGGGGCAGCGCGTGCGGCACCAGCCAGCGGCGCAGGAATTGCCCGGCGATCCCTTGCGCGACGATGGCCTGGAAGGCGCGGTCGGTGGTGGCGACGAGCTTGCGGGCAAACACGATGCGCTCGCTTTCATAGGTGTCGAGCAGGGCGTCGTTGCTTTGCCCCCGCAGCTTTTGCGCCAGTTTCCAGGCCAGGTTGACGGCGTCGCCCAGGCCCGTGTTCATGCCCTGGCCGCCCACGGGGCTGTGCAAATGGGCCGCGTCGCCGAGGAGGAAGCAGCGTCGTTCGCGAAACTGCGCCGCCACCCGGTGATGGACTTTATACGTGGAAAACCAGTTCACGTGCTCGACCTCGATGCCCAGCAAGGCTTGCACCTGTTCCCGCACGTCGTCGAAGACGGGCGCCGGCGCGCCATCGGGAACGTCGGGCAGGATGCCGATCAGGCGCTGCATGCCGCTGGTGCGCACGGGCAACATCAGGGCGAAGGCGTTCGCCCCCAGGTGGGCGTGCAAATCCGTGTTGTTGCCGGCCACTTGCGCGTCCGCCACGTAATACAAATGGTCGTAGGTGCCGCCGGAAAAGTCGAAACCGGCGATCTCGCGCACCTTGCTGCGCGCGCCGTCGCAGCCGCAGATGTAGTCAAAGGTGCAATACTGGCGTTCGCCATTGTTGAGCAGGATGGCTTGCACTTCGCTATCGTCCTGCGTCCACAGGTCCAGCGCCACGTTCCATTCCACATGCACGCCGGCCGCCGCCAGCTTGCTGATGAGAAATCGTTCATGCTCGTCCTGGGGCAGGCTGAGCACGAAAGGGTAGGGGCTCAAGCCTTCGCCGATCTCGCCCAGCGCCAGTTTCACCAGCTCCTCGCCGCCTTCGTGGATGTGCATGGCGTTGATCTTGATGCCCAGCTGCACCAACTCGTCGGCAAAGCCCAGCTGCTGGTAAAACTCCAGGGTGCGCGCATGCACGGCCATGGCCCGCGACGCCTGGCCCGGACCGCTATTCTTGTCGATGATGCGGCAATCGACGCCATGGCGCGCCAGGCGCAAGGCAAGCATGAGGCCGGTAGGACCGGCGCCGACGATCAAGACGGGAGGCGTATTCATGCCATCCAGTATAGGACAGGATGGCAGAGGACAGCGCGACGATTGAAGTTGCTAGTCGGAAATGAAAATGTCCCGCCTGGGCGGGACATTCACGGTGCTGCGCGCGCCTTGCGGCGCAGTCATCAGATACCGCGCAGCAGCTCGTTGATACCCGTTTTTGCGCGGGTCTTCGCATCCACGCGCTTGACGATCACGGCGCAGTACAGCGAGTACTTGCCGTCTTCCGAAGGCAGGTTGCCCGACACCACGACGGAGCCGGCTGGCACGCGGCCGTAGGTGACTTCGCCCGTGGCGCGGTCGTAGATCTTGGTCGACTGGCCGATGTACACGCCCATCGAGATGACCGAGTTTTCTTCGACGATCACGCCTTCGACGATTTCCGAGCGGGCGCCGATGAAGCAGTTGTCTTCGATGATGGTCGGGTTCGCTTGCATCGGTTCCAGCACGCCGCCGATGCCGACGCCGCCGGACAGGTGGACGTTCTTGCCGATCTGGGCGCAGGAGCCGACGGTGGCCCAGGTGTCGACCATGGCGCCTTCATCGACGTAGGCGCCGATGTTGACGTAGGACGGCATCAGCACGACGTTCTTGGCGATGAAGCTGCCGCGGCGGGCGACGGCTGGCGGCACCACGCGGAAACCGCCCTTGGCGAAGTCTTCCTTGGTGTAGTTGGCGAACTTGGTCGGCACCTTGTCGTAGAACTGCATCGTGCCATCGGATGGCAGGACAACGTTGTCTTCCAGGCGGAACGACAGCAGCACGGCCTTCTTGACCCACTGGTTGACGACCCAGTCGCCCGAGGTTTTTTCCGCCACGCGGATGCTGCCGTTGTCCAGGCCATGGATGACGTGGGAGACGGCGTCGCGCAGTTCGGCCGTGCCGTTGCCCGGATTGATCTCGGCGCGGTTTTCCCAGGCCTGGTCGATGATGGTTTGCAGTTGTTGGCTCATGATGATGTCTTGTTTATGTAGGGGTTGATGCGGATGCGGAAAGCTGCTGGCAGAATTTTACTATGCGCAAGGCCGCTTCCAGCCCTTCGGCCGTTTCGGCCACCAGGGCCATGCGGATGCGGTTGCGGCCCGGATTGATGCCGTGCGCGTCGCGCGCCAGGTAGCTGCCAGGCAATACGGTGACATTATATTCGGCGTACAGGCCTTGCGCGAATTGCGTGTCGGACAGTCCCGTGCGGCTGACGTCGGCCCACAGGTAGAAGCCGGCGTCCGGCAATTGCACGTCCATCACCGATTGCAGCAGCGGCGTGATGGCGTCGAACTTGGCGCGGTACTTGGCGCGATTTTCCTCGACATGGGTTTCGTCGTTCCAGGCCGCGACGGAGGCCGCCTGCACGGCGGGGCTCATGGCGCCGCCGTGGTAGGTTCGGTAGAGCAGGAATTTTTTCAGCACCTCCGCGTCGCCGGCGACGAAGCCCGAGCGCATGCCCGGCACGTTCGAGCGCTTCGACAGGCTGGAAAACACCACCAGGCGCGCATACGGACGCTCGACCGTGGACAGGCCCAGCATGTGCGCCGCCTGCAGCGCGCCCAGCGGGGGCGTGTCGCCGTGGTAGATCTCGGAATAGCACTCGTCGGCGGCGATGACGAAATCGTAGCGCTCGGACAGGGCGAACAGATGTTCCCAGTCCGTCAGGGTCAGCACGGCGCCCGTCGGATTGCCAGGCGAGCACAGGAACAACAGCTTGACCTTTTCCCACACGCTGGCCGGCACGCTGTCATAGTCGCAGCCGAAATTGCGCGTCGGGTCGGAATTGACGAAATATGGTTCGGCGCCGGCCAGGTAGGCCGCGCCTTCATAGATCTGGTAAAACGGATTCGGGCTGATCACGAGCGAACCGGCCGCCGGATCGATCACCGTTTGCGCCAGCGCAAACAGCGCTTCGCGCGAACCGTTCACGGGCAGGATTTGCGTGGCAGGATCGAGCTTGGGAATGCCGTAGCGGCGCTCCAGCCAGCCGGCGATGGCGCTGCGCAAGGCTTCCGAGCCGATGGTGGTCGGATAGCTGGCCAGGCCGTGGATATTGTCGACCAATGCCTGTTCGATGAAGGCTGGCGTCGGGTGCTTGGGTTCGCCCATGCCCAGGCTGATGGGCGCATACTCGGGATTGACCGTCACGCCGGCAAACAGCTGGCGCAGCTTTTCAAACGGATATGGTTGCAGTTTAGCAAGAAGTGGATTCACGGAACGGACCAGGGCAAGAGTGGGAACGAAGACCGGCTGCGGCGTTGCCGCCAGCCAGTCTGCCATTATAGCCGGGCCGGAGGGAGTGTTGTGCAATGCGGCAGCGGCGGTACGCACTGCGCACTGTAAGAACGTACAGGCACAGGTTAAAATACGCCATGCCTATCTTACTTCCCACTTTACTTGCTATTGAAACCTCGTCCGAACTGGCCTCCTGCGCCTTGTTGCGCGGCGATGCCATTCTGTCCCGTTCGTCGTCGGGCGTGCGCACCCATTCCCAGTCCATCTTGCCGATGGTGCAGGAATTGCTGGCCGAAGCGGGCGTCAGCCTGGCCGACGTCGACGCCATCGCCTACGGCTCCGGTCCCGGCTCGTTTACGGGCGTGCGCACGGCCTGCGGCATCGCGCAAGGCCTGGCCTACGGCGCGAATCTTCCTGTCGTGCCCGTTGTCACGCTCGATGCCATGGCCCTGGCCTGCCACCAGCAGCATGGCGCGCAAGGCATCGTGACCGTGCTCGACGCCCGCATGGGCGAAGTGTACTGGGCGCAATATGATTACCAGGATGGCTTGCGGATCGTTGCACCACCGGCCCTGAGCGCGCCGGCCGGCGTGGCGCCGCAAGGCGACGTCACCGGCTGCGGCAACGGCTTTAGTGCATACGCCGAAGCGCTGGCCGCGCTGCCGTGCGCCGCTACGGCCGACGCCGCCATCATGCCGCACGCCGTGCAGGTGGCGCAGCTGGCGCGTATCGCCTTTGCCGCCGGTCAGCACGTGACGGCGGCCGAGGCGCAGCCTTTGTATTTGCGCAACAAGATCGCCTACACGAGCGCGGAACGCCTCGACATGCAGGCCGCCAAGGCCGCCGCGGAGCCGGCGCAATGAGCGTGGCGGGCCAGGACGCAGTGACGCGGGCCGGCAGTGCCGCCGGCTGGGACTTGCTGCGCCTCGACTATCAGCCGATGCAGGAAGCGGACCTGGCTGAGGTGCTGGCGCTGGAACAGCGCGTGTATCCGCATCCATGGACACACGGCAACTTCGTCGATTCGCTCAAGAGCGGCTACCCGGCCTGGGTGCTGCGCGACGTCGATGGCACCTTGCTCGGCTACTTTTTGCTGATGCTGGTCGTCGACGAGGCGCACTTGCTCAACGTGGCCGTCGAGGGCGCCATCCAGGGCCAGGGACTGGGCCGCTTCCTGCTGAACCAGTCCTGCGCCTGCGCGCGCCAGCTGGGCATGGAATCGATGCTGCTGGAAGTGCGCCCGTCGAACGTGCGCGCACTGGACATTTATCAGCGCTACGGATTTGAACAGATCGGCCGGCGCAAGGGATACTATCCGGCCGCCAATTCGCAACGTGAGGACGCCATCGTGATGCGTTATACCTTATGAGCCGCAGCGCCGTTTTCCTCGATGAAATGGGCGTCGGGCCCCTGTGGCGCTTGCGCCAGGGCGCCGTACCGGAGGCGGTTGATGTCGCTGTCGCTCCCGTGGAAGTGGACGTCGCCGTGACGGCGCCTGCGGCCGAAACCGCTGAAGCCGTGATCGAGGTGGTCGCGGAAGTAGCCGCCGCAGTGGTCGTTGAAGCAGCCGCCGAGGTGCAGGCCGAGGCGCCCGTCGCCGTGGCCGCAACGCCCGTTCCCATCGCCGCGTCGGACGACACGGCCTGGTTCGACGACGCGCCGCCACCGCCGCCCGCCAGACAGCTGAGCGATACGGATATCGCCGCCCTCGACTGGGATGGCCTGGCGGCCGCCGTGGCCAAATGCGCGCGCTGCGACTTGTGCAAGACGCGCAAGGGCGTCGTCATGGGCCGTGGCGATCGCCAGGGCGATTGGCTGATGCTGGCCAGCAGCCCGTCGCGCCTGGAAGAGCGCGAAGGGCGCGCCTTGCCGGGCGAGCAGGGCAAGTTGCTCGACAATATGCTCAAAGCCATCGCCGTCGATGCGGGCAGCGATGTCTATATTTCGCACTTGCTGAAATGCCGTCCGCTCGACGAGGCGGGCCAGGAGCGCCTGCCCACCGAAGCGGAGTCCGCCGCCTGCCGCCCGTATTTCGACCGCGAACTGGCCCTGCTGCAGCCGCGCACCATCGTCACCCTGGGTTCGATGGCCGCCGCCGGCATCAATCCCGGCGAAAAGCCCGTGCGCGGCACCGTGCGCCAGCTGGGCAAGGCCTCGGTCGTGGCCACTTTCCATCCGGAAATGCTGCTGCAGGACGGGACGGGCAAGGCCAAGGCGCGCGCCTGGGCCGACCTGTGCCTGGCGAAAAGCACGCACGGTGATTGAGCCGGACGTAGGCACCTTCCAGGGCCGTTTCGAGCGCCGCTGGGGACATCTGACGCACCCCCGCGTGCGGGCGCTGGCCTGGCTGCTCGACTCGCCCGACTTGCTGGATCCCGCCAGCGGCCACTGGGGCGGGCGCATCGCCAGCTTGCCTCCCGTCACCCCAGCCGTGGCAGCATGGCTGGGGGCATTGCAGGAGGATCCGGCGCCGCTCGATGCGGCGCTGGGGCCGAAATTCTATTCCCGCCTGGGTCTGTATGCTGAAAAGCTGCTGGCCTTTTATTTTGAGCAGCAGGGACTGCTGGCAGCGCATGGCTTGCAGGTGCAGGTGAACCGCAACGACACGGTGGGCGAGTTCGATTTCCTGCTGCATGACGGAGATGGCTTGCTGCACTGGGAATTCGCCACCAAGTTCTACCTGCTGGAAGGCGCGCCCGATCCCGGCGTCTTCCACCACCTGATCGGCCCTAACCTGGCCGACACGCTCGGTTTGAAGATGCGCAAGATCCTCGACAAGCAACTGGCCTTGTCCCGCCATCCGGCCGCGCAAAGCCTGCTGGCGCAGCCCGTGCGCGCGGCGCAGGCGCTGGTCAAGGGCTGGCTGTTCTATGCGGCAGGCGCCATGCCTGGCATGGACGGTATTTCGCAAGGACACGGACACGGCTTCTGGTGCGCGCCGGCGCACTTGCCGGCACAGCGCTATGTCGTGCTGCCGCGCTTGCAATGGCTGGCTCCGTTCAAGGGGCGCGAGGTGGAGGTGCTGGATGCCGACGCCTTGCGCGCGCGCTTGTTTGATCTGGCGCAACCGGTGATGGTGGTCACGGTGGATAATGTCGAAGGCTGGGAAGTGGAGCGCACGCGCGGGTTTGTCGTGCCGCCTGACTGGACGGAGCAGGCTGCCGCGCGGCGGCTGGCTGGAGCTTTGCCGATTTAAAACTCTTAACCCCAAAAAATCCGGGGTCAGACCCTCAGGGTCTGACCCCAGCCTTTGCTGGGTTTAATGTTTCTGTTCGCCAATCAAGGAAAGATTGTCGTGTTCCAGTTGGTTCAGCTTGTGCTTGCGCATGATCATGTACATGGTGCCGGCGACGAACAGGCCGAACAGGGTGATGATGATATTGAGCGGCAGGTGCAGGCGGATCATGATGGAATACACGGCCAGCATGGTCAGAATCGACAGGTTTTCATTGAAGTTCTGCACGGCGATGGAATGGCCTGCGCTCATCAGCACGTGGCCGCGGTGTTGCAGCAGAGCGTTCATGGGCACGACGAAAAAGCCCGACAGGGCGCCGATCAGGATCAGCAGCGGGTAGGCGATCCACACGGAGTGCACTTGCGTCATCAGCATGACGATGACGCCCATGGCGATACCCAGCGGAATGACGGTCAGCGATTTGCGCAGCGGAATGAAGCGCGCCGACAGCACGGCGCCGGCGGCCACGCCGATGGCGACCACGCCGACCAGGCTGGTCGCCTTGTCGAACGGCATGTTCAACGATTGCTTGGCCCATTCCAGCACGATCAGTTGCAAGGTGGCGCCGGCGCCCCAGAACAGGGTCGTCACGGCCAGGGTGATCTGGCCCAGCTTGTCTTTCCACAGGATGGAATAGCAATTGGCAAAATCGGTGATCAGTTTGATAGGATTGCGTTCCTGGTGCGGATAGACGCAGCCCGTGTCGGGAATCTTCAGGTTGGCCAGGGTTGCCAGCGCATAGATGCCGACCACCACGCACAGGGCCGCTTCCGTCTTGCTGGTGATGCCCGTGTCGATCAGGGGGAAGTCGAACGAGAGCAGCAGGTCGGACACGTGGCCGCTGACGAGCGCGCCACCCATGACGGTGCCGAGGATGATGGAGGTGACGGTCAAGCCTTCGATCCAGCCATTCGCCGCCACCAGCTTTTCCGGCGGCAGCAGTTCCGTCAGGATGCCGTACTTGGCGGGCGAGTACACGGCCGCGCCAAAACCGACGACGGCATAGGCCAGCAAAGGGTGCACATGGAAGAAGACGAGGGCGCAGCCGAAAATCTTGACCATGTTGGCGATGAACATGACCTTGCCTTTGGGCAGAGCATCCGCGAAGGCGCCGACAAAAGCGGCCAACAGCACGTAAAACAGCACGAACGACAATTTGAGCAGCGGCGTGATCCACGCCGGGGATTTCATGGACACCAATAAATCGACGGCGACAAAAAAAAGGGCGTTATCTGCCAGCGAGGAAAAGAACTGCGCCGCCATGATGGTATAAAAACCACGATTCATTCTGGATTGCCTGAAATCATATCTGGCTTGCTTTATACCACGAAAAAACGGCAAACCCCAAGTTTGGACGGGGCTGCTTTGCATCCTCTTGCCTAAGCGAAGCTTAATTATTCTGCCGTAGAAAAATACACACACATGTGAGCATTTTATAAATAATGTCCTCTGTGCACGATCGTGGCGTCTGCCGTGTCCGCGTACTGTGCATCCGGTAAAATACGGCTTTCCCACTTGCCGTGTGTCACGCTTATGCCCAGGCCTCTCCTCGCCACCATCCATCTCGATGCCATGCAACACAATCTGGCGCGCGCCCGTGCCGGCGCCCGCGGCGCCAGGGTGTGGGCCGTCGTCAAGGCAAATGCCTACGGCCATGGCCTGGAACGGGCCATGCGGGGGTTTGCCGAGGCCGATGGCCTGGCGTTGGTCGAGGTCGACTACGCCGTGCGCTTGCGCGAACTGGGCTGGACCAAGCCCATCTTGCTGCTGGAAGGTTTTTTTGACGCCAGCGATTTGCCTGTCATGGCGCACTATGGCTTGAACGGCAGCGTGCATTGCGAGGAGCAGATCGCCCTGCTGGAAGAGGCGCGCCTGCCGCGCGCCATCGACGTGCACCTGAAAATGAATACGGGCATGAATCGCCTGGGCTTCACGCCGCAAGCCGTGGCGGGGGCCTATGCGCGCTTGCGCGCCATGCCGCATATCGGCACGATCACCCTGATGACGCATTTCGCCAATGCGGACGAGGCCGCGCCCACGCGCTTGCCCCTGGAGCAGCAGATGCTGCGTTTCGAGGCGGGGGCGGCCAGCATCGGCACATCATTGCCGCGCAGCCTGTGCAATTCGGCCGGCGTGCTGATGCACCAGCTCGACAGCGACTGGGTGCGCCCCGGCATCATGCTGTACGGCGGCACGCCCAGTGGCGCACCGGGCGGCACGTCCGCGCAAGCGTTCGGCTTGCTGCCCAGCATGACCTTGCGCAGCAGCATCATCGGCATCCAGCATATCGCCGCCGGCGAGGTGGTGGGCTATGGCAGCCGCTACGAAGCGGCCGGCAATATCAAGGTGGGCGTGGTGGCCTGCGGCTATGCGGACGGCTACCCGCGCCATGCGCCCGAAGGCACGCCCGTGCTGGTCGATGGCGTGCGCACGGGCCTCATCGGCAGGGTCTCGATGGACATGCTGATGGTCGATCTGACGCACGTGCCCGGCGCGCGCGTCGGCAGCAGCGTGACCTTGTGGGGCCAGGGCATGCCGATCGACGAGGTGGCCCTGGCCGCCGGCACCATCGGCTACGAGCTGATGTGCGCACTGGCGCCGCGCGTGCCCGTGGTCGAAGTGACATAGTGACGACGGCCCGCCGTTTGTATATACTGTGAATCCACTGTATATATAAACAGCAGTTTCACCTTACCCGGGCAAAGTACACCATGGCAAAAGTCAAGACCATCTACACCTGCAGCGATTGCGGCGCCATCAGCAACAAATGGATGGGGCAGTGCACCTCGTGCAACCAGTGGAACACCATGGTGGAAAGCCTGCCCGAGACGGGCGGGAATAACCGCTATTCGAACCCGCAGCACATGTCGCTGGCGCAGACGGCGCCCGTGCTGTCGCTCGACGATATCGACGCCATCGACGTGCCCCGCTTCGGCACGGGCATCGAGGAATTCGACCGCGTGCTGGGCGGCGGCATGGTGGCCGGCGGCGTGGTGCTGATCGGCGGCGACCCCGGCATCGGCAAGTCGACGCTGCTGCTGCAGGCGCTGGCGAACATGTCGCACCACAAGCGCGTGCTGTACGTCAGCGGCGAGGAATCGGGCGCGCAGATCGCCCTGCGCGCCAAGCGCCTCGTCATCGACGCCAAGGAACTCAAACTGCAGGCGGAGATCCAGCTGGAAAAGATACTGTCCACCTTGAACGACCTGAAGCCGGAAGTGGTGGTGATCGACTCCATCCAGACCGTGTATTCGGACGCGCTCAGTTCGGCGCCCGGTTCCGTGGCGCAGGTGCGCGAATGCGCGGCCCAGCTGACGCGCGCGGCCAAGCAGACGGGGGTGACCATCATTCTGGTCGGCCACGTGACGAAAGAGGGCGCGCTGGCCGGTCCCCGCGTGCTCGAACACATCGTTGACACGGTGCTGTACTTCGAGGGCGACGCCCATTCCAGCTTCCGCCTCGTGCGCGCCATCAAGAACCGTTTCGGCGCCGTCAATGAACTGGGCGTGTTTGCCATGACGGAAAAGGGGCTGAAAGGGGTGTCGAACCCGTCCGCCCTGTTTCTGTCGCAGCACGACAACCAGGTGCCCGGCTCCTGCGTGATGGTGACGCAGGAGGGCACGCGTCCCTTGTTGGTGGAAATCCAGGCCCTGGTCGACACCAGTCACTTGCCGAATGCGCGCCGGCTGTCCGTCGGCCTGGAGCAGAACCGCCTGGCCATGCTGCTGGCCGTGGCGCACCGCCACGCGGGCATCGCCGCCTTCGACCAGGACGTGTTCATCAATGCGGTGGGCGGCGTGAAGATCACGGAGCCGGCGGCCGACCTGGCCGTATTGCTGGCGATCAATTCATCGATGCGCAACAAGCCGCTGCCACGGGGGCTCGTGGTGTTTGGCGAGGTGGGGCTGGCCGGCGAGATCCGCCCCGCGCCACGGGGCCAGGAGCGCTTGCGCGAAGCTGCCAAGCTGGGCTTTACCTTGGCCGTGGTGCCGAAGTCCAACCTGCCCAAGCAAGTCATCGAAGGCATCAAGGTGATCGGCGTCGAGCGCATTGACGAAGCGTTTAACAAGTTGCGCGACCACGAGTAAAAGTTGGTATGGTTTAAATGCCAAGCTTGAGACAAGTCAAACAGAATTTCCGTTTAGAACTATAATATTTGTCCGATGGATGCGTTTCGCGCATCCGTATCGACAATGCATAGATAGAGAAGCGGAATACAGTGTCAGTTGAGCAAAGGCAGGGCACACGCAAGATATTGCGTGCCAAGGCAATGTTGGTCATGGATGGCGCGGGCCCGGTGGCGGCGCGCACCCTCGATGTGGGGCCGGGCGGCATGTCGGCCGTCATCGCGGAGCCGGTGCCGACAGGCAAGCAGGGCAAGGTGCTGTTCGAGCTGTTTTACGATGGCAAGGCGCACATCATCGAGGCGCGCACGTCCGTGTCGCACTGTATTTTCAGCAGCGCCGGTTTCAAGGTGGGACTCACTTTCCAGCAGTTGGACATGGCCGTCAGCAGCGCCATTTCTAAATTCATGCGCTGAGGCACGCCCGAAGCCAAGCGCCAGGTGATTGCGCTAAAATGGTGCATATGGGTTTGCAGTCAGGAAAAACTTGTTCTGTTCGCTGTTTTGATATTCCGGTAATACTGCATAATTATTAACCAGAAGAGGGACGCCGCCGCGCCACGCGCGCCTGTCGTCCGTTTCCAGCGCTGCACGGTCAGGACCTGAACCGTGCGCCATGACCTTACACCTGACGGGAACGCCTACCATGTTTAATTCGACCATCAACAGCAGGGCTTTTACCAACAACACGCAGCAGACGACGCAGGGCAATATTTCGGCCGATGTGTATGCGAAGGTGGAGCGCCAGATGCAGTCGCAAAACACGGGCGTCGTCAAGCTCAACGCCAGCCTGGCGCGCGACCAGGCCAAATTCTCGGGCCTGGGCCAGCTGCAGTCGGCGCTGGCGAAATTCCAGACCGTGGCCAAGAACATGGCCGGCAGCGGCCTGGCCACGTCGGCCACGTCGAGCAGCAAGGATGTGCTGAGCGCCACCACCACCGACAAGGCCGTCAGCGGCAGCCATGAGCTGAACGTGAAGCAGCTGGCGCAGGGGCAGACCCTGCTCAGCGGCGCGCAAAAATCCTCGAGCGCGGCCATCGGCACGGGCGCTCCCGCCCTGGTCAAGATCGAAGTGGGCACGGCCGACGGCAAGCAATTTACGCCTGGCAGCGGCAAGATCATTGCGCTGACCATCGACAGCAGCAACAATAGCCTCGACGGCATCGCCGCCGCGCTCAAGCAGCAGGGCATCGACGCCAGCGTGGTCAAGGGCCCCGATGGCTATTCGCTGGCCCTGAACGGCAAGAGCGGCGCCGACAGCAGCATGCGCATCAGCGTATCGGGCGACGCGGCCGTCAGCAATCTGCTCAGCTATGCGCCCGGCGCCGGCAAGGGCATGCAGCAGACGGCCGCCGCGCAGGACGCGCTGCTCACCGTCGATGGCAAGGACATCAAGAGCGCCACGAATACCCTGACGACGGCCGTCGAGGGAGCCACCATCGAATTGAAGAAAAAGGGCACGACGGACCTCGTCATCGCCAAGGACAGCAGCCAGATCGCCAGCAACGTGGCCAGCTTCGTCACGGCCTACAATGAGCTCAACAGCAAGCTGCAGAGCTTGCAGCAGGGCGATTTGAAGTCCGACACGGCCCTGGGCCAGGTGCGTTCGCAGATGGAGCAAGTGCTGCGCACGGCCAGCACGGGCGTGCCTTCCTCGGTCTTGAGCAGCGCGGGCGTGACCTTGGGCAAGAGCGGCGAACTGGTGCTCGACGACAAAAAACTCAAGGCGGCCATCGCGGCCGATCCTGACGCCGTCAGCAAGATGTTCACCAATAACGGCAAGGGCGTGGCGGACCAGTTCGCCAGCAAGATCGGCGAGCTGACGGGCGAAACGAGCATCATCCGCAAGGAGGTGCAGACGGTCGGCAAGGAGATCACGACGCTCACCAACAAGAAAGCCGTGCTGGCCAAGGCGCTGACGGCGCAGGCGCAGGCGCTGGTGAAGGCGTATTCGGCGCAGGAACAGATGGGCGCGAATTCGGCCCTGCCTGGCTATACGGGCAAGAATTCCCTGTTTGACTTCATGGCTTGAGAGCGCACCGCTAAAGCGCCCATGGCGGCGTTGCACCGCCTTGCCCTGAACGCCGTACCGGCGCGCTTTCCAGCTGGCTAGATTCTGTCGCCCTGGGCAAAGAAGGCCGATGGCGAGCTGCCGAAGGTCTTCTTGAACATGGCGGAAAAGGCCGACTGGCTGGCATAGCCCAGTTCTTCGGCCACCTGCGACAGCGGCACGCCGCGCGCGATCAGCGGCGCCGCGTGGGCCAGGCGCACTTGCTGGCGCCACTGGCCAAAACTCATGCCCAATTCCCGTTCGAACAGCCGCGCCAGGGTACGCTCCGAGGCGCCGACCTGCTGCGCCCAGTGTTCCAGGGTCTGGTGCGAGCCCGGTTTCTCGATCAGGCCGTCGCACAGGGTTTTCAGACGCTTGTCGCTGGGCAAGGGCACGCGGATGGGACGCGTGGCCGAGCGTTTCAATTCATCGAGGATCAGTTCGGCCAGCAGCGCCTCGCGCACCGGTTCCTGGCCCGGGTCCAGCTGTTCCAGCGCCATGATCAGCTGGCGCAGCAGGTTCGACACTTCCAGCACCTTGCAGTCGTGGCCCGCGAACGGCGCGCGCGCGGCATGGATGCACAGGGGGCGCAAGCGGGTTTTTTCCAGTATCGTGACGGCATGCTCCACGTGGGGCGCGATCCAGATGGCGCGCATGGGCGGCAGCACCCAGCTGCTGTTGTTGGCGGTAATGCGCAGCACGCCTTCGAGCGCCAGCGTGACCTGGCCCCAGGGATGGCTGTGCGGTAACAGGAATTCATCGGGTTGCAGGTCGCGCGCGATCATGGTCACGGGGACGGTCGCGCTGGGCGCTTCCCGTGGCGGACACATACGGGTATGGTGGAGGATAGGTACACCCATCAGCTTGGCCTTAATTCGATAAATTATGTCGTTCTGTCGGAAAACGGACGATGGTATTTTGCATACACTTGAGCTTCACCAGTATAAGACAGGGTATGACATGATAACAACTCACTCGGCATCCGGACTCCCCACCTTGCGCAGCGATGCGCGCGTCATCGCCCTGGTGGGGCTGGCGCATGGCGTATCGCACTTTTATCACCTGATCCTCGCGGCCCTGTTCGTCTGGCTGAAACCCGCCTTCGGCCTGTCGTATGCGGAACTGGGGCTGCTGATGACGGTGTTCTTCATCATCTCGGGCGTGGGGCAGGCGCTGGCCGGCTTTGTCGTCGACCGCTTCGGCGCCCGCGCCGTGCTGTTTTCCGGCATTTTCCTGCTGGGCGTGTCCGCGCTGGCCCTGTCCGCCGCGCACAGCTATGCGGCGCTGATGCTGGGCGCCATGCTGGCCGGCATGGGCAACAGCGTGTTCCATCCGGCCGACTATACCATCCTCAACCAGCGCGTCTCGGCGGCCCGCGTGGCCTACGGCTTTTCCGTGCATGGCATCAGCGGCAACATCGGCTGGGCCCTGGCTCCCGTGTTCATGACCTATGTCGCCACGCAGTATGACTGGCGGGTGGCGCTGCAATGCGCGGCCGTGCTGCCGTTTGGCGTGCTGCTGATCCTGTTCCTGAACCGCCACGCCATCCGCCCCGAGCCATTGAAGAAGGCCGCGCCGGGCCAGGTCGCCGGCGGCGAAGGCACGCTGGACTTCCTGCGCCTGCCCGCCGTATGGATGTGCTTTGCCTTCTTCTTCATCACCGCCATCGCCCTGGGCGGCATCCAGAGCTTTGCCAGCGTGGCCCTCGTCAAGCTGTACGGCATGAGCCTGGCCCTGGCCACCAGCGCCTACACGGCCTATATGCTGGCCTCGGCCGTGGGCATGCTGGCCGGCGGCGTGGTGGGCGCGCGCAGCCAGCAGCCGGACCGCAACGTGGCGATCGCCTTTTCCGCCGCGGCGCTGCTGGCCGTGCTGCTGGCCATGGCCGTCGTGCCGGCCTGGGGCGCCGTGGTGCTGATGGGCGCCATCGGCTTGACGTCCGGCGTGGCGGGCCCGTCGCGCGACCTGATGATACGCGCGGCCGCGCCGAAGAATGCCACCGGGCGCGTGTATGGCGTCGTGTATTCGGGCCTCGACAGCGGCCTGGCCGTGGGGCCTTTGTTCTTTGGCGCGCTGATGGATGGCGACCATCCGGCCCTGTTGTTCGTCTTCATCGGCGTGTTCCAGGCGCTGGCGATTGCCACGGCCGTGGGCGTGGGCGGCAAAACACGTGCCGCCGCGCTGCAAAAGGCATAGAATCGTTGCCATCTGCAACGAAAGGAGTCCCCATGACCTTTGCCACCACCGACCTGTGCGACGACTATGCGGCCATGCTGGACGATGGCACCCTGGCCGTGCTGCCGCCCGTGTACCGCGCCTTCGGCCAGCGCGTGCGCTTCAGCGGCCCCGCCACCACCTTGCACGTGTTCGAGGACAACGCGCTTGTGCGCAGCACCCTGGAAACGCCGGGCCGGGGCCATGTGCTGGTGATCGATGGCGGCGGCAGCCTGCGCCGCGCGCTGGTGGGCGGCCAGCTGGGCGTGCTGGCCGAAAGCAATGGCTGGGCCGGCATCGTCGTCGATGGCTGCATCCGCGACAGCGAGGAAATCAATGTTTGCCAGATCGGCGTGCGCGCCCTGGCCACGCATCCGCGCAAGAGCAACAAGACGGGGGCCGGCCAGCGCGACGTGCGCGTGCAGATCAGCGGCGTGGCCGTACACCCGGGCGACTGGATCTACGCCGATGCGGACGGCATCCTGGTGGCGCGACACGAACTCGATTGAACTGCCTTCCATCTAGTGGAGATCGTTGCAAATTGTTCACATTAAATATATTTTTGCAAAGTTCTTTGATTTTCATCATGGCTGAGATATGATTTCACTTAAGGTAACTTTAATGTTAATTAAGCAAGGATCGCAGACCATGAAAATCGCCACCATCGCAGCAGTTGTCGCCCTGTTTGCCGCAGGCACCGCCAGCGCCAGCCCCGTCAACCTGATCACGAATGGCAATTTTGAAACGGTCGCTCCCGGCTACACGTTTTCCAGCGGCTTCCATGTCGTCAACAGCGGTTCCTCGGCCATTACAGGCTGGACCGTTGGCGCCAGTTCCGTCGACTTGATCCGCAATGCGTACAACGCCATCGATGGCTACAGCATCGACATGCTGGGCACGCCTGGTCCTGGTTTCCTGTCGCAAAATTTCAATGTCGTTGCCGGCCAAACCTATCAGCTGAGCTTTGACATGGCGCGCAATTCCGGCGGCCCCGCAGGCCAGGGCGTGGCCGTCAATTTTGGCGGCGTGGCGCAGAACTTCTATTCGACGGCCGCCGTCTCGAACACCTTGTACGGCAATACCTTGAGTTTCACGGCCGGCGCCACCGGCCTGGCGACCCTGTCGTTCTCCAGCGCCGCCAAGGCGGGCACGCCGTTCGACAATTACTCGGGTGCCGTGATCGACAACGTGTCCGTGATGGCCGCCGTGCCGGAACCGGAAACCTATGCCATGCTGCTGGCCGGCCTGGGCCTGATGGGTTTCCTGCGCCGCCGCAAGGCAGCCAAGTAAGCCAGCCTGACCCCACGCAAAACCGCCTGCTGCGTCGCACGGGCGGTTTTTGTCGTTCAGGGGTCTGTCGCGTAGCCGTCGACCTGCACGACAAAGCGCGCGATCCGCGGCCAGGCGGCGCGCGTGCGCACCGGCGTTTCTTCCGTGGCCATGAACATGACGTAAGCGTAGCCCGTGCGCCGGTCGCGCCAGGAATGGCGCGTGCTGTCCCACATGCAGCAATAGCGCTTGAGCCTGGGCAAGCCATACGCGCGCCGCAGATACGCTTCCGCCTGCTGCGCATGCCTGCCATCGATTTCGTAGCGCGCTTCGAACGGTTGGTCCTGGCGTTGCATATTCTGCTGGCAACCCTGGTAGACGATGTAGGCGGGCTTCTGGCCCTGCCTGGACAGGAAATCGCCGCAGGCCAGCTCGGCCGCCTGCGCGCCACCCGCGGCCAGCAGGCATAGCCACGGCAGCAGTTTAGCGGGCCGCATCGGCGTCTCCCCGCAAGGGACAGGCCGCCGCCTGCTGCTCCATGCGCCGCGCCAGTTCGCCGCGCAGCTGGTTCAGCCCGGCGATGCGCGCATCGATGTCGGCCAGCTTGCGCGCCAGCGCCGCGCGCAGCTGTTGCGCCATGGCCGGATCGCCCGCGCCGGCCAGCAGCGGCATGTCGGCCTCGATTTCGGCCAGGGTAAAGCCCAGCTGCTGCGCGGTGCGCAGGTAGCGCAGCCAGTCCGCCGCCTCGGGCGGATAGTCGCGGTAGCCATTCGCGCCGCGCCGCGCGCGCAGCAAGCCGCGTTTTTCATAAAAGCGCAGGGTATCGCGGCTCAAGCCCGTCGCCTGCGCCATCTCGCCGATCTGCATGGAGGTATTCCTTCATAAAATGCTTGACCATGGAGTGTACTCCAGCCTTGAAAATGGGTGCTTTCCATACACAGGAGTTCGCATGTTATCCGTTGTTGCTTTCCGCCGCCTGGTGCGCGCCAGCGCCATTTACGATGTCCTCATGACGGCCCCGTTTGCCACGCCGTGGACGTTTTTGCTCATGCGCGAGCACTTGAGCGCGCTCAACGTGGGCCTGGGCGGCTTGCCGCTGCCCGTCTTCGGGCCGTTCCATCTCCTCATCAGCAGCCTGTTTGGCAGCGTGGTGATGGTCTGGTCGGTGCTGCGCATGCGCGATCCGCAGCCGCGCTTCGGCCGCTACGACGCCGTGGCCCGCTACCTGTTTTCCACCTGGATGGCGTGGGCGCTGCTGATGACGGGCCAGCCTTTGCTGTGGCTGTTCCTCGTGCCGGAGCTGGCCTGGGGCCTCGCGCAAAGCTTGCCGGTGCGCCGCGGCGAGGGCGGGCGGGAAGGGCATGCGCGCGAATCGTTGTTGAGATGACGATAACGAAATGCAATAATGGCCGTGCTCGCAGTGCAGCAATGACTGCAATGAACGACTCTAAGGGAATGACTATGCCGCAGGATGCCGCAGGAAAAAACATGGTGTTGCTCGATCCGGTGGTGGCGCCGCGCATCGCGGTGACGCGCCTGGTGACGGGCCTGCTGCAAGGCTTGCTGCTGTACTGGCTGTACAGCACGGCGCAAGACAAGGTGTGGCCCGCCACGGAAGCGTATCTGCTGGGCCCGCTGATGCTGATCAGCCTGCTGCTGCCCATCCTGCTGGTGTCCAGCCTCGGCCACATGTCGATCAGGCGCATCGCCCTGTGGATGGCGGGCGCGGCGGCCGTGATGGCCGTGCTGGCCTGGCACGACGTGGCGCGCGGCGCCGAGCACGTGATCTGGGGCAATTACAAGCCGGGCGCGCCGCTGCGCGTGATCTCGGCCCAGCTGTTCGGCTTTAGCGTCGTGGGCTTCTATATCGCCCACGCGCTGGTGCTGGCCAGCGCCCAGGATGGCCGGCGCATCGCCCGCTATCCCACCTATTTTGAAATCGCCTGGAAGCTGGGCATCCAGCTGCTGTTCTCCCTGCTGTTCGTGCTGGGCCTGTGGCTGGTGCTGTGGCTGGGCGGGCAGCTGTTCCTGCTGATCAAGCTCAGTTTCCTGAAAAAGCTGCTGGGCCAGGCCTGGTTCGTGATTCCCGTCATCTGCTTCGCCTTTTCGTTCGCCATCCACATCACCGACGTGCGCCCATCCATCGTGCGCGGCATCCGCACCTTGCTGCTGGTGCTGCTGTCGTGGCTGATGCCGATCGCCGCCGTGCTCGTCTCCGGCTTCCTGCTGACCTTGCCCTTCATCGGCTTCGAGCGCCTGTGGGCCACGCGCCATGCGGCGTCCGTGCTGCTGGGCATGGCCGGCGTGCTGGTGGTGCTGATCAATGCCGCCTTCCAGAATGGCGAAGTAGGCCATGGCGTGGCGCGCGGCATCCGCCTCGGCACGCGCCTGGCCTGCCTGCTGCTGCCGTGGGTGGTGGGCATCGCCATCTATGCGCTGACCCTGCGCGTGATGTCGCATGGCTGGACGGCCGACCGCCTGATCGCTGCCGCCTGCCTGCTGGTCGCCACCTGCTACGCCGTCGGCTATGCCTGGGCGGCCAGCAAGTATGGCGACTGGCTGCACCTGATCGCCAATGTCAACGTGGCCACCGCCTTCGTCACCCTGCTGGCACTGTTCGCCCTGTTCTCGCCGCTGGCGGACCCGGCGCGCATTTCCGTGGCCAGCCAGATGGCGCGCCTGGACAGCGGCAAGATAGGCGTGGACAAGTTCGATTTCGAATACCTGCGCTTCCAGGGCGCCCGCTACGGCCAGGCGGCCCTGCAGGAATTGACGAAGCGCACGACGGGGCCGGACGCGGCCATCGTGCGGGCCCGCGCCGAGGCCATGCTCAAGCGCCAGAACCGCCTCGACGAGACGGGCGCGCTGAGCGACGTGTCGATCAACCTGACCCTGCGCCCGGCCACGGCGAAGCTGCCGGAGAGCTTCCTGCGCCAGGACTGGACGCAAGTGGGCCCGGCCTGGCGCCTGCCCGCCTGCCTGAAGCGGGCAGGGCCGCAGTGCGATGCCTACCTGCTCGATTTCGATGGCGACGGCAAGCAGGACGTGCTGCTGATCAGCAATGACCCGCGCGCTTCCTCGGTGTTGCTGGCGGAAAAGGACGATGGCAGCTGGACCGCGCGCGGGCAAATCCCCGTGGACGCCCTGCGCTGCAAGCCCCTGCGCGAGAAACTGCAGGCGGGCGAGTTCCAGCTGGTGCCGCCGAAGGTGCGTGAACTGGAAGTGGACGGCCAGCGCGTGCCGATGACCTTATATACACCAGAGGACGAGGTCAGCTGCCCGGATGACACGGCGCCTGGCCCGTAAATGGCCGGGAGAAGACTTGGCGCGGCTGATAAAACCGCTTGCTTGTTATGAAGGCAATAACTTCGTGCGCTCAGTCATTCGCCCGTCCGCTAGCGGCCAAAAGCGGCCAGGAGCGGACCTTCGCCGACTGGCAGCTTCGGGCCGACGGAAAATTCATAATTATCGGGAGTTCTATATGGACGGCGAGCAGCTCGTAGAAAAGATTTTGCAATCTCTCGTCGAGCTGGAGCAAGAGGGGGAACTCGTTCTCACAACCAACTCTGGTTCTAGCGTAGCGAGATACATTCTGGACTCGGCATTAAAACAACTAGTCACTACTTTTCGTGACTCGGACGCACCGATAGAATGCACGATGCCGCATCTGCTAGAGCAAACTATCGATGAGGTAAAGAAACGGTTTGGGGTGCCGAGTCAGCGCGCTCGAGAGATTACAGGCTCCTATTACAACCGGTTACTTGCACGTCTAACAGTTGAGAAGATTGCTGAACTTTACTGGCACGATACCCCTAGCGAGATGGCGAGGCGTTCCTACTACCGCGTTGAATTGGACAGGGACGACAGCGAGTTTGAATACCTAGACTGGCGTCGTAAGCACTGAGCTTTGCCTGCTATCATTTCATTTGTACGGCGGCTTTGGGTCGAATCCAGGCTGTAGTGGGACGCGCTGGATTTTCGTACTGACGACCTGCTATGCTGAGCTGAACGGCCTGGTTCGGCCAAGAGAGGTCGTTAATGCTGCCAGTCGCTCGCTCCAATTTATGGAACATAAGCCTGTGAAAGTAAAAAATATTCTATATGCGGATATCTTCCGCGACGGCGGATCGTACGGATTCGGTTTTGATTCAGACGATGGCAATCAGTATGAATTTTTTCTCCAGACCACTGTCTTTTCGGCTGCACAAGATACGACACATCACGCGCCAGTGATTTACCTTGACGACTGTAACAGCGGGCGCGTAGTTCGCTCCCTTTCGTGGGAAGAAGCGAAAAAATTCGTCGAGTCTTTACACTACAGTGACCAGCGGTTTGATGAGCTTGTGAATATCGTTGCAAACGAAGGAAAGAGATTTTTCAATTAGGCGGCTTGTGATTTCCATCCAACTGGCGACGTCCGCAATGGGGCGCAACCTGCCAACGACGGCACGCGGCTAAAAAGCCGCCGTACGTGACGGCCTTCGCGACGAGAATGCGTCATGTACCGCGCGAACGCCGTGAGCACGCCGCGCCGTGCTTCCTGCATGCGCGCGGCTATGCTTAACGCTCGCCCCTGAGCGTGTAGACCGGTTTATCGGATTCACCTTTCTCCACCATCGCAAGCAGGCGCTGCAGTTCTGTGCGTTCCTTGCCCTCCTTTGCGGATGACACCAGGGTGCGCAGGATGGTGACGTGCGCCGTCTGCAGCGCCTGCGCTGCGGGCACGGCGATGTCCGGTTTCACGCCGACGTGCTCCCAGTTGGTCTTGGTGACGGCATTGGTCGCGCGCGCGGTCGGGATCGCAACAATGATGTCCTGCCCCACGCCGTACCAGCTCACGGGATTGGAGCCGCCGCCGGTGGTTTCGCCGACCAGGATCCCGCGCTTCTGCGCCTGGATGCCATACGAAAAGTCCTCCCCGGCGGAAAACGTGCGGGCCGAGGTCAGCACGTAGACGGGCTTGTCGTAGCGCTGTGCGACCGTCTTCACGGTCCAGAACTGCCGCGTCGTACCGGTCGGGCGATCGTACATGTCGATCAGGTGACGCTCGTCGCCGAGCGGAAAGAAATGACTCATCAGGTATGCCACGCTGGCCGGGCTGCCGCCGCCGTTGCGGCGCAGGTCGAGGATCAGCGCGTCCGTCCCCGCCATGAGCGACATCGCCGCCGTGTATGCCGCGCCGACGAATTCCGGGCCGCCGAAGCCGCGCAGCTCGATATAGCCGACGTTGCCGGGAAGGCGTTCGATCTTCTCGATGTCATAGCCGCGCCGCGCGGCCTGCTCGCGCCATTCTTCCATCTTGGCGCGGTCAGGCACGTCTGCGCTACCGCTGCGCTCACGAAAACCTTCGTAAACCGTGGTGCCGAAATGCAAGTCGCCGCTCAGTTCCCGCAAGTCCTGCGCCAGCACCGCACTGAACGCCTGCGCGCTGGCGGCGTTCGCATAGCCTCCATCGGCATTTTTCCTGGCGATCGCGATGCCGACCCGTTCGGCCACCGCTGGCTCGATGTAATTCGCATTCATTTTCGCGACCAGCGTTTGCACGATCGCAGTGCGACCGGACGCGTTCAAGGCGGCGTCCGGCGCCGCAGAGGCGTGCAATGACACCAGCGCGCCCAATACGACAGCGGCGACAAACTTTTTTCTACCTAACATACATTCCTCCAGGTTGGACTACGAAGCGTGTGATTCATTCGGCTTTCTTGTCGAGGCGTTGCAGCGCCTCCGTCAGGGCGGGCATATAGGAGCGGCTGGCGCGCAGCACACTGCCGTCGCGCAGGCGCAGCATGGCGTCCCGGTTGGTCAGCGAGCGCAGCTCGGCGATCATGTCCAGCCGCACGATGGACGAGCGGTGCACGCGGTGGAACTGGCGCGGATCGAGCTGCATGGCCAGGTTGTGCAGGCGTTCGCGCACCAGCCAGGTCTTGCCGTTCGCATGCAGGCAGGCGTAGTCGCCGTCGGCCTCGATGCGCTCGACTTCCGCAACCGGCACCAGCACCGTGCGCGATCCGACACGCACGCTGAAAGTGCGCGCTTTCGGCACTGCCAAGGCTGCGGCGCGGGCATGGCCGCGGTAGGGAAAAGCCTGCTGAGCACGCTCAAGGGCTTCATCGAAGCGTTCGTCATCGACGGGCTTGAGCAGGTAATCGAGGGCGGCCAGTTCAAACGCTTGCAGGGCGAAGCCGTCGTAGGCGGTGAGCAGGATCGCCATCGGCCGCTGCGCCGGCGGCAGGGCGGCCAGCACGTCGAGGCCTGATTTGCCCGGCATTTCGACGTCGACGAACACCAGGTCGGGCTGCAGCGCCACGATACCTTCATAGGCGCTGGCGCCGTCACCGAATTCGCCGACCAGGGTGAAGGCGTCGCGCCGGGCCAGCCTGACCTTGACCGCCAGCCTGGCCAGCGGCTCGTCATCGACGATCACGACCCGGATGGTCATGCCGCCGCCTCGATGCCGCGCAGCGGCATGGAAATCTGCACGTGGAAGCGACCGTCCGGACGCCAACCTGCATCCACCTCTTGCTCCGCGCCGTACAGGTGGCGCAGGCGCTCCCTGACGTTGGCCAGGCCGATGCCGCTGCCCGCCGGCGCACGCTGCTGGCCATCGTTGCGCACGTCGATGAGCAGGCGCGCGCCGGCGCGCTCGACCAGAATGTCGAGTCGCCCGGGAGCGGCCAGCGGCGCGATGCCGTGGCGGATCGCATTCTCGACCAGCGGCTGCAGCATGAGGTAGGGCACGACGCAGTCCAGCAGGTCGGGGCCGGCCTTCATCGTCAGGCGCAGGCGCTCGCCGAGGCGCGCCTTTTCGATGGCGAGGTAGGCGTCGAGCAGGGCCAGTTCATCGGCCAGCGAGTGCTCGTGGCGGCCGTCGTGTGCGAGGGTGGCGCGCAGGAACTCGGACACGCACGCGAGCATGCGGTTGGCTTCACGGTTGGACTGGGCCGACACCAGCGCGGAGATCGCGTTCAGGGAGTTGAACAGGAAGTGCGGATTGACCTGCAGGCGCAGCGCGCGCAGCTCCGCGTCGCGCGCCGCGCTTTGCGCCTGGGCCAGATGCAGGCGGGCCTGTTGCAGCGACAGGTAATACACCGCCACCGCATGGACCGCGCAGAACGCGACCAGCGCCAGCCAGCAGCTATCCAGGCCCCGTGCCAGATATTGCCATTGGTAGCCCGTCTCCCGTCCGATCGCGATCCCAAAGCTCTGTCCCAGAAAGGCGTTCGTAATCGCCATCGCATAGGTGGTCGCCAGCAGTATCGATCCCATGCGCAGCCAGGACCAATCGCGGCGCCACATGGCCCGCTGCAGCAGCGTCAGCGGAATCAGCCACAGCAGGCAGGCGACGAAGAAAAGCGTACGAAAGGCAACGATATAGCCATTGCTGTAGGCGGGCAGGCCGAGGATGGCCATGCAGGCGCACACCGGCAGTGCGGCCAGCACGGGAACGAACAAGGGGGTGTCGACTTTCACGCTGGCTTTCCAGAAATGCAATTCCGCAATTCTATCGTTTCAGTCACCCATCGAACAGCAAGCAAAACACGCATGGAAAGTCCCGCGGCAGGAAAGCTGTCACCTTAAGCGACAGCCGGACGGCGGCATAGTCAAATGCGCCGACCCGTGCATGCCCTGCGGCCAGCCGGTTCGCGCTTGCGGTGAGGGGTTCGCGCGACTATGTCACTGCGGAATGGGCTGATGGGCGCATGCGCTACACGCCAATGGCGTCACTGCTGACGATGTGCGTTGCGGCGATTGGCGTGAAGGAGAAAATATCTTGATGCCGGGCTGGAGAAGCGCCTTGAAATCTGAGTTGGGCCGACTTTGGCTGCGCACATGATCTCTTCCTGGACTACGAGGTTGTCATTTCGTCAGATTGGCGCAGGGACGCCGCTAGCGTGGCGGCCTGAGTCAGAAATGGCACCTGGCATCTGAATGGGACATCGTGGAGAAGTATGCCGGATCGACCCGCAAGCCATCGCTCACGTGCCCGTCACTTTTTGCGTTTTCTGTATTTGTTGATATTCTGGAGGAACTCTTTTTTCGCCAGCGTGTCGATGTTGTGTGCCGCCACCCGTCGCCGGGACGGCGCACCGCTTGCCCATTCCACCTTCACCGAGGAAGCCGGGAAACGCCATGCATAAACAGATCATCCTCAACCTGCCCGTGAAGAACCTGGACACATCCAGGGCCTTCTTTTCCGCGCTCGGCTTTTAGCTTCGATCCCCGCTTCAGCGGCGAGAACGCGGCCTTCATGCACATCGTCGACGGCGCCATCGAGGCCATGCTGACGGCCGTAGCCTTCTTCCAGTCCCTGATCGACAAGCCGGTGGCCGCATACCGCATCCGCCCGAGGACCATGGCTTCATGGATGACCAGGGTTTCGAGGCTGGACGGCCCCGGAAACCTGAGGCGAACGGGCCGGATCAGTTCTTCGTGCGCACCTGGCGCACGTGGTTTTCCAGTTCGCTGAACGACGGGCGTTCCGTGGCGGAAATGACCTTGCGGCCGAATTCCACGGCCAGCGCCGGCGCATAGCCGTTCAGGCTGGCCAACAGGGTCACTTTCACGCACTGGTACATCTTCGCCGTTTCATGGTGCTTGCGGCGCAGCAGGCTGGCCAGCGGGGCGATGAAGCCATAGGCCAGCAGGATGCCGATGAAGGTGCCCACCAGCGCCTGCGCGATCAGCACGCCCAGTTCGGCCGGCGGCAAGCCGACGGAGGCCATCGTGTGCACCACGCCCATCACGGCGGCGACGATGCCGAAGGCGGGCATGGCGTCGGCCAGCTGCGAAATGGTCTGGATCGGCATTTCCGCATCTTCATGGTGCGTCTCGATCTCGTTATCCATCAGGTTTTCGATCTGGTAAGCATCCATATTGCCGGACACCATCAGGCGCAAATAATCGGTGATGAATTCCAGGATGTGCTCGTCACCGAGCGTGTACGGATATTTCACGAAGATGGGGCTGCGGTAGGGGTCGTCGATATCGTCCTCGACCGACATCAAGCCTTCCTTGCGGATCTTGCTGAGGATTTCATACATCAGGCCCATCAATTCCATATAGCGCGCCTTCGTGTATTGCGCACCGTGGAACAGGGTGGGCAGGGCGGCGAACGTGGCGCGGATGGCCTTGGCGTCGTTGCCGACAAAGAAGGTGCCCAGCGCGGCGCCGCCGATCATCAGCAGTTCCAGCGGCTGGAACAGGGCCGCCAGGTGGCCGCCCTGCATGGCGAAGCCGCCGAAGACGGAAAACAGCACGACGAGAAATCCGAGTATGACTAGCAAAACTTACTCCTTCATAATATTGCCATATCGCAATATTGTAGTTTAACCTGATTCGGTCGCCGTGGCCGCTTTCGGCTGCAACTGCTGGCCGAGAAAATTGATAAAAGCGCGCACTTTGGCGGGCAGCAGGTGCCGGCTGGTCGCGCAGCCGTTGCGTTCCGCGCGGCGCCCACCAGATGTCGCTGACTATCGTGGCGGGCCTGAGTCTGGGCGTGGAAAACGGCCACATCACCATGCCGGAACTCATCGGCATCGGCTTCGAGGGCAAGGCCAGCCTGTATGCAATAGGCTCAAGCCGGCGCCTGCCGTTTGCTCTGCGCGGCGGCGCTGGTCTTTTCCCAGCGGAACAGCCACATGATGATCAATTTGGTCGTGGCGCTGACGCAGGCCAGCAGCAGCAAGGGCCAGCCCGTCTCCAGGCCCATGACGCAGGCGAAGAAGATGGTGCTGGCATCCATCGCCAGGATGAACTGGCTCATCGTCAGCGACACGGCGCCCGTCCTGCCCGAGCGCCAGATCAAACGGATCTGGTGCGCATAGCCCTGCGCCAGCAGCACGGTGACGGCGACGATCAGGCTTTGCGAGAGCACGCGCTTTTCGTCCGTGAAGGTGGGGCCGAAGGCGAGCCCCGCCACGCCCGCGCCCAGCAGCAGCGCGCAGGCCAGCAGCGCACGGCGCGCCGCCACGCTGCGGCGGTCGCGATGGATCTCGTACAGGATGGCCAGCGCGATCAAGGACGCGATCAGGCGGGGCCAGACGATGTAGTGGTTGAACGGCGTGATCGAATAGCCATACACAAAGAACGCGCAGTAGGCGAGGAAGCTGACGGTGAACTGGTTGAGCGACAGGATGTCCGTCGTTTTGCCGGCGCCGACCCCGGCATCGCCCTTGCGCCGCCAGATCTTTTTCAGCTGCGACCACAGGCCAAGCAGGCTGACGACGATGAAGAGCGAGTTGAGGCTGCCGGCGAGGGCGTAGAGGGATTGATGCTGCAAGGTATCTCCTGGAAAGGCCAGGGCGCCGCTGCCGTGGCAGGGCGCCTTGTCTATACATTTTATTTTGGCAATATGCTCTCATGAAATAAATTGGCGGGCAAGCAATGCTTTTAATGCTGCGGCCTGTGTCGCGGCACTTGCCTGAACGCACCTGTTCCCCCGCTTGCCCCTATAATTGCGGCATGACTTTCTTATCACATCGTGCCCGCTGCGTGCTGGGCACCCTCGGCAAAATGGCCGTTTCCCTGATTCTCCTGTTGACCGCGCTGTGGGGTGCGCTGGCGTTGTGGTACCAGTTGTCCGGCGGCACGGCGGCGCAAGCCATCGGCGCGCTGCTGTGGGGCGCGCTCGGCGTGGCCAGCATCGCGCTTTGGTGGACGCGCGGCGATGCGCGCGTGCTGCTGCCGTATGCGGCCGGTTTTCTGCTGCTGCTCGTGTGGTGGAGTCTGATCACGCCGAAGCAGCAGCGCGTGTGGGCCGACGATGTGGCGCGCAACGTCACGGGCACGGTGAAGGGCAGCACCGTCACCCTGGACAATGTGCGCAATTTCGACTGGCGCAGCGACGACGATTACACGGTCAGGTGGGAACAGCGCAGCTACGACCTCGACGAGCTGCGCACGGTCGACACGGCGCTGTCGTACTGGACGGGGCCGTACATCGCGCATACCCTGATCTCGTTCGGTTTCGCGGACGGGCGCTTCCTGACGTTTTCCATCGAAATCCGCAAGGAAAAGGGCGAGAGCTTTTCCGCCATCGGCGGCTTTTTCAAGCATTTCGAGATGAGCCTGATCGCCGCCGACGAGCGCGACATCCTGCGCGTGCGCACGAATGCGCGCGGCGAGGACATGCATCTGTACCGCGTGATGATGCCGAAAGCGGCCATGCGCTCGCTGTTCCTCGCCTACCTGGACGAGGCGCAGGCGCTGAAGAACCAGCCGCAGTTCTACAATACCCTGACGGCCAATTGCACCACCATCGTCTTCGAGATGGTGCGCCGCATCGTGCCCGGCCTGCCGCTCGATTACCGGTTGATGGCCTCGGGCTACCTGGACCGCTACCTGTTCGACGTCAAGGGCCTGGTGCCTGGCTTGACCTTCCAGCAGCTGCGTAGCGGGGGCCACATCACGGCGCGCGCGCGGGCCGCCAACGACGATGCGGACTTTTCGCACGCCATCCGCCGCGGCATGCCGGGCTACGATGAAACGGGCTTTCCGCAGCTGCAAATGCCCAGGCAGTAAGCGCCTGCTTTATACTGTCGCTATTCCGACCGGCCGCACATTGCGGCCGGTCTCACTTCATGACTAAATAATAAGAAGGCCCGCTATGCCATTTTCCTCCCTGGGTCTGATTCCCGCCCTGGTCCGCGCCGTCGACAAGGCCGGCTATGCCGCGCCGACGGCCATCCAGGCGGCCGCCATTCCCGCCATCCTGCGCGGCAGCGACGTGCTGGGCGCGGCGCAGACGGGCTCCGGCAAGACGGCGGCCTACGCGCTGCCGCTGCTGCAGGCGCTGATGGCGCCCGTTTCCGGCCCGCGCCAGGTGCGCGCGCTGATCCTCGTGCCCACGCGCGAACTGGCGGCGCAGGTGGGACAGACGGTGCACGCGCTGGCCAAGCCGCTGCCCGTCAAGCTGAAGATTTCCGTGCTGTTCGGCGGCGTGTCGATCAATCCGCAGATGATGGACTTGCGCGGCGGCGCCGATATCGTCGTCGCCACGCCGGGCCGCCTGCTGGACCTGGTGCGCCAGAACGCCGTCAAACTGGGCGGCGTGTCGCTGTTCGTCCTGGATGAAGCCGACCGCCTGCTCGACATGGGTTTCAGCGAAGAGATCAACGCCATCCTGGCGCTGCTGCCCAAGCAACGCCAGAACCTGTTCTTCTCGGCCACCTTCCCCGACAGCGTGCAGGCGCTGGCCGACAGCCTGCTGACGGAGCCCGTGCGCATCGAAGTGGCGTCCGAACCGCAGGACAAGCCCGACATCGTGCAGCGCGCCATCACGGTCGACGTGCCGCGCCGCACGCAGCTGCTGCGCTACCTGATCCTGCAGCAGCAGTGGGAGCGGGTGCTGGTGTTCGTCGCCACCAAGTACGCGGCCGAGCACGTGGCCGACAAGCTGCAGCGCGCGGGCCTGCACGTGGGCGCCTTGCACGGCGAATTCAGCCAGGGCACGCGCAGCCAGCTGCTGGCCGACTTCAAGGCGGGCCGCTTGCAGGTGCTGGTCGCCACCGACGTGGCCGCGCGCGGCATCGACATCGCCGGCTTGCCGGCCGTCGTCAATTACGATTTGCCCCGTTCGGCCGTCGACTACACGCACCGCATCGGCCGCACGGGCCGCGCCGGCGAAAGCGGCACGGCCATCAGTTTCGTGACGGCCGATACGGAAGCGCATTTCCGCCTGATCGAAAACCGCAACGACTTGCGCATCGTGCGCGAAGTGGTGGCCGGTTTCGAGCCGACGCAACTGCCCGCGCCCGTCAACCCCGCCACGGACACGCTCAACGGCGGCGTGAAGGGCGCGCGCAAGAGCAAGAAGGATAAATTGCGCGAGGCGGCAGCCATGGCGGCGAAGGCGGCCGAAGGCAATTAAATCCGCCTTATGTGCGCTGGCCGCTTGAACGGCCGGCCATCCCGCTCTAAGATGATGTTTCTATAAAGCAAGGGGACGGCAATGCACATGACAATCATCAAGCGCGCGGGCGCGTTGGCTGGCGCGCTGGCGCTGGCCGCTTGCGCCGGCATGGGCGGCCAGCATGGCACGGCCGGCATGCAGATGCCGGGCAAGGCGCCGGCCGATGCCGCCGTGGCCGCCACCTGGTACAACCCGCCCAGCGAATTTCCCGGCATTTGCCTGACCCAGTTCAAGGATGGCAGCCTGCGTTTCGACGGCGGCTTCGCCTTCTATAATCCGGGCCGCTGGGCGTACGATGCGGCCACGTCGGAGCTGCGTTTGCAACTGGCGCCAACCCCTTCGCTGGAACTGTCGCACGCGCAAATCGTGCAGCACCTGAACCTGCTGCGCATCGAGGCGGACAAGAACACGCTGGTGTATGGCGTGAAAGCCGATACCAGGGCCATCGGCCTGGGTGGCTTTGTGTTTTACCGCGACACGCCGTGTCCGGCACGGCGCGGATAAGGTGCCATCGCTGAATATTTAGTCGTATAATTTCTACGCAAGCTGGTTGCCGCGCAAGGCGCGCAAGATGGTCGCGCGCGGCGGATTCCCCTTCAGGCAAGCTCCGATATCGCCGTGGCGATGAGAGGATGGTTCGATGGATGTGCACGACGAGCAAGGTGTGCCGGGTACCGCGGTGCTGACGGCGGATGCCGGGCAGCGGGCTGCGCCGCCGCGCACCTTGCTGCTGGTCGACGACGAGCCGAATATCCTCGCCTCCCTCAAGCGCCTGCTGCGGCGCGACGCCTACCATATCCTGACGGCCGGCAGCGGCCAGGAAGGCCTGGACGTGCTGGCCAGCCATGCCGTCGACGTGATCGTGTCGGACCAGCGCATGCCCGGCATGCTGGGCGCCGATTTCCTGCGCAAGGCCAAACTGCTGTGTCCGCAAACCATACGCATCATGCTGTCGGGCTACACCGAGCTGCAAGCCGTCACGGACGCCGTCAACGAGGGCGCCATCTTCAAGTTTCTTACCAAGCCCTGGGAAGACCATCAGCTGCGCGCGCATATCGCCGAAGCGTTTCGCCTGAAGGGCATTGACGACGACAATGTGCGCCTGAATGCGCAGTTGCGCGACGCCAACCAGGCGCTGGCGGCGGCCAATGCCGCCATGCAGGCGCTGGTGCGCCAGCAGCAGCACCAGATCAGCCGCGATGAAGTCAGCCTGGGCATCGCGCGCGAATTGCTGCAATTTCTGCCGCTGCCCGTGATCGGACTCGACGAGGACGGCATGATCGCCTTCATCAACGCGGCGGCGGCCAATCTGTTCGAACGGGGCGCGGCCCTGCTGGGCAACGAGGCGGCGATCGTCTTGCCGCAATTATTCGACGGGCAGGGAGCGCCTTGCCTGGCCGCCATCGATGGCCAGCCATATACCGTGGCGGTCCATCCGATGGGCTTGCATTCGCGCTCGCGCGGCAGCCTGGTCACCCTGAGTCGTCATGGAGCGGTTACATGAGTGGAAGCGTGAGTGAGAGCGGGCGCGAGATTTCCATGGAGCAGGCGCAGGAGGGCATGGTGCTGGCGCAGGCGCTGAGCGACGCCAGCGGCGCCGTGCTGCTGGCCCAGGGCGCCACCCTGACGGCGGCGAACTTGACGGCCTTGCGCCGGCGCAATGTGGAGCGCTGCCACGTCGTCATGGAAGAGGAGCCCGACCCCGCCGCGCAGGCGCATGCCGAGCAGGAACGGGCGCGCCGCCTGGAACGGTTGGCCGTGCTGTTCCGCGCCACGCCGCCCGATTCCGCCGGGGCGGAACTGCTGGCGCTGCTGCAGCGCTACCGGCAAGGGGGCGGGCCATGACACGGCTCAGTTTTGAACACATCATCCGCCAGATACAGGAACTGCCTTCGCTGCCGGTGGTGGTGCTGGAACTGCTGTCGAGCATGGACCAGGACGACACGGACGTGCACGTGCTGGCGCAAAAGATCGAGCTGGACCAGGCCCTGGCGGCAAAGACCCTGCGCATCGCCAACTCCTCGTTCTACGGCATGCAATCGAAGGTCACCAGCATTCCGCAAGCCGTTTCCGTGCTGGGCTTTCACAGCATCCGCACCGTCGTCACGGCCTGCGCCCTGACGGGCAGCTTCGCGCCCGTCAGCGGCGGCTTCGATTTTCAGGCCTTCTGGCGCCATTCGCTGGCCACGGCCATCGCCGCGCGCCTGCTGGCGCCGCACTTGCGCGTCAATCCCGAAACGGCGTTCACGGCCGGACTGCTGCACGACTTGGGCACCCTGGTGCTGGTGACGCGCTTCCCGGCCGAGCACGCGCTCGTGCGCAGCTACCGCCAGGCGCATGACTGCCAGATGGCCGAGGCGGAACTGGCCGTCATCGGCATCGATCACGCGCAGGTGGGCAGCGCCCTGGCCGCCTACTGGAAGTTTCCTCAGGCGATACAGCAGGCGGTGGCCGAGCACCACGCCATCGACCGCCTGCAAGCGGGCGGCTTGCCGCTGGCCGTGCACATGGCCAATGCCGTCGCCCTGGGGCTCGACCTGGCCGGCGTCGACGATGCGCTGGTGCCGCCCCTGTCGCCTGCGGGCTGGCGCAGCGTCGCCCTGGAGGAGCCGGCCTGGCTGGCGCTGCTGGGGCAAACCGAATACACCTTCGATGAAATGTCGCGCATCATGCTGGCATGAACAGGATAGAGGCCATGGACACAGACGCAGGGCAGGCGCTGCCCGCCACGCCGGAACGCCGCAAGACCGATTCCATCGCGCTGTCGGCGTTTTTCGATGGCCATCCGGTGGCCACGTTCGCCATCGATACGGACCACGTGGTGACGCACTGGAACAGCGCCTGCGAACAGTTGCTGGGCTTTACGGCCGCCGAGATGGTCGGCACGCGCGAGCACTGGAAGGCGTTTTATCCGCAGCCGCGCGCCTGCCTGGCCGACCTGCTGGTGGCCGACGATATCGCGCTCGGCGAAAATGACCTCTACCTTGGCAAGCTGACGCGCTCCTCCGTGATCCCCGGCGCCTACGAGGCCGAGGATTTCTTTGCCGATATCGGCCCCGACGGCCACTGGCTGCATTTCACGGCAGCGCCTCTGCGCGACCGCCACGGACGCCTGGTGGGCGCCATCGAAACCCTGCGCGACGTGAGCGAGCGGCGCCTGGCGGAACAGGCGCTGCGCAAGGCGCACGACAACCTGGAACACCTGGTGGCCAAGCGCACGGCCCAGCTGGCCGACATGAACGAGCGCCTGGCCGACGATATCCGCCAGCGCCAGATCGCCGATCTTGAATTGCGCGAGCGTAACCTGGCCCTGACGGAATTGAACAGCAAGCTGTCGCTGGCCCAGCAAAAGCTGCTGCAGTCGGAAAAGCTGGCCTCGATCGGCCAGCTGGCCGCCGGCGTGGCGCACGAGATCAACAACCCCATCGGCTATGTGTTTTCCAATGTCGGCACCCTGGAAGGCTATCTGGACGACCTGTTTTCCATGCTCGACGCGTATGAGGAGGCGGAACCGGCCGTCGCCGACCCCGTGGTGGCGGCGCGCCTGCGCGCCTTGCGCGAACAGATCGACCTCGATTTCCTGCGCACCGACATCCCCATGCTGATGGGCGAATCGAAGGAAGGTATTGCGCGCGTGCGCCGCATCGTGCAGGACCTGAAGGATTTTTCGCGCACGGATGCGCACCAGGACTGGGTCTGGGCCGACCTGCGCCAGGGCATCGATACCACGCTCAATATCGTGAATAACGAGGTCAAGTACAAGGCCGACGTGGTGCGCGAGTATGCCGACATCCCCGACATCGAATGCCAGCCATCCGAGCTGAACCAGGTGATCATGAACCTGGTCGTCAACGCGGCCCACGCCATGGGCGAGGCGCGTGGACGCATCACCCTGCGCACGGGCAGCGACAACGCGACGGAAGTGTGGATCGAGGTCGAGGACACGGGCGCCGGCATCGCGCCCGAACACCTGTCGCGCATCTTCGACCCCTTCTTCACCACCAAGGCCGTCGGCAAGGGCACGGGGCTGGGCCTGTCGCTGGCCTACACGACGGTGCAGAAACACCATGGCCGCATCGACGTGCGCAGCGTCATCGGCCGCGGCACCACCTTCCGCATCACCTTGCCCGTGCGCCAGGCGCAGGCCGTCGCACCATGAGCGAACAGGACAACATGAGCACCAGCACCAGCACCAGCACCAGCACCGCGCCGCCCACCATCCTGTGCGTCGACGACGAACCGAATATCCTGTCGTCGCTGCGGCGGCTGTTCCGCCCGCACGGCTACCGCGTGCTGACGGCCGATGGCGGCGCGGCCGGCCTGGCCCTGCTCGAGAGCGAGACGGTGGACCTGGTCATCTCCGACATGCGCATGCCGCACATGGACGGCGCGCAGTTCCTGGCCCAGGTGCGCCAGCGCTGGCCCGGCACCATGCGATTGCTGCTGACCGGCTATGCCGACATCCAGTCCATCCTCGACGCCATCAACCAGGGCGAGATCTACCGCTACGTGACCAAGCCCTGGGACGACAACGATATCGTGCTGGTGGTGCGCCACGCGCTGGAACGGCGCGCGCTGGAGGAGGAGAAACGCCGCCTGGAAGCGCTGACGGCCAGTCAGAACGTGCAGTTGCAGGCGCTCAACGCCAGCCTGGAAGCGAAGGTGGCCACGCGCACGCAGCAGCTGAAGCAGTCGCACGACGAGGTGCAGGCGGCCAACGAGCGCCTGAAGGCCACGTTCGTGACGACCATCAAGGTGTTTTCCAACCTGATCGAGATGCGCGGCGGCAAGCTGGCCGGCCATGCGCGGCGGGTGGCCGAGCTGTCGCGCAAGCTGGCGCAGGCGCTGGGACTGGAAGGACAGGAGGCGCGCGACGTGTTCATCGCGGCCCTGCTCAAGGATATCGGCAAGCTCAGCTTGAGCGACGACCTGCTGGAGCTGCCGGCCAGCGCCTGGACGGGCGAGCAGCTGGCCGCGTTCCGCAAGCATCCGCTGCGCGCCGAACAATTATTGATGGCGCTCGACGAGCTGCGCGCCGTCTCCGTGATCCTGCGCTCGCAACTGGAACGCTTCGACGGCGGCGGCTTTCCCGATGGCCTGGTGGGCCTGGCCATTCCGCTGGGCGCGCGCATCCTGGCGCTGGCGTCCGATTACGACGGCTTGCAGATCGGCGCCATGGTGCAGCGCAGCCTGCGCGCCGACGAGGCCCGCGGCCTGATCTACGACAGCGTCGGCAAGCGCTACGACCCGGCCGTGGTGGCCGCCTTCCGCAGCATCATGGACGAGACGGAGCCGCCGGCGCGCGACCTGACCATGCTGTCGGGCCAGCTGGCGCCGGGCATGGTGCTGTCGCGTGACCTGATCAGCCGCGACGGCCTGATGCTGCTGGCGGCCGAACACGTGCTGACGGCCCGCGTGATCGCCCAGCTGCTCGATTTCGAAAGCAAGAATGGCGGACGCCTGAGCATCCGCGTGTACGCGCCCGTCAAGCCGGGCTAGGACGCGGCCCGGGCCGCCGCCGGCGCAACGGGCAGGTGCACGGTAAAGCGCGTGCCCCGGCCCACTTCCGAAGCCACCTCGATGCGTCCGCCGTGCTTGTTGACGATGCCGTACGACAGCGACAGGCCCAGGCCCGTGCCGCTGCCCACCGCCTTGGTGGTGAAGAACGGCTCGAAGACGCGGTGCAGGTGCTCGGGCGCGATGCCGGCGCCCGTGTCGCCGATCTCCACCCATACCCAGTCGTCGGCGTGACCGGTGCGGATGCTGATCACGCCGTCGCTGCTGATGGCCTGGCCCGCGTTGACGAGCAGGTTCATGAAGACCTGGTTCAGCTGCGAGGCCAGGCACAGGATCGGCGGCAGCTCGCCATAGTGTTTCTCGATGCGCGCCTTGTATTTCAATTCGTTGGCGACGATGTTCAGGGTGCTGTCCAGGCCCGCATGCAGGCTGGCCACTTGCCAGTCCGTTTCGCCCACGTGGGAAAAATCCTTCAGCGCCTGCACGATGTCGCGCACGCGTTTGAGGCCATCCATCGATTCGCGCACCAGGTCGCCGATGTCGTCCTGCACGAAGGCCAGGTCGGCCTGCGCGCGCACCTCGCTCACGTGCGCGGCCAGGGTGGCGCCATCGAGCGGCCCGCGCATCGCCGCCTCGTATTGCGCGATGACGTCGAACAGGGTGCCGATATAGCCTTGCAGCGAACTCATGTTCGAATTGACGAAGCCGATCGGGTTATTGATTTCATGCGCGATGCCGGCCGCCAGCTGGCCGATGGAGGCCATCTTTTCCGCTTGCAGCAGCTGGTCGTGCGCTTCCTGCAGCTTGCTGATCAGTAGTTGCTGTTCTTCGCCGCGCGCCTGCAGCATCGCTTCCATGCCCTTGCGTTCCGTGATGTCCGTCAGCGAGCCGATCACTTCGAACGGCACGCCATGCTCGTCGCGCACCAGGCGCAGGCTGTCGTGCATCCACAGATAGCTGCCGTCGCGCACGCGGAAGCGGTATTCGTAAGCGCGCGCGCCGTCGACGAAGATCTGCGCCAGACTGGAAAAAATGCCGGGCGCATCGTCGGGGTGGATGTGGTCGAACCAGAAATTGGGATCGGCCACCATCTCCCCGGGCTGGTAGCCCAGCACATTGAGGGCATTGTTGCTGACAAAGGTCATCTTGAAGTCGCCGCTGGGCACGGTGCAATAGATGATGGAGGGGGTATTGTCGAGCAGGTATTGCAGGCGCACGGCGGTGGCGGCCGACGCGTCGCCGCCAGGCGCCGCCGCAGGCCGGCCGGTATCGGGAGTGGAAAGGTCGAAATCCTCGAACTGCATCGTCACACCTCGCTGCCTGCACGGCATCGCTGTCATCCTGGCTCGATTATGCCTGATTCCGCCTGCCTTGGGCCGCCATCGTCAGCGGCGCATCAAGGGGCCAGCGGCTGCTCGACGATGGCCATGCGCCGCGCGATGCGCTGCGCCGCCTGCGTGTCCCCGGCCTGTTCGGCGCGCAGGCGCTGCACGCCCAGCCACGCCAGCAGCGGCCGGCGCCAGCCCTGGTCCGAGGCGGTGGCGACGGCCGTGTCGAGCAGCGCCGGCGTGGCGCGGCCCGAGCGCAGCAGCACGCCGGCCGCCACCAGCCGCGACAGCGGGTCATCGATGGCCGCCACGGCGCTGGCGGCGGCCGTGTCGGAGGCGGCGCCGGCGGCCGCCCGCTGCGCTTCGGGCAGCAGGGCGACGTCCGCCGCCTGCCCCTTGCCGGCCAGCCAGGCCGCATATGCGCGGTCGGCGGCGGTCGCGTCCGCTTGCAGCGCGTCAAAGCCGGCGCAGTCCTCGAAGGCCAGGCTGGCCACGCGCGCGGCGCAGCGCAGCAGTTCGATGCGCGCCACCAGCTCGAGCTTGCCCGTGCCGGCCACCTGGCTGCGGGCGCGCCGGAATTCCGTCTGCTCGACCAGGGCGTTGCCATTCAAATACGCCGCTTGAAACCGTTCGATGGAACTTTGCGCATTCATTTTCCAGTCCGGCACGGGCGGGCCGCTGGAACAGGCGGCGAGCAAGGCGCACAGCAGGGCGGCGATGGCGGGGCGGGATAGGGTCATGGCAGTTTGATCTCCGGATTGCGCTTGAACGGCCATTTGCGGTTGATGTCGTTGACCAGCTGCTCGACCTTGCGCAGATTGCTTTCCACGTCGGCGCGCAGCGGGCCCAGGTCGGCCGTCGCGGCCCTGGCGTTGGCGCCCACGGCTTGCGCCTCGACCAGCACGGCGTCGACTTTTTTCAGGCTGGCGCGCGTGTCGGCCAGCAGGGCGTTGAGCTGCACGATGGTGGCCTGCGCATCCGTCATCACGCCCTTGTCGCCAAAGACGCGCGTGTCGGCGTTGGCCACCAGGCCATCCGTGCGGCGCGCCAGCTGGTCGGCCGTGGCCAGCAGGGTGTTGGCCCGCTCGACCAGCAGGCGCGACTGCTTGTCGTCGCCCGTCAGCAAGCCCATGGCGCCGCCCGGCCCGCTCAGCTTGCCGGTGACGGCCTGCACGTTGCGCAGGGTGCCGTCGAGGGCGGAATCGCTGCCCGTCAGGCTGGCCACGTTGTTCAGCAAATCCTTGGCGGCGGCCAGCAGGCGGGGGATTTCCGCCGCCATGTCGCCCACCAGCAAGTCGCGCGTGGCGTCGTCGGGCAACGGCGGGTCCGTCAGGATGCCGCTGTAGGCGCGCAGCTTGGCGCCGCCGACGATGCCCCGTTCCAGGGTGAAGATGGAGCTGCTGCGCAGCCAGTGCGCGTCCTTGCGCGGCACGTCGATGATGACGCGCGCGCGCCCATCGGGCGCCAGTTCGATGCGCTGCACGCGGCCGATGGGAAAGCCGGAAAAGGTCAGGTCGGCGCCCACGCCGACGCCGTCCGAATCGTCGGCCGTCAGCACCAGCGTCTGCGTGGCTTCGAAGGCGCCGCGCGCATACATCAGGTAGACGACGGAGCCGACCACCAGCACGAACATGAAGACGAGCAGGATGGCCGCCTTCAGTTCGGCGTGGCGCACGGGCGGCGGGGCGGGCAGCACGGCATCTTGCGCGAGACCGGCGGGCGCCGTGACGTCGACCTGGTCGGGATTGGGGGGCTGGCTCTGGCTCATGGATACTGGCTCTCGTATGGGTGGTTCGGGATCGCTGGCGGTGGCGGGCGGGGCGTCAGTAGTAATTGCCCATCAGCGAAGCCACTTCGACCAGCAGGATGACGGAAAACAGGCGCAGCATTTCAGACAGGCCGTGCGCGGCCCACAGGCGGTTGCGCCGGCCATGCGGCTCTTCCGGATAGTAGGAGGAGGCCAGCGGGATCAGGGCCACGGCAAAGCTGAAGAAGATCACCTTGAGCATCAGGATCAGGGCCACGGCGGGATTGAAGATCTGCCCCACCACGCGCGTATACCCCTGCAGCGCCCACGGCGTAAAGCCGTAGATGGTGATATAGGCGAGGATCAGCGAGGTGACGCAGCTGACGATGGCCAGCATCCACACGGCGAAGATGCCGGACATGACGCGTGGAAAGTATTCGCGGCGCAGCAGGTCGACGCCCTGGCGCTGCATGGTGTCGAGCATGCCGGAAGAGCGCATTTGCGCGAACGCGATGCCGTCGGGCAGGGTCAGGCGCAGGGCCACGAACAGGGCGGCCGTCAGCGGGATCAGTTCCAGCACCAGCACGCGCACCACCATTTCCAGCGCATAGCGCGACAGGCCGTAGCTTTGCGCGCTGACGACGACGATGCGGATCAGCACCAGGCTGACCAGCGCGCAGGCGACGCTGAACCAGACGAGGTTCGGCGCCGTGTTCGTCACCAGGCGGTGCGCGAGGATGGGGTGGTTGTCGCGGTTATAGCTCGACGGCGACAGGGCCAGCGAAAACACGAGGATGGCGAAATGCAGCATGCGCCACCAGCTGACCAGCCAGGCCATGGTGGCCCGGTGCAGGCGGCGCAGGCTGATGATGAGGGAGACGGAGAGGGTCATCATGGCATCTTAACATCAGCCCGCCCCGGCAGGCACGGCTGGCGTGCGCGCCTATTCGAATAGGGCGAAGCCGGCCATGACGACCATCAGCACGGCGATGTATTGCATCGGAATCCAGAACAGGGTGTGGCGCTTGCGCAGGATGACTCTTTCCTGCGTGGCCGGGTCGATCAGTTCGCGTCCGGGCGCGTTGTTCAGGCGCACGCCCGCATACCAGCTGGCGGCCGCTGCCAGCAGGAAGGCCAGGGCCAGGGGCCACGCGTGGCTCTTGGTGTAGGCCTCGCCCAGGGTGGCGCCAAACAGCGCCTGCGCGGCCAGAACGACGATAAAACAGATCAGGGGGGCGAGTATGCCGAAGCCTTGCCAGATAAGCATGAAAATTCTCCAGGGGGATTGAGGGATCCCGCGGCGGGTGGCGGCGGCTGCGCGCGGCGGGGGGACGGATTCTATCAGACTTATCAAAAAGAAAGTTTCTTCTCGGCACTATCGTGCGCGCCTGTCAGGCGGCGCTGGCGGTGCCCACGCTGGCGATGATGGCGTCGGCCGCTGCGCGCACGCGGGCAGAACGGTTCAGGTCGGCATGCATGACCAGCCACACGTCGTAGCTTTCCGCCCGCTCGGGCCAGATGCGCACCAGTTGCGGGTCGATGTCGCCAAGGTGGGTGGCCAGCTCGGCCACGCCCAGGCCTGCGCGCGTGGCTTCCTGCAGCATCGCCGCCGAGTTCACTTCCATGGCCACCCGGGCGTTGGCGACGGGCTCGCCGGCGATCTTGTCCGCATGGCGCGGCGTCACGGAATGGTGGTAGATGACGATGTCGTGGCCGGCCAGCGCCGTGCCGCGCACGGGTTCGCCCCGTTCGGCCAGGTAGCTGCTTGAGGCGTACAGGCCCAGGCTGCGCTTGACGAGGTGGCGCGAGATCAGGTCCGGGTCGGTGGGACGCACGCCGCGCACGGCCAGGTCCGCTTCGCGCCGCGTCAGGCTGGCCAGCGCCGGTGCCACGTTGAGTACGATGCGGATGTCGGGGTGGGCCGCATGCAGCCGCTGCATGGCGCGGATGACGAAATGGCTGGCCATGGTGTCGGTGGTGGCCACGCGCACCAGGCCGCTTAAACGGTTGTCGACGCCCTGCATTTCGCGCTGCAATTTATCGGCCGCCCGTTCCATCGATTCGGCCGCCGTGAGCGCCAGCTCGCCGGCCGGCGTGGGCACGTAGCCCGATGGCGTGCGCAGGAACAGGGTGGCGCCCAGCGACGCCTCCAGGGTGGCCAGGCGGCGCCCGCAGGTGGCCTGGTCGATGCGCAGCAGGGCCGCCGCGCCGCGCAGGGTGCCGGCCCGGCCGATGGCGAGAAAGATGCGCGCGTTATCCCAGTCCATGCTCCCGTCCTCTTTTTGTTGATGCATTTTTGCATCGGTGTGCCGATTTTATGCCTGTTTACCGCATCATGCAACGCTCGCATAATGGCTGCCCCGCTGCCTTTGCAAGGAAAAATCATGCTTCCCACCGCTCCCCGCCGCGCCAGCGGCTTGATCCTGCTGACCCTGGCCTTCGGCTTCGTCATGGCCATGCTCGACGTCACGGCCGTCAACGTGGCCCTGTCCGATATCGCGCTGGACTTGGCCATCCCGCTGACGGGCCTGGTCTGGGTGGTCGACGGCTACACCCTGACGTTTGCCGCGCTGCTGCTGGCCGGCGGCGCGCTGGCCGACCGCTACGGCCCGAAAGCCGTGTACCAGGGCGGCCTGGGCGTCTTCCTCCTCGGTTCGATATTGTGCGGCGCCGCGCCCGACGGGCATTTCCTGACGGCGGCGCGCCTGCTGCAGGGCGCGGGCGCGGCCCTGTTCATGCCCAGCTCGCTCAGCCTGCTCACGCACAGCTTTGACGACGAGCGCGAGCGCACGCGCATGCTGGGCGCCTGGTCGGCGCTGGTGGGCGTGGCGGGCGCGTCCGGTCCCTTGATCGGCGGCATCCTCGTGCACCAGTTCGGCTGGCGCAGTGTGTTTTGGGTGAACGTGCCGCTGGGCGTGCTGGCCATCGTCATGGCGCAGCTGCTGCTGGCCGCGCCGGCGCGTCAGCCGCGCGCGCTATCGCTGTTCAGCCATGCGCTGGGCGTGGCGGCGCTGGCGGGCCTGAGTTTTACCTTGATCGAAGGCCCCGTGCTGGGCTGGCTGTCGCCTGGCGTGCTGGCGGCGGGGGCCTTGACGCTGTTGTCGGCCTGGCAATTGCTGCGGCGCGAGCGCAGCGGCAGTCATCCGTTGTTGCCGCGCGCGCTGTTTCACAGCAGCAGCTTTGGCGCGGCCAACGGCGTGGGTTTCCTGATCAATTTCTGCGTCTTCGGCCAGCTGTTCCTGTTGAGCCTATTCCTGCAGCAGTCGGGCGGCGCCGATGCCTTGCAGTCGGGCTTGCGCCTGCTGCCCATGATGGCGGCCTATACGGTGGGAAATTTCCTGGCGGGCGGTATCGCGGCGCGCCATGGCACGCGCCGGCCCATGCTGGCCGGCTTGCTGGCGGGCGCCGTGATGGCCTTGCTGCTGATGGGCTTGCGCCCGGGTACGCCATATGGTTTGCTGGCGCTGGGCACGGCCATCATGAACGTGGCCATCGGCATCGCCATTCCCGCCATGACGGCCACCGTGATGCGGGTGGCCGGCAAGCAGCATGCGAACAGCGCGGCGGCGGCCCTGAATGCGAACCGGCAAATTGGCGCCCTGGTGGGCGTGGCGTTGATCGGCAGCATCCTGCACATGGTGCCGGACTGGTCGCTGCGCCTGCCGCTGGCCTACGCGACGATCGCCGTCGCGTATGGCCTGGCGGCGGGCCTCGTCTATCGGCATGTGCATCTGCCGAAGGCCGTGGCCGCCTGATGCTTTACTGTTCGCGCGTGCTGCGCCATTCCACCAGTTCTTCGATGGTCAGAATGGGCATGCCGTGCAGCTCGGCGAAGCGCTCGATAGCGTCGCCGCGCATCATGGTGCCGTCCGGGTTCATCAGTTCGCACAGCACGGCGGCCGGATTCAGGCCCGCCATGCGCGACAGGTCGACGGAGCCTTCCGTGTGGCCACGTCGCTCGAGCACGCCGCCGGGCGCGGCGCGCAGGGGGAACACGTGGCCGGGGCGCACCAGGTCGGCCGGCTTGGCGTCCGGTGCGATGGCGGCGCGGATGGTGGTGACCCTGTCGGCGGCCGACACGCCCGTCGTGACGCCGTCGCGCGCCTCGATGGAGACGGTGAACGGCGTGCCGTAGCGGCTGCCATTGTCGGACGACATGGGCGGCAGTTCCAGCGCGCTGACGACGTCCGTCGGCAGGCACAGGCAGACGATGCCGCTGCATTCGCGGATCAGCAAAGCCATGGTTTCGTTCGTCAATTTTTCGGCGGACAGGATCAGGTCGGCCTCGTTTTCACGGTCGAAATCGTCGAGCAGGATGACGGGAATGCCGGCGCGCATGGCGGCCAGGGCGGATTGGATGCGACCTTCCAGGTCGTTGGAAAGCAGGGTATAACTGTTGACTAACATGGTGTAACGCTCCTCGCATAGGCGAAAAACGCTGCAGGGCAAGCGAATAGACGCAACTGGCCGCATCGCCGTGGCGATGGGACATCACACTACTGCACATCTTCTTTCATCCGGACTATACCGTCGGCTCTGGAGTCGCACCAGATCTGCTGACCTCATCAGGCGAAACCTGACAAGCGCTCGCGGGCTTGACCGTTGCCGGTCTTACCGCCGGTGGGGAATCGCACCCCGCCCCGAAGACGTTGTTGTGCCGGTCCACATGACCGGCGGCAATACTTTAGCACAACCGACAAAAGCTGGCTGGGTACTGTTGAGTTTGCCGTTCGGCAAAGTTGCCTGGGAAAAGCTGTTTTTCCTAAGCTGTTTTTAATGGCGGAAACACGATTTCAGTGTAAGGTACGCCTACTGAATCTTACCGTTGAGAATACATGAAGCTGAGTAAATTACGCCTGATCTCGGGCGCCGTCCTGCTGGCGTGCGCCTGCCTGGCACAGGCGGAAATCCGTTTGAGCGATCCCCTGCCGCTGGCGCCAGAAGTGACCGTAGGAAAACTGCCGAACGGCCTGACCTACTACATCAAGAAAAATGCCCGTCCCGCGCAGAAAGTGGAATTGCGCCTGGTGGTGAAGGCCGGTTCCATCCTGGAAGATGACGACCAGCAAGGCCTGGCGCACTTCACGGAACACATGGCCTTCAATGGCTCCACGCATTTCAAGCGCAATGAGCTGATTTCCTACTTGCAATCGATCGGCGTGAAGTTCGGCGCCGACTTGAACGCCTACACGAGTTTCGATGAAACCGTCTACGTGCTGCCGATTCCCACGAACAAGAAGGAAAACCTGGAAAAGGGTTTTCTCGTGCTGGAAGACTGGGCGCATGGCTTGAAATTCAATCCGGCCGACATCAACAGCGAGCGCGGCATCGTGCTGGAAGAGGCGCGCCTGGGCAAGGGCGCCAGCGACCGCATGAACAAGGTCCTGTATCCGAAGCTGCTGAACGGTTCGCGCTATGCGGAGCGCATGCCGATCGGCAAGGAATCCGTACTGAAAACCTTCAAGCTGGAAGCCATCAAGCGTTTCTACAAGGATTGGTACCGTCCCGACCTGATGGCCGTGGTGGTGGTGGGCGACGTGGAGCCGAGCCAGGCTGAAAAGCTGATCCGCCAGCATTTCGGCAAGCTGAAGAACCCCGCGAAGCCGCGGCCGCGCCTGTATGCGGAAGTGCCGCAGCGTTCGCAAACGGAAGCGCTGGTGATCACGGACAAGGAAGCGCCGGACGACACGGTCTTCATCCGCTACCCGATCCGCGCCGCGCAGGAGCCCGTCACCATTGCCGACTACCGCCGCCAGATGATCGAAAACCTGTATGGGCAAATGCTCAGCGCGCGCATGCAGGAATTGACGCAGCAGGCCAACCCGCCTTTCATCCAGGGCGGCAGCAGCATGGGCAAGCTGGTGCGCGGCTATGAATCGTTCAGCGCGTATGCCTTGCTGGGCAAGGGCGGCGTGCAGCCGGCCGTCGATGCGCTGGTGCAAGAAGATGAGCGGGCGCGCCGCTTCGGTTTCAGCCAGGATGAGCTGGACCGCGCGCGCAAGAACATGCTGCGCAATTACGAGCGCGCGTACAGCGAGCGCGACAAGTCCGATTCGGCCGGTTTCGTGGCCGAGTATTCGCGCAACTTCCTGGAGCAGGAAGCCGTCCCCGGCATCGCCAATGAATTGCTGTACGCGCAGGAACTCTTGCCGCAGGTAACGCTGCAGGAAGTCAACGAGACGGTGGCCAAGGTGATTCCCGACCAGCAAAAGAAACTGGTGGTCTTCATGGGCGCCGAGCCGAAAGCGGGCGCCAGCGTGCCGACGCAGCAGCAATTGCTCGATGCCGTGGCGCAAGCGGAGCGGCAGAAGGTCGAGCCACGCACGGAAAAAGTCCTCGCCAGCAAGCTGATGGAGGGCCCGCCGGCCGGCGGCAGCATCGTTTCGGAAAAGCTGAACAGCGCCATCGGCGTGACGGAGCTGACCCTGGGCAATGGCGTGCGCGTGCTGCTCAAACCCACGGACTTCAAGAATGACCAGGTGCTGATGGGCTCGACGCGCTTCGGCGGCCAGTCGCTGTTCGGCGACGCCGACATCTACAACGCCCGCTATGCCAGCGCCGTGGTCGGTAGCATGGGCTTGAAAGACCTGGCGCCGCTGGACTTGCAAAAAGTGTTGGCCGGCAAGACGGTCAACGTGGGCGCCTCGCTGGGCGAACTGAGCGAAGGCTTTGGCGGCTCGGCCAGCAGCGCCGACGTGGAAGCCATGCTGCAACTCGTGTACTTGTATTTCCACGACGTGCGCAAGGATGCGGGCCTGTATCAATCCTTCATCGGCAAGCAGCAGGACCTGGCGAAAAACAGCATGGCGCAGCCGGAAGCCGTGTTCTACGACGCCATCCAGCACGCCATGTATGGCGACAACCCGCGCGTCGACGGCGTGCCGCGCGTGGCTGACTTCGACAAGGTGGGCCTGGACCGCTCGCTGGACATCTTCCGCCAGCGCTTTTCCAGCGCGCGCGACATGACCTTCATCTTCGCGGGCAGCTTCGAGCTCGACAAGATCAAGCCGCTGATCGCCAGCTACCTGGGCACCTTGCCCGTGGCCGAGGTGGCGCACGCCTACCGCGACGTGGGCATGCGCCCGGTGACGGGCGTGGTGAAGAAGGATGTCTACATGGGCAGCGAGCCCAAAAGCACGATTTCCATCACCTTCAATGGCGACGTGGCGTACTCGGACGAGCAAAAGCTGACCCTGCAGGCGCTGGGCGAAGTGCTGAACCTGAAAGTCATCGAAGTGCTGCGCGAAAAGATGAGCATGATCTATGGCGGCGGCTTTGAAACCTCGATGGGCCAGCACCCGTACGGCCATTATTCGGTGGCGCTGAACTTGCCGACGGGACCGGAAAACGTGGACAAGGTCATCGCCGCCGCCTTTGCCGAAATCAACAGGATGAAGACGGACGGGCCATCCGCGGCCGACCTGGAAAAGGTCAAGCTGAACTGGATCACGCGCCAGCAGAAATCCTTGCGGGAAAATAACTACTGGATGAACCAGCTGATGGGGTCGGTGACCCAGGGGCGCGATCCCGCGCACATCCTGCGCTACGAGCAGCGCGTGCGCGCCATCACGCCGCAAGCCGTCAAACTGGCGGCCCAGCGCTACCTGGACATGCACAATTACGTGCAGGTGGTGCTGTATCCGGAACGTAAAAACGTTGCAGTAAAGTAATCATCGTTGTTGAACTGCAGGGGCGGCAAGGTGGCGAAGCTGTTAAACTGGCGCTATTGATGTGATAACGCAATTTAACAAGCAAGGAAATACGATGGCCAAGAAAGAAGAACTCGATCCGGAAACCCTGGAATTGATCAACTGGTGTATCGAGGTCGAGGGTTTCCTCGTGGTCGGTGGCGCCACCGTGGCGCAGGCCCAGGAGCATATCGAAGAGCAGGTCGAGTGGTTCACCGACCAGTTCTACGACGGCTTGACGCCGGAAGAGGCGGCCAAGGAAGCCTTGGCGTGAAGCTCCAGTAACGAGCGAGCAACAACAAAGCGGGCGGTGCCTGCCGGGCATCAGCCTGGTAGCGCCGCCCGCTTTGCTTTTCTGAAAAGATTTCCTTATGGAAATTGTTTATAATTCCACGCTTTATTTTCTAGCCAGGCACCCATGACTCTCCGTTCGCGCATTCTTTTATTGTGTTTCAGCACCTTGCTGGGCATCGTCCTCATCGCTTCCTTTTCCCTGTATTCCTTGCGCCAGACCATGATGGCGGAAAGGGTCGAGCAATTGACGGTGCTGGTGGAATTGGCCAATGCCTCGGTGGAAAAGGCGTATGCGCTGGAACAGTCGGGCAAGCTCACGCGTGAGCAAGCCCAGCAGCAGGCCAAGCTGGCCATCGGCAGCTTCGTCAAGGACGAGATGTATTATTTCGTGCGCGATTTCAGCACCGACTTGCTCTATGTGCATCCGAATGCCTCGCGCATCGGCACGCCGCAAAAGAACATGAAGCAGTCGGGTGACCGCTACCGCGCGGCCCTGGCCACCAGCCGCATCGGCCTGGTGCAGGCGGATGGCACGCGTCCCGGCGTGGCGGACCCTGTGGCGAAGATGTATGCGGTGGTGAAATTTGCGCCGTGGGACTGGCTGATCGGCACGGGCACCTACATCGATGACATCAACCACAAGTTCTGGGCCCAGGCGGGCGTGCTGCTGGCCATCGGCGGCGCGCTGATGCTGGTGGTGGGCGGCCTGGCGGCCTTGATGCTGCGGCGCATCCTGGGCCAGCTCGGTGGCGAACCCGACTATGCAGCGGCCATCGTGGCGCAGATCGCCAAAGGCGACCTGACCACGCACATCGACACCCGCCCCGGCGATACGTCCAGTTTGCTGATGGCGATCAAGGCCATGCGCGATAACCTGGCCCATCTGGTGAGCCAGGTGCGCAACGACGCGGAATCCATTTCCACGGCGTCGGGCGAGATCGCCTCCGGCAACCATGATCTGTCGGCGCGCACGGAACAGCAGGCGGGATCGCTGGAAGAGACGGCCTCGACCATGGAAGAGATGACCTCGACCGTGCGCCAGAATGCGGACAATGCGCGCCAGGCCAACCAGCTGGCTATTTCCGCTTCGCAAGTGGCGACGCAGGCGGGCGGCGTGGTGGGCCAGGTGGTCGACACCATGGGCGCCATCAATGCCTCGTCGAAAAAGATCGGCGACATCATCGCCGTCATCGACGGCATCGCTTTCCAGACGAATATCCTGGCCTTGAACGCGGCCGTGGAAGCGGCGCGCGCGGGCGAGCAGGGCCGCGGCTTCGCCGTGGTGGCGTCCGAAGTGCGCAACCTGGCGCAGCGCTCGGCCGCCGCCGCGAAAGAGATCAAGCAATTGATCGACAGTTCCGCCGAGCAAGTGGGCGCCGGCGAGAAACTGGTGGCGCTGGCGGGCGAGACGATGGAAAAGGTCGTCTCCAGCGTGCAGCATGTGACCGATATCGTGGCCGAGATTTCCTCGGCCAGCGCCGAGCAGAGCGCCGGCATCGAGCAGATCAACCAGGCCATCGTCGAGATGGACAACATGACGCAGCAAAACTCGGCCCTCGTCGAGCAGGCTTCGGCGGCGGCGCAAGCCATGAACGAACAGGCGGCCGGGCTGGCGCAGATCGTCAGCGTGTTCAAGGTGGGCGCAGCGGCGGGCGTGACGCGCACGGCACCGGCCGCGCCGCGCCGCCTGACGCGCTAGCCAGCTGTTTTCTGTCAGGGCGGGAACTTAGCCACCGCTCACCTGTCCAACCTTCTTCGTCCGCCATGGACGCACGGAAGAGGTGAGCATGACAGACGGTTTTTCCTATCACGCGGCATTTGCCCGTAACCTGGGCTGGGTCACGCAGGCGGAGCAGGATAGCCTGCGCGGCAAGCGCGTGGCCATCGCCGGCATGGGCGGCGTGGGCGGCGTGCACTTGCTGACCCTGGCGCGGCTGGGCATCGGCGCTTTTCACATCGCCGATTTCGACACCTTCGATATCGCCAACTTCAACCGCCAGGCCGGCGCCATGGTGTCCACCCTGGGCCAGCCCAAGGTGGCGGTGTTGGCGCAGATGGCGCGTGATATCAATCCCGAACTTGAGATTAAACAATTTACTGACGGCATACACGACAGCAACCTGGCCGAGTTCTTTGCCGGCGTCGACCTGTACGTGGACGGTCTGGATTTCTTCGCCTTTCCCGCGCGCCAGGCCACCTTCGCCACCTGCGCGCGCCTGGGCATCCCCGCCATCACGGCCGCGCCGCTGGGCATGGGTACGGCCGTGCTCAGCTTTCTGCCGGGCGGCATGACGTTCGAAGCGTATTTTGGCTGGGGCGACTTGCCCGAGGCAGAAAAAGCCCTGCGTTTTCTCGTCGGGCTGGCGCCGGCCGGACTGCATGCCGGCTACCTGGTCGATCCGTCCGCCATCAACCTGAAGGAGCGGCGCGGGCCGTCGACCATCATGGGCTGTCAGCTGTGCGCGGGCGCGGCCGCCACGGAAGCCTTGAAGATCTTGTTAAAACGCGGCAAGGTGCTGGCGGCGCCGCACGGCATGCATTTCGACGCCTACCGTAACAAGCTCGTGCATACCTGGCGTCCCGGCGGCCATCGTCATCCGCTGCAGCGCCTGACGATGGCCATCATCAAGCGGCGCCGCGCGGCGCAGGGGGCATAAATGGCGCAAGCACTGTTGCACGATCCCGTATTGGAAAACATTCTCGAGCAGGCGCGCTGGGCGCCCAGCGGCGACAATACGCAGCCGTGGCGCTTTGAAGTCGTCGACCAGCGCCATGTCGTCGTGCATGGCTTCGATACGCGCAGCCATTGCGTGTACGACCTGGACGGCCATCCCAGTCAGCTGTCGTTGGGCGCCTTGCTGGAAAGCATCGCGCTGGCGGCCAGCTGTCACGGCTTGCGCATGGAGGCGCGCCGGCGCCTGTCCATGCCCGACACCCTGCCCACGTTCGACGTGCACCTGGTCGACAGCCCCGGCATGCTGCCCGATTCGCTGGCGGTCTTCTTGCCGCAGCGCAGCGTGCAGCGGCGCCGGCTCAGCACGCGCAGCCTGCGCGCCAGCGAAAAGGCGGCGCTGGCGGCCAGCTTGCCGCCCGGTTACGGCGTGCAGTGGTTCGAAGGCGCGCGCGCGCGCCTGGCCTGCGCGCGCCTGATGTTCGACAACGCGAAGCTGCGCCTGACCATGCCCGAAGCGCACAAGGTGCACCGCGACGTGATCGAGTGGGGCGCGCGCTTCAGCGCCGACCGCATCCCGGATCAGGCGCTGGGCGTGGACCCGATGACGGCGCGCCTGATGCGCTGGATCATGCAAAGCTGGCGCCGCGTGGATTTCTTCAATACCTGGCTGGCGGGCACGCTGGCGCCGCGCCTGCAGATGGACTTGCTGCCCGGCCTGTCCTGCGGCGCGCATTTCGCCTTGCTGGCCGAGGCGCCGCCCCGTCACATCGACGATTACGTGGCGGCCGGCCGCGCCATGCAGCGCTTCTGGCTGACGGCCACGCAGCTGGGGCTGCAATTGCAGCCGGAACTGACGCCGCTGATCTTTGCCCGCTACGTGCGCGAACGGCGCACCTTCTCGCGTACCGATGGCATGCAGGAAATGGCGCAGGAACTGGCCGTGCAATGCCAGGCCGTGCTGGGCGCGGCGGCGTTTGACCGGGCCGTGTTCCTTGGCCGCATCGGCGCCGGCCCGGCGGCCAGCGCGCGCTCCTTGCGCCGGCCGCTGGCAGACTTGCTCGTCGCGCCTGTCACTGTGCAGTGAGGCGGCGTCAACGGTATCGGTGGCGTCGGCTCCTCAGGACGGCCAGGGCGGCCAGGCCGGCCGCCAGCAGCGGCAAGGTGCCCGGCAGCGGGATCGAGGTATCCGTCGGCACGTAAAGCAGTTCAGAACTGTTGAGCATGTTCAACACGAGCGTGTAGCTGCCTGCCACAAGATTGTTGGTGATGGCGCTGAACTCCGCGCCGCAATCGGTGCCGGTGCCTGTGCCCGTGGGGGAGCCGCAGCCGCTGGGGTCGTACGTGAGCATGTTGCCGCTGGTCAACGGCGTTTGCGCGTAGCCCGTGTTCAGGTTGGCGCCATCGCTCGCCTCGATGCCTCCCATGATGCCCGAACCAATGATGCCGTCGGGCGCCCAGTTGAAGACGATCTGGCCGTTTTCATCGATGATGCTGAAGGTGAGCGCCAGGCTGGTGCTGGCCGCCGAGCCCGTGCCAGCCTGGGCATCGAGATACAGTTGCATGAAGGGCAGGGCCCGGAAGTCGAAGCCAAGGGTCGCGCCCGGCTCGCCGACGACGAAATTGACGGCCATGGCCGTGGTGGAACCGTTGCGGCCCGAGGCGTCGGCGCTGCCGCCGCCCGCCAGGTAGGTTTCCGCCACATTCACCGTGTGCGTGCTGGTCGAGCCAGGCGGGAACGGGGGGATCTGCGAACTGATGATCTGCGCATCGGCGCGCGCGTACGAGGCATTGCCCATGCCTTGCTGCGTAAAGTCATTCTGTCCCTTGCTGACGGCGCCGCGCGTCGCTTGCGCAGCGTCAATCTGGTTGCTGCCGCCATGGATGACGCCGCTGCCGTTGAGGGTGGCGGTGGTGCGCGACAGGTCGATGTTGCTCAGCAGGGTGACGGAGCCGGTGGGATTGCTGATCACCAGGCCAAAGACGCTGGTGTATGAATAGCCGTACGCGGCGGCGCTGGCAGTGCCGCTGCCACCCAGCAACAGCAAGGCCAGCAGGGTCATTGGCAGTCGGGTGCAAGTAAGTGTAGTCATGAGTATCCTCATCTCCTGGTCGGCTGCGTTGTAAGGAAAACCGACAGGCTTGCCGCATAAAAAAAGGCGAGGAGATTTCCCTCGCCTGTGAACGCCCCCGGTAATGACTCAGGCACGCGCTTTGCGGCGGCTGGCGTAGCCCAAGCCAGCCAGACCCACGCCCAGCAGGGCCAAGGTCCCCGGTTCCGGTGCCGCCTGTTTCACCAAATCTACGCTTTCCACCGCGTTCAGGGTCAGGGTGTAGTTACCGGCGGTCAAGGCATTGCTGACGGAACTGAAGTTGCCGCCGCAAGCCGTGCCGGTACCCGTGCCCGTGGGCGTGCCGCAACCGGTGGGGTCATAGGTGAACAGGTTGCCGCGCGTCAGGAAGTTGGTTGCCAGGCTGGTGTTCAGGTTGGCGTCATCGGTGTTCTCCGTGCCGCCGAAGATGCCGGAGCCGACCACGCCATCGGGAGTCCAGTTGAAGACGGTCGCGCCGGTCGCGTCGGTGATGGTAAAGGTCACCACCAGGTTGGCTGTCGCCGTGGACAATACGCCCACCGTGCTTTGCAGGAAGACCTGCATGAAGGGCGAGGCGAGGAAATCAAAACTCAGCGTTGCCGTGGGGGAGCCGACGATGAAGTCGACGGAGAAGCCCGTGGTCGAGCCGTTGCGACCCGAGGCATCGGCCGTGCCGGCGGGACCGTCGAGGTGGGCTTCTGCCACGTTGACCGCCTGGGTGGAGGTGGCGCCGGGCGGGAACGAGGGGAATTGCGTGCTGACGATCTGCGCATCGCCGCGCGAGTAGTTGCCCGAGGGACCTTGTTGCGTGAAGTCGTTCTCGCCCTTGGTGACGGCGCCGACGTTGGCGCGCGGCGCATCGAGCGAGCCGGCGCCGCCGTTGATGACGCTCACGCCATTCAGGGTGGCCGTGCTGCGCGAGATGGTGGTGCTGTTGGCCACGGTGATCTGCCCCGTTGGCACGCCGATGACCAGGCCGAAGATGTTGTTGTAGGAATAGCCGTAGGCGCCCGCCTGTGCGCTACCGGCGGCGCACAACATGGCCAGAGCGGCCGCGGCCGGGAGCAGTTTCAGTTTAGAGAGTTTCATTGTATTCACCTCATGGTTGAGTGAGTCTGGAAGTTTTGCCTGAGTCCTGTCGGCAGGTGCTCATGACCAGACTTAAGCGACTTCCATGCCAACGCATGAGGGTCTTTTGAAATCAAGGGCTTGGCGTGCTTTTGTTGACGTAATGCAGGTGTTCCCGCACGCGCTGTAAGAAAAACCGACGTCGTCGTCAAGGCTGGCCGTCACGTGGCAACGAACCCAGCAAGGCGTGCACATGGGATAACAGGCGTTGCCCAGGCACATAGTCGCGCATGGCCGTGGCCAGCTGACGCGCCGCCAGCCTGGCCTGGCCATCGTCGAGCATGCGCGTGGCCGCATGGCGCAAGGCGGTTTCCTGGAAGCGGTCGGCGCGTAGCAGCAGGCCGGCGCCGGCGCCGGCGATGCCGTGCATGTTGAGGAATTGATCGAGGTTGCCGGCAATGCCGATGACGGGCACGCCTGCCGCCAGCGCCTGCTGGCTGGTGGGACTGCCGCCATTGCAGATCACCAGGCTGGCGCGCCGGGCGGCCGCGTCGCCCGGCAAGAAGGGGGCGACATGGGCATTCGGCGGCACGGCGTCGACGCGGATGGTGCCGGCCGTGGCCGCCAGTACGGTGACGGGCAGGGGCGCCAGCGCGCGCAGCACGCGCGGCAGCAACTGCCCCTGGCCGGAACTGCCCAGGGTGACATAGATGATGGGCCGTCCGCTGCTCAGTTCCGGGCGCTGCCACCAGTCCGGCAAGTCGAGCGGCGGCGCCCAGATGATGGCGCCCAGGTAGTCGTGCGTGGACGGCATGCCGTGCGGCGGGAACAGTTGTGGAATATCCGCGTACAAGGTGCGGTCGGCATCCGTATAGATGCGCCGCAGGTCGCTGCCCAGGGATGGCAGGCCGTGGCGACGGCGCACGCGGTTCAGCGGCACGGCGTGCGAGGCGAAGGCCAGCGGACGGATCAGGCGGAACAGGGGATGGGCCAGCCAGATCGGCAGCATGCGTGTCAGGGGCAGGCTGGGCACCGTGTAGTGCTGGCGCACCCAGGGACTCCAGTAGGCATTGCTGACGGTAAGGTAGGGAATGCGCTGCAGGCGCGCGCTGACCGACAGCGACAGGCGAAAGTCGCCGATCACGAGATCAGGCCGGACGGCATCGAGCAGGCGCAAATCGTCTTCCACATACGCGTGCAGGGCGCTTTCCGTGTAAACGGGTTTGCCAAGGGCCAGCGCCTGCAGGAATTGCAGCGATGAAATACTGTCGATGCGCCAGCGCCGGAAGGTGGCCTGCTTGAAGCAGAAATCATAGCCATCGGCGCAGGCAAAATGCACCTCATATGCTTCCTCGTCCAGGCCCTGGGCCAGGCTCAGTGGGCGGCCGACATGGGCCAGGGTCACTGCCTCGGCCATAAAGAGGATTTTCTTGCGCGCCATGGGGATCGCTTGCACTCGCAGGAGGAGATACTGCCAAGTTGGAGCGGCGCCACGCTGTTTAGTTCCCCTTGGCCTGCCACTGGCGGGCGCCGGGATTTGGCCGCATCGGCTACAGTGGGACAAAGGAGGCCATCATGCAAGCACAATCCCGTCATGCCCCGCGGCGTGCGCACAGCACGCCCGAACCCGATATGCCGCCACCGCCGGAAGGCGATCCCCTCACGCCGCCGCCAGAGCAGCCGCCGCACATCGAGCCCGTGCCGGTCGAGGAGCCTATGCCGCCACCACCGCCCGTGAAAATGCATTGACGGGGGCGTCGACGGGGGCGTACTGCGCGGCGAGTCGTGCGCGGCCCACGGCAGGACACGCCCGTCATGGCGGGGGCGGGGAGATGCGCGCCATGGCTATTTCCAATCGGAAATGGACTGCGCGATGGCCGCCAGCGCCGCGCCATTTAAACAACAAAAACGCCAATAAATGTTGCCGAGTGGATACAAATCAAGCGCTAACTGTCGAGTGTCATGCGGCCGTCACGGTTCTGTTCTTATAATGAGACATCATAAAAATTCTTGTACAGGAGACCATCATGGGCAATTCCTTGCATAACAAAATTTACCTGGGCCGGCGCCCTGTGATCACCAGCAAAAACCTCGTGGCGCTGGCCTTGGCCGGCGCCGTGGCTGGTTGCGGCCTGGCATGGCTGCTGCTGCGCAGCTACAAATAGCGGTCATCACGCCCGTCTTTCCGCCGCCTGGCCGCATGGCGGGCGGCGCTAGATTGACGTTGCCTGTTGCCGATGCGCAGCGGGGCGCGTACCATGGGGGCCGAACACCTGGCCTTTTATGGAAAAGTAATGAAGAACGAGAAATTAACAACCGATGAATATGACGCGCTGGAGCAAGTTGCACGCGGCATCAAGACCGAGCGCCCCAGCGCTTGCGTTGCCCGCAATGCCAAGCGCCTGTCCGGCCTGAAGCTGCTCAGCTATGCCCGCGATGGCCGTCTGTCCATCACCGAGAAAGCACAGCAGCTGCTGTTCCTGCGCCGCTGCATCATGGGGCTGCGCGCCGTCGCCGCCGATCCGCTGACCAAGCTGGATGCGGACGTGGCTTACTTCCTGGGCAAGAAAGCCCACATCGTGGCGCGCGCCGACGGCGAGGGCCACGACATTTCCGACAAGGGCCGCGACTCGCTGGCCGACATCGATACCCTGGGACTGTAACAAGCTGTCCCAGCCACCGGCCCCTGGGGCCGGTTTTCACATCCTTCCTCACTTTTAATTTCCCCTTGGAGAACACTTTGGACAGCGCGATGAACTGGTCGGCCCACGAACTGACGATGACGGTCTTGATGACGCCCGATATGGCCAATTTTTCCGGTAACGTGCACGGTGGCACGATCCTGAAATACCTCGACAGCGTCGCCTATGCCTGTGCCAGCCGTTATTCGGGCAGCTATGTGGTGACCCTGTCGGTGGACCAGGTGATGTTCTTGCAGCCTATCCACGTGGGCGAGCTGGTGACGTTTCTCGCCTCGATCAATTACACGGGCACGACGTCGATGGAAGTAGGCATCCGCGTGGTGACGGAAAATATCCAGCAGCGTCTGGTGCGCCATGCCAACAGCTGCTACTTCACGATGGTGGCCGTGGATGCGAACCGCAAGCCGGTGGCCGTGCCGCCGCTGGTGCTGGAGACGCCGGAGCAGCACGCGCGCTTCGAGCAAGCCAAGCTGCGCAAGCTGTCGCGCCAGAAGGTGTCGAAGAAGTAAATGCGCCGGGCAATAAAAAACGGCCACCAGAGCGATCTGGTGGCCGTTTTTTTTATTGCCTGCCGCCTGGCGGCGGCATGGCGTCGTGATTAACGGTCGCCGTAGCTGCGGCGTGCGCCGTCGGTGCTGCGCGGGTTGGAACCCTTGTAGCCGCCGCCGGTGCTCGGTGCGCCGTCCTTGCGTGGTGCGCCCGGCTTGCTGAACGTGCGTTGGCCTGGCTTCGCGCCGCCACGGTTGTCGCCTGGTTTCCAGCCGCCTGGACGGGCGCTCGAACGTGGTGCCGATGCCGTTTTCTTCGGCTCGAAACCTTCGATGACATTGACCGGGATCAATTGCTTGGTGAAGCGTTCGATGCGCTTGACGTTCATGCCTTCAGCGTGGTTCACCAGCGAGATGGCCAGGCCATTGCGGCCAGCGCGGCCGGTACGGCCGATGCGGTGGACGTAGTCTTCCGGGAACTTCGGCAGATCGTAGTTGAACACGTGGGTGATCGTTGGCACGTCGATACCGCGGGCGGCAACGTCGGTGGCAACCAGCACTTTGACCTGGCCGCGGCGCATGCCGTCCAGGGTGCGGTTGCGCGCGCCCTGGTGCATGTCGCCGTGCAAGGCGGCAGCCGAGAAACCGGCGATGTTCAGACGGTCGGCGATGGTGTCGGCGTCACGCTTGGTGGCGGTGAACACAACAGCCTGGTCCAGCGATTCGTCGCGCAGCAGGTGGTCCAGCAGGCGATTCTTGTGCGACAGATCGTCGACGAAGTGCACGCGCTGGGTGATGTTTTCATGCTTGTTGCTCGAGCTTGCCACCTGGATGACCAGCGGGTTTTTCGTGATGCGGCGCGCCATGTTGCCGACCACGCCATCGAGCGTTGCCGAGAACAGCATGGTTTGACGGCCTTCCGGCGTCGCTTCGACGATTTTTTCGATGTCGTCGATGAAACCCATGTCCAGCATGCGGTCGGCTTCGTCCAGCACCAGGATTTCCAGTTGCGAGAAGTCGATCTTGCCCGAGTCCATGTGGTCGATCAAACGGCCTGGGGTGGCGACCAGGATCTCCGGATTCTTGGCCAGCAATTGCATCTGTTTCGGGTAAGGCATGCCGCCCAGGATCGACACGGCCTTGATGCGGCGGATGCCGGTGCTGTACTTGTCGGTGTTGGTGGTCACTTGCAGGGCCAGTTCGCGCGTTGGCGTCAGCACCAGCATTTTTGGCTGGGCAGCCTTGAAGCGTGGACGCTCGCCGCGGGCGCGCGATGCTTGCATTTCCTGGTTTGGCGTCTTGCCGGCGGCGCTATGTTCGGCGCTGGCCAGTTTGTGCAGCGATGGCAGCATGAACGCTGCCGTCTTGCCCGAACCGGTCTGCGACGAGACCAGCAGGTCACGGCCTTCGATCGCGGCGGGAATCGCTTGCGACTGTACCGCGGTTGGCGCGGTGTAGCCCGATTCGGTCAGAGCGGCGAGGATGGACGGATGCAGGCCTAAGGATTCAAATGTCATTCTTTTCTTTCGTAAAAATCAGCGTTCTTGCAAAAAGCAGAACGCAAAATAGCAACGCCAACCAAAACGAAATGACTCAACTAGAAAGAAATTTCGGCACAAAAGCTTTGCGCCGGGACGGTGTCAGGTGCGACACACAAGGCGGGAGGGCTTTATAAGCGGCATCCTGTGGATGCGCCAAGGCTTGCGAAGCTGCTAAGTTTGTAGTGCGGTGACTGCGGTGTTGCCATCGCTTCAAGGGAACATATTGCAGCGCACAACGACACTATACCGTATTTGATGCCGTTTTGCACGGCCTAAATGGGAAGAAACGACAGTCCTAGCACGTTTTGCTCATGTTTCCTATGTGAAATCAGTAGGAATACGTAGTTTTCTTCCGTTTAATGGAGCATAGCCACGATGTCGGCGGGCAGCGGCGGCGCCTGTTGCATATCCCTGGCCAGGTTGATTTGCCGGGCCGCTTGCGCCACGTCAACCAGGCTGCGTTCCAGCTGATAAGTCCCCTTGGCCTGCAGCCAAGCCAGCACGTCGGCCAGGTGCCAGATGGTGGCGCTGCCCTCATGCACGGGCGCGGGGAAGCTGTGGCGGTGTTTGTTCATCAGCTTGTGCAGGTTTTGGCGAGACAAGCCCAGCACTTGTGCCACGTCGGTCAGTCCCACGAAGTCGGGGGCGGCCTCGGCCAGCACGGCCCCGGGCACGACGGCTTTCACATCGGCCATGGCGCTCAGCAGCGCTTCGCTGGCATTGCTGGCCTCGCGCGTGAATTCCAGTGCCAGGCGGCCCGCTTGCCCGATGCCGGCCAGGGCATCGTCGCAACCGCCGCCGCCCAAGCGCTCAGCCAGCGCATCGAAGTCGGTTTCGTTGTCGGGCAGGCGGTATTTGAGAGTGAAGATGTAATCCATGATGGCTACCCTTTGGATTTGCGTTGCATGCAGTCGCGCATCAGCCTATTGAAAGTGCAATTGTCGACCACCCGCCGGATCGCCCGCGCATGGTTGCCGGGATTTTTCGGCGTGCTCCAGATGCAGGCGATGCAGAATTCGCCGCAACGGCAGTTGGCATCGTTGTACGGGCAGCAGATCTTGCCCCAGGCATGGCTGCCACCCACTTCCACGCGCCAGCCCTGGTTTTCCGCGTGGCGCAGCGCCGCTTCGATCTCCTTCTTCGGGGGCGGGGAGTGTGCCATGCGATGCCTCCAAGGAATTTCGGCCGTCACCGCATTACTCTACTTCCGGATTGACGGCCATCACTTGCGAAAAGCCGCCATCGACGTAGGTGATCTCGCCCGTGATGCCCGAGGCCAAGTCGGACAGCAGGAAGGCGGCCGTGTTGCCCACCTCGTCGATGGTGACGTTGCGCCGCAGCGGGGCGTGCTCGGCGACAAAACCCAGGAGTTTGCTGAAGTCCTTGATGCCGGACGCGGCCAGTGTCTTGATGGGGCCGGCGGAAATGCCGTTGGCGCGGATGCCGCGCGGACCCAGCGATTCGGCCAGGTAGCGCACGGACGCTTCCAGCGAGGCCTTGGCCAGGCCCATGGTGTTGTAGTAGGGCACGGCACGCATGGCGCCCAGGTAGGTCAGGGTCAACACGCAGGCGCCCGGATGCAGCAGGGGCAGGGCGGCCTTGGCCATGGCGGGAAAACTGTAGGCGGAAATGTCGTGCGCGATGCGGAAGCTGTCGCGCGACAGGCCGTCGAGGAAGTCGCCGGCGATCGCCTCGCGTGGCGCGAAGCCGATGGCGTGCACGAGGCCGTCGAGGTGTTCCCAGTGGCGCGCCAGGTCGCTGAAGACGGCGCTGATCTGTTCATCGCTGGAGACGTCGCAGTCAAACACCAGTTCGCTGCCGAATTCCGCCGCAAATTCCGTGATGCGCTCCTTGAAGCGCTCGCCCACATAGGTGAAGGCGAGGGTGGCGCCTTCGCGGTGGCAAGCCTTGGCGATGCCATAGGCGATGGAACGGTTCGACAGCAAGCCCGTGATGAGGATTTTTTTGCCTTGCAAGAAAGCCATGACGACTCCTGTCTGGGTGGGTGGGGCGGATGTACAAGCGGCCGCGACAGCAAAGCTGTGGCGGCCGGTGGGGTCAGATGCTGATTGGCTGCAACGCCTGACTCAGGCGTCCTCAGTGGCGGGCCTTTGCCCGGCTATTGCCGCCGCCGCGCTGGATGCGTGGTTTGACCAGCGAAATGGGTGCGGCCTGCACCTTGCCGCCCTTGGTGGCGCGGCGCACGGCCTTGGCGACCCGTTCCGGACGGTCCGCTTCCAGCAGCATGGTGGCGCTGTCGGCAATTTCCTGGGTGATGTCCTTGTTCATCGTGGCCGAGGTTTTCGGCACGAGGATGGTGGAGCCGGCGCGCAAACGCGTGCGCTGGGGAATGTTGTTGGCCTGGCGCAGCACGTCGGCCGTGGTGCCGAATTTCGACGCCAGGGTTTCGATGCGCTCGCGCGCGTTGGTGATCTTGTGCGTGGTCCAGCTCGACAAGGCATGGCCCCATTGCGCCAGATTGGTGGTGAACTTGGCGGCGTTTTCCTGTGGCAACAGAATCTTGGTCTTTTCGCCGCCGATGATGACGGGGCGGTTAAATTGCGGATTCAGGGCCTTGAATTCATCCATCGACAGCTCGGCCAGCTGGGCGGCGACGGTGATGTCGATGTCGCTGGTCTTGTCGATGGCCGTGAAATACGGCTGGTTGTCGACCACGGGCAGGGTCAGGCCGAACTGGGCCGGATTGGCGATGATGTTTTTCACCGCTTGCAGTTTCGGCACGTAGTTGCGCGTTTCGGCCGGCATCAGGTCGGCCAGGCTTTCGAAGTCGGTCGGCTTGCCCAGCGCCTGGTTTTTCTTGATGGCGCGCTGCACCGAGCCTTCGCCCCAGTTGTAGGCGGCCAGGGCCAGTTGCCAGTCGCCAAACATGTCATACAGGCGCTGCAGGTAGGTCAGGGCCGCATCGGTCGAGGCCAGCACGCCGCGGCGCTCGTCCTTGAACATGTTTTGCTTGAGATTGAAGTCGCGCCCGGTGGCGGGCACGAATTGCCACATGCCGGCCGCATTGGCGCTGGAGAACGCTTGCGGGTTGAAGGCGGACTCGATGAACGGCAGCAAGGCCAGTTCCGTCGGCATGCCGCGCTTTTCCAGTTCCTGCACCACGTGGAAGATGTAGCGCGAGGCGCGCGCCGTGGTGCGGGCGATGTAGTCGGGGCGGGTGGCGTACCAGTTGACGTGGTTGGCCACCAGCTGGTTGTTAATGTCGGGAATCGCATAACCGCTGCGGATGCGGCCCCAGACGTCGGCTTCGCGCAGCGGATCGGAGTTCTCGCTGAGGTTTTTCAGCAGGCGGTCGGTCTTTTGCAGGCGGTTGTCGAGGGTGGGGAGTTTCGCCGTGACCTGGGCGGTCATCGGGATCAGGGCGGGTGCGGCGGCGGCGACTGGCGCGTTATCGCTCTCAACACCGGCTTCGTACGCCTGGCTGAGGGCGGGCGCAAGCGCCAGGGCCAACGCCGCCAGGACGGTAGATTTAAAGGAGTTTTCGTGCATAGTGTTCCATTGTTGTCGTCGGAGAAACATCGGACAGACCCATGATCAAGCTGCGAGTGTACGTATATCCACATGCAGGAGTCAAGAATTATGTCAGCATGATGACAGGAAATAAGCGGCAATAAGAGGGAAACGGCTGGGTTTCCATTCGCAAATGCTGTCATTATTGCAAATTTAATTTGCCCAATGCGTGATTCGGCCGCTGTTATAGCATACATGTCGAGGCGGCTGGCGCAAGGCTGGCAGCCGTCGAGTATGAGACTGCGCAAAGAGTGCGTACAATTTGGCTTTGGCCGGCCATTCGGCTGCCGGTCGCCTTATTGATAGAGAGTCATGCCTATGAACACCCCGCCGCGTCACGACGACGACAACGCCGTCATCATCGCCAATACCGTTGCCTGGCTGGAAAAGGCCGTGATCGGCCTGAACCTGTGCCCGTTTGCCAAGGCCGTGCACGTCAAGAAGCAGATCCGCTATGTGGTGTGCGAATCGAGCAATCCGGAAGATCTGCTGGCGCTGCTGATGGACGAGCTGCAAACCCTGGCCGACACGGATCCCGAGCAGATCGACACGACCCTGCTGATCCACCCGTACGCCTTGAACGATTTCCTCGACTACAACGAGTTCCTCGACGTGGCCGACGCGGCCGTGGAAGACATGCAGCTGGCGGGCGAATTGCAGGTGGCCAGTTTCCATCCGAACTACCAGTTCGCCGAGACGTTCGAGGACGACATCAGCAACTATACCAACCGCTCGCCGTACCCGACCCTGCACCTGCTGCGCGAAGACAGCATAGCGCGCGCCGTCGAGGCGTTCCCGGAAGCGTCGGAAATCTTCGACAAGAACATCGCCACCCTGGAAGCGCTGGGCACCGAAGGCTGGGAAAAGCTCGGCTTGCCGAAGGTTTCCTGATGGCGGACAAGGAACTGCCGCCGCGTCCCGATACGCCCTGCGTGGCCGTGTGCTCGACGACGTTCGACGAAATCTGCCGCGGCTGCGGCCGCAGCGTCGTGGAAGTGGCGCACTGGGTGTCGATGACGGATGAAGAAAAAGAGGTGGTGTGGGTGCGCATCCTGGCGCAGGGGTATCCGCGCCGGAATACTTAATAGCGACGCAATAGAGTATTGCATTACTCCATTGCGTCGACGCTTAAGCAAATCGTAGCGAGCGGCGATGATTTGTGGCTAAGAAGCGCAGCCGTACTCAAGTACGGCGAGCATCGCAGGCCGCAAAGCGCGCCGCGCAGTAGATTTGCTTATGCGTCTCAGAAGCTGCCGATAAAATCCTTTTTACCCACTTCGATGCCATTGTGGCGCAGGATGTCGTACGCCGTCGTCGCGTGGAAGAAGAAGTGCGGCAGCGCGTAGTGGAACAGGTAGGTCTGGCCCGTGAAATGCTTGGTCTTTTCGCCGCTGCCGGTGGTGATGGCGCGCGTCTCGCTGCCGGCTATGTCCGCTTGCGGCAGGCTGTCCAGGAAGGCGATGGTTTTCACGATGCGCGCTTTCAGCTCTGCAAAGCTCTGTTCGCTGTCTTCATACGGTGGCACGGCCACGCCGGCCAGGCGCGCGCCGCAGCCCTTGGCGAAGTCGGTGGCGATCTGGATCTGGCGCACGAATGGCAGCATGTCCGGGAACAAACGGAACTGCAGCAGGGCGTTCGGGTCGATTTTCTTGTCTTGCGTGTGCGTTTCCGCCTTGTCCAGGATGGCGGCCAGGCTGCCCAGGATCTGTTTGAAGACGGGGATCGAAGCGGAGTAGATGGAGAAGGTCATGGTGGTTCCTCTAGGTAAAGTGGCGCGATGATAGCAAGCTGCGCGTTTTTCCGCTTGCGTAGGCCGGGCGCGCCGGCCCGCGTGTGGTTTTTCAGCCCTGTTTATATGGCATGACCTCGGCGCCGGCGCGTGTTTATTGGTGACTTTTCGCGCTTTTTCCATGCATAATTGCTCCTGAAAAAGTTTCTTCCCGCCTGACCACCCGAATTCCCCTGTAAAGTTCCATGATCGCCCGCCTGATCCCTGTCGCCCTGTTGCCGCATGTTTAATACACCTTATCAGCGCCTGCGCGCCAGCCTGCGTGTGCTGTTCGGCTCGTCGATCTATGGCGCCTTGCTGCTGGTGGTGTTTGGCGGCCTGGTCGTACCCGCCCTCTTCGGCAGCTATGTGCTGGTCGGCGTGCATGAGCGCCAGTCCGCGCGCACCAGCCTGAACGAGGCCTTGCAGCGCAATGCCGACATCCTGGCGCTGGGCATGCAGGAATCGCTGTGGAACATGAATGAGGAGTCGGCCCATTCGCTGGTCGAGTCGGTGATGCGCGACCGCGCCGTGCTGCTGGTGAAGGTGCTGGGGCAGGGCGACACGGAATTCATCCGCTTGCAGGCGCCGCAGCGGCCCGTGGGCAATCTGTACCGCGCCGAGCGCGACATCCTCGTGCGCGGCGAACGCATCGGCCACATCGTCGTCGAGATGGACGATGCGCGCAGCCAGCAGGAGCTGCGCGAAAAGCAGGTCTCCTATATTTTCGTGCTGGGCGCGCAGCTGGCCGTGTCGATGGCGCTGATCGTGCTGTTCCTGAACCGCCGCCTGCTCAAACCCCTGCGCCGCCTGACGCGCTTTTCCGACCGCCTGTCGCACGGCGATTTCGACACGCCCCTGGCCTCGCACGGCAATGACGAGCTGGGGCGCCTGACGGCCCAGCTCGAGCAAATGCGCGCGGCCATCGGCCAGCTGTTCGAGGACGTGGGCCAGCGCGAAGAGCGTTTCCGCACCATCGTCACGCAGGTGCCGGGCGCCGTCTTCCGCTACCGGCCCGACGGTCCCATCGATTTCGTCAGCGATGCCATCGAAGACATCGCCGGCTATCCGGCGCGCCAGTTCATGCGCGGCACCACGCATGCCTGGGCCGACCTGATCTGCCCGGAAGACCGCCGCGAGCACCGCCGCGCCGTCAGGCAGGCCGTGCTCGAGGTGCAGCCGTATGCGCTGGAATACCGCATCATCGACGCGTTCGGCATCGAGCGCTGGGTGGCCGAGAATGGCCAGCCGCAGGCGGGCGAGCAGGGCGTCATCTGGGTCGACGGCATCATCGCCGACATCAGCCAGCGCAAGCACCATGAAATGCGCATCGAGGCGCTGCTGACGGAGCAGAGCGCGATCCTCGATAACGTGATGTTCGGCGTGATGTTCGTGCGCCACCGCCGCATCATTTCCGTCAATCGCCGTTGTGAGGAACTGTTCGGCTACGAGCATGCCGAGATGACGGGCAGTTCCACCGCCATCGTGTTCATGACCTCGTATGACTTCGAAGAGGCGGGCGAGCGCCAGTATCCGGCGCTGGCCATGGGCGGCGATTTCAGCGAGGAGCGCCAGTACAAGCGCCGCGACGGCAGCCTGTTCTGGGCGCTGGTGAGCGGCTGCGCGCTCGATCCGCTGCGCCCCAACGAAGGCAGCATCTGGGTGTATGCCGATATCACGGCGCGCAAGGAAGCCGAGGAAAAGCTGCGCCTGTCGGCCACCGTGCTCGAACACATCGCCGACGGCGTGATGGTGGTCGATGCCAGCGGCATCATCGTCGCCGTCAACCCCGCCTTCACGCAGATCACCGGTTATGCCGAGGCGGAGGCGGTGGGCCGGCATTCATCGCTGAACCGCTCGGCGCGCCACGACGCGGCGTTCTACCAGGCCATGTGGGATGAACTGGCCGAGTCGGGCTTCTGGCGCGGCGAAATCTGGCACCAGCGCAAGAACGGCGAACTGTACCTGGAGTGGCTGACCATCAGCGCCGTGCGCGACACGCACGCCGTCACCACCCATTACGTGGGCGTGTTCAGCGACATCACCCTGGTCAAGGAATCGCAGGAAAAGCTCGACCACATGGCCCACCACGATCCGCTGACGGCGCTGCCGAACCGCCTGCTGTTCCACGACCGCCTGCAGCATGCGCTGCTGCGCGCCGCGCGCGAGCAGGAGCAACTGGCCGTGCTGTTCATCGACCTGGACCGCTTCAAGAACGTCAACGACACCCTGGGCCACCATGTGGGCGACGAACTGCTGCAAAAGGTGGCCGGCCAGCTGGCGGCCCGCCTGCGCGAAGGCGACACCCTGGCGCGCCTGGGCGGCGATGAATTCATCGTGCTGCTCGAACGCGTCGACGGCGAATATGGCGCCACGCAAGTGGCGGAGAAACTGATGACCATGTTCGACCAGCCGTTCACGGTGGCCGGCCACGAACTGTTCGTCACCTGCAGCGTCGGCATCAGCCTGTATCCGGACGATGCGCTGGACTTGAACATGTTGATCCGCAATGCCGACGTGGCCATGTACCAGGCCAAGGCGCGCGGGCGCAACGGCTACCGCTTCTATGCGCCGTCGATGACGGGCGAGGGCGTCGAGCGGCTGCGCCTGGAAACCTTTTTGCGCCGCTCGATCGAGAAAAACGAGATGTTCCTGAATTACCAGCCGCAGGTGGAAATCGACACGGGCCGTCTGGTCGGCGTCGAGGCGCTGGTGCGCTGGAACCACCCGGAACTGGGCCTGGTGCCGCCGGCCCGCTTCATCCCGCTGGCCGAGGACAGCGGTTTCATCAATCAGCTGGGCAAATGGGTGCTCGACGAAGCGTGCCGGCAAATGATGCGCTGGCAGGCGCAGGGCTTGCACGTGCCGAAGATGGCCGTCAACCTGTCGGTGAAGCAGTTCGAGCGGGGCAGCATCGCCGGCATGGTGGCCGACATCCTGAAGGAAACGGGCCTGGCGCCGCAACGCCTGCAGCTGGAAGTGACGGAGTCGGTGATCATGAACACGGGCGACGCGCTCGGTTTCATCAACGACCTGCACGCCATCGGCGTGGGGCTGGCCATCGACGATTTCGGCACCGGTTATTCCTCGCTCGCGTATCTGAAACAGCTGCCCGTGCAGACCCTGAAGATCGACCGCTCCTTCATCAAGGACATCTCGACGGACGTCAACGATGAAGCGATCGCGATTGCCATCATCCAGCTGGGCAAGAGCATGCAATTGTCCGTGATCGCCGAAGGCGTGGAGACGGAAGAGCAGGCTGCCTTCCTGCTGCGCCATGGCTGCAAGCTGGCGCAAGGTTATTTATATAGCCGCCCGGTGCTGGCGCAGGATATGCTGGAGCGCTGGAAGCTCATTGACCACGATAAAGGATAGCCCATGGCCGCACAATCTTCCCCTTCGCGCCGCCGTTTCCTGCTCGGCGGCCTGGGCCTCGGCGTGGCCGGCGTGGGCGCCCTGGTGCTGGGCTGGGGCGTGCTGCCCCCGCGCCAGCGCCTGCACGGCGGCACGCCGCTGCCGCTGCAGGATGGCGCCGTGGCCTTGAACGGCTGGCTGGCGATTCAAGCCGACGGCACGGTGCTGCTGGCCATGCCGCGCAGCGAGATGGGGCAGGGCGTGCACACGGCCTTGCCGATGCTGGTGGCCGAGGAGCTCGACGTGCCACTGTCCAGCGTCAAGCTGATCCAGGCGCCCATGGACAAGATCTTCGGCAATGTCGCCATGCTCCAGGACAGCCTGCCGTTCCACCCGGATGACCAGGGGCGCCTGAAGGCGCTGGCGCAATGGACGGTGGCCAAGGCGGCGCGCGAGCTGGGCGTGATCGTCACGGGCGGCTCGTCGAGCGTGAAGGATGGCTGGGGCCCCATGCGCGAGGCCGGTGCCTGCGCGCGCGCCATGCTGGTGGCCGCTGCCGCCGCGCAGTGGCAGGTGCCGGCCGCGCAGTGCCGCACGCAGGATGGCGCGGTGCTGCATGCGGACGGCCGGCGCGCCAGCTACGCCAGCCTGGCGCAGCGCGCCGCCGGCATGGCCCCGGGCACGCCCGTGCTGAAACTGCCCCGGGATTTCAAGCTGATCGGACAGCCGGCGCCGCGCCGCGACACGCCGTCCAAAGTGAACGGCAGCGCGCGCTTCGGCATCGATGCGCGTCCGCCCGGCATGCTGTATGCGGCCCTGCATCTGCCGCCGCGCCTGGGCGATACCCTGGCCGCGTTCGACGCGGCGCCCGTGCTGGCGCTGCCCGGCGTGAAAAAAGTGCTGGACCTGACGCCGCGGCTGCCCCAGCGCGGCACCTCGGTCACCTCGTGCGCGGCCGTGGTGGCCGACACCTGGTGGCGCGCCAGGCAGGCGGCGGCCGCCTTGCCGACGCAGTGGAAGGCTGGCCCGCAGGCGAACCTGTCCAGCGCCGGCGTGTATGCGCAGTTTGCCCGCCTGCTGGATGCTGAAGCGGGCCATGCGTACCACGCCAGCGGCGAGGTGGAAGGCAAGGCCGTGCAAGGTTTGCGGCAGGTCAGCGCCGAGTACCGCGCACCGTTCCTCGCGCACGCCGCCATGGAGCCCGTCAACTGCACCGCGCAAGTCAAGGATGGCAAGGTGATGCTGTGGGTCTCGACGCAGGCGCCCGGCATCGCCGTCGACGTGGCGGCGAAAGTGGCCGGCGTCGATGCGCAAGACGTGGCGATCGAGGTGCTGCTGCTCGGCGGCGGTTTCGGCCGCCGCCTGGAAGTGGATATGGTGGCGCAAGCCGTCGCCATCGCGTTGCAGTGCGGCGGCGCGCCCGTGCAGCTGGTGTGGACGCGCGAGCAGGATACGGCCCACGATATGTACCGTCCCGCCGCGCTGGCGCGCTTTACGGCCCGCCTCGACGAGCGCGGCCGCATCGCTTCCTGGGACAATAAATCCGTCAGCGGGTCCATCACGCACCAGTTCTTGCAGCGCAATTTCGGCTTGCCCGGCGCGGGACCGGACAAGACCACGGCCGAAGGCGAATTCGACATGCCGTATGAAATCGCCAACCAGCGCATCGCCCACGTGATCGCCGACAGCCCCGTGCCGATCGGCTACTGGCGCTCGGTGGGGCACTCGCATAACGCGTTCTTCAAGGAAAGTTTTATCGACGAGCTGGCCCACGCGGCGGGGCAGGACGGCGTCGCCTTCCGCCGCGCCATGCTGGTGCAGCACCCGCGCCACCTGGCCGTGCTCGATGCGGCGGTCGCCAGGGCGGGTACGCCGCCGCCCGGCCATGCGCATGGCGTGGCCTTGCACCAGTCGTTCGGCAGCATCGTCGCGCAAGTGGCGCAGGTATCGGTGGAAAACGGCGAGATCCGCGTGCAGCGCGTCGTGTGCGCCATCGATTGCGGCATCGCCGTCAATCCGAACATCATCGCCCAGCAGATGGAGTCGGCCGTGCTGTTCGGCCTGTCGGCGGCGCTGGGCGGCGAAATCACCTTCAAGGAGGGCAAAGTCGAGCAGGCCAATTTCCACGACTATCCCGTGCTGCGCATGGGCCAGGAGCCGCATGTGGAAACCATCATCATCGCCAGCGCCGGGCACCCGGAGGGCGTGGGCGAACCGGGCACGCCGCCGATCGCGCCGGCCGTGGCGAACGCCGTGTTCAGTTTGACGGGGAAACGGCTGCGCAGCCTGCCGCTGCGCCTGGGGTGATGTTCAATCGGCCAGGGTGGCGGCGAGGAGGGTGCGCAGATTGCAGTCGCGCTGCCAGTCGCGGCGCTCCTGCGTGCTGCTGGCCAGGGCCGCCAGTTCCCCGGCGCTGAGCGCCTGCTGCGCCTGCACCATGCGGTGCGCCAGGCCGCCGTCGGGCAGCACGGTGCCGAAGAAGGCCACGTTGTCCTCGTGCTGGATCAGCAGGGTGGGGAAGTTGTCGATGTCGAGGTCGCCCACCACGTCGGCCTGGTCTTCGATGTCGATCCAGACGAAGTTGGTGTCCGGGTGGCGCGCGGCCAGTTCCTCGAACGTGGCGCGGTAGCTGCCGCAAGTGCCGCACCACAGCGCGCACAGGCAAGCCACCGTCCAGCGCGGGCCGGCCAGGGTTGCCGCGACGTCGGCGCGGTTATCGGTCGTGAGGGTCAGGCTGTGCATGGTCGTATCTATGAGTAGGCGGATGGGCGCCGGGCGCCCGCAGCGCGTATTCTACCGCGCCCGGCGACGCCAGTCGCGGGAATGCATGGGCTTGTTTAGCCGTGTTTTTTGATGCAATCCACCTTTCTGGTGGATAATGCTGATAATTGCGCGCTGATTACGCTGGTCCAAGCTGTTTCCTGGCCCCGCAGCCTGACTCCTCCAGTCTGTTTTCATGCCCTGCCCGGTGTCAGCGCTCCCGCCTTTATTTATTTTTATTATGGAATTAGCCAGCTTATGTTGAGTTACCGCCACGCTTTTCACGCGGGTAATCACGCCGATGTGTTGAAGCATTATGTGCAGATTCAGTTGTTGCAATATCTGAATCAAAAAGATACCGCCTATAGTTATATCGATACCCACTCCGGCGCGGGCGTGTATGCGCTTGACGGCGGTTACGCCTCGAAAAACGCCGAGTACGAAACGGGCATCGCGCCCCTGTGGGACCGCACGGACTGGCCGGCTTCGCTGGCCGAGTACATGAAGCTGATCAAGGAAATGAATCCGAGCGGCAAGATGCGCTACTACCCGGGTTCGCCTTACTGCGCCGACAAGGTCAGCCGCGAGCAAGACCGTTTGCGCCTGTTCGAGCTGCATCCCGCCGATGCCAAGATTCTGGCTGACAACTTCCGCAAGGTCGAGGCGCATGCGCTGGCCCAGGGCGAGCGTCCCACCGTGCGCGGCAAGCGCGTCATCATCACCAAGGCCGATGGCTTCCAGAGCCTGAAGGCCCTGCTGCCGCCGCCATCGCGCCGCGCCCTGGTGCTGATCGACCCGCCGTATGAAGACAAGATGGATTACCGCAAGGTCAAGGACACCCTGGCCGACGCCCTCGTGCGCTTCCCGTCGGGCATGTATGCCGTCTGGTATCCGGTGCTGCAGCGCATGGAATCGCGCCAGTTCGCCGACAAGCTCAAGCAGTTGCCCAGCTCGGACTGGCTGCACGTGACCCTGACGGTCAACACGCCGTCGCCGGACGGTTTTGGTCTGCACAGCAGCGGCATGTTCATCCTGAACCCGCCGTACACGCTGGAGCCGATGCTGCGCGAAGTCATGCCGTACCTGGTCAAGGTGCTGGGCCGCGACGATGGCGCGAAGTTCGTGCTGGAAACGGGCAAGGGCGGACAAAAGAACACCGGTACCAGAAGAGTCTGAGGACACCTGAGCTAACCTACTGCGCGTCGGTATAGGCGGCCTGCGATGCTCACCGGCTCGGCGCCCCCGTACTTAGTACGGTTGCGCTTCTTAGCCACCTCTCCCTTCCGCTCGCTACGGTTTTGTCAGGTGTCGTAACTATCGTAGTTGAACAAAGTAAACGCCACGGCAAATATGTCCGTGGCGTTTGTCGTTTACTGTCCCAATAACAGGAACACGGTCGGTTTCTTGTGGAAGTCCGGTGCCTTGCCGGCGGCCAATTGTTTCTTCCACTGTCCGCCATTCCACGTCTGCACGCTTTCCGTGTCCAGGCTCAGGTCGGTGGCGACGCAGATCAGGGTCGATGGCGCGCATTGCGCGATGAGGGCGTCGAGCATGGCGGCGTTGCGGTATGGCGTTTCGATGAACAGTTGGGTCTGCTTTTCATTGCGCGAACGGCTTTCCAGTTCCTTGATGCGCTTGGCGCGCAAGGCCGCGTCCGTGGGCAGGTAGCCGTTGAAGGCGAAGCTCTGGCCGTTCAAGCCGCTCGCCATCACGGCCAGCAAGATCGACGAGGGCCCCACCAGCGGGCGGACCTTGATGCCGACCTGATGCGCCAGGCGCACCAGGTCGGCGCCGGGGTCGGCCACGGCGGGCACGCCCGCTTCCGAGACGAGGCCCGCATCGCGCCCCGCCAGCAGGGGCGCCAGCAAGCCGGCCAGCGCTTGCGCCGGGGTATTCACGTTGAGTTCGGAAATCGTGATTTCCTGCAGCGGCTTGGCCAGCGGATGCTGGTTGCCGATCAGTTTCAGGAAGGCGCGCGCCGTCTTGGCGTTTTCCGCGACGAAATAATCGAGCTGCGAGGTGAGGTGCCGTACTTGCTCGGGAATGATGCAGGCCAGCGGGTCGGCTGCGCCATCGGACAGGCCGAGGTGGTTGGGGATCAGGTACAGGGTGCCGGTCATATTCTTCTTGTCGGTGATTAAAATGTAAAAAACGCCACGCCCGCCTTGCGCAGCATGCCGGTCAGGGCGATCAGCGGCAAGCCGGTGAGGGCGGTGGGGTCGGTGGTGGCGATGCGTTCGAGCAGGGCGATGCCCAGGCCCTCGTTCTTGGCGCTGCCGGCGCAGTCATACGGTTGCTCGATGCGCAGGTAGGCGTCCAGTTCCGCGTCGGGCAAGTCGCGCACGGTGACGAGGGTCTGGACATCTTCCACTTGCGCCACGGCGGGCGACTGGCGCCCGTCGAGCAGGCACAGGGCCGTATGAAACACGGTCTGGCGCCCGCGCATGGTTTGCAGCTGCAGCAGGGCGTAGTCATGGTTGCCCGGCTTGCCGATCTGTGCGCCATCCAGGGTGGCGACCTGGTCGGAGCCGATGACGAGGCTGCCGGGATAGCGGTCGAGTACGGCTTGCGCCTTCGCTTGCGCCAGGCGCAGGGCCGTGGCGCTGGGGCTTTCGCCTGGCAGGGGGCTTTCGTCGAGATCGGGCACGGCCACCTCGAAAGGCAGGCGCAGGCGTTCCAGGAGTTCTTTGCGGTAAGTCGAACTCGATGCAAGAATCAAGCGCGATGGGGCGGAAGTTGGTATCATTCGGTAGTCGATGGCGGTCGGCATGGCCGCGCTAGTCGGTGTCAGCGGAATTTCACGGAAATTCCAGGGCGCGAAGCCCATAACTGAGGCTTCATGCGGCATGACGGTGTTGATGAAGTTGTCATGTTTATGGCAATGATTGCGTCAAAAAAGATGCTTAGGCTTTGACTCGGTGCTAAAAACCCTGTTATTATCGCAGGTTTTCCGGGGAAATTTTCTACCAATGAATGCTTTTGTGATCGACGCCTTTGATTTTTGTCGTATCAGCGGGAGCCGCGAGGGTGTAACTCCTGTCGCTGAAATGACCCGGTTGACCAAGGATTGTGCAGATAGTTCCGGCGAGATCGCCTGGAAGATCGTCGGCGGCACCAGCAAGCTGGGCTACCCACAACTGACCTTGTCGGTCAACGGCACCGTTCAGCTGGTTTGCCAGCGCTGCCTGACTCCGTATGCTTACGCAATTGATTCTTCGACTGTTCTGATGCTGGGCAAGGATGACGAGCACGCGGACGAGATCGAAGAAATCATCAACGATGAAACGATCGACGTGATCGTCGGCAGCCGCAGCATGGATGCCGCGGCCCTGATCGAAGATGAAGCCTTGCTGGCCCTGCCGCAGGTACCCAAACACGACGTCTGCCCCGATACGGCGCAGCTCGATGCTCTCAAGACTGAAAAGAAGTCGCCGTTCGCGGCACTGAAGGACTTGAAGCCAGAATAAGTTAAGAGAATAAGTAGTGGTGGTAGTTTGTAGGGGGCTCACCAGTCGCGGCGAGCGGTCAGCACAGCAGCTTTGTGTGGTCCCCGTGTAAAGAACGTGTCAAACGCGTGTAGTAATCGAGTATGGCAAGTGTAGTGAAATGTAATTGTAATAAACGATGTCGGTCCGGGCTATTTTCGGGTAGTCTTTGCCGCTGGGATACTCGATTCGCATGTATTTGCCAATCGATTGTGCTAAAATTTTAGAACTTATGTATTAGGAGTCATCATGGCAGTTCAACAGAACAAGAAAACCCCTTCCAAGCGCGGCATGCACCGTTCGCACGACTTCCTGGTCGCGCCGCAATTGAGCGTCGAGCCAGTTACCGGCGAAACACACATGCGTCACCACATCAGCCCTAACGGCTTCTATCGTGGCCGTAAAGTGTTGAAGACCAAAAACGACGAGTAATCGACGTTTTTGTTGGGTAAGATGAAAGCGGTGTTGCGTGGTTATTCGGCGTGGCGCCGCTTCTTCTTTTTTATCGGCTGCAATTCATCTTGCGCACCCGTCATTTTGAATCAAGCTTGCTCAGGCGGTGCATGACATGCCGCGCCCTGCATATGCTCCAGTCCGATTCACATCTTGCCGCACGCCCGCAGCGGTATTGAATCAACACAAATGACAATCAAAATTTCTATCGACTGCATGGGCGGAGATCACGGTCCCTCAGTCACTATCCCCGCAGCAATTTCCTTCGTAAAACATGAGCCTGAAGCCGAACTGATCCTTGTTGGATTGGAAGACGTGATCCGTGCCGAACTGAAAAAACATAAAGCCGACACGCATCCGCGCCTGTCGGTATTGCATGCCTCCGAACAAGTTACGATGGATGATCCCCTGGAAGTGGCCCTGCGCCGCAAGAAGGATTCCTCCATGCGCGTGGCCATCGAACAGGTCAAGAACGGCGTGGCGCAAGCTTCCGTTTCCGCCGGTAATACGGCAGCCCTGATGGCCGTGTCGCGCTATGTATTGAAAACCATGTCCGGCGTCGACCGCCCGGCCATCTGCAGCATCTTGCCGAATCAAAAGAACGGCCCGACCTACATGCTGGATCTGGGCGCCAACGTCGATTGCGAACCGCATCACTTGCACCAGTTCGCCATCATGGGTTCCGTGCTCGTTTCCGCCATGGAAGGCATCGCGCGCCCGACGATCGGCTTGCTGAACGTGGGCACGGAAGATATCAAGGGCAATGAGGTGGTGAAACTCACCTCGAAGCTGCTGCAGGCCGACCACGAGCGTGGCGCGCTGAACTTCTACGGCAACGTGGAAGGCAACGATATCTTCAAGGGCACGACCGATATCGTCGTCTGCGACGGTTTCGTCGGCAACGTCACCCTGAAAGCCGTCGAAGGCCTGGCGCGCTTCATGAAAGACGTGCTCACTTCCGAATTCAAGCGCAATCCGATTACCATGCTGGGCGCGCTGATCGCCCGCGGGGCCCTGAAAGCCATCGGCAACCGCCTGAATCCTTCGCGTTACAACGGCGCCAGCCTGCTGGGCTTGCGTGGTCTCGTCTTCAAGAGCCATGGCAGCGCCGATGCCTATTCCTTCGAATGGGCCTTGCGCCGCGCCTTTGATGCGGCAAAAAATGACGTGCAAGCGCACCTGGCCAGCCTGATCGCCGAGCTGATGCCGCGCACGCCAGTACCGGACGAACCTACATCAACAAGCTCTACCATTTAGTGGACGGGTATTTGCATGACTGTTTTTAGCAAAACTTACAGCAAAATTATCGGTACCGGCAGCTACCTGCCGGAGAAGCGCGTCACCAACCAGGATCTGACCGACCAGCTCGCCGCCAAGGGCATCGAGACATCGGATGAATGGATCGTCTCGCGCAGCGGCATCTCGGCGCGCCATTACGCGGCGCCGTCGCAAAACTCCTCGGACCTGGGCGTGGAAGCGGCCAGGAAGGCCCTGGAAATGGCGGGCCTGAACGGCAACGACCTGGACCTGATCATCGTCGCCAGCTCGACCCCCGATTTCTTCGGCAGCTTCCCCAGCACCGCCTGCATCGTGCAAAACAAGCTGGGCATCACGAACAACTGCGCCGCCGTCGACGTGCAAGCCGTCTGCAGCGGCTTCGTGTATGCGGTGGCCACGGCCGACAGTTTTATTCAGTCGGGCATGCACAAGAACGTGCTGGTGATCGGCGCCGAAGTGTTCTCGCGCATCCTCAATTTCGACGATCGCGGCACTTGCGTGCTGTTCGGCGACGGCGCCGGCGCCATCGTCATGACGGCGTCGCAAGAGCCGGGCATCCTGGCTACCAAGCTGCACGCGGACGGCCGCCACTCGAACATCCTCAGCGTGCCGGGCAGCCTGGCTGGCGGCGCGCTCGATGGCAGCGCCTTCCTCTACATGGATGGCCCGGCCGTGTTCAAGCTGGCCGTGTCCGTACTGGAAAAAGTCGCGCACGAAGCGCTGGAACACGCCAACATGACCTCGGACCAGATCGACTGGCTGATCCCGCACCAGGCGAACATCCGCATCATGAACAGCACGGCCAAGAAACTCGGCTTGCCGCTGGACAAGATGGTCGTCACCGTCGACCAGCATGGCAACACCTCGGCCGCCTCGATTCCGCTGGCGCTCGACATCGCCGTGCGCGACGGCCGCGTCAAGAAGGGCGACAACGTCATGATGGAAGGCGTGGGCGGCGGCTTTACCTGGGGCGCCGTGCTGGCGCGCATGTAATCCCGCAACATTATTAAAAAACGGAGTCAACATGACACAATTTGCATTTGTTTTCCCAGGCCAAGGCTCGCAAGCGATTGCGATGCTCGACGGTTTCGCCGGCAACCCCGTGGTTGCGCAGACCGTCGCTGAAGCGTCGGACGCCCTGCAATTTGACCTGGGCAAGCTGATCGCCGAAGGTCCGAAGGAAGAGCTGGACCTGACCACCAACACGCAACCGGTGATGCTGACGGCGGCCGTGGCCTTCTACCGCGCCTGGCTGGCGGCCGGCGGCCCCGCGCCGACGGTCGTGGCCGGTCACAGCCTCGGTGAATACTCGGCGCTGGTTGCCGCCGGCGTCATTGCGTTCAAGGATGCCGTGCCGCTCGTGCGTTTCCGTGCGCAAGCCATGCAGGAAGCCGTGCCCGTGGGGCAGGGCACGATGGCCGTCGTGCTGGGTCTGTCGGACGACGACGTGCGCGCCGTTTGTGCGGAAGCGGCGGCGGAAAACCCGGCCCTGGTGGTCGAGCCCGTCAACTTCAATGCACCGGCGCAAGTCGTCATCGCCGGCCATACGGCTGCGGTCGAGCGCGCCTGCGAGCTGGCCAAGGCCAAGGGCGCCAAGCGCGCCATGAAGCTGCCCGTCTCGGCGCCATTCCATTCGTCGCTGCTCAAACCCGCATCGGACCGCTTGCGCGAGTACATGGCGGGCCTGACGTTCGCCGCGCCGCAGATCGCGCTGATCAACAACGTCGACGTGGCCATCGTCAACGACGTGGCCGGCATCAAGGATGCGCTGGTGCGCCAGGCGGCCAGCCCCGTGCGCTGGGTGGAAACGATGCAGAAAGTGGCGCTTGAGGGCATCACGCAAGTGATCGAATGCGGTCCGGGCAAGGTCCTGATGGGCCTGGCCAAGCGCATCGACCCGGTGCTGGTGGGCGACGCCATCGTCGACCAGGCTTCGCTGGAACGCATTTTGACGCAGCTCAAATAATCATCAGATCGCGGCAGCCTACCTGCCGCGCTTGCTCTTAAGGATACTCATGAATTTAGCAAATCAAGTCGTGCTGGTCACGGGCGCCTCGCGCGGCATCGGCCGCGCCATCGCCACCGAACTGGGCAAACAGGGCGCCACCGTCGTCGGCACCGCCACCTCGGAAAGCGGCGCGCAAGCGATCACCGATTACCTGGCCGCCGAAGGCGTAACGGGCAAGGGCCTGGTCCTGAACGTGACCGATGCGGCGCGCTGCGCGGCCGTCGTCGAGGAGGTGCAGAAAACCTACGGCAGCCTGTCGATCCTGGTCAACAACGCGGGCATCACGCAAGACCAGCTGGCCATGCGCATGAAGGATGAGGAGTGGGATAGCGTGATATCCACCAACCTGTCGGCCGTCGGCCGCCTGTCGCGCGCCGTGTTGCGCGGCATGATGAAAGCCAAGGCAGGGCGCATCATTAACATCACGTCGGTGGTGGCCTCGTCGGGCAATCCGGGGCAAATGAATTACGCGGCGGCCAAGGCCGGCGTGGAAGGCATGAGCCGCGCCCTGGCGCGCGAAATCGGCAGCCGCAACATTACCGTGAACTGCATCGCCCCGGGCTTCATCGATACCGACATGACCAAGGCCCTGAGCGAAGAGCAGCACGCGGCCCTGTTGACGCAAATTCCCCTGTCCCGCCTGGGCAAGCCGGAAGATGTGGCAGCCGCGGTGGCCTTCCTGGCCTCGCCGCAAGCGGCGTATATCACGGGCACAACCCTGCACGTGAACGGCGGAATGTACATGAATTGATGCGAAAGGTAGACAGGGCGGGCGTTTGTGGCATGATTCAACGGCCGTTTTTGTCTATAATCGCATCTTTTAGCAGCAGCTTCGGTTGAATTAGCAGCAGACACCGAAATTAGTATTCGGACGCGCAAACCTGATAAAATGCGCGCACTTTCCGTAACACACACTTTGGAGCCATAACATGTCGGATATCGAACAACGCGTTAAGAAAATCGTCGCTGAGCAACTGGGCGTTGCAGAAGCAGACATCAAAATCGAATCCTCCTTCGTCGACGATCTCGGCGCCGATTCCCTGGACACCGTGGAACTGGTCATGGCCCTGGAAGACGAATTCGAAATGGAAATCCCTGACGAACAAGCTGAAAAAATCACCACCGTGCAACAGGCGATCGACTACGCCACCGCACACGTCAAGGCCTAAGCCTGTCTGACCGACTTCAGGAGAATCGCTTGAGCCGTTCTAAAAACCGTCGTGTTGTTGTCACCGGCCTGGGCTGCGTTTCACCTGTCGGCAATACTATTGCCGAGGCGTGGGGCGCAATCATTGAAGGTAAATCCGGCATTGCCACGATTACCAAGTTCGATGCACAGCCATTCACCACGCATTTCGCGGGTGAAGTCAAAGGCTTCAATATCGAAGAGTACATCTCCGGTAAGGAAGCCCGCCACATGGATACCTTTATCCATTACGGCATGGCTGCGGGCATCCAGGCGATGCAGGACTCGGGCCTGGAAGTGACCGAAGAAAACGCCGAGCGCATCGGCGTGATCATCGGTTCCGGTATCGGTGGCTTGCCGCTGATCGAGGACACCAAGTCCGAGTACGAAAAGCGCGGTCCGCGCCGTATCTCGCCATTTTTCGTGCCTGCCTCGATCATTAACATGATCTCTGGCAACCTTTCGATCAAATATGGTCTGAAGGGTCCGAACCTGGCGATCGTTACAGCGTGTACCACCGGTTTGCACAGCATCGGTGCCGCGGCGCGCATGATCGAGTACGGCGATGCCGACGTCATGATCGCCGGCGGTGCGGAATCGACCGTGTCGCCACTGGGCCTGGGCGGTTTCGCTTCGGCACGTGCCTTGTCGACCCGCAACGACGATCCGGCAACGGCATCGCGTCCGTGGGATGCCGACCGCGACGGCTTCGTGCTGGGTGAAGGCGCCGGCGTCATGGTGCTGGAAGAGTACGAGCACGCGGTGGCCCGTGGCGCCAAGATCTATGCCGAAGTGCATGGTTTCGGGATGAGCGCAGATGCTTATCACATGACCTCGCCGCTGGAAGATGGTAGCGGCGGCAGCAAATCGGTGATCGCGGCCCTCGACAACGCAGGCTTGAACGCGGATCAGATTCAGTACCTGAACGCGCACGGCACGTCGACCCCGCAAGGCGACGTGGCGGAAGTGATGGGCATCAAGCGCACCTTCGGCGCGCACGCCAAGAATCTGGTCGTCAACTCGACCAAGTCGATGACGGGCCATTTGCTGGGCGGCGCGGGCGGTCTGGAAGCGGTGTTTACGGTCCTGGCATTGCACCATCAGGTGTCGCCACCGACCATCAACATCTTCAACCAGGATCCGGCGTGCGATCTCGATTTCTGCGCCAACACGGCGCGTGATATGAAGATCGATTATGCAGTGAAGAATTCGTTCGGCTTCGGCGGAACGAATGGCACGCTGATTTTCGGTAAAGCGAAATAAGCAGGAACTTTCAAGCGCTCGCTACGGTCAAACCGTAGTGAGCGCTGATTCGGCGCCAACATTCGTTGGCGCCTGAATTTGCCCGGCATGGTGCCGGCGCGCCTTTTTTTCCCATGAAGTATGTCGATCGCGGTAGCGGCTGTCATTCGCACGCCTGTCTGTTTGCGCCTGTTGCAAGCGCTGCTGGGGCTGGGTGCGCTGCTGGCCGCCTGGCCCTTGAGCGGCGCGTGGCGCGTGGCGGCCGTGTCTGGGGCCGGTCAGCTGGTGGGCGGCTATGCGCTGGGCGGGAGCGGTGCGCTGCTGAGTGCGGCTGGCGGCGTGTTTTTGCTGGCTTTGCTGCGCCGGCGCAGAAAGCCGCAGGCGCTTGATATTTCGCCGGTTGGGCAGTTGCGGCTGGCGGTATATCTGGAGCATGGCGCGGCGCCGGCGACTGGTGCCGGCGCGGTGGCGGCGTCGGGATTGCGCCTGTTGCCGGGCTCGACCCTGTGGCCGTCGCTGCTGGTGTTGTGCCTGGCCGATGCCGCCGGACGGCGTACGCAGGTGCTGGCGCAGCGTGGCGATAGCTGCGCCGCCTTCCGCCCGCTGGCCGTCGCTTGCCGGGCCATCGCGGCGCGGAACAGGGAAGAATAAAAGTGGGGCGAACACTGAACTTCTTGCAGCGGGCCAACTCTATATCCATACAGGCGCCCACGCTGCATGCCACCAGGGACATTGGGCGTGAGGACAGAGCGCGAGTATGATCAGTTGCTGGTCGAGCGGGTGCAGGCTGGCGACAAACGGGCATTCGATGTGCTGGTATCGAAATATCAGCGCCGCTTGATGCGCCTCGTGTCGCGCCTTGTGCATGACCCGGCGGAGGCCGAAGATGTGGTGCAGGAAACCTTTATCAAGGCATACCGGGCGCTGCGGCATTTTCGCGGCGAGGCCGCCTTTTATACCTGGTTGTATCGCATCGGCATCAATACGGCCAAGAATTATCTCGTCACGCAGGGGCGGCGCGCGGCCACGTCCAGCGATGCCGACGCCGAGCAGGCGGAATCCTTCGACGATGGCAATAAATTGCGAGACAACAATACACCCGAATCGGTGCTGGCCAGCAAACAGATCGCCGCCACCGTCAATGCGGCCATGGATGTGCTGCCCATCGAGTTGCGCACGGCCATCGTGTTGCGCGAGATCGAGGGCCTGAGCTATGAAGAAATATCGGAGATCATGGCGTGCCCCATCGGCACCGTGCGCAGCCGGATTTTTCGCGCGCGCGAAGTGATTGCGGAAAAATTGAAACCGTTGTTGGACATGCCGATTGACAAGCGCTGGTAATCTGGAGAATATGAGGTTGGCATGGCCGCGCTCGGTTTCCGCACCGATCTTCTTGAAATGGCAGGGCCCATCATGGATACGCACACACGATTGCACGAGATTATTTCCGCGCTGGCCGATGGCGAGCTGGCGGCGAGCGAGCTCGAACTGGCTTTTGCCGCCCTCGATACCCCATCGGGGCGGCAAGCCTGGGATGCCTATCGGCATATCGGCGAGGTGCTGCGCTCGGAGCAGCATGGTCATGTGCTGAGCGCCCAGTTCGACGCGCGCCTGGCCGGCCGCCTGGCCGCCGAGGCGGCGCCTGAAGGGGCGGCGGCCCATGCGGAGCCGCTGCCGCCGCTGTCCGCCGCCATCGTGCAGCCGGGCGTGGCCGAACCGCTGGAGGCCGGACCGGCGGTGCAGCGCTAGCGCTGCGCCATCTTATGCCAGGCTTAACTTCCTCTTTGCCCCCTTGACACCGGACTTCGGTACGATTGACACTGTGTACAGGCAATATCTTGCTTTTGCGATATATTGTTGCTGCCATGCGCGCTGTCAGGTGAGTTTGCCCCTGAGGTTCCGTCATGACGGCCAATCATGCACGTAGGCAATCGCCTGATCCCCGTTTTGATCCGTTTATATACTCGAAAAGATCCTTTCCATGAAAAAAAACATGTGTGCCGCCAGCAAGTCGTTTTCAGTGAAGACGCTTTCCGCCTTATTCTTCGGTACGGCTGGCGTTTTCCTTGCTCCCACCATGCTGGGCCTGGCGCCCCAGGCGCAGGCCGCTGTACCGGCCGTAAAACTGCCTGATTTCTCGGACCTGGTCGACGCCGTCGGCCCGGCCGTGGTGAATATCCGCACCACCGAGCGCCTGAAAATGAATGTGCCGGGCGCCGGCGGCCAGGATGAGCAGGAAATGCAGGAATTCCTGCGCCGCTTCTTTGGCGGCGCCATGCCCGCGCCGCGCCAGCAGGCGCCACGCGGCGGCCGCCGCGCCGTGCCGCAGGAGCAGGAAGTGCAGCGCGGCGTCGGTTCCGGCTTCATTATTTCGGCCGATGGCTACGTGCTGAGCAACGCCCACGTGGTCGATGGCGCCGACGAGGTGTACGTGACCTTGACGGACAAGCGCGAATTCAAGGCCAAGGTGATCGGCGCCGATGCGCGTACCGACGTGGCCCTGCTGAAAATCGAAGGCGGCAACTTGCCGCGCCTGACCATCGGCGACTCGAACAAGATACGCGTGGGCGAGTGGGTGATCGCCATCGGTTCGCCATTCAACCTGGAAAACACGGTGACGGCCGGAATTATTTCCGCCAAGTCACGCGACACGGGCGACTACCTGCCCCTGATCCAGAGCGACGTGGCCGTCAATCCCGGCAACTCGGGCGGTCCCCTGATCAATATGCGCGGCGAAGTGATCGGCATCAATTCGCAGATCGCCACCCTGTCCGGCGCCTACAATGGCATCTCGTTTGCCGTGCCCATCGATGAAGCCATGCGCGTGGGCGAGCAGCTGAAAAAGACGGGCAAGGTGGTGCGCGGGCGCATCGGCGTGCAGATCGGCGAAGTGAGCAAGGACGTGGCGGAATCACTGGGCTTGCCGAACGCCAAGGGCGCGCAAGTGTCGCTGGTGGAGCCGGGTGGCCCGGCCGACAAGGCGGGCATCAAGCCGGGCGACATCATCCTGAAGTTCAACGGCGCCCCGATCGAGCGTTCGTCCGACCTGCCGCGCCTGGTAGGCGGCGCCGCCGTCAATGGCAAGTCCACGGTCACCGTCTGGCGCAAGGGTGCGCAGCAGGACATTCCCGTCACCGTCGTCGAGCTGGAAAGCGAGAAAACGGCGAAGAAGGGCGCGAAGGAGCCGGAAGCGCAAGCCGTCAATGCGCTGGGCTTGAAGGTGAGCGACGTGCCGGCCGCGAAGAAACAGGAGCTGAAGATCGACGCGGGCGTGCTGGTCGACGATGCCGATGGCGTGGCGGCCCTGGCCGGCCTGCAGCCTGGCGACGTGATCTTGCAGTTGAACAACGTTGCCGTGAAAGACGCCAAGCAGTTCAACGCCCTGGTCGCCAAGCTCGATCCGAAAAAGTCGTCGGCCGTGCTGGTGCGCCGTGGCGACGTGGCGCAATTCGTTTCGCTGCGTCCATCGGCGAAGTAACCATGTGATCTTCCCGCATTCCGGCCGCGGCCGGGATGCGGTATCCTGCCCGTCATGCATTTCACTCTCTATTCCCGCAGTTATTGCCACCTTTGCCAGGACATGCTCGACGCCTTGCTCCTGCTGCAGCCGCCTGACAACCCGTTCACGGTGGAGGTGATCGACATCGATGCGTCGCCCGACGCCTCGCTGCTGGCCCGTTTCGACGAGCTGGTGCCCGTGCTGTTCGGCGATCTGACGCAGCCGGAGCTGTGTCATTATTTCCTCGACGAAGCGGCCGTGCGGCGCTGCCTGACGTAGCTTAAATAACAATATTGACACTGCATTGCACCATTCTGGTGCCAAAAACAGCTGAAAATGTCGGCTGGCCCCGATGCCGGCCTCATAAGACGGGCTTTCCGCTCTGAAATCCGGTAAAATGGGGAGGTCGAAAAAGCTACTGTCCGAGGCAGCAGCTTCTGTCGCTTCAAAAGCGCTCGCCTGGGCATGCAGATGTCCTGCTCGGAGCGCTTTTTTCATCATGAGTGGGGCGCCGGGTTTGGCCCTGTTTGGCCCGAGCATGATCCCCATGATTCCTGTTAAAGCAGTGTCGTCAACTTCGCACTTATATTAGTTAATGAACAACATACGCAACTTCTCCATCATCGCCCATATTGACCACGGTAAATCGACCCTGGCTGACCGCATCATTCAATTGTGCGGCGGCTTGTCCGACCGCGAGATGGAGGCGCAGGTGCTCGATTCGATGGATCTGGAGCGCGAGCGCGGCATTACCATCAAGGCGCAAACGGCGGCCCTGCACTACAAGGCGCGCGATGGCCAGATCTACAACCTGAACCTGATCGATACGCCGGGCCACGTCGACTTCAGCTATGAAGTGTCGCGCTCGCTGTCGGCGTGCGAAGGCGCGCTGCTGGTCGTTGATGCATCGCAAGGCGTGGAAGCGCAAACCGTGGCCAACTGCTACACGGCGCTGGACCTGGGCGTGGAAGTGGTACCGGTCCTGAACAAGATCGACTTGCCGAACGCGGATCCGCCGACCGCCATCGCGGAGATCGAAGACGTGATCGGCATCGACGCGGGCGACGCCGTGCATTGCTCGGCCAAGACGGGCCTGGGCGTGCAGGACGTGCTCGAATCGCTGATCGCCAAGGTGCCGCCGCCGAAGGGCGATCCGGACGCGCCGCTGCAGGCGCTGATCGTCGATTCGTGGTACGACTCGTACGTGGGCGTGGTGATGCTGGTGCGTGTGGTCAACGGCACCCTGAAACCGAAGGACAAGATCCGCCTGATGGCCACCGATTCGGTGCAGCTGGTGGAAGACATCGGCGTGTTCTCGCCCCGTTCGCAATCCTTGCCGCAACTGTCGGCAGGCCAGGTGGGCTTCATCATCGCCGGCATCAAGGAATTGAAGGCGGCGAAAGTGGGCGACACCGTCACCCTGGCCAGCCGTCCTGCCGCCGAGCCATTGCCCGGCTTCAAGGAAGTGCAGCCGCAGGTGTTTGCCGGCCTGTTCCCCGTCGAAGCGAACCAGTACGACGCGCTGCGCGACTCGCTGGAAAAGCTGAAACTGAACGACGCGGCCCTGATGTACGAGCCGGAAGTGTCGCAGGCGCTGGGCTTCGGCTTCCGTTGCGGCTTCCTGGGCTTGCTGCACATGGAAATCGTGCAGGAACGCCTGGAGCGCGAATTCGACATGGACCTGATCACGACGGCGCCGACCGTGGTGTACGAGGTGATCCAGCGCGACGGCACCCTGATCAACGTCGACAATCCGTCGAAGATGCCCGATCCGTCGCGCATCGAGGAAGTGCGCGAGCCTATCGTCACCGTCAACCTGTACATGCCGCAGGAATACGTGGGTTCGGTGATCACCCTGTGTATCGCCAAGCGCGGCATCCAGATGGACATGAGCTACCACGGCCGCCAGGTCAAGCTCGTGTATGAAATGCCGATGGCCGAGATCGTGCTGGACTTCTTCGACCGCCTGAAATCGACGTCGCGCGGCTATGCGTCGATGGATTACGAGTTCAAGGAATACCGCGCGGCCGACGTGGTCAAGGTCGACATGCTGATCAACAGCGAAAAAGTCGATGCGCTGGCCATCATCGTCCACCGCTCGAACAGCCAGTACCGTGGCCGCCAGGTGGCCGCCAAGATGCGCGAACTGATCCCGCGCCAGATGTTCGACGTGGCCATCCAGGCGACCATCGGCGCCAACATCATTTCGCGCGAGAACGTGAAGGCCTTGCGCAAGAACGTGCTGGCGAAATGCTATGGCGGCGACATCAGCCGCAAGAAGAAATTGCTGGAAAAACAAAAAGCGGGCAAGAAGCGCATGAAGCAAGTGGGTTCCGTGGAGATCCCGCAAGAAGCATTCCTGGCAATTTTACAAGTGGACGATAAATGAACCTGCAAGTGATCTTAGGAAATTTCGCGTTAATCCTGTTCGTCCTGATGGTGGTGACGGGCTTTGTCTGGTGCCTGGATGTGTTTTACCTGTCCAAGCAGCGCCGCAAGGCGGCCGACCTTGCCTTGGCCGAGTTCGATGCGCGCCAGTCCAAGCTGGCCGCCGAGGGCATCAAGTCCGATGCGGGCGGCAGCCGCGCCGCCATCGAGGCGGCGCTGTTGCGCCAGCCGACCTGGGTCGAGTATTCGGGCAGCTTCTTCCCCGTCATCGCCCTCGTGTTCTGCCTGCGCTCGTTCCTGTACGAACCGTTCAAGATCCCGTCGAGCTCGATGGTGCCGACCTTGCTGGTGGGCGATCTGATCCTGGTCAACAAGTTCACCTATGGCATCCGTTTGCCGATCGTCAACAAGCGCATCATCGAAGTCAACGATCCGCAGCGTGGCGACGTGATGGTGTTCAAGTACCCGAAAGATATGTCGCAAGACTATATCAAGCGCGTGATCGGCGTGCCCGGTGATAAAATCACCTATGAAAACAAGCGCTTGACGGTCAACGGCAAGGAAGTGCAATACACGCCGCTGGACGACTATCTGGACGACGAAAGCACGGTGTACCACAAGCAGCTGGAAGAAAACCTGACGGGCGTCAGCCACCGCATCCTCAACGACGAGCCGGCTCCGACCTTGAACCTGCGCGAAGTGAAGGATTTCCCGCACAAGGATGCGTGCGACTACAACGAGGACGGTTTCACGTGTGTAGTGCCACAAGGCAATTACTTCATGATGGGCGACAACCGCGACAATAGCGCGGACAGCCGTTACTGGGGCTTCGTGCCGAACGAGAACATCGTCGGCAAGGCCTTCCTGGTGTGGATGAACTTCAGCAATCCGAAAAGAGTGGGCGGCATCCATTAAGCCTTCCTTGCATGCAATGCCCATGGCTGCCGCGCCGATTCCCCGCGCGGCGGCCAGCCGAATTACTCAGATGATACAGAAACAACAATGAATCTTCAGCTATTGCAAACCCGTTTAGGCTATACGTTCCAGGATGCTGGCCTGTTGCAGCAAGCCTTGACGCACCGTAGCCACAGCAGTTTGCATAACGAGCGGCTGGAATTCCTCGGCGACTCCATCCTCAACTGCGTGGTCGCTTCCATCCTGTACGAACGCTTCAAGTCCATCGACGAGGGCGACCTGTCGCGCCTGCGCGCCAACCTGGTCAAGCAGCAGTCGCTGTATGAAATCGCGCAAAAGCTGGAGTTGTCGCAATTCCTGCGCCTGGGCGAAGGCGAACTGAAGTCGGGCGGCTTCCGCCGTCCATCGATCCTCGCCGACACCCTGGAAGCCTTGCTGGGCGCGATTTTCCTCGACACGGGCTTCGATGCCGCCAGCGCGGTGATCCGCGCCTTCTACATCCCCATCCTCGATTCGGTCGATCCGCAAACCCTGGGCAAGGATGCCAAGACCCTGCTGCAGGAGTTTTTGCAGAGCAAGAAGATTTCGCTGCCACAGTACAACGTGGTGGCCACCCACGGCGCCGCCCACAGCCAGGAATTCGAGATCGAGTGCCTGGTGCCGAAATTGAACATCCAGGTCTATGGCCGTGGCGGAAGCCGCCGCGCCGGTGAGCAAGCCGCCGCCAAACTGGCGCTGGACGTGGCCGAGCAGGCGCTGCTGAAGTCGCCTGCCGCCAGCCGCAAGCCCAAACCGCGCGCCGCCCAGCTCAAGCTGGCCGGCATTGCCACCATCCAGAGCGACGACGCGCAAGCCCCGGCTGCCCCGGCGATCGCCGCTCACACTAAACAGAATCGACACTAGCATGACAGCCACCAAAATGCCCGACAACTTCCGCTGCGGCTATATCGCCATCGTGGGCCGCCCCAACGTGGGCAAATCGACCCTGATGAACGTGCTGATCGGCGCGAAGGTCAGCATCACTTCGCGCAAGGCGCAAACGACGCGCCACCGCATCACGGGCATCCAGACCTTGCCGGACGCGCAATTCATCTACGTCGACACGCCCGGCTTCCAGACGCGCCACTCGAACGCGCTGAACAAGACGTTGAACAAGACCGTGACGAACACCCTGATTTCCTCGGACGTGATCCTGTACGTGATCGAGGCGGGCACCTTCGGCCCGGCCGACCAGCAAGTGATGGACCTGCTGCCGAAGGAAGTGCCGTGCATCCTCGTCATCAATAAATCGGACCGCGTGAAGGACAAGGCCGTGCTGCTGCCGTTCGCGCAAAAGGTCGCCGCCATGCGCGACTTCGCCGCCATCGTGCCCGTCTCGGCCAAGCTGCATTTCCAGCTGGAAGGTTTGCAGAACGAAATCAAGCGCTTCCTGCCGGAAAACCAGCCCATCTTCGGGCCGGACGACATCACCGACCGCAGCGAGAAATTCCTCGCCTCGGAAATCGTACGCGAAAAGTTGTTCCGCTTTGTCGGCGACGAATTGCCGTACACGAGCACGGTGCTGATCGAGAAATTCGAGCAGGAAGGCGATCTGCGCCGCGTGTTCGCCGCCATCCTCGTCGAGCGCGATACGCATAAATCCATGATCATCGGCAACAAGGGCGCGCGCCTGAAGGAAGTCTCCACCCAGGCCCGCCTGGACATGGAAAAGCTGTTCGGCGGCCCCGTTTACCTGGAAATCTGGGTCAAGGTCAAGTCGGGCTGGGCCGACAACGAGGCGGGCTTGCGCGCCTACGGCTACGAGTAATCCGCAATCCGGGGGCGACGCTACACGCATGAGCACCACCACGCCAGCGCTGCCTGACATCGCGCCAGCCTCGCCTGCTGCATCTGCCGCATCCGCACCCGTCCCCGCGCCGGCGGCCATCGCGCCGCCGGCCGCAGCTTCCGCAGCGCCGCCAAGGCGCAGCCGTCCGCCCGGGCGCGACGGCCGCATCACGGGCCAGCCAGCCTTCGTGCTGCACAGCTATCCGCATAAGGAAACCAGCCTCATCGTCGACGTGTTTACGCGCGAGTATGGCCGCATCGCGCTCGTCGCCAAGGGCGCCAAGCGGCCCCATTCGCAGTTGCGCGGCGTGCTGCAGACGTTTCAACCGTTGCAAGCGGGCTGGACGGGAAAATCCGAACTGCGCATCCTCACCGGCGCGGAATGGGTGGGCGGCATGTTGCCGTTGGAAAAGACCGCCTTGCTGTGCGGCTTTTATCTGAACGAATTGCTGGTCAAGCTGCTCGCGCGCGACGACCCGCACCCCGTCCTGTTCGACCACTACGTTGCCACCTTGAATCAACTGGCGCACAATGAGCCGCCGCCCATCGTGCTGCGCAAGTTCGAGCGCGCCCTGCTCAAGGAAACGGGCGTGGCGGCCGACCTGGCGCGCTGCACGGCCACGCGCCAGGCCGTCGAGGCGGGGCAGGTGTACGTGGTCGACCCGGAACGGGGACCGCGCCCGGCGCGCGCGGCCGACGCCTGGCCGAAGATCACGGGCAAGACCCTGCTCGACATGGAGCGCGAAGATTATCTTGACGTGGCCACGCAGGCGCAAAGCAAGCTGCTGATGCGCTTCTTGCTGGCCCATCAACTGGGGGGCGCCACCTTGAATACGCGCCAGATACTGATCGATTTAATGCAGCTGTAGCGGCGGTTTGCCGCGCGACAGCACTTTACGGATACCATCACTATGAGCTTTTTGCAGCCTTCCGGCCCCGTCATCGACCTGGGCGTCAATATCGACCACGTGGCCACCTTGCGCAATGCGCGCGGCACCGCGTATCCGGACCCGGTCCGCGCGGCCCTGCTGGCCGAGCAGGCCGGCGCCGACGCCATTACCCTGCATCTGCGCGAAGACCGCCGCCACATCAAGGATGCGGACGTGATCGCCATTGCGCCGCAGCTGCTCACGCGCATGAACCTGGAAGCGGCCGTCACGGCCGAGATGATCGATTTCGCTTGCCGCATCAAGCCTGCCGACGTCTGCCTGGTGCCGGAAAAACGCACGGAAGTGACGACCGAGGGGGGCCTGGACGTGGTGCGCTACTTCAAGGAAGTGCAGGCGGCCGTGCAGCAACTGCAAGGCGAGGGCATCCGCGTGAGCCTGTTCATCGATGCGGACGAGCAGCAGATCGCCGCTGCCGCCGAGCTCGGCGCGCCCGTGATCGAGCTGCACACGGGCCGCTATGCGGATACGGACGGCGCGGAACAGTTGGCCGAGCTGGAGCGCATCAAGGCGGGCGTGCTGTTCGGCGTGGGCCGCGGCTTGAAAGTCAATGCGGGTCACGGCTTGCATTACACCAACGTGCAAGCGATCGCCGCCATTCCCGATATCGCTGAATTGAACATCGGCCACGCCATCGTCGCACACGCCGTGTTCGTCGGCTGGGAAAACGCCGTGCGCGAGATGAAGGCCATCATGGTGGCCACGCGCCTGGGCCACAGGGCCTGACCAGGGAGCGCGGCATGATCTACGGCATCGGCACCGATATCTGCAAGATTCCCCGCATCGAGGCGGCCCTGGCGCGCCATGGCGAGCGGTTCGCGCAAAAGATACTGGGGCCGCAGGAACTGGAAAAATTCCGCGCCCGCAGCGCCAAGAACGCCGTGCGCGGCGTGCGCTTCCTCGCCACGCGCTTCGCCGCCAAGGAAGCGTTTTCCAAGGCCATCGGTCTGGGCTTGCGCATGCCGATGACCTGGCCCGCCGCGCAAATGCTGAACCACCCCAGCGGCAAGCCGATGATCGTCTGCAGCGGCGTGCTGGCGGACTTCATGGAGAAAAACCGCCTGAGCGCGCAAGTGACCATCAGCGATGAAGAAGACTATGCGGTCGCGTTCGTGATCGTGGAGCAGACAGCGCAAGAATGAGCCAGCAATGACTGAAGCAATACCCGACCTCAATTCCGCGGAAACGCCGCCCGACCCGCGCGCGCAGGTGCTGGCCACCGTCGCCAAGCTGCCGAACCTGCCCGGCGTGTACCGCTATTTCGACGCCGCCGACAAGGTGCTGTATGTCGGCAAGGCGCGCGACCTGAAAAAGCGCGTCTCCAGCTACTTCCAGAAAAACCTGGCCAGCCCCCGCATCGCCATGATGGTCGAGCGCATCGCGCGCCTGGAAACGACGGTCACGCACAGCGAAGCGGAAGCCCTGATCCTGGAAAACAACCTGATCAAGGCGCTGCAGCCGCGCTACAACATCCTGTTCCGCGACGACAAGTCGTATCCGTATCTGAAAATCACCAATGGCGATGCGCCGCGCATGGTGTATTACCGGGGCGCGGTGGACAAGAAAAACCAGTATTTCGGGCCGTTCCCCAGTTCCTGGGCCGTCAAGGAATCGATGCAGATCCTGCAGAAGGTGTTCCTCATCCGCACCTGCGAGGACAGCGTGTACGCCAACCGCACGCGGCCCTGCCTGCTGCACCAGATCGGCCGCTGCAGCGCGCCGTGCGTGGGCCTGATCAGCAAGGAAGACTACAAGAATGACGTGGAAAACGCGGCGCGCTTCCTGCGCGGGCGCCAGAGCGAAGTGCTGGCCGACCTGGAAAAGAAGATGCACGCGTTTGCCGCTGAATTAAAATTCGAGCAGGCGGTGGTGGTGCGCAATCAGATCGCTTCGCTGTCGCGCGTGCTGCACCAGCAAAGCATGGAAACGACGGGCGACGCCGATGTCGACATCCTCGCCGTGCTGGTGCAGGGCGGGCGCGCCTGCGTCAACCTGGCCATGGTGCGCGGCGGGCGCCACCTGGGCGACCGCGCCTACTTCCCCAGCCAGCTCAGCGATGCGGCGGCGATTGCCGAAGAACCCATCGAAGTGGAAGTGCTGGCCGCCTTCCTGGCGCAGCACTACACGGAAAAATTCATTCCCGGCACCCTGATCCTGAATATCGAATTCGACCAGCCGGCCCTGATGGTGGCGCTGATGGAGCAGTGCGGCCACCGCATCAACCTGATCTTCCAGCCGCAGGGGCAGCGCCGCCAGTGGCTGGAACTGGCGCAGAAGGGCGCCGAGATTTCGCTGGCGCGCCTGCTGTCCGAGCAGGGTTCGCAGCAGTCGCGCACGCGCGCGCTGGCCGAGGCGCTGCGCCTGGAGACGGAGGATCTCGACAGCCTGCGCGTGGAATGCTTCGACATCAGCCACACGCAGGGCGAGGCGACGCAGGCCTCGTGCGTCGTGTTTCACCATCACGCCATGCAGAACGGCGAATACCGGCGCTACAACATCAACGACATCACGCCTGGCGACGATTACGCGGCCATGCGCCAGGTGCTGCTGCGCCGCTACGAGAAAGTGGCGAATGGCGACGGCGTCATGCCCGACGTGGTGCTGATCGACGGCGGCAAGGGCCAGATCGAAATGGCGCGCCAGGTGTTCGCCGAGCTGGGGCTCGATATCAGCCTGATAGTCGGCGTGGCCAAGGGGGAAGGGCGCAAGGTGGGCCTGGAAACCCTGCTGTTCGTCGATGGCCGTCCGGCGCAGGAATTGGGCAAGGAATCGGCGGCGCTGATGCTGATCGCGCAAATCCGCGACGAGGCGCACCGCTTCGCCATCACGGGCATGCGCGCCAAGCGGGCCAAGACGCGCCAGACCTCGCGGCTGGAAGAGATTGAAGGCATCGGCGCCAAGCGCCGCCAGAAACTGCTGTCGCGCTTTGGCGGCTTGCGCGGCGTGGTCGACGCCAGCGTCGAGGACCTGATGTCGGTGGAGGGGATTTCCACGCAACTGGCCGAAGAGATTTACAAGCAGCTGCATTAATGAGTGGGCGGCCTGGTGCGGCGCTGCCGCAAGCGGACTAGGATAATACCCCGGGGCCATGTAGACTAGTGGCGCTTTCTTCACGCTTTCTCATATTCAATTTACCCGTCGGCCGACTGCACTCTTATGCCTTTTAATATTCCCATTCTTCTGACCTGGCTGCGCGTGGCCCTGATACCGCTCGTCGTCGGCGTGTTTTATTTGCCGCCGTCGATGCTGTTGCATGGCGACCAGAACCTGGTTGCCACCCTGGTCTTCATTATTGCGGCCGTGACCGACTGGTTCGACGGTTTCCTCGCGCGACGCTGGAACCAGACCTCGGCCTTTGGCGCCTTCCTCGACCCGGTCGCCGACAAGCTGATGGTGGCGGGCGCCTTGCTGGTGCTGGTGCAACTGGACCGTGTCAATGCCGTGCTGGCCTTCATCATCATCGGCCGCGAAATCACGATTTCCGCATTGCGCGAATGGATGGCGCAGATCGGGGCATCGAAATCGGTGGCCGTCAGCTCGATCGGCAAGATCAAGACGGCCGCGCAAATGACGGCCATTCCCTTGCTGCTGTACCACGAAGTGATCTTTGGCGCGATCGATACCCATGTGTGGGGCGAGAAGCTGCTGTGGATCGCCTGCGTGCTGACGGTGTGGTCGATGTTTTATTATTTGCGCCTGGCGTGGCCCCTGATTAAAGAAAAGGCGGGAAATTTGCACTAAGAACAGGCAGGCGGCTGCTTTGTGCGGGATTTTTTGCAAAAGACCAGATATTGCCCGTTGACAGCCCCTGTAATCCCTCTATAATGCTGGCCTGTTGTTGATGACGCGGGAGTAGCTCAGTTGGTAGAGCGCAACCTTGCCAAGGTTGAGGTCGAGAGTTCGAGACTCTTCTCCCGCTCCAGTTTTCTGGATCGTGTCATAGGTAAAAACAGCGAATGTAGTAAAAAGTAGTACTGGCGATGTAGTAGAGCTTCTGATACAATGTTGTCCACTGCGGGAGTAGCTCAGTTGGTAGAGCGCAACCTTGCCAAGGTTGAGGTCGAGAGTTCGAGACTCTTCTCCCGCTCCAGAATTCTAAAGGGAAGCTAAGCTGGCTTCCTTTTTTTATCCGCCGCAAAGCAGTTGGCGCGGCGGGATCAAGTGGTAAACAAGCTCCAATGCGGGAGTAGCTCAGTTGGTAGAGCGCAACCTTGCCAAGGTTGAGGTCG
>NZ_JAFLJN010000026.1:0-3780 GCF_018682595.1 Janthinobacterium sp. JC611
CAGCTCAACATGCCCAAGGCCGAGATCGTGTACGAATGGCAGACCTGACCCCGGCCCTGGACATGACCCCGGCCCTGCGCATTACTGGGCAAAAGGACTTGCCATTCAAGACGGTATCTGGCCCCGGCTCCCCAATACACCGCAACGTTGCAAATGCTGATGTGCTGAGATGACGGCATCGTCACCCATAAGAATCCGGTGACCGGTAGTCCTCAAATTCCCATGCGGCAATTCGAGCAATCTTATTCGCAACTTCATTCCAGTCTTTTCCAGAATATGACGAAATTCGAGTGGAAAGGGATTGAAATATTAACTCATAATCATATTCATTCACAATCAACATATGGCGTCCCCACATGTACTTTTCTAGAATAATTTGATCCTGAATCCACGTCGGTGTGCACACAAGAATGTCGAACGACTCTGATTGATCAACTCCTTCCACCCCGACCATTAGTCGTATTGTTATCCCAAAATTTTTTGATGCTTCTGGCAGAAATTCCTTCAACGCTTCTGGAATCTGAAGCGAATACATTTCTTTAAGTTGAGCTTTCATCGCTTTATATTCATATGTGCATTTCCCATGACAGTAAGCTTATTGCCTACCACTCTCAACCATTCAAAATTCGCTTGTACCCCAGTCGTCGCAAATGAACTATTCTTTGGGCTCGGAGGACGGAAGGTCCGCAGACCGTCCGTACTGACAAGCGTCTTACCATCACTAGCAACTCGATATCCAGGCCCTACCCAAGCCTCCCCCATGGCCATTGCCTCCTGCGCGGTAGCCTGCCCAATTCCGAAGTTCCCTTTTCCGAGAGCCGCTGCACGAAGCATCGCGCTTTGCTCAGCAAGCGCAGTCGCCGCAGCTTTTGCTGCTATTGCTTCAACCGACAACGTCGTTAGGAGTGCATTTTTTGCAAGTTCCGTATAGTATCGGTTACCGGCTTCCGCCACGCCTTGTCCCGCCCCTTGCATGACATCAGTCGTAGACTGGACGAGAACTTCATGCGCTGCACAGTTTTGGAAACAAGGGCCAAAAAGTTGATTCACCCCACTCTCAAAGGACGCTCGACTTGGTACCCAACTATCGAATAAGCCAAACGATCGATTGGCCTGCCCGAAGAAATCTGTGACTTTGTCCAAAAGTCCCTTTGCACTGTTTCCCAAACTCTTTTTCTCATCGAGGAAAACAATATTACCAGCAAGTGCGGCCTCGTTTATCATTGAGCTACATTTTTCTGTGGGGCCAGCAGAACAAGCTATGTTAATTAATTTATCACGCTCTGCGGATAAATTGCTTAGACGTGTGCTCTCTCGACATGCTGCCTCATTTTTTTGAGAACATGCTGCTTGTGCTTCGTCATACTGTTCCTGCTCTGATTTTTGTTTACCATTGCGCCTGTGATCGAGATAGTTGTTCGCTATCTCATTTGCCGCACTGGTCGCGCCCGTCGCACCGCCAGCTACTGCACCGACTACAGTTCCCGCCGCCAGCGTCAATGCATCACGCAGCGTTGCAGGCATATCAATTTGCTCAAGCTGCTTGGCAATAGTATCCGTTGACAATGCCGCTGCACCCGCGCCCAACGCGCCATTGCTGCCTCCGGCAAGTCCACCAATTGCCGTGTGCAAGGCAACCCGCGCAAGTCCATCCTCTTTCCAATTCTTGGTTAGCTCGTCACTTTGGCGCATTAACTCTGCGCTTCGCTCAGGATCGGTTTCATGGAGCTTATGTGCTTCAGCTGCCAATACTTCCGCCTCTTCCAGCTTGTCGGAAGCATAGGTCCCCAGCTTCTCTGCGGCAGCGGCCGCAAACGCCGCCGTCACATCCATCGTCGCCTGCAACTTGGCCTTGTCGAAATTATTGCCGATCTTGCCGCTGCTATCCACTCCGGTCGTCACATCCCGGTTCACACCCGCAACAGATTCATCCGCCCCCTTGCCCGTCGCCGCGCGCTGAGCCTCATCATCGGTGATGACCAAAGTGCCGCCGCTGATGCCGCTACGCGTAGTACTGCTAGCGTTCTCGCTCAGTGCGACAATACTTGGGAGGCTCTTCGTCGTGGCATCCTTCTCGCCGCCGACGTTGGTGAGGTTATCGTTTTTAGGCCCCGTACCGGCGAACGACATTCCTCCCGACACTCCAACACTGCTCCCCTTCGATATCGCATGATTGGCAATATCGCTATGCGTCAAGGTAGCCGTACTCAGGCTGCTGTCCAGCTTGCCCGCCTCGGTGGCACTGATGACGGCTCCCTTCAAGTCCGTATTGCCGCCCACCTTGATCTGGAAGCCGCCGTTGCCTGCCCTGATGCCGCTTTGCTCCTGCACGCTGGCGTAGTCGTTGTGCATCTTGCTCTGGCTATAGCTGCCGCTGACGCTGGCGCCAATGCCCACCGTACCACTGGCGGAAATGCTCTGGCTCTTGCTGTCGAACTTGGCCAGGTCTTGCAAGCTTTCCAGGTTCAGATTGCCCTTGATGTCGGCAATCACCTGGTTGGCGCTGGCCACGGCGCCCTTGATGTTGGTGTCGCCACCACTTGTGATAACCAGCTTGTCGCCTGCATTCACATGGGTATTGAGCTGCGTCGTGCCGTCGCCATCCTCATGCCCCTTGCTGCCGCTGACGCTGGCCGTGAAGCCGAACGAGGTACCCTGTGTGCTGACGATCGCCTTCACGCCGACGGAGGCGCTCAGGCTCGAGCTCTTGCTGTGCTGGCTTTCCGTGTCCTGCGCGGCCAGCAGATTGACGTTATTGTCGGCATGCAGGCGGATATCATTCTTCGCGTTCAGGTCGCTGCCCAGGATGGTGATGTTGCTATCCTTGCCACCACCCAGGGCCGTGATGTTGATATTGTTGCCTGTCAACACGCTGCCACTATGCGTGGTGCTGGCGGTATTTTGCGTCTGGATGCTTTCCGAATGGCCCGCCGTCAGGCTGATGCTGATGCTTGGACCGCCTTCCTTCATCATGTCCTTGGCTGCGTCGTTGGCGGCCATGGCCGCCGTGGCCGCCGCCATCGCCGTGACGCGGCCATCCTTGGCCGTGCTGGCCGCCGAACTCATGGTTTGCAAGGTCTGGATGGCGCTGATCACGCTGCCCCCCAGAGCCAGGGTCAAACCATCCTGCGTCGTCTTGACTTCAAACTTGCCCTTCTCATTGTCCTGCCCCGGCTTGATGGTGACGCTCTTGCCGATGACATCGAGATCCGTGGCGGCAAGAATATCGCTGCCACCTATCGTCACGTTATTGCCAGCAACCATCGTCAACGCGCCGCCCGTGGCACCGATCGAGCTGCGCGCCTCGCCGCTTTGCAAGGTGGCGTCACGCTCCTGGTCCACCGTGGTGGTCTTGGTGCCATAGCTGAAGCCAAAACCGCCGCTACCCATGAAACCGCTTTTCTTGGTGCTGGAATGGTGCAGCTCGTATACGGTATTGGTGGCCGCATCGATCGTGATGTTGTTACCCGCAAGTAATTTCGTCGCATCGTCGCTCAAGATACTCGAACCCGTAACTTGCAAATCATGCCCGGCCTGCACCGTCACGCTGCTACCGCCCAGCGAGGTGCCGATCGCCGTGGTGGTATCGACCACGTCATGCTTGGTCGTCGTGGTCTTGTTCCAGAAACCCTTCTTCGTCGATTTGCTGGCGACATCGGTCACTTCATTCTGGAAACCATTGACCAGGCTGATATCGTTGCCCGCCACCAGGCCCAAGGTGCCGCCCGCCTGCACGTCCGCCGCGCGCGCCAGCAGGTCATGGCCCGCCTGCAGATTGAC
>NZ_JAFLJN010000027.1:0-1577 GCF_018682595.1 Janthinobacterium sp. JC611
TTCGTGCAAACTCTAGAAAGGAGGTGATCCAGCCGCACCTTCCGATACGGCTACCTTGTTACGACTTCACCCCAGTCACGAATCCTACCGTGGTAAGCGCCCTCCTTGCGGTTAAGCTACCTACTTCTGGTAAAACCCGCTCCCATGGTGTGACGGGCGGTGTGTACAAGACCCGGGAACGTATTCACCGCGACATGCTGATCCGCGATTACTAGCGATTCCAACTTCATGCAGTCGAGTTGCAGACTACAATCCGGACTACGATACACTTTCTGCGATTAGCTCCCCCTCGCGGGTTGGCGGCGCTCTGTATGTACCATTGTATGACGTGTGAAGCCCTACCCATAAGGGCCATGAGGACTTGACGTCATCCCCACCTTCCTCCGGTTTGTCACCGGCAGTCTCATTAGAGTGCCCTTTCGTAGCAACTAATGACAAGGGTTGCGCTCGTTGCGGGACTTAACCCAACATCTCACGACACGAGCTGACGACAGCCATGCAGCACCTGTGTACTGGTTCCCTTTCGGGCACTCCCCAATCTCTCGGGGATTCCAGCCATGTCAAGGGTAGGTAAGGTTTTTCGCGTTGCATCGAATTAATCCACATCATCCACCGCTTGTGCGGGTCCCCGTCAATTCCTTTGAGTTTTAATCTTGCGACCGTACTCCCCAGGCGGTCTACTTCACGCGTTAGCTGCGTTACCAAGTCAATTAAGACCCGACAACTAGTAGACATCGTTTAGGGCGTGGACTACCAGGGTATCTAATCCTGTTTGCTCCCCACGCTTTCGTGCATGAGCGTCAATCTTGACCCAGGGGGCTGCCTTCGCCATCGGTGTTCCTCCACATATCTACGCATTTCACTGCTACACGTGGAATTCTACCCCCCTCTGCCAGATTCTAGCCTTGCAGTCTCCAATGCAATTCCCAGGTTGAGCCCGGGGATTTCACATCAGACTTACAAAACCGCCTGCGCACGCTTTACGCCCAGTAATTCCGATTAACGCTTGCACCCTACGTATTACCGCGGCTGCTGGCACGTAGTTAGCCGGTGCTTATTCTTCAGGTACCGTCATTAGCAAGGGATATTAGCCCTCACCGTTTCTTCCCTGACAAAAGAGCTTTACAACCCGAAGGCCTTCTTCACTCACGCGGCATTGCTGGATCAGGCTTTCGCCCATTGTCCAAAATTCCCCACTGCTGCCTCCCGTAGGAGTCTGGACCGTGTCTCAGTTCCAGTGTGGCTGGTCGTCCTCTCAGACCAGCTACTGATCGATGCCTTGGTAGGCTTTTACCCTACCAACTAGCTAATCAGATATCGGCCGCTCCACGAGCATGAGGTCTTGCGATCCCCCACTTTCATCCGTAGATCGTATGCGGTATTAGCGTAACTTTCGCTACGTTATCCCCCACTCCAGGGTACGTTCCGATATATTACTCACCCGTTCGCCACTCGCCACCAGAGCAAGCTCCGTGCTGCCGTTCGACTTGCATGTGTAAGGCATGCCGCCAGCGTTCAATCTGAGCCAGGATCAAACTCTTCAGTTTAATCTCTGTTACTTTGCCGTTTTACCGGCA
>NZ_JAFLJN010000028.1:0-237 GCF_018682595.1 Janthinobacterium sp. JC611
CGAATCGCGCCATGATGGTACACGTGCCTACACCTATGATGGTTTCAACCGTATGCGTGGGATTCTGGTGAATGGCACTTATATTGCCGACTATCGTACCAATGCGCTGAACCAGCGTGTACAAAAAGAAAATTCTGGTGGAGTCACGCGAGCTATTTATGGTCCAAGCGGAGAACTCTTGGCAGAAATCGGTACGCAAACCAGCCATTACTTCTGGTTCAATGGCGAGCTAATCGG
>NZ_JAFLJN010000029.1:0-12265 GCF_018682595.1 Janthinobacterium sp. JC611
GCGCCGCCCCGCCCCGCTGGCGGCTGCGCGGCGAAGCGGCGCACGGCCGTCGCCGGGGCCGGCTGCTGCGCGCCGCGCGCCAGCCAGGCGATGCGCACGGCCCCGGCACGCCGCGCCTGCGACACGCCGCGCTCCAGGCGCGACAGCACCAGGCGAGTGAAGGTTTCCTGCCGCGCATGCGCCTGCATCAGCTGGGTCCGCAATTCCAGCAGGCGCACTTCGATGCGTTCGACCACGCCCGCCTTGCGCACCATGCCCTGCATGCGCACCACCAGCCCCATGGCCGAGCGGAATTGCCGCCAATAGTGCGACACCGAGCTCGTGTGCCGGCCGGCCGCGCCGCCATGCGCCAGGCGCAGCTGCAGCGCTGCACCGGAATCGGTGAAACGCCACAGCGGCGCGCCGCGCGCCGCATGGAAGCGCTGTGCCAGGCCGGCGCAGCCAAGGCGCATGGCGCGCATCAGAGTATCCCCGCCGCCGCCGAATACACGCTGCTCGCGAGGCTCTTGCGGATGCCTTCGTGCGCCAGCGTGAACGATTGGCATGCCACCAGGCTGCCGCCCGCATCCAGGCTTGGCCCCTGCCACTGCACCGGCCAGGCATTGTAGAAATCCCACCAGACGCTGGGCAAGCCGCGGTCGTCCAGCAGATAGATGGAGCCGTTCCGGCGCCGGATGGCGCCGCTCAGCGTCGACTGGTACCACAGCCACATCGGGTCGAGCGCCGTGATGCCCGCCTTGAGCACCAGATCGGAACAGGTCACCTGTCCGGGCAGCTTGTACTCGATGTCGTTGACGCCGCCCTGGCGCACGGTGCGCACCTCGGTCTTCGATTCGAGCCCATCGACGGACATGAAGCCGCCCACCAGGATGCCTTCGACTTCGACGAAGAAATTGTAGGCCTTGAAGGGGTCGATGCGCAGGCCCAGCTGGCGCTGCGCGGCCCCCATGACTGCATTCACACCGACCACCATCTCATGCTCCCAGGTTGTGCGTCGACTGGTGCCGCTCCTCGGCATTCATCGTCTGGTTGATCTTGCTGATTTCGCCGCACCAGCGGCGCCGCTCCGCGTGTTCCATTGCCATCAGGTCCTCATGCGACCAGTGAAAGTGATAGGCGAGGAAGGCTATCTCTGCGTAAAGCTGGTCGGAAACTGGAGCAAGCCCGGCTTTCCCAGGGCGCCCTGCGCCTCCCCCGGCGAGCCGGCGTCGTCGCTGTCGACCTGGTTGATCTTGTTGTACAACTGTTGCAGGTGAAAGAAGTCGGCCGCGAACAACTCCTCGACCACCTTGGTGCTGACCATTTCAAGGCTGCCCAGGCGCACGATCACGCGCGACAGCACGATGATGATCAGGTAGGCGGGGTTGCTCTGCACCCGGTGGTCCTTGAGCGGCAGTATCTCGTCGCCGGCGGTGGCCAGGCGCATCACGCCATTGCGGTGCAGGTTGCCGTCGCCGTCGCGGTAACCCAGGGGCAGGATAAATTCGATTTCGGTACAGATCACGCTCATTGCCGCTTCCCCTTGTGCGCGTTACGACACGCGCGTCATGTATTGCATCGTCAGTTCGAACGTCTCGATCATCACGTCGCTGCTGGCCGCGTTGAGGCCCGAGCTTTCGTATTTGCTGGCCCAGGCGCTGATCACGTTCCAGCGCGCCTTGTCGGCGCCGCCCGCATCCATCAGGATCAGCGAAACGTTCTTTTGCGCCCCCTTGGCGCCCGAGCCCTGGGTCGACACCAGCTGGTACCAGTTGTACAGGTCCATCGAGTCGGTCAGGCCCTTCTTCAGGCTCAGCTTGCCGTAGCTGGTGAGCCCCGACAGCGAGCGCTTGTAGACGGGATCGGTGCCTTCGCGGTATTCGACCGCCTCGATCGTACTGTCGGGTACGCTCGCCTCGGAAAACGCGGCGATCTGGATGCCGGCAATCTCGACCCGGAAGCGGAATCCCCGGTAGGGATCGGTTAATTGTGTAGCCATGCGCGTTCTCCGCAATCAATCGGTGTGGATGGGGTCAGCTGCCGGAATCGGGCGCGCTGGTTTTTTGGGTCAGGCGCAGGATGACGAACTCGGCCGGATAGACGGCCGCCAGGCCGATGTCGATGTACAACTGCCCCAGCATGCGCGTCTCGAGCGGATTGTTCGATTCGTCGCAGGTGACGAAGAACGCTTCGGCGGCCGTCGCGCCGAACAGCCCGCCCTGCTGCCACAGGGTGGTCAGAAAAGCGCTGACGTCGCGCGTGATCGAGGACCAGAGCTGCTGGTCGTTGGGCTCGAACACCACCCACATCAGGCTTTGGCGCAGGCTTTGCTCGACATAGATGAACAGGCGCCGCACGCTCACATAGGTCCATTCCGTGTTCAGCGCGAGCGTGCGCGCGCCCCAGATCACGTTGCCGTAGTTGATGAAATTGCGCACCGCGTTGATGCCTTCAGGGTTCAGCAAGTCCTGGTCGGCATCGGTCAGGGACTGGTCGAGCAGCACCGCGCTCATCAAGGCGCCATCGTTGACCCCCGCCGGCGACTTGAACACCCCCACGTTGATGTCAGTGTACGCATAACGGCCCAGCACCGGCCCGGAGGGCGGGATCGGCACGTTGGCCCCGGCGATCGGGTTGTAGATGTAGACCCATGGGTAATACAGCGCGCCGAAGTCCGAGTTGAGCGCGTTCGGATTGCCTTTCGGCGCCTGGCCCTGGCCGGATTTGAACGACAGGATGTCCTGCACGCTCTGGCCGAATGGCGGGTCGATCACATAGAACAGGCTGCGCTTGTCGATGCAGAACATCAGGCCGGCATTGATCAGGGTGCCCTGCAGCGCCAGCGACTGCTTGCCGCTGGTGTCGGTGGCGGTAACGGTGTCGGGCACGGACAGCAGGCTGAGGCCCTGCACCTTGTCGAGCAGCTTGGTCGCGCCGGTCAGGTCGTAGTTCGGGTTGCCGCCGTTGCTCAGCGCCGTCGGCCCGCCATTCGGTGGCCGCACCGGCGTCGCGGGCGAGGCTGTGCTGCTGATGGGCACGCGTATGAACATCGAATTGTTGTTGATCTGGGACGCCAGCGCGCTCGGCTTGTTGGCCTCGTTGATCGTGCTGTTGGCCGTGAATCCGTTGAACTGCTCCAGCACATAGTAGGACGCCGTGCCGATCGTTTGCGGGCTGAGGCTGTTTTGCAGGATGTATTGCTGCAGCAGCAAGTTCGGCATGGTCGCCACCAGCGGCGCGGCGGGCGTGCCGATCAGCGTCGCCGCCACCAGCACCGTGACATTGAAGACCGGCGTGGTGGGCGCCGGCGTGATGCTCGGGTCGGTCGCGCTGGCGTTGCTGATCATGATGCTGATGGCGTTGCCCCAGGGACCGGGCGTGACGGCCGTGACGGCCAGCGGCGACTTGGCGCTGGCGCACTTGGCGCTCGCCTTGTCGCTGGCGCGCACCACGTAGCAGGCGGCCCCCCCTTCGTTGAAAAATTCGTAGACCGACCACGACACCATCGCATACCAGGCCAGCTGGCCGAACGTGCGCTGGTAGGCGGCCCAGCTGGTGAGCAGGACGGGCTGCATGTACGGCCCCGTTTCGGTCACGCCGACGAAGGCCGGGGTGGATGTCGAAGCGCCCTGGATGCTGCGGGTGCCTGGTACTTCCTGAATATAAATACCGGGATGGTTATAAGTGGCCAAAATAAGTCTCTCGTGTGGATGACGGCATCTCGATGTCAAGGAACAGCATGGAGCCTGGTTGCACGCTGACCTGCTTGCTCACCTGCGCATGGCCGGCCTTGCTAAAGCCGAGCTCGACCGTGGTGGGGGCGTCCAGCTTGCCGCGCAGCGCCAGCGCGTAGCGGCCCGCATAGCGGCCATAGCCCGACGAGGTGCCCGCCACCGCCAGCGCTCTGGCGCGCGCGCCCTGGTAGTCGGCACTGATGGCGACCTGGGCGAGGGGTTGCGCGGCGGCGTCGACGATCTTGCCGCGGATCAGCGTGGTCCCCTCGGGATACGGATAGAGGGGACTGGGCGCCAGCACGCAGGCGACGATGGCGTCGGCCAGCGGCTCCTTGAGCGGCACCTCGAACGTCAGCTGCTGGTCAAAGTAGCGGTGGTCGGCACTGAGTACGTCGAGGCGGTAGCTGCCGTCGTCGAGGCCGGCAAAGGCGTAAAAGGCCTGGGCCTTGTCCTGGGGCGCAATGGGCTTGTCGTTCAGCAGGAAATGCGCGCGCGCGCCCACCGCCGGCGCCATGCTGAAACCGTCGATCAGCTGGATGACGGCGCTCAGCTTCATGCCTGCCCCGCCGCAGTCACGGCGCGCCGCGCCGCGCTCAGTGCGCTCTCGCCAACCATCTCGGCGCTCGGCTGCAGGGCCGAGGCGATGCGCACGGGCGACAGCGTGTACAGCTTGGTAAGCTTGTAGGGCTTGTTCGGGAAGCCGCTCCAGATATTGTGCAGGGTCAGGATCGGGCTGGCGTCGGGCACGATGGCGATCGACTCGTTGCCGCTGGCCTTGAGCTGGGGGTGCAGCCAGGCGCCCGCGAGCGCCGGCACATCGTGGAACAGGCGTACCAGCTTGTCCACCAGTACCAGTTCGAGTTCGGCCGAGCGCGCATACGGCACCATCATGTAGAGCAGGTCCGAGACCAGCGGCGGCGGTGTCACGGCCAGCGAGTTCGGCCCGCCCGTGCCCTGGGTGCGGGTGAGCGTGGGCGGCAGGTTGCGCAGGTAGGGATTGATCTCGATGTTATAGAGGTAGAGCGAAAGCATGGTCGCGCCCTGGCTATCGATCTCGGCGGGCGAGTCGAACACGACCGCCGATTCGTTCGCCAGTTCCGGGATGTGCGCGCGGATCAGCGAGCGCAGCGACTCGCTCACGCAGCGCAGCACCTGTCCGGAATCGATGGTCGACGGTCCCATGGCTAGAGCGTAAACACGGTGAAGGTCTGGCTGACCAGTTGCGGCTGGCGGTTGCCGATGTGGGCGAACAGGCTCACGTTAGGGTCGCAGGTGGCCTTGAGGTAGATATACGGCAGATCGTGCGGCTGCCAGCTCAGGTAGGCTTGCATGAAAAAGTCCAGCGTGGCGCTGGCGTCGGCGCTCTGGCTCGTCTCGAACTCCAGCACGCGGGTGCCATACGAAAAGTACTTGAGCGGCACGCTGGGCTGGGTGCCGGCCAGGCGGATGCCGCCCGACTCTTCGCCTGCCGGCCCCAGGCACCAGGTGGCCAGTCCCAGGCCTTTCTTGGTCGACAGTTCGAGTGCGATGCGGTCGCCCGGATAGGCATTCTGTACCGACAGGACCACGCTGCGCGAATTGGCGTCGGGGTCGCGCAGGACTGCGCTGATGCGCCCGTTGCGCCACTCCATCGCGCGCTGCGAGCCGAAAAACGCCATCACGCTCGCTTCGTTGTTGAGCGTGCAATAGCCCTGCAGATAGTCGACGCCAGGGGCCACGCGCAGAAACAGGGTCATGGTGAAGGCGTTGAGCGCGGCGCCGCCACTGGCGGTGCGGATGGCCAGCAAGCCGCCGCAAAATTCAACCGAGCGTATGCATGACTGGCGCTGGCCGCCGTTTTGTTCGGCCACCACCGTGAAACCCATGCTGTCACCCGAGCGCGCGCCCAGCGACCACTCGGTGCCGGCCGTGGTAAACGTGAAATTGATGTTCGAATCGGCCGCGATATTCTTAAATATCAGCACGACCGGCACGGGATCGCCTTGCATGCGCTGGCCGGGTACGGTGTCAAGCTGGAGTGTTGGTGTATTCATCAGGCAAGATCGATCGCAAATGAACTCAGGCCGATGACCGTGCTGCGGTCGCCGCGCGACTGCAGGCAGACGCTGGCACCGGGCGGCAGGTCGACCCTGCCCTGCAGCTGCGGCTGGCTGGTCTGCACGTACAGTTCGATGCTGACCTCGTCGCAGTCCTGGTAGGTCTCGAGGATGATTTCGCGCGCGTTGATGAGCAAGCTGCTCAGATACATGGCGGGCGCGCTGCTGCTCATGCACAGTCCGACCATGCGGCTGTCCTCGCCGCCTTCGCTCCAGATCGCCTTCTGGTCGGCGCGGATGGTCAGGAAGGCCTTGCTGTTGGCACGCAACTGGAAAAAACGGATGCTCAACTGGCGAAACGTCTTCACCTCATGGTAGCACTGCTCGTTGAGCGCGTGCAGCGGGTTGCTCAGCAGATGCGATTGCAGATGCAGCTGCTCATGCGGGTTCAAGGCCAGGGCATCGACCTGGATGCGCGCCATGATCAGCTTGGCTTCGGCTTGCACCAGGGCCTGGCCGGCCGGCTTGCTGACGGACGCGGCACGCTTGCGCGGCGCGGCGCCCGGGGCGCGCTCCATCGGCGCCGGAACCGTCGTCGTCAGGTCGGCGCCGCCCCTTGTCCGCTTGCTCATCGCGTGCTTATTCCGGGAAGGTGATGACGTTCTTGCCCACTTTGAGGGCCACCTGGCCGCTGCCGCCGAGGAAGCGGTAATAGCCCAGCACGGTCACGTCGACATAGGTGAAGTTGACGGTCATGCTCGCACCGGCCGGTATCACGGCGACCACCACTTCCAGCGCTTGCTGGTCACCCGATGGGTTGGCGCCGGCCAGCAGGTTGATGCCGTTTTCCTTCACGTTCAGGTAAGCCAGCGGAGGCGTGGCAGGCGCGCCGCCCCAGGGCTGGATCTGGACCGGCCCTCCGGCCAGCGAAATCTTGTTGGCATCGGTGATCGACAGGACGGCGTTCAGCGGGGCCGTGTTGTCGGACCTGACTTCAAAGATGAATGCGATCGAATATTCTTGCACGGTAAGTCCTCGAAGAGCCAGAAAAGATGAATGCCCAGCCGCGGGCGGGCATTCACGCGGGTGCCGATGCGCCAGCCTTGGCGACGCTTAATGCGGCCACTCCAGGATGACATAGTTCTGGCTCAGCGTGATCGGCTTCTTGCCATCGAAGTTGAAGGTCAGCACGGGGCCGCTGTCACTGGTCGATTTGATCTTCAGCAGCGACAAGCTGCCATTGGCTGTCAGGCAAGGCGAAATTTCAAAGGTCACCGAATCCGAACCGCCGCTGCTGATCTGCAGGTCGATCACGACGCCATTGACGCTCAGGCTGCTCAACGGCAGGGCCACGCCGCCCGAGGCGGTAATGCTGATGCCCGAATTGCTGTCTTCCGATGGGTCGCCGGTGCTCCAGCACAGGGTGTCCGAATTCGTTTCAGTGGCCAGCGTGACCGAGATGCGCTGGCCCGGCTGGGCGTTTTGCACACTGATTTCCGCCGTGGCGTACTTGTACTCAGATGTCATGATGCATTCCTCTAAGAGTGAAAAATCGTTGAACTACACGCGTCCCTTTTTTCAAGTCGACTGACAATGCATTGGTCAGCAACGACATTAAGCCACGCTGGCGCGGCGCCAGTCACCTGACAAATGTGCCAGTTTGCGCTGGCATGGCTTTGGTGTATCGGCGACACGCCGCAGCCAGATACTCACGCATTCCCACCGGCATATGGGTGAAAAAGAGGGGTTTTCCCGCATTTCTTGCATCACCGGAAACCTTCACCGGCTCCTGCTTGTGACAATGTAACGATTGCTAGAAAACTATTATTTTTACTAGGTGTCGCTGATGCTCAAATCCTGCAACATACAAATCTGCCCTTCGTTTAACCTTCGTATTGTGATGCTGCGCCCGCTCCTACCACCGCGCCTGATGACAGGCGGCGATTGCGACGACACCGTGATGGCCGGGACGCGTCTTGCATGCTGGCGTGACGAACCGCCATCATCAACCCGAGGAGTGTTCCATGGTGCTGCTGGATGATCTGTTTAGCCTGGTGAGATGCCAAACCGAAGCGGACTGGAGCCGCCTCCTGCTCAGCATCGGCGCGCAGTGCGGCTACGAGCATGTGTATTACGGCATCGCGCCGGACAAGACCGTGGCTTTTCACTGGCCGGCGCCGGAGGCGTCCTTTGTCGTGAGCAACTATCCGCCATCCTGGCGCGCGCTGTATGTCTCGGAACGCCTGCATGAAAGCGATCCCAGCATCGCCCATTGCCTGGCCAACACCATGCCCCTGCTATGGCGGCCGGAAAGTTTCACCAGTCCGGCACAGCGCGCCTTCTATGAACAGGCGTGCCTGCACGGCATGCGCTCCGGTTTTTGCTTCCCGGTGCACGGCGCGAGCGGCGAAACGGGCATGCTGAGTTTTCTCCGCAACGCACCGCCGATGGAGGCCGAACGCGACAGCTTCGCCACGATTGCGCAGCTGGCCCTGATCCGCGACTACGTGATCGAATCGTCCGCCCGCTTCATCAAGCACGACGCGCCCCCCGCGCCTGGCGCCAATCCGCTGACCACGCGCGAAATGGAATGCCTGCAGTGGATCATGGCGGGCAAGTCCTCGTGGGAAATTTCACGCATCCTGCTGCGTTCCGAAGGCACCATCAATTTCCATGTCTCCAATGCGAAGAAGAAATTCAATGTACAGACACGCCAGCAAGCCGTCCTCAAGGCCATCAAGGCTGGCTTCCTGATCCCCTCCTGAGCCCCTTTCGCCATCGCACACGCCTGCCCCGCATGAAAAAAGTGTCAACTTATTCCAGGACGGGGCACAGACAAAATAAAAAAGCCCCTGAAAAATCATGGGCTTAGCTGTTTCATTGACCCGGCGTTACCTTACGGTGCCGGACGGGAGATTATCGTACCAATGCGCTCAACCAGCGGGTACAAAAAGATGGTTTTGGTGGAGTCACGCACGCTATTTATGGCCAAAGTGGGGAACTTTTGGCGGAAATTGGTGAGAAAACCACACAATATTTTTGGTTCAATGGTCAATTGATTAGTATTGCACGTTCCAACCAATTGTATTTTAGCCATAACGACCACCTGGGTAGGCCGGAAGTCATAAGCAATACCGCCGGCGGAGTTGTGTGGCGCGCCGCTAACGCGGCATTCGACCGCACCGTTATCGTCGACAATATCGGTGGTATGCACCTCGGGTTCCCAGGCCAGTATTTCGATACCGAATCAGGACTGTGGTACAACTGGCATCGTTACTATGATGCGTCATTAGGACGTTATTTACAGAGTGATCCGATTGGATTAGCCGGTGGCACAAATACTTATGCCTATGTTGGTGGCAATCCCCTACAACGAGCTGCCCCTACCTATACCTATAACCATGATCGCCAGATCAGTACGATCAGCAGTCCGGACGGCAGCGTGCTGCGCTATCAATACAATGCGGCTGGCCGGCTGGAACAGGTGGGGAATGCGCCCAATGAATTCGCCAACTTGACTGTCGACGTGCCCGGCAACAGCGTGCGCAGCAGCTCACCCCGACAATATGCACAACTCAATGGTACTGTTCCGGTCGCCGTTGGCACGACGGAATTTAGCGCCACCACCGTCCTTGATTCTTTGGGTCGTCCCTATACTCAACTGGGCAATAACGGGCAGCGTGTCGAAAAGCGCTATGACAACAATGGTAATTTGACGAGCAGCACGGATGCGCAAGGCCGCGCTACAACTTATCAATATGACGCGGCGAACCGTCTTGTGAGCAGCAGAGCTGCTGACGGCGGTACAACGACCATGACCTATGATGCGCAGGGCAATCTGGCATCGGTGACTGATCCGCGTCCCTTGCAAACACGTTATACATACAACGGTTTTGGACAGGTGAGCAGTATTGTCAGTCCTGACACTGGCACCAGTACGTATAGCTATGACACTGCTGGTCGCCTGGAAAGCGAAACCCGTTCCGATGGCAGAGTTACCGCATACACGTGGGATAGCCTGGGGCGACTGGCTTCGCGCAGCAATAGCGGTGAAACCGAAAGCTTTACCTATGATGAAGGTACATTTGGCTAGGGGCATCTGACTGGCTTCACCGATCTGACGGGATACACCGGCTACGCATATAACGCATATGGGCAACTGACTGTACAAGCCAACAACATATATGGCAGTCTGTACACGACGGTGTGGGACTATGATGCGGCTGGTCGCCTCGAGGGAATGCATTACCCAACGGGAACACGTACTTTCTTTACTTATGATGCGTACGGCCGTGTGAGCGAAGTCTTAACGAATGCTACCGGGGTATGGACGAAACTTCTTGACTCAGTGCTCTATCAGCCCGTCAGCGATAAGCCCTACGCCTGGCGCTATGGAAATAATCTGCCTCGTAAAATTGATTTCGATACAGATGGCCGCATTTCAAAAATCACTAGCAAAGTGGAAAATTTAGAGTATCGCCATAGCAACACGAACCAGGTTATTGCCATGATCGATTCGATTGATCAAAACATGACGCAAGGAATTGACTATGACGCTGCTGATCGGGTTGGACTGGTGACACGCCCGAGCGACTATCAAAGCTTCTACTGGGATCAGGCCGGCAACCGTACAGCCCAGACACGAAAAGGGAGCAACTATAGCTTTGTACTAGATAACACCAGCAACCGCCTCGCATCTTGGAGTGGCAACGGGGAATTTCGCAACTTCAGCTACAACCCCGTTGGTACGCTAGCGATCGAATCGCGCCATGATGGTACACGTGCCTACACCTATGATGGTTTCAACCGTATGCGTGGGATTCTGGTGAATGGCACTTATATTGCCGACTATCGTACCAATGCGCTGAACCAGCGTGTACAAAAAGAAAATTCTGGTGGAGTCACGCGAGCTATTTATGGTCCAAGCGGAGAACTCTTGGCAGAAATCGGTACGCAAACCAGCCATTACTTCTGGTTCAATGGCGAGCTAATCGGCATGGCCCGTGCCAATCAGCTCTACTTTAGCCATAACGACCATTTAGGCCGTCCAGAAGTCATGAGTAGTACAAGCGGTGGAGTCGCCTGGCGCGCCGCCAACGCGGCATTCGACCGCACCGTCATCGTCGACAATATCGGCGGCATGCATATCGGTTTCCCGGGACAGTATTACGACACTGAATCAGGATTGTGGTACAACTGGAATCGCTACTATGATGCATCGCTGGGGCGGTATTTACAGAGCGATCCGATTGGATTGGAGGGGGGGACGAATACCTATGCTTACGCGCTTGGAAATCCAGTATCATACTTTGACGCTAATGGACTTGCCGTTAATTGCAAGGTTGTTCTTAGATTACCAGGATTTAACATTGAAAGTTGTGATGAGGATGGGAAAACAACTCCTAGCGATCAGGAGGCAAGAAGTGCAAAAAGGATGTCTGAAAAAGAACTTGATAAAGCCTGCAAAAACAATAATTACAAGAATGCGCACGAAATGAAACGTGACTTGAAATTAGATTCAAGATATGACATTTTCTCCGACAAGAACGGAAATATGTATTCCGGACCACGCCAAGGGACCGGATTACCTAAATATCTACATATGAATATTAAGGGGTGGTAAACATGGAGAGCATTGTGAAGGTTTGCTTTGAATTACTTGGAACAAAAATTTCACCAAAAGAAATATCTCAGAAAACAGGGATCTCTCCGAGCACCGAATTGATGCGCGGCGAGAGAAACAAGTTGCGAGATCTTCCAAGACAAAATATTTGGTCATTGGATTCAAGTCTACAATCTGACGAAGTTTCTGAACATTGGCAAGAATTAGAAGGAGTCCTTAATCCCTCTCGTCAGACAATCAAAGAAATTGCTAAGGATGGTACAGCAAAAATAACAATTGTCATCACTAGCGACCATAGGCTGCCATCTATAACGATACCGTCTTCAATGGCAGAATTTGCGGGCTTTGTAAATTCTGTTATTGATATTGATCATTTACAGCAATAGTTTTCTTAATGGCAATATTTGGACGTGTAAGAAATTCTGTGTGTGCGGGGCCGGGTTTTAGTGAATCGCGTTTGTGAAGCGTTCGCCAAACATGATGGCAAACTGATTGGCCGCCAGCTTCCAAGTCCGCTGCGGCATCTTCCAATCTTTTTCGATATTGCGCAAGGCCAGGAACAGCAGCTTGCTCGCCGCCTCATCGCTGGGAAAATGACCACGATTCTTGACGATCTTGCGCAGGCGCATATGCAAGCTCTCGATGGCGTTCGTAGTGTATATGATGGTGCGTACCTCCGGCGGGTAGGCAAAGAATGGGATCACCTGCTGCCACTGGCGCCGCCACATGGCCGCCACCGTCGGGAATTTCTTGCCCCACGGCCCCGCCGCAAACTCCTCCAGCGCCGCCGCTGCCAGATCGGCATTGGCGGCCTGATAGATGGGCTTCAGAGCCGCCGCCAGCTCTTTGCGGTCCTTCCAGGCTGCCAGCGTGGTCGAATTGCGAATCAGGTG
>NZ_JAFLJN010000003.1:0-559398 GCF_018682595.1 Janthinobacterium sp. JC611
CCCACCCTGCCCGCCGCGCCCGACGGCGCCGGCGCGGCGTCGCTGCCGCTGCCGCTGCGCATTCTGCTGGTGGAAGACAACGCGATCAACCAGGAAATCGCGCTGGCCATGCTGGAAGACAGCGGCTGCGCGGCCACGCCGGCCGACAACGGGCGGCGCGCGCTGGCCCTGTGGGAACGCCAGCCGTTCGACGTAATCCTGATGGATTGCCAGATGCCGGAAATGGACGGCTTCGAAGCGACCCGGCGCCTGCGCCGCATGGAAGCCCAGCAAGGCCGTGCCCGCACGCCCATCATCGCCCTGACGGCCAACGCCATCCTGGGCGACCGCGAACTGTGCCTGGACGCGGGCATGGACGATTACCTCGCCAAGCCGTACACGCGCTCCGCCCTGCTGGCCGCGCTGGCCCGCTGGCGCGCGACGCCCGCCGTAGCGGCGGGCGCGCAGACGCCGGTGACGGCGGCGCAACCGCTACCGGCGGTGGCTGGCGGCGACATCCTCGACGCCGCCGCCCTGCAAAACCTGCGCGCCATGCGCCGTCCCGGCCGTCCCGACGTGCTGGGACGCATCATCGACCTGTTCTACAAAGACGCCCCGCGCCTGGTGGGCCTGCTGGAAGTGGCCGCCGAGGCCAGCGACGCCGCGGCCCTGCAACTGGCGGCGCACACGTTCAAGTCCAGCTGCGCCAACGTGGGCGCGCTGGGCTTGTCGGCCACCTGCCGTGAAATCGAACACTACGCGCGCGGCAACGACGTCGGCGGCGCCCTGCGCCATATCCGCGACATCCAGCAAGAACTCGACCGTGTCCTCGCCGCCCTGGCTATTGAGAAGGAAGCCATATGAATACCGCACTACCCCCGCAAGCACTGGTCCTCGTGGTCGATGACGACGCCATGACGCGCTTTCTGGTGACGGAAGCGCTGGAACCGGAAGGTTTCCGCATCGAGGAAGCGGCCAGCGGCCTGGAAGCGCTGGCCGCCTTCCAGCGCCGCGTGCCCGACCTGATCCTGCTCGACGTCGCCATGCCCGGCATGAGCGGCTTCGAATGCTGCGCCCTGCTGCGCCGGCTGCCACGCGGCGCGCACGTGCCCATCGTCGTACTCACCGGCAACGATGACGACGACTCCATCAAGCAGGCGCTGGACGCGGGCGCCAGCGACTTTATTTCCAAGCCGATGCAATGGCGCTTGCTGGCGCACCGGCTGCGTTACCTGCTGCGGGCCAGCAGCGCGCTCACCGAGTTGAGCCGCATCCAGGAAAGCCTCAGCCACGCGCAGGCGCTGGCCCGCCTCGGCAACTGGGAATACCGGGTCGGCGCCGGCGAGGGCTACTGGTCGCCGGAACTGTCGCGCATCCTGGGCCTGGAAGCCGATGCCGGCCCCGCCAGCTTCGAGCGCCTGCTGCAATGCCTGCCGGAGGACCAGCGGCCCCTGCTGCTCGAAGCCTTCATGGAACTGCATGCCAGCGGTACCGGCTTCGGCCTGGAACACAAGGTGTTGCGGCCGGACGGCGGCGAGTGCATCGTCTTCCACCAGGCCGTCGCCGTGCGCGAAGGCCAGCAAGTGCTGCTGATGCGCGGTACCGTGCAAGACATCACGGAGCGCAAGCTGCAGCAACGGCGCATCGAGTACCTGGCCAACCACGATGCGCTGACGGACTTGCCCAACCGCCAGTTGCTGAACGACCGCATCGGGCAAGCCATCGCCCATGCCCGCCGCACCCGTTTGCACCTGGCCACCCTGATGCTGGACCTCGACCGTTTCAAGTTCGTCAACGACAGTTACGGCCACCCGGTGGGCGATGCGCTGCTGCAGGAGGTGGCCCGCCGGCTGAAGGTGGCGGTGCGCGAGGGCGATACCGTGGCCCGCCAGGGCGGCGACGAGTTCGTCATCCTGCTGACCGACCTGCCCGACCTCGCAACGACCGAACAGATCGTGCAAAAAGTGCTGGCGGCCTTCATCGGCCCCTTCGTGCTGGGGGAGCATACCTTGCACGTCAGCACCAGCATCGGCGCCAGCGTGTTTCCCTCCGACGGCGACAGCGGCGACATGCTGCTCAAGACGGCCGATGCGGCCCTCTACAGCGCCAAGGACAAGGGCCGCAACGGCTACCAGTTCTACAACCACAAGATGGGCGTGCTGGTGGAAGAGCGGGCCGAAATCGAACATGCGCTGCACCAGGCGCTGGCGCTGGGCGAACTGGAATTGCATTACCAGCCCAAGGTAGACCTCACCAGCGGCAAAATCTACGGCCTGGAAGCGCTGCTGCGCTGGCGCCGCGACGGCATCGGGATGGTGCCGCCGGAGCGCTTCATCCCGCTGGCCGAGGAAACGGGCATGATCGTGGCCATCGGCGAATGGGTGCTGCGCACGGCCTGCGCGCAACTGGGCGTCTGGCACGCCTACGGCTTTACGCACCTGACGATGGCGGTCAACGTGTCGGCGCGCCAGTTCCGCCAGGTCGACATGCCGCAGCTGGTGCGCGAAGTGCTGGCCGACAGCGGCGTGCCGGCCGATTGCCTGGAACTGGAGCTGACGGAAAGCGTGCTGATGCAAAACCGCGAGCACGTGGTGGGGGCGCTGGAACAGTTGAAGGAAATCGGCGTCACCTTGTCGCTGGACGACTTCGGCACCGGCTATTCCAGCCTGTCCTACCTCAAGCAGTTCCCCATCGACGTCGTGAAGATCGATCAATCGTTCATCCGCGACGTGACCGACAGCGTCGATGGCGCGTCGCTGACGCGCTCCATCATCGCCATGGCCAAGTCCTTGCACCTGACCACGGTGGCCGAGGGGGTGGAAACGGAGGGGCAATTGGCATTTCTCAATACCAACTGCTGCGACGCCATGCAAGGCTATTACTTCAGCCGCCCCCTGCCCGGCGCCGAGATGGATCTGATGCTGCATGCCGGCACGCATTTGCCGCCCGAAAGCTGCCACGCCGAGGCGCCGCAGCGCGTGCTGCTGCTGGTCGATGACGAGGAGCATATCCTGTCGGCCCTGCGCCGCTCGCTGCGCAAGGAGGGTTACCAGATACTCAGCACCAGCAAGCCGCAGGAAGCGCTGGAACTGGTGGCCGCCCATGCGGTGGGCGTGATTCTCACGGATGCCCGCATGCCGGGCATGTCCGGCAACGAGCTCTTGCGCCGCATCAAGGGCATCTATCCGGAAATCGTGCGCGTGATGCTGTCCGGCTATCCTGAATTGCATTCGGTCACGGCGGCCATCAACGAAGGCTCCGTCTACAAATTCATCACCAAGCCCTGGGACGAGACCTTGCTGAAAGACCATTTGCGCGAAGCCTTCCAGCGCTTCGAATCGGGCGTGCAACGGCCACCGCTCGGTCCCCATAGCGTCGAGATCGGCAACCGCGCCGCGTAGGCGCCCATGCCCGCTCGCCGGAATGCAGGCACGGCTCAAGGACTTGCTGACGCTGGCGCGCCAGTTGTAGCGCCTTACCAGTAGCCAAGCACCTTCCACCAGAGCGTGCCGACGACGGCAAAGGTCAGCAGTTCCAGCACGCACATGATGAAGCCGACCCGCCACCAATTGCCCATCGTCACGAAGCCGCTGCCGAAGATGATGGGCGAGGTGCCCGTCGCATAGTGGGTCAGGGTCATCATGATGGCCGAGCCGGCCGTCATCATCAGCATGAACGGCACGTGGTATGCGGCCGGGATCAGGTGCAAGCCCACCGTCAGGAAGGCCAGCAGCATGGCGCTGATGTGGGCCGTCGTGCTGGCGAAGAAGTAATGCGAGAAGACGAACACCAGCACCAGGACGGCGGCGATCGGCAGCCAGTCCATGCCGCTGGCGACGATGGCCGCCTTCATGCCGGCCGAGAACCAGGCGATCACGCCCGTCTTGTTCAACTGCTCGGCCATCATGACGAGCGCGCCGAACCACACGAGGGTGTCCCAGGCGCTCTTTTCCGACAGCACGTCGTCCCAGTCGATGGTGCCTGTAATGATCAGCACGAACAAGCCGACAAAGGCGACGACCGTCGCATCGAGCGAAAACGCGGGCCCGAACAGCATGGCCGGCACGTTCGCCCACAACAATAACAGCAAGGCGAAGGTGCCCAGCATGACTTTTTCCGACGGCGACAGCGGGCCCATGCTTTTCAGCTCCGCCTTGGCGTAGGTGACGGCGTCCGGCGTGGCCTTCAGTTCCGGCGGCGACAGCCAGTAGATCATCAAGGGCATCAGCAGCAGGCAAACCAGGCCCGGCAGCAGCATGCACAGGGCCCAGGTGGTCCACGTCAGGTGGAAACTCTGGCCGCTGGCCTTGGCCACGAAGTCGACCACCAGCGGATTGGGCGCCGTGGCCGTCAGGAACATGGCCGAGGTGATCGGGTTGGCGTGGTAATTGACGAGGGCCAGGTAGGTGCCCACCTTCTTTTCCGTGCCCTTGGCCGGGTCCGAATCGAAGGCGTTGGCGATCGATTTCATGACGGGATGGACGATGCCGCCGCCGCGTGCCGTGTTACTAGGCGTAAATGGCGCCAGCACCAGTTCGCAAATCGCCAGGCCATAGCCGATGCCCATGGTGCGCTTGCCCAGCAGCGAGATGAACAGCAGGCCGATGCGGCTGCCCAGCCCCGTCTTCTTCAGGCCGCGCGAAATCAGGATCGCCACGACGATCAGCCAGATCAATGGATTCGAGAAACTGCTGAGCGCATCCGTGATGGCGCCCTTGGACGAGGTCGACGTCACTTGCGACAAGGACACGATGACGATGGCCATCATCGCCATCACGCCGATCGGCATGACTTTCAAAATGATCGCCAGGATGGTGGTGAGGAAAATCGCCACCAGGCCCCAGGCCTTGGGCGTCAAGCCGTCCGGCGCCGGCAGCAATAGCATGCTCACCAGCAAGGCCGTGCAGATCAGGGCGGGGACGAGGCGGAATGGGACGGCTTCCTTGAAATGCAGGAACAGGTCGCGCACGGTTTTATACATCATGATTTCCTTCTCGGATGGGATAGTTCTTTTTAGCAACATCATACAAGCTCATGCGCAAGTACCCTGCTCCATTACGCCTGCGCGCGCCGGCAAATTTCTGAATCGTTGACTTGCGCGATATCAGAGCGGCGGAAAATATTGACGGCGAGTGACAATAGGTGACTTTTTTATTAATTTTTCTCTGTATCTTTTCCGCTAGCCGCCGCCAGATATGCCACCAGGATTGCCAACCTTTGAGGGGACACTTGATGAATCGCACGGAACAGTACTCCATCCACCCATCCATCGGCATTGCCCGCGTGGGCAACAGCCATGATTCGTTCTACCTGGCGCCGGAAACGATAGGCGGGCTGCCCATCGAAGCGGATGGCAACAACGATCCGCTGCTGGTCGATGGCAAGCCGGTCCGCGTTGCCCAATTCAAGGATGCGGCCGGTCGCGTGCGGCGCCAGGCAGCCAGTTTCAAGATTTACAAGTCCGACCCGGCCCGCCCCGGCGCAAAGACCCTGGTCGACATGCAAGACCCGAGCATTGCCCGCATCGAGTGGACAGTGCACGTGGCAAACAAGAAGGCGGCCTGGTGGAACTTCATCCCCCTGCTGGGCGACTTGATGTTTGGCCCCTACAACAGCTATGAAACCTGGGAAAATACGCCGCCGGCCTGGAAGCTGACGCCCACGTCCTGGACCAATCTGCGCAACGGCGACGTCACGGGCGCGGCGGCACGGCAAGCACTGATCGTCGATCCGGGCCCGCGCACGCTGGACGCGCCGCTGGGCATAGCCCATTTCGACAAGAATGGCGCCGGTGCTTATAAGCATGTTTCCTTCCCCGACCCGCAAGCCATCACGCAAGGTTATCCGGTGCGCACCCTGGGCGAGATGCGCACGGATACCCGCGGCAACCTGCTGGTGATCGGCGCCTATGGCCGCGCCGGCGGCTCCGAGAGCATCACGGGCTTTGGCGGCGGCGATACGTGGAATGACGATGTGGGCGACGGCCCCGTCAGCGCGACCATCCACTTCAAGGATGGCAGCGCGCCCGTGGTACTGAAAGCATGGGTGGTCATCGGCTCGCCGAAGTTCGCGCCCGAGCTGGTGAATATTTCCACCTGGGATGATGTCGTGGCCGACATGGCCATCAAATACAAGAACGCGCTGCCCGAAGCCTACGACACGGCCCGCTGGAGCGGCAGCGATGGCTGGAACCCCGACTATGTCGTCAATTACGCGCAGGACATTCAGCCATTCCTTGCCAGGATAGGCGATTACCAGTGGGTGGCGACGGTGCCGTCGATGACGGCCTTCATCCGCCCTGCCTTCGACGTGGCCGATGCGTCGGAAGCGAACCGGCCGCAGCGCGAAAAATTCCTCAGCTACTTCAGGAAGCCGTCGGCCATCCGGCCCGGCACGCCGGAACAGGTGCCGGGATTCACGGGCGGCCAGGGCGGACAATTGTTCAGCGCGGCCACCACGGACAACCCCGGCGCGGGCATTCCCCTGGTGCCCTTGAATTCGGGCAGCAATTCCGTGCGCAACAACGTCATCAGCAAGTTTTCGGTACTGACGGATACGCAATACTTTGCCTTACAGCAATGGGCAGCCGGCAAATTCTCCCCCACCGCGCCAGGCCTCGCGCTGCCGGGCATCGACCCGCTCGATCACGCCACCATCGGCAATTGCGTCGGCGAACCGATGTGCCCCGGCATCGAGGTGACGTGGAGCGTGCGCAATCCCGTCATCTATGAAAAACCGTACGCCATCCTGCACCGCGTGGATGCCGACTACGAGAAGAACGGCCTGTCGGCCGGCCGCGACGAGTGCGAACCGCTGGACTGGAACGATCCGACCGTCGGCAGCGGCTGCGAGCCGGGCGACCTGACCAAGCGCATGGCCATCCCGTGGCAGGCGGACTTCTACGACTGCTCCGTGCAGATGATCAACTTCGACAATCCGGACCTGGTCAAGAATCCCGATACGCTCATTCCCGTGCCGCCCACCTACTACGCCTACTGGTGGCCGCCGCAAAGCCCGTGGAACGTGATCAACGGCGCCACCACCAAGGAAGAACAGGCGCTCGCCGGCGTGCCGGCCGGCATGCAGGTGATGTACAGCCGCGGCATGAACAGTTTTTCGCAGATGATCAGCTCCTGGCATTACCTGGGTTTCATCGTGAACCAGAACCAGGATGCCGAGTCGGGCCGCCAGTACCCGTACTTTGTCGAGAAGGAGCGCAATCACGCCAGGTTCGTCGCTGCCAGCGTCGGGGTCGGCAATGTCAGCAGCTTCGTCACGGGCGACGACGCCAACTACCTGCCCGCGTGGTTCCTCAAGGATGAGGACCCGCAGACGGCGCCCGAAAAGGCATCGCAGCTGTTTGCCAGCGGCGGCGCGCAAGTGGCCCTGCACGACACGCCGAAGAAAATCATGCCGGCCAACCGGCGCAGGTTTTCCCATTGAGCATGTCTTCATCGCGCGACTACGACGTCGTCATTGTCGGCGGCGGCGCCGCCGGCACTGCCGCCGCCCTGACCCTGGCGCGGTACACGGGCTTGCGCGTCGCCTTGCTGGAAAAGCAGCTGTTCGACGATTACCGGGCCGGTGAAACGGTATCGTCGTCCATCTTTTCCATGCTGGACTTTCTCGGCGTGGGCCGCGACTTGCTGGACGGCGCCCAGCTGCCCGCGTTTTCCCACGCGGCCGCCTGGGGCAGCGCCGAGCTGATGTCGCGCGACGCCGTGTTCAGCAGCCACGGCCACGGCTTGCACCTGGACCGCAGGCAATATGACGCCATCCTGCTGGAGCAGGCGCGGCAGGCGGGCGTGGCATTGTGGCGCCCGGCGCAACTCGTGCAGCTTGCGCAGCCCGGACACGGCGAGCCGTGGCGCTTGCGCGTGGCGGCCGACGGCCAGGACGTGGCGCTGACGGCCCGCTACCTGATCGATTGCAGCGGCAAGCAGGCGGCCATCGTGCGCCAGCGCAAGCGCCCCATTCACACGGAAGACTCGCTGGTGGCGCTGTACACCTATTATCAGCTGCAAGAGCCGCAATTCCTGCCGCACCGCACCCTGGTGGAAACGACGCAACATGGCTGGTATTACGCCGCGCCCCTGCCCGGCGACCGCGTGGCGCTGGCCTTCATCACGGATGCCGACATCCTCAAGCGCCTGCGGCTGAAGGAAGCGGCGCCGTGGCGCGAGGCCGGCATGGGCACCTTGCACGTGCGCGATATCGTGGCGCGCCTGAGCGCGCCGGACGCCGTGCGCCACTACGCCATCCACAGCCGGGTGGCGTCGCTGCCCGCCGACGAGAACTGGACGGCGGCGGGCGATGCGGCCGCCTGCTTCGACCCGATCTCCTCGCTGGGCATCGGCCAGGCCATGGCGTCGGGCATCCATGCGGCGCGGGTGGCGGAAGCCTTCCTGGCGGGCGAGCACGGCATGGCGTCGGGCTACCGGCGCAGCGTCTTCGCCGCGTTCGAAACCTATCTGCAGATGCGGCGCGGCTTCTACGGCGCCGAACAGCGCTGGCCGGAGGCGCCATTCTGGCAGCGCCGGGCCGGCCGGCAAGGCGCCGCCGGCGACGTCCGGGCCTAGCGCCGTCGCCGCCGCAAACCCGGGGCGCGCATGCCCCGGGCCCCATCCCGCCGCCCCCGGCGGAAAACTGAGCCAGGTCAAGAGACCGCATGCCCACAGCCTGTTTCCGGGCAAATTCCAGCCCGAAATTGTCAACCGCACTATAATGTCGGCACCGCGTGCGGCAGCATTGGCGGCGATAGACGGTAACAATTTCATGTGCGGGCCGGTACAATAGCGTCTGGGCCTACACAGGGTTTCACTTTTGCCAGCAGTTGCCAGCAACTAACCATTTTTTTGACCAGCCAACAAACACTATGAGTTCGATGAATGAAGAGCGCGTATTAAGCGTGCACCACTGGACGGATACCCTGTTCTCCTTTACCACCACGCGCGACCCGTCGCTGCGTTTTTCGAATGGCCATTTCACCATGATCGGCCTGCGCGTCGATGGCAAGCCCTTGCTGCGTGCCTACAGTATCGCCAGCGCCAATTATGAAGACCACCTGGAATTTTTCAGCATCAAGGTGCCGGGCGGCCCCCTGACGTCGCGTTTGCAACACTTGCAAGTGGGCGACACCGTCATCGTCGGCCGCAAGCCGACGGGCACCCTGGTATCCGACTACCTGCTGCCGGGCAAGCGCCTGTACATGCTGTCGACGGGCACCGGCCTGGCGCCTTTCCTCAGCATCGTGCGCGATCCCGACATCTACGAGCGCTTCGACCAGCTGATCCTCGTGCACGGCGTGCGCCAGGTCGATGAGCTGGCCTACCGCGAGCTGCTGGAAGAGCACCTGCCGCAGCACGAATTCCTCGGTGAAATGGTCAGCGACAAGCTGCGCTACTACCCGACCGTGACGCGCGAAGACTTCCGCAACATGGGCCGCATCACGGCACTGATCGAGAACGGCAAGCTGGCCGAGGACCTGGGCTTGCCAGAACTGAATCCGGCCGAAGACCGCGTCATGATCTGCGGCAGCTCGGACATGCTGCGTGACCTGAAGGACATGCTGGAAGCGCGTGGCTTCAAGGAAGGCAATACCTCGACGCCTGGCGACTTCGTGGTCGAGCGCGCGTTCGCCGAGAAGTAATCCCCGCGTTATCCGCGGCACCCCAGGGGCCCTGCCCCGCCGCGCTCCGCGGCGGCGCCGGGCCTTTTTCATGGGCGCGACGGATTCAGCGGGCCAGCGCCGCGCCGCGCTGGTACTGCAAGCCATTCATGAAGCGCCGCACGGGCGTGAAGGCGCTGCTGAGAATATCGTCCTGCGCCGCGTAATAAGGCGTTTCGATCTTCAGCAAGCCCAGCACGGTCGCATCGAGCTTGTCCGTCTGGTACGGCCGGCTTTCCAGCGCGGCGCGCGCGGCCGCCGATTGCGCTGTTTCCCGGTTACTCCAGATCAGCATGGGAATTTCATAACCGCTCTTGTCCGAGGCGGAATGGCCCGCGTGATTGCGGCTGTAGCCCACTTCCTGCCCATGGTCGGAGACGAACAGCAAGGAGGCGGCGCGGTCCGTCTTGGCCTGCTCCGCCATGCCGATCAGGGTGCCCAGCACGTAATCGCCATAGCGGATGGCGTTGTCATACTCGTCGCGCTGGTTGCGTATCCAGCTGGAGCGGCCCTGACTGGCCATCTGCGCGCTGACGGCATCGTGCGCACGGTCGAAATGCGCAAAGCGGCTGGGATAGCGCATGTCATAGCTGGGATGGGCGCCCAGCAAGTGCACGACGATGAGTTTTTTCGGCGCAGAGTCACGCAACGCGTGGGCGAACGGCTGGAACAGGTTGCCGTCAAAATTGTTTTCCCCGCGCCCGGTGCCGTAGTTGATGAAGTCGCTTTCATCGGCCTCGCCCGCCAGCAGGCCGATCCAGCCATCGTTGCGCGTCTGATTCGACACCCAGAACGTCTTGTAGCCGGCCGCCTCGGCCAGCATCAGCAGATTCGGCTTGCCCATCCACGCATCGGGGTTGCCGATGTCGGCGGGCGTGAGCATCGTCATCATCGACTCGACCGTGCTGGCGGCGGGAGAAATCACGTCATTGAACACCAGCAGCTTGGCCCGCATGGCGTCGAGCTGGGGTGTGGTGGCGCGCGGATAGCCGTACAGCGACATCGAGGCGCGGTTGGTGCTCTCGCCGATCACCAGGATGACGGTGCGGGCATCCTCGCCCGCGTAGCGCACGTTCCAGTCGCGCGGCGCGGCCATGGCCGCCGTCAGCGCATGCTGCATCGATTGCATCGCCTCCAGTTGCGCGCTGTACTGCTGGTAGCGCAGCGGCCAGAACAGGGCCGGATTTTCGCGCCGCATGGTGGTGTTGACGTGCAGCAGCACAAGAAACACGGCCATGCCGGCGGCAAAGCACTTTTGCGGCAGGCCCGGCGCCGCAACGTGGCGCGCCGCCTGCCAGCGCAGCAGCTGGCGGTCGGCCAGCAGCACCGCCGCCGTCACGAGCACGAACCAGCCGGCCGCTTGCGCCAGGGCGGCGCTGTTGTGCAGGAAAAACTCGCCCGTTTCGGCTTGATCCGTCGCAAACATGGCCTGCAAAACCGCATTCGGATTCGGCCGCATGCCAAAATAGCCACGCAAAAACCCTTTGATGGCGGCGTCCAGATAAAACACGGGCACGACGACTCGCAGCAGTACGGTGACCGCGCCGGCCCGGCAACGCCACGCATGCAGCATGCCGCCCACGCCCAGCAGGAAGGCCGCCAGCAAGACACTCAATTTCAGGCATTCGTTCGCGCTGAGTTGATCGAAGAGGAAGAACAGCAGCAAGCCAGCAACGCTGAGCAGGACACGGCAAAACAGAATCAGCATGGAGGCGATGGCTAGTAAACGTTGAACGGGCACAAGTCCGCGCGGACGGGCCAGCGATTGTAGCGCAGCCTGTTGCATCTTGTGCCATCATTTCTCGTGCACTCCTGACAGAAATTGTCAGTGCTTCTTGTTATGCTTTCGGCACCAGCAGGCCAGCCAGCCTGTACTCTTATTCATATCTCCACTTGCGACAGGACTTTTCATGACACGTGCCATCACCATTCTGACCGAGAACTTTGCCGATTGGGAAACCGCCCTGATCAATTCCACGGCGCGCCTGTACTACGGCTTTTACACGCAGTTCGCCACGCCGGGCGGCTTGCCCGTCACCTCGTCCGGCGGCATGCAGGTCACGCCGCAACTGGCGCTGGAAGAGATTGTGCTCGATGACCTCGATTTGTTGATGGTGTGCGGCGGCAGCCACTGGCAAAGCGGCAAGGCGCCCGAGCTGGGCCCGCTGCTGCGCGCCGCGCGCGACAAGGGCGTGGTGCTGGCCGGCATTTGCGACGGCACGCGCGTGCTGGCGCAGTCCGGCGTGCTCGACACCGTGCGCCACACGTCCAATGGCGCCGACAACCTGCTCGACACCGGCTATGCGGGCGCCGCCCTGTACCAGGACGTGCCCTGGGCCGTGGCCGACCAGCGCGTCATCACGGCGCCCGGCACGGCGCCCGTCTCATTTACGGCAGAAGTCTTGCGCGCCCTGGGCATAGACGACGAGAACCTGGCCGCCTACCTGGCCATGCACGGCGCCGAGCACGGCAAGGCCGTGCTGGCGGCCTGATTGGCGCCCAGCGCGCGCAGCCGCTCGGTGGCGTGCGTGTTGCCCGGGTCCAGTTCCAGCGAACGGCGGTAATGCGTGAGGGCGTACGCCTTCGCGCCGTCCTCGTCGTACGCTTCGTACGCTTCGGCCAGGCTGTCATGGCCATTCGCCCCTTGCGGATACAGTTGCACGCCCAGCTGGAAGACGGCGATCGCCTGTTTCGGTTGCTGCCGGCCCAGCAGGCGGTAGCCCCAGGCATTCAAGTCGTCTTCCGTGGGCGCGGACAAGCCATGCTGGCGCCGGATGGCCGCCAGCTTCTGCTCCAGCCCGTCGAAACCGCTGCTGGCCGCCTGCTTGCGCAGCAGGTGCGCGGCATACGCGCCGCCGCGCTGCTGGCGCAAGGCGGGAAGGTAGAAGCCGGCGACGCTGTCGATCAGCTGTTCCGGCTGGCCACCGGCCAGGTTGCTGAGGATAATGACGGCCAGATCGTCGTTCGGATACACATAAAAGGCCGAGCGGCCGCCGCCGATACCGGCCACGGCGCGGTGCGCATCGCGGCCGATGGCGGGCCAGCCCAGCGCCCACGCCCCCGGCTTGCCGTCATTCAAGCTGGTCGGCTGCCACAGCCGTTCCACGCTGGCGGGCGCCAGCAGGCGGCCCGACTGCAGCGCGATGAGCCAGCTGGCCAGTTCGCCCGCATTGCTGTTGATGCCGGCCCCGGCGCGCATGAACACGGGGAAATCCTCGATCACGTTGCGGTAACCGTTGCCGCCCCGGTTCAGCACGTAAGAACTGGCCTTGTCGGCGACCACGTCCTTCGCATCGCCAAAGCCGCTGTGCGGCATGCGGGCCACGTCGAACTGCCGGCGCTGCACGAAGGAGACGAAAGCCTGGCCGCCTTGACGCTCGATCAATTGCGCCAGCAACACGTAATTGGTCTGGTTATAGCGGTAGCGCTCGCCTGGCGCCGCTTCCACGGGCAGCGCCTGCACGGCTTGCCACGCCGCGTCGGCGTCGTCCGGTTGTGGCCCCACCAGCTTGCCGCTGCGCTGCTCCAGCACGTCGGGCAAGCCCGAGGTATGGTTGAGCAACTGCGTCACCGTCACGGCTTGCCAGGCGACAGGCAAGCCCTTCAGATACTGGCCGATGGGCGCACCCAGGTCGATCTTGCCCTCTTGCACCAGTTGCATCACTGCCACGCCCGCAAACGCCTTCGTTGCCGAATTGATGGAAAACAGGCTGGCATCCGTCACCGGCACCTGGTATTGCAGGCTGGCCAGGCCGAAGTTGCGCTTCAACACGACCTTACCACCCTGAATCACCGCCAGTTGCAGCCCGGGAATCTGGCGCTCCTGCATTTCGCTGCGCACGAAGGCGGCAATGTCGCTCTGGACCTGGCTTTGCTGCTGAGCGGCAGGCAAGGCGCTGGCGCCCATGGCGGCTGCCGGAAACGCCGCGGCAAGCGCCAGGGCCAGGGCGGCGGATGAAAAATGAACACGCATCGTACGGCTCTCTCTCGTAATCTGGGTCATGCTGGGCAAACGGGCCTGCCGTGCTGGCGGGGCCCGGACGACAAAGCGCCGCATGTCCGGCCATGCCGGACATGCGGCGCATGGTGGCCCTGATGGGGCCACTATTGCAACATAGCACTATTGCAAATAAATGTATATACGCGCAGCCAGCCGCTTGCCTACGTCAGGGCGCCCTCCCCCTGCGGCCTGGGCGCCGGTTCGGGATCCAGCGCGCCCAGCAGCGGTGGCAGCACGCAGCGCTGCAGCATGGCGCGGTGCGCCAGCGCGCGTTCCAGCAGCGCATGCGTTTCCTGGCGCAGCCGGTCGACCAGGGGATCGCGCCCGACGTCATCCTCCTCGCGCCCGGCACGCGCCGCCAGCGTGGCGCGCAAGCGTGCGCGCGCCGCATCGGCGCTGGCCTGGCCCGCTTGCAGCATGGCGGCTACTGGCGGACTGAACTGATTACCTTGCGCACCGCTCGCCAGGCTGGCCTGGCTGGCCAGATAGGCGGACAGGCGGCCCGACGTCCAGATCAGACTCAGCGTTTCAGACATGGCCGTCTCGGCCAGGCCCGCCAGCGCCATGAACTGGATCAGACGCGCCACGCTGCCATCGAGCGCCGCCAGTTCCGCTTTCGCATCGGCCGCGATGCGGCCGTTGTACTGCGCGATCCAGCGCTGCTGCACGGGCTGCATGGCACGCTGTATCTGCACCAGCAAGCTATTGCCGATGATCAACAACTGGCTGTCGACCACCTGCCCCGCCACCAGGCGCAGCTGGGCTACCGGCTGGCGCGCGCCGCGGAAGGACACCCACAGCGTGACTTGACCCGCGTCGCTGGTCAGCGACAGGTCGGCCACGCGCAAGGCGTGGGCCACGGCCAGCACGCGCTGCAGCTTGACGGCGCGCCAGCCCAGGCTCGGGCTGGTCAGGAAGCGCGACAGGCTCCCCAGGTGGCTGGCGCGCTCGGCCAACTGCGTTGCCGCAATACTCTCCACTTCCAGCTCCGTCAGATCGAGCACGGGAACGGCGTCGAACATCAAGCCATGCAGCAAGACGGCGTCGCCCAGCCGGCCCGGCGGCAGCCGCCATTCCTGGCTGCCCTGCACGGGAATGATGGCGCGGCAGCGGGCCGCGAGGCTGGCCAGCGCCTGCACGTAGTCATCGATCAAGGCATCGAGAAACGGTTGATTGTCGGCAAAGTCGCTGAGAAATCCGTGCAGCGTTTCCGAAGGCGCCACGATCAGTTCATCCAGGTCGGCAATCATGCCCTGCGGATGATCGGAAAACTGCATCAGCCGTTCGGACACCCAGAGCAAGCGGTTGGCCACCGTCTTGCCATAGGCGGCGGAAAAGTACACGCGCTGGCTGGCCTCCTCCGCCCCCGTACTGCGGCGCACATAAAAGTCATGGCAATCGCCGATGCGGTTGATGCTCGCCTGTCCCGCCTGGCGCGTCGCCACGCCGGCCGGCAGCGGCCAGGTTTGCAGCCAGCTGCTGTCGAGCGTGTCTTCGAGCCTGCGGCGCGACAAGCCCATCAGCTTGTTGCGCACGCCATTCACCAGGCGGTTGCGGTAGTCGGCCAGGCGCACGGGGTCGTCTGCCAGACGCGGGCCGTCGTCCGCCGCCGTCGGCGCATGCAGGCTTTCCGTCTCGGCATTGGCGATGGCGATGTCCATCGTCGCATAGTCATCCATCAGGCTGACGGTCATCATTTCTTGCAGGTAATGCAAGTCGCTGCCCAGCCTATCCTCGATCAGGTCGAAACGGCGCTCGACGCTGTCGAAGCCCCGCTGCATGGCCAGCAGCAGCTGGCCCGTGGCTTGCCGCGTCTCGGCGCGGCCGGCCGCGAAACCTTCGTCCATCTGCGCCGACAGTTCCGCCATCTGGCGCCCCAGTTCGCGGCCCAGGCCGTCGATCTTGTCTTCGATGCCGTCCAGGCGGTTGTAGATACCGGCCTGCATCGACGCCAGTTGCTGCGACATGGCGGCCAGGCTTTCCTGCAAGGCCTTGCCCACCTCTTCGATCTGCTTGCTCAAGGCCTTGTACATTTCTTCCATCGGGTCGGGCGGCGGACCGAAGATGGCGCACTGCACGATATTGAACGCGGCCATGCCGATGGAAAACATCATCGAGATGCTGCCACCCGTGCCGATCGACCCGAGTCCCTGCATGGCGCGCATCTGTTTCCAGCCATAGGCGATGGTGGCCACGGCGATGCCGATCTGCACGACGCGGTTGGCCCACGTCAATATGGTCTTGGCCACTTCGGCAAACTTGCCCGAAATCACGCCCTTGTCTTGCAGCCAGTCGAGTGCCGAGGCGCCGTAGTGGGCGATGCTGTCGGCCAGCAGCGCATAATCCTGCATCTTGCTGATCTTGCGCTGGGCCGCCTCCAGCTGTCCCTTGAGCTTGGCCTGCTGCTCCAGCTGGCGCAGGCGCTGCGGGTCCATGTCGCGCTTGCGACGCAGGCTGTCGACTTCGCCGATCGCCTTGCTGCGCGCGGCCACCGCCTCCTTTTCCACGCCGTCGAGCCGCGCATGCTCGTGTTCGAGCGCGTCGTCATACAGGTCGTCGGGCAAGCGCTGGTCTTCGCTCATGCCTGCGGGCAACTTGACGTCGATACCGGCCTTGCGCAGCTCGGCTGCCGACATGCTGAACGGCTTGTTCTCCAGGTCCCTGACCAGCTCGCGGCGCGCCCGCGTATTGCTCAGAGTCGCATCGGCCTGCGCCGCGTGGCGGGTCAGTTCGTCGATGCGCGCCGTGTACGGGCTTTTCAGCAGGCGCTCATCCTCCTGCGCCTGCAGCTTGCTGTCGACCAGCATATTGTTTTGCCACGTCTGCACCATGAATTTCATCTGCGTGGCGCGCACGCTCTGTTCCAGGCGCCGCCGCCGGCTTGCTTCCTCGTCGATGTCGGGCACGGCCGACGTGTCGGCCGCATCGAGCACGCGGCGCACGGGGGCATTGCTGCTGCGCGCGGGTAGCGGCGTGACGGCCTCCGTCTGTTCCGGCAGCGCCGTGGGGTCCTGCGCCAGATATGGCGGATCTTCCGCCCAGCTGAACCACTGTTGCGCATAGGCGTTCACGTCGCCTTGCGGTATCCACGGCGCGGGCGCGCGCAGGGCCAGCAATGCAGCTGCGGCGGGCACGGCCAGGGCGGCGCCCTGCTGCGTCGTGCAAGACCACAGCAGCAATTGCTGCATGGCCAGGCCGGCCATGGCCGGGCCGCCGGAAAATTCACCCAGGGCCGTGTACGGGTCCTGCACCGCCGCCAGGTCGGACGCGACCAGCCGGCCCGCGTCCAGTTCCTGCTGGTGATACGCGCGCACGGCCGCCCCCATGCCGCCGATCAGCGCATCGGCAGCCGCGCCCATGGGCGCGGCCATCCACGGCGCCATGTCCAGCAAGGCCGTCACCGCGTTCGGCAAGGCCCGTTCGGCAAGATCGGTGCGCAGCACTGGATCGTCCCAGCCGTTCGGCGTCAGGGCGTCGCGCCCGGCCTGCATCAGCATGCGATAGTGGGCCGGCGCGCGCTGGGCCAGGGTCGCCTGCGGTTCACCGGCGGGCGCCGGCCAGCCCAGCTCCACCAGCGCGGCGTAATGCAGCAGCGCCTGCTCGTAGACGGCCGGTTCGCTGACGACGCGGTAGGCGTCCGGGCGCTTGGGCCGCGCGGCGGCGGCCACCAGCTGGCGGCATTCCTGGCGGCGCCACGGCCGCACCTTGTCCGCCGCCGTCCAGATGGCGTCGATGGCGGCGATGAAGGCGTCGGGGTCGGCATGGCGCTGGCCCAGCAACTGCGCCAGCACCTGCCGTAAATCCTCGCCCACGCCCTCGGCCTGCTTGCAATCGTCGGCCCGGGCGCCGTCGGGCACCAGTAAATGCATCAGGCAGGTGTCGCCCTCCCCGCGCGCCGCCGCCAGCAAGGCCTCGTCGATGGCGTAATCCTGCACCAGGTGCTGCACTTGCCGCGCCGTTTCCGGCAGCACGGGCGCCAGCGCCGTGGCGATCAGGGTGGCGATGCGCGGATTGTCGCTCAGGAAGGCCGCCGTCGCGGGCGCGATCGGTGCGCCCGCCAGCGGCAGGTTGGGCAACAGGTAGGGCGTGCTGGCCAGCAGTTCCGGCGGCAGCAAGGCGGCCAGCACGGGTTCGTTCAGCAAGGCGCTCGTGCGCTCGGCGTTGCCGCCGCTCCACAAGGGCGCGCCGGCCGCGGTCAACTGGGGCAAAATGGCGCAGTGCTGCGCGCGCAAGGCCGTTTCGACGAGGCTCTCCTGCGCGCCGCTGGCCGCATCGGCGGCCTGCAGCTCGGGCGGCGCGCCTTCCGCCAGCGCTTGCGCCATGCCGGCCTGGTTGCCGGCGGCGGCCAGATGATGCAGCCAGGAACGGCCATCGTCCGCATCGCGCCAATTCCAGCTGGGCTGGAGGACGGCCTGCGCGCGGGGCCAGCCGCGCGCCGCCAGGTAGCGCAGTTCGCGGCCCTTGGCGATCACCACGTCGCCATTGTCCAGCACGGCGGCCGCGTCGGCCGAGCGGCTTGAACTGAGGCGCTGCAGCATCACGTAGCCGGTGCCGCGCCGGCCCCAGAACATGTAGGCGCCGTCGCTAATGCTGAGAAAGCCGCCCTGCGGCAGCGGCAGCAGCGCGCGTCCGGCTTGCTCGCCGTCGCTGAGCGCGGCCCAGGTGGCCGCCTGCGGCCGTTCCGGCTGCAGCGCCGCCGGGCCATAGGCCTGATAATTGCCATTTGCCGTCAGGGCCGCCACGGCGCCGTCGGACAAGGCGCTCAAGAAGGCGATGGCGCCCCAGTCTTCCTTGCCGGAACGGGGCACGGCCGCCTGCAAGGCCAGCTTGCCGCCATCGATCTTCCACAAGGCCACCGATGGCAGCTCGGCGCTGCGCGCGCCGCCGCTCAGCAGCAAGCCGCCTGGCAGCGCGACGAGCGCGCTGGCCGCCAGCGCCATGGGCGGCGACACCTGCCATGCCTGCTCGCGCAGGGCCGGTGCGGTGACGGTGCGCAGCGCCGCGCCATCGAAGTACAGCGCCTGTTCGCCCCAGCCGGCCAGCAAGCTGCCCGCCTGCGGCGCCAGCCCGGCGGCGATGCGCTGCACCGGCGCCGGGTCGTCTTGCGCATCGATGCGCGCCAGGTCGCCATTTTGCTGCAATGCAAGCAGGCGGCCCGAAGGTAGCGCCAGCAGCGCAACCGCGGGCGCGGCCAGATGCCAGACGGCACGGGCTTCCCACTCCCACGGCGCAACGCCGCGGTTGGGCGCCATGATCTGCACCGCGCCGTCCGCCAGGGCCAGCGCCAGACGGCCGCCCGGCAGGGCCGCCATGGCCAGCACCGCGGCGCTCACCGCCATGTCGCGGCTTTCCAGCGGCGCGCCATAGTCGCGTCCCACGTTCCACAGGGGACGGGCGGGCAGCGCCGCGCCTTCCCTGGCCGCGCGCCGGTACAGGCTGGAATCGGGCAAGGCCAGCAGTTCAGGCTGCGCGGGCGGGCGTTCCTGGCGCAATTCGTCGCCGATGGCGCGCAGCACGGAGCGCGGATCGCTGGCCGGCAAGTCGCCCGACAAGTCCCAGGCCATGACGCCGCCCAGCGATTCCGTCTTGGCATAGCGGATCTTCTCGCGTATCGACGCGGGATCGTCATACGTCACGGAAATGGCTGGCATGCCATCGCGCGCCGGCACGTACAGGTAAGGCGCGCGCGCCTTCGGATGCAGGCCGGGCGCCACGAAATTGGGAAACTTGTCGGAACGGCTGCCCAGCTTCATCTGGCTGGCGATATGGCTGTACAGATAGGTGCCGGGCTGATCGGCGAACTGTCCCTCGGCGGGGCCGTCCGTGCGGCAATTGATGCCCAGGCGCGCGCCGGGATCGCGCTGGCCGCCCGCCTCCGGCACCACGTTCACGCCGCGCCCATAGATGGGCAGGCCCAGCGACAGCTGCTGGCGCGTAAAGCACAGGCGGTCGGCATAGCCGAGCATGGTGGCGAGCGTCTCGCGCACGCCACTCGGCTGTTCTCCCGCGCCCGCGTCGGACGCGGGCAGCATGGGCGCGTTGAAATCCGAATAGGCGAGCCAGGGACCGCCGTAGTCGTAGGTCATCATGTGGATGGTGTCGACCAGGCGTCCGATGGGGCGCCAGTAGCTGTCTGTGCCGGACGGCAATTCCCCGCTATCGATCACGCGGATCTTGGCCGCCGCGGCCGGCGAGGCGATGCCCAGGTAAATCTTGCGCCGCTCCGGATTCAAGCTGGCATTGGCCTCGGCGGCGCGCAGCGCCTCGAGGATGCGCACGTAGGCGGGCCCGTCGTCCTTGCCCGGATACTCCCAGTCGATCTCGATACCGTCAAAGCCCATCAGCACCACGGTGTGCACCATAGCGTTGGCAAAGCGCCGGGCTTTGTCCTGATCCCCGCCTATCATGGCGAACAGTTCCGCGGCAGGCTGAATCTTCTGCTGCAGCGCAGCGGCCAGCGCCAACTGGATGCGCACGCTGTCTGCCGGCGCATAGGCGGCGCGCGCGCCGGTGCCGTACGTCTCACTGCCGACCGCGCGCATGACATTTTCCCAGCGGCCATCGATGAAGGCGGGCAGGAAGCCCATCATCCAGGCAAAGCGGGTGGGCGTCGCGCAGGCCGGCATCACGCTGTCATTCACCTTCAGCGGCGCCCACAGGCGATAGTACATCTCGGCCCCTGCCAGCCCGTTCTTGACGCGGTACACGCTGAGCACGGCATCCTGGTTGAACGGCCCGGCGCGCGACGCCAATTCCTGCATCTCGGACAGGGTGGCGCAGTCGCACACCTCAAATTCCATCACTTTGGGCCAGCCGCCGACGATCAGGTGCACTTTCAGGTCGGGATTGAGCTGTTTCATGAATTGCAGCGACGACAGCTGCCAGTCGTCGCCCCATTGGTCGGAACTGGCGGGCGTGCCGTCCGGGTTGATGGTGAACATGCCATACGACAACTCGTTGATGTTCTGGAACGGCACGTCGCGGATGAAGACGTCGCGCTGGTAGCCGAAATAGTTCGCGTAATAGCCTAGCGAGCGGCGCGAGAAGGCGGCAGCCGTCACGAGGCTGCGGCAGGACTGGTCGATCACGCGGCTGCGCTTGTCGCCCATGCTGGCCTGCAGCAGATCGAGCGGCACGTCCAGCCAGTCGCTGCCGCCGTCTAACTGGACGCGGATCGATGGCAGGCGCGTCAGGCCATGCAGCGAGGAACGGCAGACCAGGTATTTGAAACTGCTGACGTACGACAAGTCGCGGCCCAGGTTGGCCGGGATGACGGCCGGCTTGCGCGGGTACTTGACCTGATACACATATTCCGGCTTGCAGCCAAGTGCAAGCTCGACCTGCTCGTACTGGCCGACGCTGACGACCGCCATCATGCCGCTCTCGCCGCCGCAGATGGCGCGCGAGTACTGTGCCGCGTGCGCCTCCGACGCCGCGAGCGCCCCCCAAGGCGCGAAGTAGACATCCGTGGCGGCCAGCGCCTGATCGGCGAACGAGCCCTCATGCTTTTGCATCTCCTCCAGGAAAATCTCTTCCTTTCGTTGTTGCCGGTCCTTCTCTTCCACCTTTTCCTCGTCGACAATGGCATCGAGGCCCTTGTGGCCCACAGCCGTGCCGATGGCAATATTCAGGGTGATTTCCAGGCTGGAAATGTAGATATCCTGCTCGCTGGCGTTCAGCAACACGATGGTATCGACCCCGTTGCGCTTGTGGAACTGCCATTTCAATCCGTATTCCGCAGTAGACTTTTTCATCTCGGCTCCGTGTCCAGGGAGATTAAGGAAATGAGAGTCTAGTCCAGAAGAAATATTTATAACTGAGCAAAACTTACATGGACAGCCTAGCCCTCCTCCGTCCAGACATCCTCATAGCCTTCCCGGTCGAGGATGAACCTGGCGCCGCTGGGCAAGGCCAGGTAATCTAGCACTTGCGGCAACATCTCGTGCAGGTGTTCGGCATGCAGGGGCTGGTAAAAGTCCGGGGCGTCGTCGTGCTCGCCGCAATGGATGAACCAGCTGATGGTGCCGTTGTCCGGCAGCACGATGCGCGTGCCGTAGATCGGTGACTGCGCCAGGCTGCCGATGGCCAGGGCCACCATGGGCTCGGGCGCCTGGGCGGGCAAGCCGAATTTGTCGCAGATGCGCCGCTGTGTTTCGCTGATGCGTTCAGTCATGGTGTTTTCAGGATCCGATGTAGTGGTAATGCAGGCGCGGCGCGCCGTCGTGGCCGGATATTTCCAGGTGCAGGATCGCCTCGCCAGGCTTGCCATCGGCCAGCAGCAGGCATTCCAGGCCCAGCGCTCCGGCGTCGGTGGCATACACGTCGACGGCCGGTCGGCCGCCCTTGCCCGGCACAAAGGCCTGCGCCAGCGGCGCCAGGGACAATACCTGGTGCGCCGCAAAATAGCTGTCGAGCATTTCGATGGCCTCCCCGGCCACGGCCGGCGACAAGGCCCAGTCGCGTTGCAGCGCAACAGGATCGCGCCGGTCCAGCGTTTGCACGAAGGCCGCGGCCAGCGCATGCGCCTGTTGCCGCAAGCTGTCGGTGACTGCCAATTCCATACGGTGACTCCTGCCTTGTCGATTCAACAGGCGCCATTATAGTGCGTGGCCGCGGGCAATGGCGATCCGCTTGCCACCAATAATCAAGCAAGGTGCCATCATTTAAATCGGCAATCTTCATTTATCGCACTGCAATAATAGGAGCGACCTGCGTGATATTTGGTGAGTATTGTGTTCAGATAATCGAGAATGCCATTCAATTCAAGTTGACGCCTATTTATTCCAGCGCTAATATCGAATGGCCATATACCATGGCATACAGCGCAAGCAGTACTTAACCATCACAAGAGGATAGTACAATGCAAAATCAAACCAAATTGTTCGCATTCAAACTGGCTGAAAAAAAGGTACAAAAACAGGAGGCGCCCGCCACCGCATGGAAAGTGCGCGACGGCGTCGCCGTTGCCGGCTGCACCGCGGTCGGCAGCGACGACCAGTATCGCGACTCTTCGCGCCTCAAGCCGAACGACAGCGGCCAGTATTGCTAATCTTCGCCGCATCATAAAGCCCCGCCCGCGGGGCTGCCATTTACTCCCTGATATTCACACTGGCGCCAATGGCGGCGCGGCTTTTCTGCGCGCAATGAATAACTTCATTTCATCAACGTCAATTGGCGATTCCATTTTTAAATAAGAAATTATTCAAGCAAATCGGAATACAACCATTAACCGAGGATATTTTCATGTGCGAGAAAGAGGAAACCAAGCTGTTCGCATTCAAACTGGCGGAAAAGAAAGTACAGGAAAAGCCAGCGCGTCCTGCGCCCTGGAAGGTGCGCGACGGCGTCGCTGTGGCCGGCTGCACGGCTGTCGACAGCGAAGAGCAATACCGCTATTCGCGTATCGGTTCGAGTGACGGTGGAGCGTTCTGCTGATACGTTCGTCAACTGAAAGCCTTGCCATGGCAAGGCTTTTTCATCAGTCTTTTCATCTTCCCTTGCCGCAGGCCCCATCCATGCACAAAAAGGTTTTGATTATCAGCCATAGCGGCGACCTGCACGCCGACCTGGTCGAATCCATCCTCGCCGCCCGCGGCCATGCCCCCTTCCGCATCGATCTCGACGCCTTTCCTCGCGATTACCAGCTGTCCCAGCAACTGCAGGACGGCCGCGCCAGCGCCCGCCTGCGCCACTTGCCAGATGGAGACTGGCTTGACTTGCAGCAAGTGGGCGCCGTCTGGCTGCGCAAGCCGGCCGACTATGCCTACGCCAGCGCCGAGCTGTCCCCACAGGAGCGCGCCTATGCCCAGCTGGAAACGGAGCAAGCCATCTTCAGCGTGCTGTACGGACTCGATTGCTACTGGCTCAGCCATCCGCTGGCCTTGCGTGGCGCCCAATGGAAAGGCGAACAGCTTGCACGGGCCGCGCGCATGGGCTTTCGCGTGCCCGCCACCGTGATTACGAACGTGCCCGGCGACGTGCGCGCCTTCCGCGCCGCCATCAAAGGACCCATCATTTTCAAGAGCATGTCCACGCCCAGCCTGGCCGCCGAAGCGGTCGAGGATGCCGACAGGATCAGCGCCGGCATCGGCACCACCATCGTCGACGAGGCCATGCTGGACAGCCTGGACGCCGTCGCCGAACTGAGCTGCCAGTTCCAGGAATATATCGCCAAGCAATACGAACTGCGGATCACCGTGATCGGCAAGCGCCTGTTCGCCGCGCGCCTGTATTCCCAGGACGATGCCCGCACGGCCGTCGATTCGCGCGACATGTCAGCCCCCATCCGCTATGAAGCAGCCACCTTGCCGGCAGACGTACACCAGCGCTGCCTCGCTTTCGTGCACAGCTATGGCCTCGAATATGGCGCGCTGGACCTGATCGTCACGCCCGAGGGCGAATATGTTTTCCTGGAAAACAATCCTGTGGGTCAATTCTTGTACGTACAACAACTGGTGCCCGCCCTGCCCCTGCTGGAAAGCGTGGCCGATACCCTGATTGAAGGAGCGCTATGCCGCAACCAGACCTGAGCGTGATTTCCCTCCATCTGCGCGAACTGGAGCAGGCGCGCGACAGCCGAGCCATCGTCCTGGCCGCCTCACACCTGGACATGGAGCTGCTGCCCGCCTTGTACGAGCTGTGCCAGGGCCTCGGCCCCGTGGCGCGTCTCGACGTGGTGCTGCACGGACGCGGCGGCATCGTCAATGCGGCGCGCCGCATCGCCCTTCTGCTGCGCCAGCATGCGCGCCACCTGAGTTTTATCGTGCCCTTCCACTGCGAATCGGCCGCCACCCTGCTGGCCCTGGGCGCGGATGAGATCGTCGCCGGCGACCTTGCTCTGTTCTCGCCCATCGACCCGCAGCTCGACGGCGTTGATGGCGGCGCCATTTCCAGCCTCGACATCAAGGTGTTCGGCGACATGGCGCAGCAGTGGTTCGGCGTGGATGCGGCCGAAGCGCGCCAGCAATCGCTGTCCCTGTTGTGCGGCAGCATCTTTCCCCCTTCCCTGACGGCCTTTTACCGCACCACCCTGGAACTGGAGCAGATCGGCGAGGAGTTGCTGGCCTGGCAATTGCCAGACGCGACACCCGAGGCGCGGCGCGCCATCGTCACCCGACTGGTGACTGGCTATCACTCGCATAACTATGCCTTGACGCGCGAAGAGCTGGCGCAGCTGGGCTTGAACATGGCGCGCGACGCCCACGCCGAACGGCTGGGTTGGGTCATTTCGACGCAATTGCAGGCCAGCATAGGCGGCGCCCTGCGCAACGCGCCGGACGAGCCGTGGAACGATGCCCTGCTGGCCACGCGCGACGGTGTGCAACTGCGGCGCCAGCGTCCGGGCGGCTACGCGCCCGTGTGGGGCACACAATGCTGACCCCGCTTTTGGGCCCGTCCTTGGCCGCCTTACTGGCCGATACCGCGCGCTACTGCATCGCCTTGCTGCTGCTGGCGGCCAGCGTGGGCAAGCTGCGCGGCTACAGCGACTTTCGCGGCAACCTGGCCACCTCGTTCGGCGTGCCGCCCGCCGCCGCCAGCCTGGCCGCGCCGGCCCTGGTGATGGCTGAATTACTGCTTTCCGGCTGGCTGCTGGCGGGCGGTATCCACATACCCATGCTGCTGTCGCTCTTGCTGTTGACTACCCTCACCGCCATCCTGGCCTGGCGGTATTTCACGCACAGCGTGGTGCGCTGCAGCTGCTTCGGCGAAGCGGCGCGGCCCGTGTCGCGGTACGACTTGCTGCGCAACATGCTGGTGGTCGGCATCAACGGCGCTTACTTTGCGCTGGAGCAAGAAACGACCTTGCCCGTCGCCGGCACGGCATTGGCAGCCGGACTGGCGGCCATCGTCTGCGTGGCCACGATTTCCCTGCACGACATCGCCACCCTGGCCAAGGCCTACTGATGGATGCCACCACCTTGCAATGGGTACTGGCGGCCCTGGCGTTTGCCCTCGCCGGCAATATCTGGCTCAGCCTGGCCGTGCTGCGCGCCAGCCGCCGCGAACGCATCGCGCCCACGGCACTGGAGCCGGGCCAGCCCCTGCCGGCCGTGTACGCCCGTCCGCTGGCTGGCGGCGCTCGTTTCCAGCCGGGCGCCAGCGGCCAGGCGGCCGTGCTGCTGTTCCTGGCCAGCCGCTGCCCGAAATGCGAGGAAAAGCTGGCAGGCATCGAACGGCTGCTGCCGCTGGCGCGCGACGCTGGCCTGGCCCTGTGGCTGCTCAGCGAAGAGCCGGCCCGCCGGCTGCTCGCCTTCTTGCCAGGCAAGCAGTTGCGGGCGGCCACAGCGCGACTTGCGCTGCGCGACTACCGGCGCGTGAATCCTCTGATGAGCTCGCCATCTTATGTCTTTGTCAATTACCAGGGGCAAGTTGAAGCAGCCGGCCTGATCGGCGACGACGACTGGCTGGCCCTCGTGGGACAATTGCACGCCGAACCGTCGCAGGAGCGCGCCGCATGAGCCATCTGAACGTCGGCCCCCACCTGGAACGGCTGCGCCTGCTGTATCCCGTGCGCTGGCGCATCGCCGCCGGCTTGCTGTGCATGGCACTCACTGTGGGCGCGCAGCTGGCCTTTCCGCAAGCCATCGCGTATTTCATCGACAACGTGGCGGCACTGACGCGGCGCGGCGTCACGCCGGGCATGGCCGCCGCCATGCTGGGCTTCAGCCTGCTGTATGCGCTGGCCTCGGCCGCGCGCTTCTACCTGCTGCAATCGGGCGGCCACATCATCGTCATGGGGGTGCGCCGGCGCCTGTTCGACGTGGTGATCAACCAGCCCATCGCTTTTTTCGACAAGCACCATGGCGGCGAGCTGAACAGCAGGCTCACCTCGGACGTGTCGGCCCTGCATGAAAGCCTGACCATCGGCGCGGCCAATGCCCTGCGCTCGCTGTGCGTCTTTTTGGGCGGCATCGCCATGCTGTTGCAGCTGTCGCCCATGCTGAGCCTGCCGCTGGCCCTGTTCATACCCGTCAGCCTGTATCTCGGTAAATTATCAGGCAGCAATTACCGGCTGCGCGCGCGGGCCATTTCGACCACCCTGGCCGCCAGCGGCAAGGTGGCGCAGGAATACTTTGCCCATGCGCGCCTGGTGCAGGCGTTCAACCAGCAAGGCGGCGCCATGACCCGCTACGCGCAAGCCATGCGGCAACTGCTGGGCGTATCGCTGGCCGGCACGCGGCTGCTGGCCGTGTTCCAGGGCGCGCAGGGCTTGCTGGCCTTCGTGGCCCTGCTGACCACGCTGTGCTTCGGCGCCCACCTGATCGGCCAGGGCCGCCTGAGCGTGGGCGAGCTGACGGCCTTCGTCATCTATGCCAGCATGGTGACGGACACCGCCGGCTCCATCAGCGAATTCTGGAACACGTGGATGCGCACCATGGGCTCGACCGATCGCATCTTCGAGATCCTGCGCAGCCACCGTCCCGTGTCCGAGGCGGCGCCGCAGCCGCCGCTGGCTGGCCATATCGCGCTGCGCGACGTGCGTTTTTCGTATCCCGAGCGCACGCAGGTCACGGCCCTCGACGGCGTCAGCCTTTCCATACGCGCGGGCGAAAAAATCGCCCTCGTCGGCGCCTCGGGCGCGGGCAAGTCCACCATCGCCAGCCTGGTGCTCGGCCACTATCAGATTGACGCGGGCAGTCTGCAATTCGACGGCGTCGATGCGCACGTGCTGGGCGTGACCCAGCTGCGCCGCCAGATGGCCGTGGTGGAACAGGAACCGGCCCTGTTTTCAGGCAGCATCGCCGACAATATCGCCTTTGCCGTGCCGGACCGCCAGGTGACGCGCGACGAGATGCTGGCGGCGGCGTGCCTGGCGCACGCCCACGATTTCATCACGGCCTTTCCGGACGGCTACGAGACCCTGGTGGGCGAACGGGGCGTGCAATTGTCCGGTGGGCAAAAGCAGCGCATCGCGATTGCCCGCGCCATCCTGCGCGCGCCGAAAATCCTCATCCTGGATGAAGCCACCAGCGCGCTCGACGCCGCCAGCGAACAGCAGGTGCAGCAAGCCCTCGATACCCTGATGCAAGGACGCACCACCATCATCATCGCCCACCGTTTTTCCACCATCGTCAAAGCGGACCGCATCATCGTCATGGACAAAGGCAGGATATGCCAGCAAGGCACGCACGCCGAACTGCTGCGCGCGGGCGGCCAGTATGCGCGGTTGATGCAGCAGCAACTGTCGCAATTCCAGCAGTTGCATGCTAGCGCGGCAACGCTGTAAAGTAAGACACGATGAAAAAAACCTACCATGGCAGTTGCCACTGCGGCGCCGTGCGCTTCGCGGCCGAGATCGATCTGGCGGCGCCCAGCCTGCGCTGCAACTGTTCCTACTGCCTGAAGATTCGCTGCTGGGCCAGCCTGGTGCCGCCCTCGGCCTTCCGCCTGCTGGCCGGCGAGGCGGACTTGAGCGAGTACCGTTTCGGCGCCGGCCGCGAGCGCCACTATTTTTGCCGTCATTGCGGCGTGCGGCCGTTCGGCCACGGCGATTCCGCCCGCAGCGGTCCGTTTGTCGGCATCGGCGTCAGCTGTCTCGACGATGCCTCGATCGCCGAACTGGCCCAGGCGCCCATCACCTTTGTCGACGGCAGGCATGACGAGTGGGACACGCCGCCGCAGGAAACGCGGCATCTGTAACTCATGCAATGTGGAAATGGTTGTCATCCGCCGCGGAGTTTTCCTACGTGGCGACAGGTGGTGCCCCGATGGTTACAGCCGACGCAGGCAGGGAGAATGGTTGCAACGGTGCTGCATGGCGCCGGAGCTCGGGCAGGAACATCCGTGATGCCAATTGTGGCCGGATGACGACGCAGACTAACCATAGGGGGGTGACCATGACTTCCAACAGCAACGACAAGACCGGCCGCCAATCGGGCAGCCAGCAGGCGGACAAACAGTCCGGCAGCCGCCAATCGTCGGGCGGCACCCAGGGTGGCACGCACGAGCAGCATGTCGAGGCAGGCCGCCAGAGCCACAAGAATGACGGCGACAGGCAATCGGGCTCGCAGCAGTCTGGCCAACAATCGGGGCAGCAATCGGGTTCCGGCTCCGGCATGCGGGGCGGCACGCATGAGCAGCACGTGGAAGCGGGACGTCAAAGCCACAAGAATGATGACAAGTCCTGATTACCGGCCGTGTGATTCCCGGTAACCCAGCCGGTAATCCACGGCAGCATGGACCCGTCATTGCGCGCCCCGCATGACCAGGGCGCGCGAAAGGCCGTTGTCTGGATCGGCATTCTGGGCGATAATGTGGGCCATGAACGATACCACTACCTTACCCCCATTGCCCGATCGCCTGTCGATCGACCCGAGCAGCCCTTACCACGTCGCAGCCGTGTTCGAGAACGACGTCGGCATCCGCTTCAACGACAAGGAACGCCTTGACGTGGAAGAATATTGCATCAGCGAACGCTGGATCAAGGTCGCTTCGACCAAGTCCCTGGACCGCCGCGGCCGTCCGCTGCAGATCAAGCTGAAGGGCAAAGTCGAAGCGTTTTACCGCTAAGCAACACCTGCAGTGCTCATCGAGGCCGATCTTCATCGGCCTTTTTTACGTCTGCAGGCACGAGTCCGTCTTCATTGCCGCTCAAGCCGGCGGCTGGAAGGCGCAGAAACCCGGCCACTGCTCGCGGCTGTCGCACACTTTCAGGCACCCTTTATCATCCTTGAAGGTGGCGACGACCTTGATGGGGAAGCCGTATTTCGGCGTGGTGGCCAGGAAGGCGGACGGGCAGCTTTGCTCGTTGCTGAAGCGGAAGGTGATTTCTTCGCGGCGGCCCTTGCGTTCAAAGCTCAGCATGAAGGTTTCATTGCTGTTCCACTGCGCCTTGCCCGGCACGCGGAAGCGGTAGCGCGGGCTGCCCGGCTGCTGGCCATCGAGTTTCTGGCCAAACACGCGGCTGCTGGCCGTGGCCGTTTCCACCTTGGCGATCGGATACGGCACGGCAAACATGTAGGTGCCCGCGAAGCCCTGGTCGAAGCCCAGGCCCTTCTGGTAAAACGGCACGACGATATGCGGCGCGCCCGCGTATTGCACGCTGTTGCGGGCCGTCACGCGCGACGTCAGCTGGTCATCGGGTTCTTTGCCAAAGACCACGTCCAGTTCCAGCAACGCTTGTTGCCTGTCGATCTCTTGCGCCAGATAATCCTGGGCGAATATTTCCCCGTGCACGCAGCCGGCCAGCAAGGAGGCGGCCAGGCAGCCGGCGATCAGTTTAGGGGGTGTCATGGCTGTTTTCCTTCCGGCGGCGTGGAACTGAGACCCAGGCCCGTCACTTGCCAGCCATTCTTGCCTTGTTTCCATTGAAATTGCTGGCCGAACCAGGCCAGTTCCAGTTCGCGCCGGATGCGGTGCGAATCCGTGCGGCCCTGGCGCGCCTTGATGGCGATACCGGCCTGCGTCCTGGCGGCATCCTCGAGTGGCTTGAACCAGCGCTGATACGTGTCGGGCGGCAAGGTCACGGCGCCGGCGATGCCATCGTCGCGCGTGGCGACGACAATCCCCACCTTCGTCAGCGCATTCGTCAGATAAGCGGCGCGGCGGTTGTCGGGCGAGATGGAGACCAGCATGGCTTGCGGATAGTCGCCGCTGACGCTGCCCGGCACGTCATACCACAGCAGTTCGCCCGTGTCCGTATCGAGCGCGCGGCCGTCGCGGGCAAACAGCAGTATTTCGCTGCGGCCCGGCTGCGGCACGCCCCATTCGGGGTCGCGTTCCGTGCGCACCATGTCGTCGCGCCGCAAAGGACTGACGGGGCGCATCAGCGGTTCGCCGTTCTGCACGCCGATCAATATCGTGCCCTGGCCCGTATAGCCCTTGGTGAACGCCAGCAGCATGGGCTGGCCTTCGCGCCTGGCCTTCAGGGGCCGCACTTCCACCACTTCGCGCGCGCCGCCGGGCCAATAGCCGTGCTGGCGGAAAGACAAGGTGACGAGCGGGTCGTGGCGGTCGCGCGTGACGACGAAGTCGCCGTATTGCCGCATCACCGGCACGTATGGCGATTGCGCCCGCGCGGCGGGCAAGATGGCGGCAAGCAAGCCGGCGGCGGTCGCCAGGCGGCATAAAGTGAGGGACAGCATGGCATCCTGAGGGAGTCGCACCAGGCGAAGGATGAGCATGATAGCCGATTCCCCCTCAGCAACACTGTCCGTTAGGAAACATCAACGGCGCTGGATTTCGATCAGCTCGATCTCGAACAGCTTCGGCCACAGTTTGCCCGTGACAAACAAGCGCTTGCCGCGCGCATCCCAGGCGATGCCGTTGAGCACGGCGTCGGGATTGGCCGTGCCCCGCTGGGCGGGCGGCAACAAGCCCGTCAGGTCGATCCAGCCGACAACCTTGCCGCTGGCCGGGTCGATGCGGGCGATCACGTCCGCGCCCCACACATTGGCAAACAATTCCCCGTCCACCATTTCCAGCTCGTTCAGGCGCTCGATGGGGCGGCCTTCCGCCTTCACCTCGACACGGCGCACTTCCATCAGGGTTTTCGGATTGAGCACGCGAATGGCGGCACTACCGTCGCTCATGTAGACGAATTGGCCGTCGCTGGCCAGGCCCCAGCCTTCGCCCGGGTAGCTGAATTTGCGCTTGAGCTTGAAGGTTTTCTGGTCAAACACATAGCCGGTCTGCGACATCCACGTCAAACCCAGGATGTCATCGCCCACGTCCGTGATGCCTTCGCCGAACACGCTCTTGTCCAGCATGGTTTTCTGTAAGACTTTACCGGTCGCCAGTTCCACCTTGCGCAAGGAAGACTGGCCATTCTGGCCCGTGCTTTCATACAAATGGCCGTCCTTGAACAGCAGTCCCTGGGTGAAGGCCTGGGGGTCGTGCGGATAGGTATTCTTGACAAAGTATCCATACACGGGAATGGCGGCCTGGGCGTAACCCATTTCGCTCATCAGGCCCATGGTGCATAGCAATCCCAGCAGCAGCGAGCCTGCCGCGCGCTTGAGTCTGACTTTTCCGGTGTTCTTCATATGCTTGACGGTGGTTGGCGAGCGCCTATTGTAATCGCCCGGGCTGCGCCATGCGCGCCCTGACGAGCTCCAGCCACGCGCGCGCGGCGAACGACAGCCGTCCTCCGCGCCGCCAGGCCAGCATCAAATTCCACTCCACGGGCGGGCCGGTCAGGGGAATGACGGCAAACTGCGACGGTTCCAGGGTGTCGCAATACATCTTCGGCAGCAGGCAAATGCCCACGCCCAGCCGCACCAGCGACGCGATGAAATCCCACTGGCCGCTGCGGCCCGTGATGCGCGGCGCGAAACCGGCCCGCTGGCAGGCGTCGAGCACGATATCGTTCAGGGCGAAGGTGGCGCCATAGAAGATGAAGGGACTGTCGGCCAGCTCGGCCAGGGCCACGGCAGCGCGTCCCTGCCACGGCGAGCCGGGCGCCGCCAGCAAGCACAGGGGCGAGCGCACGAGCGGCAGCGCCTCGAAATCCTGCCAGGTGGCCGCATTGCCCGGATAGTCGAGCATGGTGCCCAGTTCCACCGTGCCCGTGCGCAAGTCGCGCTCGATCGCTTGCGTGCCGCTCTCGTACATCTTCAGCTCGATGCCCGGATAGCGCTGGTGGTACTCGGCCAGCCATGGCGCCAGCGTGGAATGCGTTTGCGGCGACACGCCGACGCGCAGCTCGCCCCGTTCCAGCTGCTGGAGGTCGCGCAATTCCACCTTCAGTTCCGCGTGCAAGGCCAGCAGTTCATGCGCGCGCGACAGCACCACCTTGCCCGCGTCCGTCAGGGTAAAGCGCTTGCCCGCGCGGTCCAGCAAGGCCAGGTCCAGCGACTGTTCCAGTTGCTGGATCATCTTGCTGACGGTGGGCTGCGTCACATGCAGCCTGGCGGCCGCGCGCGTAAAACTGTTCTGCTCGACCACTTCGACGAAGTAGCGCAGGGAGCGGATATCCATGATGCATTCCAATATCGAATGATAATCATGAGTTTAAGTCATTTTATCTTTCGATGTGGGCTCACTACAATGAAAACCTCCCCCTGCCGTTTGAAAGCCCGCCGTGAAAGCCTTGCACTGTTCCACCGCCGCCCCGCCCTCCATCCCTGCCTGGCGCCAGCCCGCGCAGACCGTGTGGCAAGTGGGCGTGCTGATCGCCGCCTGGTGGCTGGCCGATGAAGCCGCTTCCGCCCTGCACCTGCCGTTTTCCGGCGGCGTCGTCGGCCTGTTCGTGCTGGTGGCCCTGCTGCTGGCGGGCTGGGTGCGTCCCGCCGCCATCGAACTGGGCGCGAACTGGCTGCTGGCCAACATGCTGCTGTTTTTTATCCCGCTCGTCGTCTCCGTGGTGCAATTTACGCAGCTGCTGAAGTCGCAAGGGCTGATGCTGTTCGTGAATATCGGCCTGGGCTTTGCCAGCGTGATGCTGGCCACGGCCTTCACCGTGGAATGGGTGTGCCGCCATGAGCGCAAGCTGCGCCTGCAAACACTGCGGCGCCAGCGCGCAGCCAGGGAGCAGGCATGAGCACCCTGCTCCTGTCCCTGCTGTTCTTGCTGCTGACCCTGGTCCTGTTCTACGCCAACCAGGCCGTGCACCGCCGCCATCCGCACTTCCTGCTCACGCCCGCCATCTGCACCTCGGCGATATTGATCGTCATCGTGCAGGCCACCTCGACGCCGTTCGCCACGTATTTCGGCGAGACGCGCTGGCTGCCATGGCTGCTGGGCCCGGCCACCATTGCGTTTGCGCTGCCCATCTTCCAGGAGCGCAAGCTGATCCGCAAGCACTGGCTGGCCCTGTCGCTGGGCAGCTGCGCCGGCATCGTGGCTTCGGTGGCCGCCACCCTGCTGCTGGACAGCGTGCTTGGCGTGCATGGCGACATGGCGCGCAGCCTGCTGGCCCGTTCCGTATCGACGCCGTTCGCGCTGGAAGCGTCGCGCCACATGGGCGGCTCGGCCCAGCTGACGGGCATCTTCGTCGTCATGACTGGCTTGTTCGGTCTGATGCTGGGCAAGCCGCTCTTGAAACTGCTGCCCTTGCGCATGCGCATCGCCCGCGGCGCCCCGTATGGCGCGGCCGCGCACGGCTTCGGCCTGTCCGTGGCGCGCCGCGTGGGCACGGAAGAAGGCGCCGTGGCCAGCCTGACGATGATATTCTCGGGCGTCGTGACGGTGCTGCTGGCGCCGCTGCTGGGCAGATTGTTGGGCTAACGGTCCACGGGGAAGGCCTTTATCGGGGATAATACGCCTTTCCCTATTCCAAGCAGCCGCGCCACGATGAAATACCCCGCAGTCCTTCCCTTCAGCGACATCCTGCCGCGCCTGCATGAATTCGATGCCATCATCGACGTGCGCAGCCCGTCCGAGTTCGCGGAAGACCATTTGCCGGGCGCCGTCAACCTGCCCGTGCTGGACGACGAGCAGCGCGTACGCGTCGGCACCCTATATAAACAGACCAGCGCCTTCGAGGCAAAGAAGCTGGGCGCGGCGCTGGTGGCCAAGAACATCGCGCGACATATCGAAGACGGTTTCCTCGGCCACCCGCAACACTGGAAACCGCTCGTCTACTGCTGGCGCGGCGGCAACCGCAGCGGCGCCATGGCGCACATCCTGGCGCGCATCGGCTGGCCCGTCACCCAGCTCGAAGGCGGCTACAAGGATTACCGGCGCCACGTGAACGCCGAACTGGCCACCCTGCCCCAGCGCTTCGACTTCATCAACGTGCTGTGCGGTCCCACGGGCAGCGGCAAGAGCCGTTTGCTGCAGGTGCTGGACCGCCAGGGCGCGCAAGTGATCGACCTGGAAGACCTGGCGGCCCACCGCGGCTCCGTGCTGGGCGGCTTGCCGGACGCGGACCAGCCGTCGCAAAAAGCGTTTGAAAGCGCGCTGTGGCAGCAACTGCGCACCTTCGACCCGGCGCTGCCCGTCTTCATCGAATCCGAAAGCAAGAAAGTGGGCCGGCTGCGCGTGCCCGACGCCCTGATGGAAAAGATGCGCGCGGCCACTTGCACCGACGTGCGTCTGGACCTCGGGGAGCGCGTGCAATTGCTGATGCAGGACTATGCGCATTTCGTCGGCGATCCGGCACGCCTGAATACGCAGCTGGCCCTGTTGACGCAGCTGCATGGCAAGGAGAAAATCGCCCACTGGCAGCAACTGGCCACGTCTGGCCGCATGGCCGAGCTGGTGGAACAGTTGCTGGTGCAGCATTACGATCCCGTCTACCGGCAATCGATCGCCCGCAACTTCAGCCGCTATGCCCAGGCGACGCCGCTGGTGCTGCCCGACATTTCAGAACATGCCTTTGAGCAAGCCGCGCGCGCATTATGTGCTATCGTCGGCGAACCCCGTGCCGCCAGCGCCGCGTAAGCGCCGGCGCAGCTTTTAATGACCTTTTTGAGCAGGATGACGACCATGTCCGATAGCGCAGCAACACCCAATACACCCATCCGCTTGACCGAATTTGCCCATGGCGGCGGCTGCGGCTGCAAGATCGCGCCCGGCGTGCTGGCCGACATCTTGAAGGGCAGCGGCGGCTTTCCCCTGCCGAAGGAATTGCTGGTTGGCATAGAAACCTCGGATGACGCGGCCGTCTACCAGCTCAACGATGAGCAGGCGCTGATCGCCACGACGGATTTCTTCATGCCCATCGTCGACGACCCGTTCGACTTCGGCCGCATCGCCGCCACCAACGCCATTTCCGACGTGTACGCCATGGGCGGCACGCCCATCATGGCGCTGGCCCTGGTCGGCATGCCGATCAACAAGCTGCCCGTGGAAACCATCGGCCTCATCTTGAAAGGCGGCGAAACCATCTGCGCCCAGGCCGGTATCCCCATCGCGGGCGGCCACACCATCGATTCCGTCGAACCGATCTATGGCCTGGTCGTGCTGGGCCTGGTGCACCCGTCGCAAGTGAAACGCAACGCGGGTGCGCGCGCCGGCGATAAACTGGTGTTGGGCAAGCCGATCGGCGTGGGCATCCTGTCGGCCGCGCTGAAAAAGAATGCGCTGGACGCGGATGGCTATGCCTCGCTGATCGCCAACACCACCAAATTGAATACCCCGGGCAAGAAACTGGCCCTGCTGGAAGGCGTGCACGCGCTGACGGACGTGACGGGCTTCGGCTTGCTCGGTCACACCCTGGAACTGGCGCGCGGCGCCAGGTTGCAGGCGCGCATCGCCATGGACGATGTGCCGCTGCTGCCGCAAGTGCAGCAACTGGCGCAGAATGGCAACATCACGGGTGCTTCCGGTCGCAACTGGCAGGGTTACGGCGCGCAAGTGGCGCTGTCCGACAGCCTGAGCGCCATCGACAAGGCGATCCTGACGGACCCGCAAACGGCCGGCCCCCTGCTGGTGGCCTGTGCGCCGGAAGCCGTCGAGCAAGTGCTGGCGATTTTCCGCGCCGAAGGCTTTGGCGACGCCGTCGTCATCGGCGAGATGCAGGATGGCAGTACCGGGATTTCCGTCATTTAATTCGTAACATTCAGAAAAGGTAAAAACATGAGCAACTTCTCCAAGTTCCCCGCCATCCTGGCCACCGTCGCCGCCACCCTGGCCATCCACAGCGGCCTGGCGCAGGCGCAGCAAGTATTGCGCGTGTCGGCCATCCCCGACGAAGCGCCGACGGAATTGCAGCGCAAGTTCAAGCCGCTGGGCAGCTACCTGGAGAAAAAGCTGGGCATGAAGGTGGAATTTACGCCCGTCACCGATTATGCGGCGTCCGTGGAAGGCTTGATCAATCACAAGCTCGACATGGTCTGGTTCGGCGGCTTTACCTTCGTGCAAGCGAACGTGCGCAGCGGCGGCAAGATCGTGCCGCTGGTGCAGCGCGAGGAAGACACGAAGTTCCGCTCGGTTTTTGTGACCACCAGCAAGGACATCAATCAATTGTCCGACCTGAAAGGCAAGAATTTCACGTTCGGCTCGGAATCGTCGACCTCCGGCCACTTGATGCCGCGTTACTACTTGCTGGCCGCCAAGATCAATCCGGACACGGACATGAAGCGCATCGCGTTTTCCGGTGCGCATGACGCCACCGTGGCGGCCGTGGCCGGCGGCAAGGTCGATGCGGGCACCTTGAACATTTCCGTGTGGGAAAAACTGGTGGAAGCGAAAAAAGTCGATCCCGCCAAGGTGCGCGTGTTCTACACGACGCCCGGCTACTACGATTACAACTGGAGCGTGCGCGCCGACATGAACCCCGTCGTGCGCAAGAAGCTGACGGACGCCTTCCTGGCGCTCGACGCATCCACGCCGGAAGGCAAGGAAATCCTCGAGTTGCAGCGCGCCACGAAGTTCATCCCCACCAAGGCCGAGAACTACAAGGATATCGAAGCGGCTGCGCGCGATGCCAAGTTGTTGAAGTAACTGCTGAAACTTGCCGGATGGCGTACTGCGGACGCATCCGGCACACTCCCCCACACCGAAACATCGCATGACATTCCAACTTCACAAGGTCAGCGTCCACCACGCGGGCGCCGCCGGCAATGCGCTGGCCCTGCGCGAGCTGGACCTGGACGTGGCCCAGGGCGAGCAGATCGCCCTGATCGGCCCTTCCGGCGCCGGCAAGACCAGCCTGCTGCACACCTTGGCCTGCGCGCTGCGCCCCGAGTCCGGCAGCTTGACCATCCTCGGCACGTCCCCCTGGCAACTAGCCAGCCGTGAACGCCACGCCTTGCGCGCGCGCCTGTTTCTCGCACCCCAGACGCCGCCCCTGCCGCCGCGCCAGCGCGTCGTCAACGCCGTGTTGGCGGGCCGGCTGCCGCAATGGAGCTTGTGGACGGCCCTCCGTTCGCTGCTGGCGCCCGTCGATCCGCGCGCCGCGTGGGAAGCCTTGGGCAAATTCAACCTGCAGGATAAACTGTATGCGCGGGTCGACCGCCTGTCCGGCGGCGAACGCCAGCGCTGCGGCATGGCCCGCGCACTGGTGTCGAATGCGCAAGTATTTCTCGTCGACGAGCCGCTCTCCGCACTCGACCCCACGCTCGCCTTGCAGACGATCCACGTGCTGCAGGCCGAAGCGACGGCGCGCAACGCCACCCTGATCTGCAGCCTGCACCAGGTGGAAATCGCGCGCGCCAGCTTTACGCGCATCGTCGCCCTGCGCGACGGCCAGGTCGTCTTCGACTTGCCTGCTAGCAAGGTCAGCGACGCCATGATAGAGCAGCTGTACCGCAACAAGGCCGATACGGCGCCGCAGTTCGAGGCCGTGGAGACGCAGCTGGACGCCGCGAGGCCCCTTTGCTGACGAGCACCACCATGCCGCGCGATCCCGCCTGGCGCGGCCGCCTGACCATCACGGCCGTGGTGCTGCTCGTGCTGTGGCCGATGCTGGTGCAGGCCGAGTTCAAGCCGTGGATCTTATGGGATGCGCAAAGCCTGGCGGCCACCTGGCAATTCCTGGCCAGCTTCGTGCCGCCCGCCCATTCGCTGGAATTCCTGCAACTGGTGGCCATTTCCAGCTGGGAAACCATTGCCATGGCCACGGCCGGCATGGCGCTGGCCATGCTGGGCGCCATCCCCTTGACCCTGCTGGTGACGGAGCGCCTGTCGATCTCGCGCATCGGCTCCGGCAAAGTGTCGCCCCTGGCCGCCAGCGTGCGCCATGCCGTGCGCGCCTTGCTGGTGCTGCTGCGCAGCGTGCCGGAACTGGTCTGGGCCTTGTTATTGGTGCGCATCGTCGGGCTGGGACCGACGGCGGGCGTGATCGCCATCGCCCTCACCTATTGCGGCATGCTGGGCAAGGTGTATGCGGAAATCCTCGAATCGTCGGACGCGTCGGCCTGCAACGCCCTGCTGCACAACGGCAGCGGCCGCCTGAAAGCCCTGCTGTACGGCGCCTTGCCCGAATCGGCCGCCGAACTCGTGTCGTACACGATCTACCGCTGGGAATGCGCGATCCGCGGCTCCGTCGTCATGGGCTTTGTCGGCGCGGGCGGCCTGGGCCAGCGCATGGATGAATCGATGAAGATGATGGCGGGCAATGAACTGGCCACCATGCTGATGGTCTTCGTGCTGCTGGTGGCGGGCGCCGACGCCGTCTCCGCCATGCTGCGCCGGAGGCTGGCATGAAGGGCGACACGGCCATGCTGCCCGTTTCCCCTCGCGTGCGCTGGTCCACCTGGGCCCTGCTGGCCGGGCTGTTGCTGCTGGTCGTCGCCAGCTTCGTCACGCTGCCCCTGAAATGGGGCGAGTTCTTCAGCGCCGACGCCGTGCGCACCACCGCCGACTTCCTGCACGGCTTCGCCCCGCCGGAGCTGTCCAGCCCCTTCCTCATGAAAGTGGGCGTGGCCACCTTCGAGACCTTGGCCATGTCGGCCATCGGCACGGTCATCGCGGCCGTCCTGGGCGCGCTGCTGGCCCTGCCCGCCAGCGGGCGCTTCGGCAACGTGGCGCGCAATACGACGCGCGGCGTCTTGAACGTGTTGCGCTCCATTCCCGAACTGGTGTGGGCCTCGATTTTGCTGATCGCCGCCGGCCTGGGCCCGTTCGCGGGCACCCTGGCGCTGGCCTTGCACACGGTGGGCGTGCTGGGCCGCTTGTTTGCCGATGCCTTCGAGAATTGCCCGCCCTTGCCGGCGGCGACCTTGCGCATCAACGGCGCGCGCCCCGCCGTGGCCTTCCTGTACGCGACCATGCCGCAATGCAGCCCGCAAATGATGTCCTACACGCTGTACCGCTGGGAAAACAATATCCGCGCCGCCGCCATCCTCGGCGTCGTCGGCGCGGGTGGCCTGGGGCAGATGCTGAAATACCATCTGTCGCTGTTCCAGATGCAGAACGCCGCCACCGTCATCGTCGCCATGTTGCTGATGGTGGCCGCCGTGGACGGCCTCAGCTACCTGCTGCGCCGCGCCATGACCCGTTAATTGTCACTTTTCACAAGGATTGCCCATGTCAGGCTGGTGGACCATTATCTCGACAGAAACGCAGGCAGCATCACCGTGCATCCGCAGCGCATCGCCGCGTGCGCGCCGGAACAACCATTGACCATCGAAGTGTGGGACCAGTCATGACGCAAGCGTTGATCATTCGCAAGGAAACCGCAGCCGACATCGATGCCATCGACCGGGTCACGCGCGACGCCTTTCTGCATGCGGAACACACGGAACATACGGAACAGTTCATCGTCAAGGCCTTGCGCGACGCGGGCGCCCTGAGCGTGTCGCTGGTGGCCGAACTGGAAGGCGCCATCATCGGCCATGTGGCCGCCTCGCCCGTCAGCATCAGCGACGGCACGCCGCGCTGGTATGGGCTGGGTCCCGTTTCCGTTGCCCCTGGTCATCAGCAACAGGGCGTGGGCAGGCAGCTCATCGGGCGATTGCTGGACGACTTGCGCCAGCTGGGCGCGGCTGGCTGCGTGGTGCTGGGCAACCCTGCGTATTACGGGCGTTTCGGCTTCCGCGCGGACGCTGCCTTGGTCCTGCCCGGCGTGCCGGCCGAGTATTTCCAGGCGCTGCGCCTGGCGGGGCCATCAGCAACTGGCACCGTGCACTACCACCGCGCATTTGAAGCCAAAAACTAGGCAAAGTTTTACCCGCATACAACACTGCGGCAGATACGGTACCGGCCAGGCAGCGATGCTGTTAATATTGCCAAATACTTAAATGACTGGCGCCATCCCATGGACAAGCGCCACGCCATTCAAGCATGAAGGACGTATTTCCCGCTTATGCGGCCACCCTTGCATGGAATTGCCGGCACCATGAAAAAATTGTTTTTTGGTATCACCACCGCCTGCTGCGGGCTGTTCAGCAACGCCAGCGCCGCCCCCGTCGAAGACTTTATCGGCACCTGGAAACTGGCACGCACCACCGTGCCGAACTATATCGTCATCAAGCACGATGGCGAGCGGCTCGTGGCCCTGCGCTACTCGCGCAATGTCCTCACCAGCAAGATCGTCGAACGGCGCTTTCCCGCCAGCTATGCGAACGGCGACGTGACCATCGCCGCGGGCGAGACCGTCATCGAAGCGCGCAGCGTGAACGACGTGGCGACCGTCACGATGCTGGCGGAAGCGTACAAGAAGATTTCCTCGTCCACGGACGCGCCCACCAGTTAAGGAATGTCGCAGATTTGAAGAATATTACTGTCCGCAGCACCGACGACGCCGACTGGCCGGCCCTGAAAGCCACGCGCCTGGCCGCCCTGCTCGACGCCCCCACGGCCTTCGGCGCCAGCCATGCCAGCGCGGCCGCTTTTTCCGACACCGACTGGCAGCAGCGCGCCATCAGCACGCCGCAGCGCACGTTTTTCCTTGCCTTCGATGGAGAGCAGCCGATCGGCCTGGCCGCGCAAGTGGTGGCCGCCGATGGTGTATGCCACCTGATCGCCATGTGGGTACATCCCGAATATCGGGGCCTGGATGTGGCGCGCAAGCTCGTCGGTGCCGTGAAACAATGCGCCGTCGACAACGGCCATCCTCGGCTGGTGCTCGACGTGGCGCCGGAGAACACCCGCGCGGCCGCGTTTTACCAGAAACAGGGCTTTGTCTTTTTACCGGAATGGGAAGCGCTGGAAAGCCATCCGCATATCCAGGTGCAGAAGATGGAATGGCGGGCGGCGGCATTGAGGTAAATACAGAGGCGCATAGTGTAGAAAAACAGCGGTTTCAAGCATTCCATTTATCCCGATGGACATCCTGTCCAAAAAACCTGCCCGCATCTGTGTTTTTTTCTACACTCACGTTTTCACTGATGAGTAGAAAGATAGCATATGCGTGCAATCCAAAAAGCTGGTCTTCTGCTGTGTTTATACGGCGCCGCGGTACAAGCTTACGCGGATACCGATCAAGCCGTGGAACCATCCAGGCAGGATGCGGCGGCGTCCGTCAATGTCAAAGGCATCCGCGATCCGGATTGGAAGCCCTACAGCGCCATGCTCAAGGGCGTCAAACGCTTCGAGGAAAAGCACGGCCTGGCGCCCGGCGCCGAATTACGCTTCATCCTGGAGCCGCGCCGTGCCGATGTCGACATGCACGCCATCGCGCTCAGGCTGGAAAGCGACGAGGCGGGTATGGCGATACCGCTGGGAGAGCGCAATATCTTCACCCTGCCCGTCGAACAGGGTCCGCTGTATGACAAGGCCGAGCTGACCGTGAACCGCAAGGCGGGGTCGGTCAGGTGGATACCCTACGTCAGGAGCACGGCCACCAGCGACACGCTGCGCCGCCTGGGCGACCTGCGGCTGGCGTGCGAGGTCCATTGGGCCATCGACAAGGAAACCCTGCCTTTCGCCATGCGCACGGCGATGAGCGCCATGGGCGGGCCGTGCAATTTCGTGTCGCACAAGGGCACCTACAGCTTTGCCGAAGCGCGGCGCATCACGGCCGCGACGATCAGTTTTAATGGCAAAAGCGCGCCCGTGCCCTTCAGCGGCGCATCGTTCACGCCGCCGCTGCGGGAGCAGGACTGGAGCGACGACAGCGTGGTCGAACTGACGTTCGACAATGATTAGCCTGGCCGCCACGAAAAGATACGGGCATCATATTGAAAATGAGAAGCATCATATTCTTTGCAATCGTGATCGGCATCATGTCGCCTTCATTCGCCCGGACTGGCAAGACGGCCAATTGCGGTATCGACGATATCGAACAATGCATGGCATCGGACGGCGCATCGTTGGTTCGCGCCATCCAAAAAGAGTTGCCTGATGTATTACAAATGCCATCCGACGGCAAAGTTCCGGCATTCACGACAGTTGAAGTCAATTCAGCGGCATCCGAAACAGCGCTGTCCATGGCATTGGCGCGCGCGTGGAAACGAAGCTTTATAGAAAAAGGGGTGGATAACGCAAAGGGCGCGCTACTGGCCTGCCAGCGCGAGACTTCGCTGCTGCTGACCGTGCCATTTATGCGCAGCGAAGGCCAGCAGGCACACTGCTTCAGATTTTAAGGCCGTGCACCTTGCATCCACTGTCCTGACATAGCGCGGCGACGACGCTTTCCCATTCGTTCGCCACCAGCCAGGTCAACAATTTCAGCAGTTATTTCACCCGCTGCTTTTCCAGCTTGCGCGCCAGCGTGCGCCGGTGCATGCCCAGGCGACGTGCCGTTTCCGAGATATTGAAATCCGTCTCGGCCAGCATTTCGTGGATGCGTTCCCATTCCAGGGTCTTGATGTTGGTGGCGCGGTTCGTCAGTTCGATGTCCGCGTTGCCGGCCACGTGGCCGAAGGCCGCTTCGATGTCGTCCGTGTTCGACGGCTTGGCCAGGTACTGGCAGGCGCCCAGCTTGATCGCTTCGACGGCCGTGCCGATGCTGGCGTAGCCCGTCAGCACGACGATCAGCATCTCCGGGTCGTGCTGGTGCAGCATCTGCACGCAGGCCAGGCCCGACGTGTTGCCGTTGAGCTTTAAGTCGACGACGGCATAGTCGGGGCAATGCTGTTCCAGCAAGGCGCTCGCCTCGTCGAAATTGGTGGCCAGGATGACCTGGTAGCCGCGCCGCTCGAACGAGCGGCCCAGGGTGCGGGCAAACGCGGCGTCGTCTTCCACGATCAGTAACAGACGTTCATCCTGCATGGTGGTCGCTTTCTCTTTCCAGTTTGATGGCCGCCAGCGGCAAGGCCAGGTGCACCACCGCCCCGCCCTGCACCCTGTTGCGCGCCGTCACCGTACCGCCCAGGGTACGCGCGACATTCACCACCAGGAACAGTCCAAGTCCGCCGCCGGGTTTGCCCTTGCTGCTTTGATACGGCTTGCCCAGGTGCGTCAGCATCGACGGCTCGAAGCCGGGGCCCGCATCGGTGATGACCAGGTGCAAGGCGTCCGCTTCGCGCGTCGCTTCGAAGCGCAGCCAGTCGGGCGACGCTTCCAGCGCATTGTCGAGCACATTGCAAATCGTTTGTTTCAGGGTCGAATCGAAGACGACGGGAACGTCGTGCTCGATGCGGTTATCGTACTCGAAACCCTGGATCGGGCGGCTGACGCGCCACTCGTCGACAAGGTCGTTGAGGAAGGTATTGATCGTCGTTTTCACCGACGATTCGCCGCGCGCCTCGCCCGCCGACAGCAGGATGCCGCTGACGATGCTCTTGCAGCGCTGCAACTGCGCCTGCATTTCCGTGATTTCTTCCAGTAATTCGCTGTTCTTGCTCAGTTCCGGCATGCGGCGCCAGTCGCCGAGGATGACGGAGAGCGTGGCCAGCGGCGTGCCCAGCTCGTGCGCGGCGCCCGAGGCAAGCAAGCCCATGCGGACGATGTGCTCCTCTTCCGCCGCGCGCTGGCGCAAGTCGGCCACCTTGGCGTCGCCGGCGCGCTGGTTGCGGTTGATGCGCGTAATAAAGACCACCAGCAAGGCGGCGTTCAGGATGAAACAGATCAGCAAGCCTTGCACGTACAGGCTGGAAAAGCCCCGCTCGGGGTCGATCGGCAGGATCAAGGGGCCGGGCAGCACGGCCAGGCCGGCCAGGCACAGGCTGGTGATGGCCACCATGATCCACGTCGACCACACTTCCAGCAGCACGGCGCTGAGAATGACTTGCAGCAGATACAGGAAGGCGAACGGGTTGCTGATGCCGCCGCTCAGGTACAGCTGGGCCGTCAGTACGGTGACGTCGACCAGCAGGGCGAGGAACAGCGCCGTGTTGGAGACGGGCTGGCGCTCGTGCCAGCGCAGCAGGCTGGCCAAATTAAAAGCGATGAGGCAGGACAGCACTTCGAGCATGTAGGGCACGGGCAAGGCGATGCCCAGTCCCACGCCGACGCCGAAGATGGTGCTGATCTGGCCGATGACGGCCAGCCAGCGCAACTGGATCAGCAGCTTCATGTTCTGGTGGCCGGCCGGGTGTTCCATCTCGGCCGCCACCGCACCGCGCTCCAGCACTTCGCGGTTGGGCAGGATCTCAATCCTGCCCGGCATGGTCGCTTTCTTGCGTATTGTTGGCCGCGGCGCGGCGCGCGCGGCGCTTGTGGTCCTGGCGCACGATCCACCAACTGATGCCGGCCACCATCAAGGCCAGCGCGAACCACGTCAAGGCGTACACGAGGTGGTTGTTGTGGAAGGAAATCACGGTCAGGCCGCCGACGGGGGCGTCGCTGGCCGTTTCCGACTTTGCCTTCGCATCGACGAAGTATGGCGCCACGTTGGTGAGCATGTGCGAGGCGCCGATGGCGGCCACGTCGCGCGAATACCAGTGCTGCGTGGCGGGACTGTTTTCGCGCAGGAAACCGCCGCCCGTCTCGCTGATGCGCAGCAAGCCGTCGACCTCGACGATGCCGGCCGGCGTGCCGGCGGCGATGCCTGCGCGTTTCGGCACGAAGCCGCGGTTGACCAGCACCGTGCTGCCATCGGCCAGGCGCAATGGCGTCACCAGCCAATAACCGCTGCCCAGTGCCGTCGTTGCTTGCACCAGGGTATTGAAAATGGGGAGATACGTACCGGAGAGTCGCACGTGGCGGTATTCATCCGTTTGAGGCGTCATGCTGGCCCAGGCTGCGGGTCCAGGTGCGTCCGTTGCGGGCGCATGTACGCGTTGTTCGACGCGCTCGATCAGGTCAAGCTTCCAGAACAGGCGCTTGACTTGCCAGGTGCCCAGGGCACAGAAACCGGCAAACAAGATCCCCGCCAGCAAGGCCAGTGCAATTTTTGAATAATGCACAGCCATGCCGCGTGGGCCTGGCGCGGCATCTTGCGATGCGGCGCCAGGGGCGCGCCCGGTGTTGCTTGGGCGCGTATTACTCATCATGGAGCCGTTTTCACATGCATGTACTCAGGCATCAGGTCCGGCATCATGTTGTGGTTCATGTGGTACATGACCCACAGGGAACCGGCCATGGCGATGCCCACGATCATGATCGTGAAGATCAGCGCCATCATGTTCCAGCCGCCCTCGGACTTGGTGTTCATGTGCAGGAAGTACACCATGTGTACCACCACTTGAACCGCCGCGAACGCCAGCAGGACCAGGCCCATGGTGCCCGAGTTGGTGATGGCTTTCGTCATCACCAGCCAGAAAGGAATGGCCGTCAGGATCACCGACAGGATGAAGCCGATGGCGTAGCTTTTCAGGCTGCCATGGTCGTGATGGTCATGGTGGTGGCTATCGCCGTGTGTGTGGTGGTCGCTCATGGCAGCACTCCCATCAGGTAGACAAAGGTGAAGACGCCGATCCAGATGACGTCCAGGAAGTGCCAGAACAGCGACAGGCACATCATGCGACGGCCGTTTTCCGGGGTCAGGCCATGCTTGTTCAACTGGAACATCAAGGTCACGAGCCAGATCACGCCGAACGTCACGTGCAAGCCGTGGGTGCCGACCAGGGCGAAGAACGACGACAGGAACGCGCTGCGCTGCGGACCGGCGCCTTCGTGGATCAGATGAATGAATTCATACATTTCCAGCGACAGGAAGGCCAGGCCGAACAGGCCCGTGATGCCCAGCCAGACCAGGGTGCTGCGCAATTGCTTGCGCTGCATGGCCAGCATGGCGAAGCCGTAGGTGATCGACGACAGCAGCAGCATGGCCGTGTTGACGGCCACCAGCGGCAGGTCGAACAGCGCGGCGCCCGTCGGGCCGTCCGCGTAGCTGCGGCCGACCACGGCGTACGTGGCGAACAGACAGGCGAAGATCAGGCAATCGCTCATCAGGTAGAGCCAGAAACCCAGCAAGCTGCCGTTTTCCGGGTGGTGCTCGCGCACAAAGTAGCTGCGCGTGCTTGGTGCGGCGCCAGCGGCGCCGGTGTTATGGGCGATGGTATCAGACATGGCTGCTCAGCAATTTAGTATAAGCGTCTTCGGTACGGACCACTTCTTCCGCAGGAATGTAGTAATCGCGCTTGTAGTTAAAGGTATGGACGATGATGGTAATCATCATGATCACGAAGCCAACGCTGGCGACGAGCCACATTTGCCAGATCAGGCCAAAACCGACCAGTGCGGACAGTGCGGCGATCACGAAACCGGCCCAGGTGTTCTTCGGCATGTGGATCTTCGTGAAACCGGACGTCGGACGCTGGTAACCGTGTTTCTTCATGTCGGTCCATGCATCGAGTTCGTGCACTTGCGGCGTGAAGGCGAAATTATAGTCTGGCGGTGGCGACGACGTTGCCCACTCCAGCGTACGGCCGCCCCATGGGTCGCCGGTCACGTCGCGCAGGGCGTGACGGTTGCGGAAACTCACGTAGAACTGCATCAGCAGCGAGCCGATGCCCAGCGCGATCGAGACGGCGCCAAACCAGGCGATGATGGTCCAGATTTGCAGGGATGGATCTTCAAAGTGGTTGACACGACGGGTCACGCCCATCAGGCCCAGCACGTACAGCGGCATGAAGGCCAGGTAGAAGCCGACGAACCAGAACCAGAACGAGCACTTGCCCCAGAACGTGTCGAGCTTGTAACCGAAGGCTTTCGGGAACCAGTAGTTGATTGCAGCAAACACACCAAAGACCACGCCGCCGATAATCACGTTATGGAAGTGGGCGATCAGGAACAGGCTGTTGTGCAGCACGAAGTCCGCCGGTGGCACGGCCAGCAATACGCCGGTCATGCCGCCGATGGTGAAGGTGACCATGAAACCGATCGTCCACAGCATCGGCAACTCAAAACGGATACGGCCGCGGTACATGGTAAACAGCCAGTTGAAGATCTTCGCGCCCGTTGGGATCGAAATGATCATCGTCGTGATGCCGAAGAAGGAGTTGACGCTGGCGCCCGAACCCATGGTGAAGAAGTGATGCAGCCATACCAGGTACGACAGGATCATGATGACGCAGGTGGCGTACACCATCGAGGCGTAGCCGAACAGGCGCTTGCTGCTGAAGGTGGCGACGACTTCCGAGAACACGCCGAACAGCGGCAGGATCAGGATGTAGACCTCAGGGTGGCCCCAGATCCAGATCAGGTTGACGTACATCATGGCGTTGCCGCCCAGTTCCGTCGTGAAGAAGTTAAAGCCGGCGACGCGGTCCAGCGACAGCATGGCCAATACAGCCGTCAGCACCGGGAAGGCGGCGACGATCAGAATGTTGGTGCACAGTGCGGTCCAGGTGAAGACCGGCATTTTCATCCAGGTCATGCCAGGCGCGCGCATCTTGACGATGGTGGCGATCAGGTTGACACCAGACAATAGCGTCCCGACCCCGGCAATCTGCAGGGACCAGATGTAATAGTCTACCCCCACATCCGGACTGCCGACGATGCCCGACAGCGGTGGATACGCCAGCCAGCCCGTGCGGGCGAATTCGCCGACGAACAGCGAAGCCATGACCAGGACGGCGCCCATGGTCGTCATCCAGAAGCTGAAGTTGTTGAGGAAAGGGAAAGCCACGTCGCGCGCGCCGATTTGCAGCGGCACCACGTAGTTCATCAGACCCGTCACGAAAGGCATCGCGACGAAGAAGATCATGATCACGCCGTGGGCGGTGAAGATCTGGTCGTAGTGATGCGGTGGCAGGAAGCCGGCATTGTCGCCAAAGGCGATCGCCTGCTGGGTACGCATCATGAGCGCGTCGGCAAAGCCGCGCAACAGCATGACGAGGCCCAGGATCATGTACATGATACCGATTTTTTTATGGTCGATACTGGTGATCCAGTCGCGCCACAGGGTACCCCAGACGCGGAAATATGTCAGTGCCGCAACGAGTGCGATACCGCCCAGGGCAACCATGGCAAAGGTCACCAGCAGGATAGGTTCGTGAAATGGAATTGCATCCCAAGTCAGACGGCCGAATATAAGCTTCGTCAGATCAATATGGTCTAGCATTGTTACTCTCAGAGAAAAAAGGGAGGCGCCAGGCAAACGGCGCCAGTATCTGCAGCGCAATGCGCTGCGGGATTCATGCAGTCGTTACTTGGCTTGAACGCCCTTTTCAACTACTGCATCGCTAGCGACTACTGGCGTGACAAGCGCTACCGGGTTATTTGCCGTCGTCAATTTGTATGGCTGGACCGGCGTCACGCACAGGGCGTCGGACACGATGGTGCGATTCAGAATTGCCTTGTACAGATCGTTAGGTACGGCGCTGTAGCGGCGCACCGGGTCGCGTTCGCTAGGCTGCGCCAGCGACAGGTAGTCGTCGCGGTTCAGCGCGCCGCCACCGGCACGTGCCGATTCCACCCATTTGTCGAAGTCCGCATCATCGACGCCGTGGAACTTGAAGCGCATGCCCGAGAAACCGGCACCGCTGTAGTTGGCGGAGAAGCCATTGTAGACACCAGGCTTGTTGATGACGGCATTCAACTGTGTTTCCATGCCCGGCATGGCATAGATCTGACCTGCCAGTGCGGGGATGAAGAACGAGTTCATGACGGACGACGCGGTGATCTTGAAGCGGATCGGACGATCGACGGGCGCATACAGTTCATTCACGGAAGCGATGCCTTGCTCCGGGTAGATGAACAGCCACTTCCAGTCCAGCGCCACGACTTCGACGACCATCGGTTTGTGGCTGGCAGGAATCGGGCGGTTGGCGTCGATACGGCTCAATGGGCGGTACGGATCGAGGGTGTGGGTGCTGATCCAGGTCAGCAGGCCCAGCACGATGATGATCAACAGGGGCGCGCCCCAGATGATCAGCTCGAGGCGAGTCGAGTGGTCCCAGTCCGGCTCGTATTTGGCCGCGGTGTTGTTTTTTCTATAGCGCCATGCGAAAAGCAGGGTCAGGGCGATTACCGGAACGATAATCAACAGCATCAGCAATGTCGAGATGACAATCAGATTGCCTTGCTGAACTGCGATGTCACCGGACGGATTCAGTACCACCGTATTGCAACCAGCCAACAATGCGAGAGGTAAAAGAAGCAGTCCGCGACGAACTTTTAATGAAAACATACAGGAAAGTCCAGTACAGGGGATGAAGATATGGTACTGTATTCTCACTGGAGCGCGTTGGCAATTGGACGTTTTGTCCTACCCCTTGCTCGGACTTTCACTCGGTGGTTGCGGAGTTTTCCTACAGCTATCTATTGAATAGTCCTACTCCGGGCGTGAGACACCCGGGGTAAGTTACGCGTTGGCCGAACTCGAAACTATATTGGAGACGATCATCATGTCCAGCACGCGCATACACAGCGGGGACGTACCCGCCGACTTTTCCCCCCATTCCCTGCGCGACGCACGCGGGGCCGGCACGGTCGAATCGCATATCGACCCCGGTGAGATCGCCATCGGCGTGATCATCGGCCGCGCTTCCGAATATTTTGACTTCTTTGTGTACGCCATCGCCTCGGTGCTGGTGTTTCCGCGCGTCTTCTTCCCGTTTGAAGAACGCCTGGAGGGCACATTATATGCGTTCCTGATCTTTTCATTCGCCTTCATCGCCCGTCCGTTCGGCACCGTGCTCTTCATGGAGATCCAGCGCCGCATGGGACGCAGCGCCAAGCTGACCTTCGCCCTCTTCCTGCTGGGCGTGTCGACGGCCGGCATCGCCTTCCTGCCGACCTACGCGCACCTGGGCTTTGCCGCCATCATCTGGCTGTCCGTGCTGCGCATCGGCCAGGGCGTGGCCCTGGGCGGTTCATGGGATGGCTTGCCATCGCTGCTGGCCCTGAACGCACCGGAAAACAAGCGCGGCTGGTATGCCATGCTGGGCCAGCTGGGCGCGCCCACCGGTTTCCTGATCGCCGCCGGCCTGTTCTGGTTCATGCTGACCACCCTGACGGATGAAGACTTCCTCGACTGGGGCTGGCGCTATCCTTTCTATGTGGCCTTCGCCATCAACGTGGTGGCCCTGTTCGCCCGTTTGCGCCTGGTGTCGACGAATGAATATGCGCGCCTGCTCGACGAACGCGAACTGCAGCCCGTGAGCGTGTTCGAGATGAGCCGCGGCCAGGGCCGCAACGTGCTGATCGGCGCGCTGGCCGCGCTGGCCAGCTACGCGCTGTTCCACCTGGTCACCGTGTTCCCGCTGTCGTGGATTTCCGTCTACCAGACGCGTTCCGCGCCGGACTTCCTGCAAATCCAGATGCTGGGCGCCGTGCTGGCCGCCGTCGGCGTGGTGATTTCCGGCGTGCTGGCCGATAAAGTGGGCCGCCGCACCACCCTGGGCGTGCTGGCCGTGCTGATCGCCATCTTCAGCGCCTTCGTGCCAACCCTGATGGGCGGCGGCAACTTTGGCCAGGACGTCTTCATCCTCGTCGGCTTCAGCCTGCTGGGCCTGTCCTATGGCCAGGCAGCCGGCGCCGTGACGGCCAACTTCCCTGCCCGCTTCCGCTACACGGGCGCGGCGTTGACGTCCGACCTGGCCTGGCTGGTGGGCGCCGGCTTCGCGCCGCTGGTGGCGCTGGGCCTGTCAGCCAACTTCGGCCTCGCCTATGTCAGCTTCTACCTGCTGTCGGGCGCCGTCGCCTCGCTGGCCGCCCTGAGCCTGAACCGGGCGCTGGAAATCCGCGACTGACATATATGTATACAGCGTAGCGCGCAGCACTGAAAAAACGCCGGCACCGTCCGGCGTTTTTTCATGTCAGGGCTTTGCTACCGGCCCGGTTCACTGTATCGCCAGTTGCCGCCCGCCCGTGCCCTCCTTCTTCGGCAAGTCCAGCAGCAGCACGCCGTTTTCATAACGCGCATGCGCGCCGGCCTCGTCCACATCGTGCGGCAGCACGAAGCTGCGGTATTGCTGGCCGTACTCGCGCTCGCTGCGCACGACCTTGCCGCCGCCGTCGCGCGTCACTCTCTCATCCTTGAGTTCGGCACTGATGGAGACGCGGTTGCCATCGATGGACACCTTGATATCGTCTTTATTGACGCCTGGAATGTCCGCCTGGACCTGATAGGCTTGCTCGGTCTCGGCAATGTCGAGGCGCATGCGTGACGCGCTGCCCTCGCGCAGACGCACGGCGGGCAAGAAGAAGTCGCGCATCATGTCTTCCATGTCGCTGAAGGGGTCGAACCGCCCCAAGGGGTTGAGCGCATCGCGCTGTATCAAATGATTGGCCATGATGTCCTCCTGCATGGGTTGATTTGTACAGGGTAAGCATCGCCAAGGATGCCACCACCTCTTACATTTTAGGATGGCAACAACCAAACTTTTTGACCTGTCTCAATTGTGGTCGGCTTGACTTTTTTCTTTACTGTCATCTGTGCGCTACCGCGCTTTACACGGGCTGATGCGTCGGCAATTGAGCACAAGGCTGTTATGCTAGCGCACGCCATGCTTAAGCAACAGCAAACTTGCATTTCAACTAAAATTGATTTTTTCGCGACAGCCTCACACGGACATAATGAATACCAAGACCCCGATCGACTCCTTCAGCTTTCGCCGCATCCTCGCCCGTAATGTGACTTTGCCGCTGGTCATCGGGGTCGTCACGGCTCTCGTGTTCGTCGCCCTGATCGCCTATCTGCTCTCGGCCCTGCGCTCGGTCGAGCATTCCGAACGGGTGATCGGCAATGCGAACGAGGTCATGAAGTTGTCGGTGGACCTGGAAACGGGCATGCGCGGTTACTTGCTGACGGGCGACGAAACGTTCCTGGCGCCGTATAAATCGGGCAAGGCGAAGATCGCCGTCGAAATGAATACGCTGCTCGAACTGGTGTCGGACAGCCCCATCCAGGTGGACCGGCTGCGCCGCATCCGCGCCCTGCAAAACCAGTGGCTGGAATACGCGGAAAGCGTGATCGGCCAGCGCCGCAGCAACCAGGAATTCCTCGCGCGCGTGCGCCAGGGCGAAGGCAAGCTGGAATTTGACGAAATCCGCCGTGAATTCCTCGCTTTCCTGTCCATGGAACAGCGGTTGCGCCAGGAACGGGCCGACACGGCCGAAAGCCGCACCATGCTGGCCGTGGTGGTATTCCTCATCCTCAGCCTGGGATCGTCGGGCCTGCTCGCCTACCTGGGACGGCGTGAACTGCTGCGCCTGTCCGACATCTACAACGATGCGCTCGAACAGCGCGGCAAGGATAACGACGTGCTGCAGGAGCAAGCCTGGCTGCGCACGGGACAGACGGAACTGGCGGCCCACACGAGCGGCCAGCTGGGCCTGCCGCAACTGGGACGCCACGTGCTGGACTTCCTGGCGCACCGCCTCGACGTGGCCGTCGCCACCCTGTACGTCGTCGACGAGGATGGCAGCCTGCGCCGCACCGCCGTGTATGGTTTCAGCGAGCAGGGCGTGAAGGACAAGCAAGTGTTCAAGCTGGGCGAAGGCCTGGTGGGCGAGACGGCGCGCGAAAAGCGGCTCAAGCATGTGCAGCAAGTGCCCGAGCATTACCTGACCGTGACGTCGAGCCTGGGCCGCGGCGCGCCGCTGGAACTGGTCTTGACACCCGTCCACAACGAAGGCGTCGTCAACGGCGTCATCGAACTGGGCTTTACGCATCCCGTCAGCGCCCGCGCCAAGGAATGGCTGAACCTGATTGCGGCGAATGTCGGCACCTCGCTGGAAGCGGCCCTGTACCGCCAGCGCCTGCAAAACGTGCTGGAGGAAACCCAGCAATTGAATGAAGAGCTGGAAGTGCAGCAGGAAGAGCTGCGCACGGCCAATGAAGAGCTGGGCGAGCAGTCGCGCGTGCTGGAACAGTCGCAAGCCCACCTGGAAGAGCAAAAGGCGGCGCTGGAGCAGTCGAACGAACAGCTGGCCGTGCAAGCGCTGTCGCTGGACCAGAAGAACATGGCCATCGTCCAGGCGCACGCCCAGCTGGAAGCCCGCGCCGAAGAGCTGCAGCGGGCCAGCCGTTATAAATCCGAATTCCTCGCGAACATGTCGCATGAACTGCGCACGCCGCTGAACAGCTCGCTCATCCTGTCGAAGCTGCTGTCGGACAACACCAGCGGCAATCTGACGCCGGAGCAGGTGACGTTTGCGCAAACGATTTATTCGGCCGGCAACGATTTACTGACCCTCATTAACGATATCCTCGACATTTCCAAGGTCGAGGCGGGCAAGCTGGAATTGACGCCGGACGCCGTGCCCTTCGACGAACTGCTCAGCAGCATGAAGATGCTGTTCGGCGCCCAGGCGCAGCAAAAGAAACTCGTCTTTGACGTCAAGGTGGCGCCGGACGCCCCGCCATCCTTCGTCAGCGACCGCCAGCGCCTGGAACAAATCCTGAAAAACCTGCTGTCGAACGCCATCAAATTCACCGACACGGGCACGGTGTCACTGCACGTGAGCACGGATGCGGCCGGCCAGGTGCGCTTCCAGGTGCAGGATACGGGCATCGGCGTCTCCGCCGACCAGCAGCACAAGATTTTCGACGCCTTCCACCAGGCCGACGGCACCACCAGCCGCCGCTATGGCGGCACGGGCCTGGGCCTGTCGATTTCGCGCGACCTGGCCGCCTTGCTGGGCGGCAGCATCGAGCTGGCCAGCACGCCGGGCCAGGGCAGCACGTTCACCCTGGTGCTGCCGCCCGTCATGCCGGAACGCGCGGTGGAAGCGGCGCCGGCGCCGGCTGCCGCGCCGCAAGCGCCTGCCGCCGCCGCGTCCAAGGCGGCGCCCGCCGCCAAGCCCGTGCCGCTGCCCACCTTCCAGGATGACAGGAATAACGTGCCGGCCGTCAAGACCGGCCAGCGTTCCGTGCTGGTGATCGAAGATGAACCGTCGTTTGCCGGCATCCTGTTCGACCTCGCGCATGAAATGCAATACCGCTGCCTGGTGGCGCATGGCGCCGACGAAGGCTTGCGCCTGGCGCAAGAATTCCTGCCCGACGCCATCCTGCTCGACATGGGCTTGCCGGACCGCCCGGGCTTGCTGGTCTTGCAACAGCTCAAGGAAAACCCGCTGACGCGCCACATTCCCGTGCACATCGTGTCCGGCAATGACCAGATCCAGGAAGCCATGCAGCTGGGCGCCGTCGGCTACGCCACCAAGCCGCGCACGCGCGAGCAGCTGAAGGAAGTGTTCCGCAAGCTCGAATCGAAATTCACGCAGCAGATGAAGCGCATCCTGCTGGTCGAGGACGACGAACGCCAGCGCGAAAGCGTGGTCCACCTGATCAGCGATGAAGACGTGGAAATCACGGCCGTGGCGCTGGGCGAACAGGCGCTGGAATTGCTCAAGACGCAGATTTTCGACTGCATGATCATCGACTTGAAGCTGCCCGATATCCAGGGCAACGAATTGCTCGAACGCATGGAACATGAGGAGCTGTGCTCGTTCCCGCCCGTCATCGTCTACACGGGCCGCAACCTGAGCCGCGAGGAAGAAGCGGACCTGATGAAGTATTCGCGCTCGATCATCATCAAGGGCGCCCGCTCGCCCGAACGCCTGCTCGACGAAGTGACCCTGTTCCTGCACAAGGTGGAGTCGGAACTGTCGAGCGAGCGCCAGGGCATGCTGCAGCAGGTGCGCAGCCGCGAGCGCGTGTTTGAAGGGCGCAAGATTTTGCTGGTGGACGACGACGTGCGCAATATCTTTGCGCTGACGAATGCGCTGGAACAGAAAGGCGTGGTGGTGGAAATCGGCCGCAACGGTTTCGAAGCCATCAGCAAGCTCAACAGCGTGGACGATATCGACCTGGTGTTGATGGATGTGATGATGCCGGGCATGGATGGCCTGGAAGCGACGCGGTTGATCCGCGCCGATGGCCGCTACAACAAGCTGCCCATCATCGCCATCACGGCCAAGGCCATGAAGAATGACCAGGAAGAATGCCTGCAGGCGGGCGCGTCCGATTACCTGGCCAAGCCGATCGAACTCGACCGTTTGTATTCGCTGCTGCGCGTGTGGATGCCGAAGATGGAACGCATGTGATGACACGCCATGCCCGGGAGCGGCACTGATGTCTCAGCGCACCACGGACGCGCAACTGCATGCGCTGATGGAGGCGATCTGTCAGCGCTACAGCTATGATTTTCGCGACTATTCCCTACCCTCGCAGCGGCGCCGCCTGCATCAGGCGCTGGAGCGCCTGCATTGCGCCGACCTGCCCGCCTTGCAGCAACTGGTGCTGGACGACCCGGTGGCGTTTGGCAAGCTGCTGCAGATTTTGACCGTGCCGGTAACGCAAATGTTCCGCGATCCGGCGTTTTTCCGCACCTTGCGCGAACAGGTGGTGCCCGTGCTGAAAACCTATCCGTCGCCGACGATCTGGGTGGCCGGCTGCTGCACGGGAGAAGAGGCGCTGTCGCTGGCCATCGTGCTGCACGAGGAAGGCTTGCTCGAACGCAGCACGATTTACTCCACCGACATCAATCCGCAAGCGCTGGCCACGGCCGCGCGCGGCGTGTATCCGCTGCACCGCATGGCCGACTATGGCGCCAATTACCTGGCCGCGGGCGGCCTGGGCCAGCTGGCCGACTATTACACGGTCGAGCATGCCACGGCGCGCTTCCAGCAACGCTTGCTCGACAGGATCAACTTTGCCGACCACAGCCTGTCCACGGACAGCGTCTTTATCGAAACGCAATTGATTTGTTGCCGTAACGTATTGATTTACTTCAATAAAACCTTGCAGGAGCGGGCCCTGGGCCTGTTCCACGACTCGCTGTGCCACCGGGGTTTCCTGGGCCTGGGCAGCAAGGAAAGCACGCATTTCACGCGCTTTGCCGCCGACTTCGAACCCTTGCCGGGTCCCGAAAAGCTCTACCGCAAGCGTGCGCCGTCGCACGCCGCTTCCCATTACGCTGGACGGCACATGCCAGGAATGAAACATGATGAATGAAACAAGCACCAAACTCTTGATCGTCGACGACTTGCCCGAGAACTTGCGCGCGCTCAATGCGCTGATCCGCGAGAGCGACCGCAGCGTCTACCAGGCCTCCTCGGGCGAAGAAGCGCTGGCCCTGCTGCTGGAACACGATTTCGCGCTGGCCATCCTCGACGTGCAAATGCCGGAAATGGATGGCTTTGAACTGGCGCAATTGATGCGCGGCACGGAAAAGACGCGCCACATCCCCATCGTCTTCGTCACGGCGGCCGGCAAGGAAATGAATTTCGCCTTCCAGGGCTATGAAAGCGGCGCCGTCGACTTCCTGCACAAGCCGCTCGACATCAATGCCGTGCAAAGCAAGGTCAATGTCTTTGTCGCCCTGCACCAGCAGCGCAGCGAAACGCGGCGCCAGGTGCAGGCGCTCGAACACAGCCGCCAGCAGCAGGAAGCGTTATTGAAAGAATTGCGCGCCACCCAGGCCGAATTGCAGCGCTCGCTGCGCCTGCGCGACGAATTCATGTCCATGGTGGCGCACGAGCTGCGCACGCCCTTGAACACGCTGTTCCTGGAAACGCAGATGCGCACCGTCAACCTGGAGCGAGGCAACCTGGCCGCCTTCGAGCCTGAGAAACTGGGCAAGATGGTGGCGCGCGACGGGCGGCAAATCCGCAGCATGGTGCGCCTGATCGACGACATGCTCGACGTCTCGCGCATCACCAGCGGCAAGCTGTCGATCCGCCGCGAAGCCGTCGACCTGACCAGCCTGGTACGCCGCGTGGCAGACGATCTGGGCCCGTATGCGGCCACCACGGGCAGCGTGCTGGAAGTGATGGCCTTCGAGCCCATCCAGGGTTACTGGGATGCCTTCCGCGTCGAGCAGATCGTCGTCAACCTGATCAGCAATGCCGTGCGCTACGGCCAGGGCCAGCCCGTGGAAATCAGCCTGGCGCACACGCAGAACAGCGCCGTCATCGAAGTGCGCGACCATGGCATCGGTATCAATGCGCGCGACCAGGAACGCATCTTCGACGCCTTCGAGCGCGTCATGCACCAGGACCGCACGGGCGGCCTGGGCCTTGGCCTGTTCATCACCAAGCAGCTGGTGGACGCGCACGGCGGCGCCATCACCCTGCAAAGCCAGCCCGGCAGCGGCGCCCTGTTCAGCGTCACCCTGCCGTTGGCCGGCAGCTGAGGCTCCCATGACCAGCACAGCCGCCCCCCGCAGCCAGGCCGGCGCCAGCGGCGTGGCCTTCCTGCTGCAACTGGAACGCCGGCTGCGCCTGCTGCAAGACACGGGCGAGATTCTCGCCTTGTCGGCGCAATTGCTGGGACAGCGCCTGGGCGCCCAGCAAGTGGCCTGCTTTGATATCGACCAGGCCCTGCAATGCCCCACCCTGCAGCATGCGTGGAGCGATGGCCTGGCGCCCGGCGCGGCCGGCGAATATTTCCTCGGCGATTATGCCGCCCGCCTGGCCGATGCGCTGGCCGCCGGCCAGGCGCTCGCTGTCAGCGACGTGGCGAGCGACCCGCGCACGGCCATGCCGGCCGCGCTGGCCACGTTTGCGCGCCTGGGCATCCGTGCCTTCCTGAACATTCCCATCGCCAAGGAGGGCCGGCTGGCGGCCCTGTTCGTCGTGCACAGCAGCGCGGCGCGCCTGTGGCATGCGGACGAGATCGAACTGGCCGTGCAAGTGTCGGAGCGGGTCTGGTCGACCATCTTGCGGGCCCAGGCGGAATCGCGCTTGCGCGCCCTCAGTGCCAGCATGGAGACGCAAGTGGCCGAGCGCACGCGCGAGTTCGGCCGCACGTGGAACGTCAGCCCCGATTTGCTGGGCGTGCTCAACCTCGACGGCTATTTCGAGCACTCGAACCCCGCCTGGCAAGCCACCCTGGGCTGGTCGGAGGAGGAAATCCGCACGACGAAATTTTTTGAACTGATCCACCCGGACGACTTGCCGCGCACCCATGCGGCCTGGGAAGCGGCCAACCAGGGCCAGCCGGCGCTGCGCTTCGAGAACCGCTATCGCCACAAGCTGGGCGGCTGGCACTGGCTGTCGTGGGTGGCCGTGCCCGAGGGCGAGAAGGTGTATTGCAGCGCGCGCGACATCACGGTGGAAAAGAAGCTGGAAGCCGAGCTGGCCGCGCGCAACAGCGAACGCGAGCGGCTGTGGCGCAGCGCGCAAGACTTGATGGTGGCCATCGATGCCGAAGGCTGCTTTGCCGCCGTCAACCCGGCCTCGGCAGCCATCCTCGGCTGGCTGCCCGAGGAAATGCTGGGCCGCAGCCTGTTCGACTTCGTGCTGCCCGAGGATGCCGCCGCCACGCGCCTGGCCCTGGCAAAGGTGACGCAGGAAGCCATGCCCAGCTTTGAAAACCGCTACCGGCACCGCGAAGGCGGCCACCGCTGGCTGTCGTGGGTGGCAGCGATCGAAGGTGACCTGATTTTCGCCACCGGACGCCACGTCACTGTGGAAAAAGAGGCGCAACACACCTTGCGCAACATGCAGGAATCCTTGCGCCATAGCGAAATGGCGCTGCTGCAATCGCAAAAACTCGAAGCGCTGGGCAAGCTGACGGGCGGCGTGGCCCACGATTTCAATAACGTGCTGCAAATTATCTCCGGCAACCTGCAGTTGCTGCAGCTGGGCCTGGACGGCGACCCGCAGGCCGCCAAGCGCATCGCCAGCGCCTCGGCCGCCGTGGAACGGGGCGCCAAGCTGTCGGCCCAGCTGTTGGCCTTTGCACGGCGCCAGCCGTTGAAACCGCTGGTGACGGACCTGGCGCAACTGCTGCGTTCGACGGAAGAGCTGCTGCGGCGCGCCACCGGCGAAACCATCGAAACGCGTCTGCTGCTGGCCGACGATTGCTGGCGCGCCCTGGTCGACCCGCACCAGCTGGAAAACGTCATCCTCAACCTGGCCATCAACGCGCGCGACGCCATGGATGGCCAGGGCCAGCTGACCATCGAATTGAGCAACAGCGTGCTGGACAGCGACTATGCGGCGCGCCATGCGGACGTGGCGCCCGGCGATTACGTGCAACTGGCCGTGTCGGACACGGGCACGGGCATTCCCGCCGACTTGCTGGACAAGATTTTCGAACCGTTCTTCACGACGAAAGGCGAAGGCACGGGCCTGGGCCTGTCCATGGCGTACGGCTTCCTGCGCCAGAGCGGCGGCCACCTGACCGTGGACAGTCTGCCGGGCCATGGCAGCACCTTCCGCATCTACCTGCCGCGCTCGCTCGAAGCGGAAACGGAACTGCCGCTGCAGCTGAGCGGCCCCGTGCTGGGCGGCAAGGAAACCATCCTCGTGGTGGAAGACGACGTGCAGGTGCAGACGACGGTGGTGGACATGTTGCGCGGCCTCGGCTATGGCGTGCTGCGCGCCGGCGAGGGCGAAAGCGCGCTGGCCATCATCGGCAGCGGCGTGCCCATCGACCTGCTGTTTACGGATGTGGTCATGCCGGGCAAGGTGGCCAGCACGGAACTGGCGCGCCGGGCCCGCGTGCTGTTGCCGCAGCTGGCAGTGTTGTTTACCTCGGGCTACACGCAGGACGCCATCATGCGGGGCGGCCGCCTGGAGCCGGGCGTGGAATTATTGAGCAAACCGTACCGACGCGAAGACCTGGCGCGGCGCATCCGCCACCTGCTGGCCAATCGCCGTCACGTGACGGCCCTGCACCAGTACCGCGCGCAACTGGCGCCGCAGCCGCCCGCGCCGCCGGGGGCGCGATCCATCCTGCTGGTGGAAGACCATGCCGACGCGCGCGCCATGACGAGCGAACTGCTGGCCATGCTGGGACACACGGTGCTATCCGTGGGCACGGCCGAGGAAGCCTTGTCCCTGCTGGGCACGCCGGGACTGGAACTGTTGCTGACCGATATCAGCCTGCCGCGCATGTCGGGCGCCGAGCTGGCCGAACTGGCGGCGCGCGACCATCCGCGGCTGGAAGTGGTGTTTACCACCGGCCACGCGCCCGCCAATTCCGGCGTGCTGGACCCGCAGGCGCGCTTCCTGGTGAAACCATTTACCGTCGAGCAACTGCAGCAAGCCTTGCTGGCGCCAGGCTAGCAAGCTAGTAAACGTCGAGCTGGCGCGCCTTCAGTGCGCTGGCCAGCTCTTCCAGGCCAAACGGCTTGCGCAGGAAGCGCGCGCTGGCGTCCTGCATCAGGCTGGCGCCCCAGTCGTGCCCGGAAGCAAACACCACGTCCAGCCGCGGCCAGTGCGCGCGCGCATGGCGCGCCAGTTCCAGGCCGGACATGGTGGGCAGGCTGATGTCCGTCACCAGCACGTCCAGGCCCGGCATGGCCAGCAGCGGCATGGCCGCTTCCGCGCTGGCCACGCCGTGCACGGTGTGCCCCAGCATATTGAGCATTTCGGTCGTCATTTCGCGCGCATCGTCATTGTCTTCCACCAGCAAGATGCGCCGCCCGGAAGGGTCGGGCGCGCCCACCAGGCGGCGGTCGGCCAGCACGTGGCGGATGCGCCGCGCCAGGTCTTCGCGCTGGTAGGGTTTGCTGAGCAACTCCACGCCCGGGTCCAGCCGCCCGCCCTGCATGATGGCGTTGTGCGTGTAGCCCGAGGTAAACAACACGGCCAGCTCCGGCAGCAGCAGCCGGGCCTGCCGCGCCAGCTCCTTGCTGCTGACGGGCCCCGGCATGACGACGTCCGTAAACAGCAGGTCGATGGCCACGCCCGTGCCCAGCAGGGCCAGCGCCGCGGCGCCGTCGTCCGCATGCAGCACGTCGTAACCGAGGCCGCGCAGCATGTCGACCACCGTATGCTGCACGGGCGCATCGTCTTCCACCACGAGGATGGTCTCGCTGCCGCCCAGCACGGGGCCCGTCAGGCCCGGTGGCGGCTCGGCCAGTTTTTCCAGCGAACGGGGCAAATAAATCTTGAAAGTCGTGCCGGCGCCCGGCGCGCTGTGCACCTTGATGTGGCCCGCGCTCTGGCGGATGAAGCCGTAGGCCATGGACAGGCCCAGGCCCGTGCCCTCGCCTTCGCGCTTGGTGGTGAAGAAGGGCTCGAAGATCTGGTCGATCACGTCGCGCTCCATGCCGTGGCCCGTGTCGGTGATGGTCAGCAGCACGTATTGCCCCTCCAGCACGTCGGCATGCAGGCTGGCGTAGTCGGCGTCGAGCGTGACGTTGCTCAAGGTAAAAGTGAGGCGCCCGCCCTTCTCCATCGCATCGCGCGCATTGATGGCCATGTTCAGCAGTACGTTTTCCATCTGGTTCGGGTCGACCAGCGTATGCCACAAGCCTTCGCTGATGAAGGTTTCCTCGGCAATCGCCTCGCCCAGGGCGCGGCGGATCAGGTCGTGCATGCGGCGCAACAAGCGCCCCAGGTCCGTCACGAGCGGTTTCAACGGCTGGCGCCGCGCAAAGGCCAGCAGTTGCGACGACAGCTTGGCGCCCCGTTCGACGGCCGAGGCGGCAGAATCGAGGCGCCTGGCCGCCTGCGGATTGTCGGCCACCGTCAGCTTCAGCAACTGCAAATTGCCCGAGATAATTTGCAGCACGTTATTGAAGTCGTGGGCCACGCCGCCCGTCAGCTTGCCGATCGATTCCAGCTTCTGCGCCTGCAATAAAGCCTGCTCGCTGCGCACCAGCGCCAGGCGCGCCTCCTTTTCATCGGTGACGTCGCGGCCGATGGCGTGGATCAGCTTTTGCGCCGGCACGGCCGTCCAGGAAATCCAGCGGTAGCCGCCATCGCGGCGCCGGTAGCGGTTTTCCATGCGCAAGGTGGGCGCGCCATGGGCCAGGCGCGACAAGTCCTTCAAGGCGGCCATGCGGTCGTCGGGATGCACGAGGCTGATGAAATCCATGCCCAGCGACTCGATTTCCGGGCGCTCGAGGATCTTGCTCCAGGCGGGATTGACGGCGATGATCATGCCGGCCAGGTCAGCCACCAGCATGATGTCGGTCGACAGCCGCCACATGCGGTCGCGGTCGGCCGTGCGGTTGGCCATTTCCACTTCCAGCGAGGAATTCAGGTAAGCCATCTTTTCCAGCACGTTCTTCTGTTCCTGCACGTCCGTATTCGTGCCCACCCAGCGCAGCACCGTGCCCGCTTCGTCGAACAGGGGCAAGGCGCGCGCCAGGAACCAGCGGTAGGCGCCGTCGCTGGCGCGGCGCATGCGGAACTCGTGCTCGTAGGCGCTGGCGGTGGCGACGGCCCGTTCCCAGCTTTTTTGCGTGGCCTGCACGTCGTCCGGATGCACGCAGTGGCGAAAGCCGCTGGCCACCAGCGACTTCAGCGATTGTCCCGTGTATTCGCAGACCTGCTCGTTGACCCAGTAAGTGGCGCCGCTGCCATGCGCCAGCCAGGCCTGGTTCGGCATGGTGGAAGCGAGCGAACGGAACTGCGCTTCGCTGTCGAGCAAGGCGTTGCGCGCCTGCCAGTGTTCATCGATATCCTCGCACGAGCCGTACCATTTCGCGGGTTGGCCGCGCTCGTCTTGCCGGCAATACGCGCGCGAACGCATCCAGCGGTACTGACCGTCTTGCCGGCGCACGCGCATTTCTTGGTCGAAAGGCTGGCCGCTGCCCACCGCTTCGCTCCAGGCCGCCAAGGACTGGGGGATATCCTCGGGGTGGATGGCGTCCAGCCAGCTGGTGCCCAGGCCGCTGCCCCCCGTCCATTCGCGCCAGCGCTGCGCCACGTAATCGAGCTTGCCGTCGACGTCGGCCGTCCACAGCACTTGCGTATTGAGTTCGATGGCGTAATGAAAATGTTCGCGGCTGTCGTGCAGCGCCCGTTCCAGCTGGCCCCGCTCGATGACGTGCGCGGCCACGCGCGCGGCCAGCGCCAGCAGTTCGATCTCCGGTTGCGTGGGATGGCATGTCGCCTGGAAAAACAGGCCCAGCACGCCCAGGATATGCCCCTTGGCGCCGAAGACGGGGGCGACCCAGCAGGCACGGTAGCCGTGCAGCATGGCTTCCTTGCGTCCCGCGCTCCAGTGCACGTCGCGCGTGATGTCGCCGCAATACACGGGCGCGCCGGAAAAGGCGGCCGTGCCGAACGGGGACGGCTGTTCGCCGCCGTGCCGCAGGGCCAGGCACAGGTCTTGCGGCAGGCTGGGCGCGGACAAGCCGCAAAAGCGGTCGGCTTCGTCGATGAGCACGAGGCAGGCATGCGCGCCGCCCTCGGCCAGGTCTTGCAGCGCCAGCAACAGGTGTTCCAGTGCATGGGCCAGGTCGGCGCCTGCCGCGATGCTGCCCAGCGCACCATGCTCGGCGTCCAGCAAGGAAAGGATGTTGTTTGCGTGCACCGTGTCGATATGGGGAAAACTGATGCCCGAAATATACCATGGGGCAACCCTCTTGCAGGAGGAAAACAGTCCACGACTTGATCTCCGCGGCCGCGCTGCCCTATGCTAAAGTGTTGCTCTATTCTCAAGCGAAAGCAACGATGCCCACGTCCCTGCCATCTTCCCTGATCGCCACCGCCCTGCTCGCCTCCGTGCAAGGCGCCGTCGCCGCCCCCATGAGCCTGGAAGACTACCTGGCCCTGAACGGCCCGCCGCCCACGGCGCAGATCGCATACGGCCCCGCGCCATCGCAATACGCGCAGCTGTTCCGGCCCGAAGGCAGCGGACCGTTCCCCGTCGTCGTGCTCGTGCATGGCGGCTGCTGGACGGTGGCCTTCGGCGGCATCAGGCAAATGCGCAACGTGGCCGGCGCCCTGGTGGCGCAAGGCATCGCCGTGTGGAATGTGGAATACCGGCGCGTGGACGAGCCGCGCGGCGGCTATCCGGGCACGTATGAGGACATGCACGCGGCGCTGGACAGCCTGCGGCAGCACGCGCCCCAGTACCAGATCGACACGCGTCGCATCGTCGCCATGGGCCACTCGGCCGGCGGCCAGCTGGCGCAATGGATCGCCGGCAGGGAAAAGCTGCCGAAGACCAGCCCCCTGTACCGCGACCAGTTCCTGCCAGTCAAAAACATCATCAGCCTGGGCGGCCTGGCCGACCTGCGCCATGAAAAGGAGTTGATCAAGACCAGCTGCGAGCGCGACATCGCCCAACTGGCAGGCAGCGCCAGCACCGAGCGCCCCGACATCTACAGCGACACCAACGCCGCCGACCTCATCCCCAACGGCAGCCGCACCGTCCTGATCACAGGCGAGCTCGATACCATCTCCCCACCCAGAGTCGCGCACGACTATGCGGCCAAGGCAATCAAAGCCGGCGACCATGCGGAAGTGCTGATTTTGCCTGGCGCCAGTCATTATGACGAGATTGCGGCGACGTCGAATGCTTGGGGGATGATTTTGCCGGTGGTGCGGGGGATGCTGGGGATGGAGGCGGAATGAAGCGCGCCATCGCCGGCAATCCTTTCCGGCCAGTCGCATAGCGCTTGAACAGTCACCAAATTTTTTTGTTTGAATGTATTGGAAAATGCCTTACAATTATTTAAATGGAAACAATATGTATATATCTTTCCCTCCAGCAAAAATAGAATAGAATATGCTATCGGGCGGCCTCAGAATCGAGGATCATTTTCCATTTATCCTCAGGCATTAAGTCACCTCGATTTAACAGCTGATACATAGGAGTTGACCACACCTTGATATGACGGTTTGTAACAGCCCATTTTCCGCCATGCTCACTGAAATAATATAAAAATATGGCAACTACCAAACGTTCACAAAACAAATGCAAAAAATGCGGGTATACATGGTACCCACGAGGGAAAAGTATTTCACTGAAATGTCCGTCATGCGGTAGTTCCGAGGTGGGATTTACTGGCGGCGGAATAGGTATAATCGCGTTAATCGTTGTTGGGGCTGCAATTTTCAGCGGAAACAAAAAAGAAACAACCACACAAGAGCCTCCAACGCCGCCAGCCTCTATGGAAGTGCTGGCGCCGCTTGAGCGCCAAAATGTCCAGTTAGAGCCGGCTTCAGAACAGGCGGTGGTATCAGAAAGCGCTAGTAACGTTCCTGTCTATTCTGATTCCGAGAAAGCTGATGAAAAGACAGAAACGCCACCTGCCGCCAGCGAATGCGCAACCGACAATAACAATATGCCTGTTGATTGCTCAACTGCTGAATGTGCCAATAGCGCGTCGACGCAGCTCAAGTGCCAATCACAACGTGCACCTAAAAACGAACTGTACTAATTGTCTGGAGATGGGTGAATACGTTGCATAACCCAGTCGCATCTGCTCTGCGCTCTTCCCTTCGCTACGCTGCGGACCGATAGCTGTCATACCTAAACGTAAAGCACCCGCTCACAAGATTAGGCCCGCCCCCTCAAACCAGGCTCCCCGGGCCCAGCGGGCCTGAAAAATGGCCAGGGCAAGGCGCGCGGGCGAAGACAGTACGATGAGTACGGCGAGCCCAAGCAACGCAGCCATGGGCATTTTCTCAGGCCCGCGACTCCGGCCCGCTGTTCTTAAATATTACTGAACACGCGCCAGGTACTGCGCCAGCTGGGCGAAGGTAGCCTTGAATCCCTCCTTCATCGACTCATGCCCTTCCACAAAAGTCCGATGCTGCTCATCCGTCGCCTTGTGCGGCGTCGAGCGCAAGGTCATCGTCGTCTTGCCGTTTTCCTCGGTAAGGGTCATCGTATTGAACGATTCCAGCGGCCAAGTGGCGCTGACCGGGTGCTGCACGGCATTGCCCTGTTTGTCCGCAAACGACAGGATGGACACGATGCGTTCCGGCGCTTCGATCGCCTGATAGGTGAACTTGCCCCACATCTCATAGCCATTGTCGGCGCGCATGCCGTAGTGGAAAACGCCGCCCGGCTGCAAATCCAGCGCCAGCACGCTCAATTCGAAACCAACCGGGCCCCACCACTGGGCCAGGCGCTCCGGTTCCACCCACGATTGAAATACCAGCTCGCGCGGCGCGTCGAAAGTTTGCGTGATGACAAAGTCGCTGCTGTCGCGGTGCTGGCCGTCCTGCTTCTGTTCTGCGGTGCTCATGCGCTCTCCCTGTGTTGGTGGACTGGCCCTTAATGTACCAGCGGCGCCGATAAACGGGAAGGCCTGTACGCCTGTCAAAGGGGCATGCTAGAATATTCGTTCGAGACCTAACTATTAGACGACTTACCTTATGACTTCTATCGAAGAGCGCTTTTCCGCCGCGCTCCACAAGACGGCGCGCGGCTGGCGCCATGCCATCGACCGCCGCCTGAAAGACCTGGACCTGGGGCAAGCAAGCTGGATGTGCATCGCCATGATCGCCAAATCGCCGCAGCCGCCCTCGCAAAGCGAGCTGGCGCACCAGCTGGGCGTGGAAAACCCCACCATGGTGTCGATGCTGGACCGGCTCGTGAAATCGGGCTTCGTGCAGCGCCAGCCGTCGGAGACCGACCGCAGGGTCAAGCTGGTGGTGCTGACCGAGGCGGGCATGCGCGTGTATGACACCGTGCGCAAGGAAGCGGATGGCTACCGCAAGGAGCTACTGCAAGGCATCGACCCGGCGCAACTGCTGGCCGCCACCGAGTTGCTGGAAACGCTGCAGCGCACGACGGAAATCGGCGGCACGGACCAGGGTGGATGCGCCTGATGCGTTCCGCCTCCGCCAGTGCTGCAGCGGCCCTGCCCGCTTCCGAGGACCCCAGCCTGAACCGGCGCATGATCACGATCTCGATCATGCTCGCCACCATCATCCAGGCCCTCGACGGCACCATCGCCAACGTCGCCCTGCCCCACATGCAGGGCAGCCTGTCCGCCTCGCAAGACCAGATCACCTGGGTGCTGACCTCCTTCATCGTCGCCGCCGCCATCGCCACGCCCCTGACGGGCTGGCTGTGCGACCGCTACGGCCAGAAGAACACCTTTCTCGTCTCCGTGGCCGGCTTTACCATCGCTTCCGTGCTGTGCGGCCTGTCCGGCACCCTGTCCGAGATCGTCGCCGCCCGTCTGCTGCAGGGCGTGTTCGGCGCGGCCCTCGTGCCGCTGTCGCAGGCCGTGCTGCTCGACATCAATCCGCGCGAAAAGCACGGCTCGGCCATGGCCATCTGGGGCATGGGCGTGATGATCGGCCCCATCCTGGGACCGACCCTGGGCGGCTGGCTGACGGACAGCTATAGCTGGCGCTGGGTCTTCTTCATCAACATCCCCATCGGCGCCATGGCTTTCTATGGTATCTGGCGCTACATCCGCAAGGACCCGCCCAACCGCCGCATGACCTTCGACATGTTCGGCTTTGCCACCCTGAGCCTGTCGATCGGCGCGCTGCAGATGCTGCTGGACCGGGGCGAACAGAACGATTGGTTTTCTTCCACGGAAACGTGGATCGAAGCCATCGTGCTGACCATGAGCTTGTGTTACTTCATCGCCCACACGGCCTTGCGCCCGGCCGGCAAGTCCTTCCTCGACTACCGGCTGCTGAAAAACTCGAACTATGTGAGCGGCTTGTTGTTCATCTTCATCGTCGGCATGGTGCTGTTCGCCACCCGCGCGCTGACGCCATCGATGCTGCAAGGCTTGATGAACTATCCGGCGGCCATCGCCGGCCTGGTGACGGCGCCCAGCGGGCTGGGCACGATGCTGGCCATGCTGATCGTCGGCAAGCTGACGGGCAAGATCGATACGCGCATCCTGCTGGGCGTGGGCTTTTCCATTACCGCGTTCTCGCTGTGGCAAATGGCCAATTTCACGCTGGACCTGGTGCCGAAGACGGTCGTGTGGAACGGCATCATCCAGGGCATCGGCCTGGGCCTCGTCTTCGTGCCCCTGAGCGCGGCCACGTTTGCCACCCTGTCGCCGCAGATGCGGGCGGAAGGCACGGCCATTTACAGCCTGGTGCGCAATATCGGCAGCAGCATCGGCATCGCCCTCGTGCAGACCTTGTTGGTGCGCAATACGCAGATCGCCCATGCCTCCCTGACGGAACACATCCATATCGCCAACCCGGCCTTGCATGACCCTGCCATCGCCAGTGTCTACAACCTGGGCACCGGCACGGGCATGGCGGCGCTGAATGGCGAAATCACGCGGCAGGCGTCGATGATCGCCTACCTCGACGACTTCTGGCTGATGATGTGGCTGACCATCCTCGTCTTGCCGCTTTTGCTCCTGATCAAACCACCGAAAAAGAATGCGCCCGTCGTCGTCGACCACGCGGCCATGGAATAACCCTCATGCACACACCGATAAAACTCTCCCTGCGCGTATTGGCGCTCAGTTTGTCCCTGGCCGGCTGCGCCAGCATCCCGCCCGACACGCAACGGCTGCCGCAGCAAGACCTGGCCACCGTGCAACTGGCGGCCGACATCCACCTGGCCAGCGAAGGCTGGCCCGCCGCCCAGTGGTGGCGCCAGTTCCAGGACGCCCAGCTGGACCAGCTGATCGGGCAGGCGCTGGCCGCCAGCCCGAACCTGGACGTGGCGAATGCCCGCATCGGCTCGGCCCTGTCCGCGTTCGATGCGCAGCACGCGCAGCGCGGCGCCACGCTGGACCTGGGCGCGAATGCCAACCGCCAGCGCTATTCGGGCAATGGCCTGATGCCCGCCCCCATCGGCGGCAATTATTACAATGAGGTCACCGTGGGCGTGCAAGCCCATTACGACCTGGACTGGTGGGGCAGGCACAAGGCGCAGATCGCCGCCAGCCTGGGCGAAGTCAACGCGCGCCGCGCCGAGTATGCGATGGCGGAACAGATGCTGGCCGCCGAGATCGCCCGCCATTACTTCAGCATGCAAAATGGCTGGGCCCGCATGGACAACCTGCATGCGCTGGTCAAACTGCAGCAGCTGCTGGTGCTGGACAAGGAAAAGCGCATCGCCAACGGCCTGGGCGTCAGCGACGACCATCTGTCCGCGCAAACGCGCTTGAGCCTGCTGCAGCAACAAATTGCCCTGCTGGAAACGCAGATCGTCACGGAACGCGAAGCCTTGCGCGCCCTGCTCGGGGCGGATGGCGCTGCCTTGGCCGGCCTGCAGCCGAGGCAAGCCCAGCCGCTGCCGCACGCCCTGCCCGGCAAGCTGGGCCTGGAATTGCTGGCGCGCCGGCCCGATTTGCAGGCGGCGCGCTGGCGGGTCGAGGCGGCCATGAGCAAGATCGAGGCGGCGCAGGCATCGTTCTATCCCGATATCGACCTGGGGGCCTCGTTCGGCCTCGATGCGATCAAGCTGGGCCGGCTGCTGCAGTCCGGCAGCCGCACCCTGTTCATCGGCCCGGCCCTGTCGCTGCCCCTGTTCGACAGCGGCCGCCTGCAGGCGCAGCTTGGCGGCGCGCGCAGCGAACGCAACGAATTGATCGCCGACTACAACCAGCACGTCTTCCATGTCGTGCGCGACGTGGCGCAGGCCGGCGCGACAGTGCAAGGCGTGGAAAACCAGCTGCGCCTGCAAGAGGAAAACCTGCACGCCAGCCAGGCGCAGCTGCGCAACGCGAATGCGCGGCTCAAGCAAGGCCTGGCCGACCGCGCCACGCAACTGAACGCGGAAATGACCGTGCGCGGCCAGGTCGACCTGGGCTTGCAGTTGCAACACCAGCGCCAGGACGCGGAAATCAGCCTGAGCGTGGCGCTGGGCGGCGGCTACCGGGGCAGCAGCGATTTCGCCGCCGCGACGACACAACAATAACCATCGATTACGGAATACATCATGAGCAACGACACCACCACAACCAGCAATGACACCCCCGGCAAGCGCAAGGCCGTCCTGATCGCCATCACGGCCGCCTTTGTCGTGGCCAGCGGCGCCTGGGCCGCCTATTATCAACTGGTGCTGTCCAGGGAAGAGGTGACGGACAACGCCTATGTGGGCGGCAACCTGGTCACCCTGTCGGCGCAAGTGACGGGCAATGTCGACGCCATCCGCGCCGACGAGACGCAGATGGTGAAAGCGGGCGCGCCGCTGATCACCCTGAACGCCATCGATGCGGACCTGGCCTTGAGCCAGGCGCAGGCGCGGCTGGGCAACGTCGTGCGCCAGGAGCGCGAACGCTATGCCAGCGTGGCGCAGTACGACGCCGTCATCGAGCAGCGCCGCCTGGCCCTGGCCACGGCGCAGGGCAACCTGGCGCGCCGCGCGCCGCTGGCGGCGGATCAGACGATCTCGGGCGAAGACCTGGTCCATGCGAAACAGGCCGTCAATGACGCGAAAGCGGCCTTGACGGTGGCGCAGCGCCAGGCCGAGTCGGCCAAATCGGGCGTGGCCGGCGTGCACCTGGCCGGCCATCCGGCCGTGCTGTCGGCCCGGGGCGACGTGTTGCAGGCGTGGCTGGCCGTGCGCCGCAACGCCGTGGTGGCGCCCGTTTCCGGCTATGTGGCCAAGCGCAGCGTGCAGCTGGGCACGCACGTGACGCCGGGCACGCCCTTGATGTCCATCGTGCCGCTGGACCAGCTATGGGTCGATGCGAACTTCAAGGAATCCGAATTGCGCAATATCCGCGTAGGCCAGGCGGCCACCATCGAAACGGATTTGTATGGCAACAAGGTGGTGTACCACGGCAAGGTGCTGGGCATGTCGGCCGGCACGGGCAGCGCGTTTTCCCTGCTGCCGGCGCAAAACGCCACGGGCAACTGGATCAAGGTGGTGCAGCGCGTGCCCGTGCGCATCACGCTGGACCCAAAGGAGCTGGCCGCCCACCCGCTGCGCATCGGCCTGTCGACCACGGTGACGGTGGACACCAGCCATGGCGAAGGGGCAACCCTGGACCAGCCGCTGGTGGCCAGCACGGTCTACACGACGCAGGCGCTGAACCAGCCCGTGGATGAGGCGGAAAAGATGGCGGACGCCATCATTGCGCAGAATTTACTCCACTGACGCCTACTTCACCTTCCCCGCCGCCACCTGGTCCAGGATATGCTTGGGCACGGCCGCATAGTGCTTGAATTCCATCGTGTAGGTGGCGCGGCCCTGGGTCAGCGAACGCAAGGTCGTCGAGTAACCGAACATTTCCGCCAGCGGCACCAGGGCCTTGACGATGCGGCCCGCGCCGCCGGGGATGTCGTCGACGCCCTGCACCATGCCGCGGCGGGCCGTCAGGTCGCCCATGACGTTGCCCATGAACTCTTCCGGTGTTTCCGCCTCCACCTGCATCATCGGTTCCAGCAGCACGGCATGGGCCTTGCGCATGCCCTCCTTGAAGGCGATGGAGCCGGCCATGCGAAACGCGTTTTCGTTCGAATCGACGTCGTGGTAGGAGCCAAAGGTCAGCGTCGCTCTGACGTCGACGACCGGATAGCCGGCCAGCACGCCCGACTTCAAGGTTTCGGCGATGCCCTTGTCGACGGCGGGGATGAATTCGCGCGGCACCACGCCGCCCTTGATGGCGTCGACGAACTGGTAACCGGTGCCTGGCGGCAAGGGTTCCAGCTTGAGCACCACGTGGCCGTACTGGCCCCGTCCGCCCGACTGCTTGACGAACTTGCCCTCGACGTCTTCCACTGCGCGCGTGATGGTTTCGCGGTAGGCCACCTGCGGCTTGCCGACATTGGCTTCCACGCCGAATTCGCGCCGCATGCGGTCGACCAGAATTTCCAGGTGCAATTCCCCCATGCCCGACATGATGGTCTGGCCCGATTCCTCGTCCGTATGCACCTTGAACGACGGGTCTTCCTGCGCCAGGCGGTTTAGGGCGATGCCCATCTTTTCCTGGTCCTGCTTGGTCTTCGGTTCCACGGCCTGGGAAATCACGGGTTCCGGGAAGATCATCTTTTCCAGCACGATGACGTGATCGATGGCGCACAGGGTGTCGCCCGTGGTGACGGCTTTCAGGCCCACGGCGGCGGCGATGTCGCCCGCATACACTTCCTTGATTTCCTTGCGCTCGTTCGCATGCATCTGCAGGATGCGCCCCAGCCGCTCGCGCGCGCTCTTGGTGGGGTTGTAGACCATGTCGCCTGAATTGACCACGCCCGAATACACGCGGAAGAAGGTCAGCTGCCCCACGAACGGGTCCGTCATGATCTTGAAAGCGAGGGCCGAAAAATGCTCGTCGTCCGCCGGGTGGCGCTCCACCTCGTTGTCGTGCTCGTCATGTCCCATGATGGGCGGCACTTCCATCGGCGACGGCAGGTATTCGATGACGGCGTCCAGCATGGCCTGCACGCCCTTGTTCTTGAAGGCGCTGCCGCACAGCATGGGCACGATTTCATTGCGGATGGTGCGCGCGCGCAAGGCCTGTTTCAGCTCCGCTTCCGTGAACGTGTCGCCATTCAGGTAGCGTTCCGTCATCTCGGCCGTGGCCTCGGCCGCATGCTCGACCAGGTGCTCGTGCCATTCCTGCGCCTGCGCCAGCAAGCTGGCGGGAATCTCGCCATAGCTGAACTGCACGCCCTGGCTGGCGTCGTCCCAGGTGATGGCGCGCATTTTCAGCAGGTCGATGACGCCCGTGAAATGCTCTTCGGCGCCGATCGGCAGCTGGATGGGCACGGCCACGCCTTTCAGGCGCTCGGCGATCTGCTGGCGCACGCGCAGGAAGTCCGCCCCCACGCGGTCCATCTTGTTGATGAAGGCGATGCGCGGCACATGGTATTTGTTGGCTTGCCGCCAGACGGTCTCGGACTGTGGCTGCACGCCGCCGACGGCGTCGTAGACCATCACGGCGCCGTCGAGCACGCGCATCGAACGCTCGACTTCAATCGTGAAATCCACGTGACCGGGCGTATCGATGATGTTGATGCGGTGTTCGGGGAAGTTGCCTGCCATGCCTTTCCAGAAGGCCGTGGTGGCGGCCGAGGTGATGGTGATGCCCCGTTCCTGCTCCTGCTCCATCCAGTCCATGGTGGCGGCGCCATTGTGCACTTCGCCGATCTTGTGATTGACCCCCGTATAAAACAGGATGCGCTCGGTGGTGGTGGTCTTGCCGGCGTCGATATGGGCGCTGATGCCGATGTTGCGGTAGCGCTCGATAGGTGTTTTGCGGGTCATCACAATCTCCATGGCTAGCCCGGCGCGCCACTGTCTGCACCGGTTTTCCAGTGTAGCAGACATCGATTTGAGCGGCACGGGCGACCGGTTTTTACCATGCATACAACACCGACCTTCGCGCGCACGGTAGGCGCACAGGGTAAATGGCGGATTCAGCTATACTTTCTTATCAATTAATTCAACAAAGATTAATCAAAATCAAGACGCCCCCGGGATCTCCGGGGTACGCACCGGACGATATCCCCTCACATTTTATGACGACCCCACTAAAAAAAATAATCCTCTCTTCCTTGCTGGCATCGCCGGCGCTGGCCATGGCCGGTGAACTGGAACAGCAGATGCAGCGTTGCGCCGTGCTCGGTGACGCCAGCGCCCGCCTGGGCTGCTTCGACACCCTGGCCAAGGCGGCGGAAAAGGCCACCATCGCGGCCGGCGGCGATCCCGCCACGGCGGCCGTGGCCCTGGCGGCGGCCGCCGAGGTCGCCCCACTCACGTTTGTCGGCCCGCCCGGCGTGGCCACGCCGGAGGCCGTCAACGCCGCCATTCCCGCCATAGCGCAGGCGGGCGCGGCGCCGCCGGAAGCGCCGATTTCGCGCACGCAGCAGTCGTGGGAACTCAACGATGCCTCGAAGCGGGGCCTGTTCAACTTCCGCCCGCACCGCGACACCTATCTGTTGCTGGCCAATTACAGCGACGCATCGAACGACGAACCGTTCCAGGATTTCACGCCGGCCGGCATCAAGAGCCAGCACGTGGAATTGACGTTCCAGCTGAGCTTCAAGATGAAGCTGCTGGAAGACATCGCCGGCACGCCCATCGACATGTGGTTCGGCTACACGCAGCAAAGTTTCTGGCAGGCGTATAACCGCAAGGCATCGAGCCCGTTCCGCGAAACCAATTACCAGCCGGAACTGATGCTGATCTTGCCGATCAACAAAAATTTCGCGGGCGTGGAGTTCAATTACCTGAACCTGGGCCTGGTGCACCAGTCGAATGGCCAGACCTCGACCCTGTCGCGCAGCTGGAACCGCGTGTATGCGGAACTGGGCATGGAAAAGGACAACCTGGCCGTCACGGCCCGCGTGTGGCATCGTCTCGACAACAGCGCGGTCGATAATGACAATATCGACATCGTCGATTACCTGGGGCATGGCGACTTGCGCGTGAGCTACCGCAACAAGGGTCACGAGTATGCCGTGACGGCCCGCCGTAATTTCAGCAAGAAGCATGGCTCCATGCAGGCAAGCTGGGCTTTCCCCTTGAAGGCCAACCTGAAAGGCTATCTGCAACTGTTCTCCGGCTATGGCCAGAGCTTGATCGACTACAATTATTCGCAGAAATCGATCGGCGCCGGTTTCATGGTCGACCTGTAAGCGGCACGGTCCGACAAACAAAAATGGCGCCGAGGGCGCCATTTTTATGGGAAAACCAGTTTAGCGCCGCCCGCCGCCCAGCACGCGGGCCGGCAGCATGACGATGGCGCGCAGTAATTCAAACACACCTTCCACGCCGATGCCGATCAGGCGGAATGGCAGCAACAGCAGCCAGGCCAGCGGATACAGCACGAGGGCCAGCAGGGCCAGGGGCCAGCACACCAGCAAGAGCAGCAACCACAGCACGAATCCCAGCATCGCGTCCCCCTCGAATGAAATGTGCGGAGCAAGCCGCGCTTGCCCCGCTACCGTGACGGCACTATAGTAAAGCGCAGCGGCGGCGGCAACGGCCATGCGATGAACTGCATGCTGCGCGGATGAACGGTGCAAAAACGGGAATGAACGGGGGCTTATTGACCGACGCAAATCACTTTCGTGATGTATTCATGCGCGTTCGGCTTCTTGTTGGCGGCCCATTTGATGGCCTGGTTGGCATCTTCGATGGTCATGACGGTGGCCTTGTCCTTCGACTTGATGAAGGACACGCCTTCAAACACGCCCTCCTTGCTGCGCATTACCTTGGCAAACACGGGCGGCCTGGTCTCGCCATCGCTGATTTTGTTCTGTTGCACGAGGTAACGCTGATCGATCTGTTCCATGATAGTAAAGCTGTCCAATGGGTAAAGGACGAAATATACCCTGAATGGACAAACGCCGCAGGAGGAAATGGCTGCGGCGTTGCCTTTACATTAATGATGCTTACGCATACACGGCGTTCTGCGTCACCGGCTGCAGATTGACATCATAGATGACTTGCGCGCGGATCGACGCTTCCAGCGAGGGAATCGAGCCGCCGGCGCGGTACTGGAAGCTCACTTGCAGCACGTCGCCCGCCTTCACGGCCAGCGGCGTGGCCAGCGGCAAACACATGTAGTGGTTCAGCCAGTCGATCGTGGTCGAACGCTCGGGCACGACGGCCAGGATGTTCTTGGTGACGAAACGCAAGGCGTTCAGGGTGCCGCTGCGCTCGACGACGAACTTGCCGTCGAAGCCGAAGACGGTGTCCGTCGGCTGGCTGAAGTCGATGATGCTGTAGACGGATGGCGGCGCCAGTTCCTGCACGCCCGGATGAATGGCCGTGGTTTCCTGGAATTGCACGATGGGCGCATAAAAGCCCTCGAAATCGTATTCCTGCTGCATCGGCTGCACGGCCATGATGACGGCCTCGGGCAGGAAGATGGGCAGCGGGCCGCCAAAACGGGCCAGGTAGCGGCGCTTGAACGATTCGATCACTTCCACCTGCTTTTCGCGCAGCATGCCCACATGAATCATTTCGCAAATGACCACATCGACGGGCTCGGGCGGCAGGTATTCGAAGGCGTCCGCGTGGACGACCTCGACTTTTTCACCGTTGGGATTGAGCGCCAGCATCTTGCGCGCTTCCTTGACCATGTCCGGGTTGAACTCCACGCACCAGACCTTGTCGGCGCGCGCGGCCGCAAACCACGACAGCACGCCCGTGCCGCCGCCCAGCTCCAGCACCTTCATGCCGGGTTTTACCGCGTAATCGATCGCCGACTTGAACCCGTGCATGCGGTTCTGGTCCATCAACATATTGTGGTGGTAATGGACGGGGATAAATTGCCCCAGGTAACAACTCTCGATTTCTCGTTCATTCAGCATGTCTGTCCTCTTGGAGTCTGGCTCCGATGGCCGATCGGTTTTGTCATTCCAGAAAGCAGTGATATCGCACGGGCTGCGCGAGGGGCGGCGACAATACAGCCGGCGCCTGACGGTGGTGGGAAGGCCCATGCGAGGTATCTCCTGATTAATGCGACACAATCATTATCGTTAATCGGCAGGGAGAACAAAGGGCTGAGGTGAGAGGCAATTCCATGCCAGTTTCAGCGCTGGCATGGAAAGTATTGCAATTAAAGAATTATTTTCGGGCTGCGCGCGCCTTTTGCGCCGCCTCGATGATCGCGACCACGCCGGGCTTGTCGCCCGCCTGGGCAAATTGCACGGCCGTCCAGCCATGGTCGCTCTTCAGGCTGGCGTCCGCGCCCCAGGACAGCAGCAGCTTGACGGCGCCTTCCTGCCCTTCGCGGGCGGCAAACATCAGCGGCGTGATGTTGGCGGGCGCGCGCGCATCGACCATGGCGTCGCGGTCGAGCAGAATTTTCATGATGGGCAAGTCGCCAGCCGAGGCCGCATAGTGCAGCGCCGTCCAGCCGCTCTGGTTGACCTTCGCGCCCTTGGCCAGCAAGGCGTTCACGGCGTCCTGCTTGTGCTTGTAGGCGGCCATCATCAGCGCCGTGTTGCCATTGGCCGAACGGGCTTCGATGTCGATGCCGGGCGTATCGAGCAGCACCTGGAACACCCGGTCCGCATCGTCGCGCAGGGCCAGCACGAGGGGAATGTCGCCGCGCTGCGCATCGGGCTGGTTCGGATTCATGCCTTCCGCCAGCATGCTGCGCACGCCGCTGGCGTTGTTGACGGACACGGCGCGGAAGAAGGCGTCCGGTTCCGGCGCCGCCTGGCTGGCCGTGGCGCAGCACAGCAGCATCGCCAGCGCGAGTTTTTTCATCATGTATGACCTCAAGAAGTTATGGCAACTGATTGAATAACTTGAAGAAATTATCCGTCGTCTGCTGCGCCACCTGGGCCAGGGGGATGCCTTTCAGGGTCGACAGGTATTCCGCCACGTGGGCCACGTAGCCGGGCTCGTTCATGCGGCCGCGGAACGGCACCGGCGCCAGATACGGCGAATCCGTCTCGATCAGGATGCGCTCGAGCGGCACTTCCAGGGCCACGGCTTGCAAGTCTTTCGCGCTCTTGAACGTGACGATGCCGGAAAAGGAAATATAGAAACCCATGTCGATGGCGGCGCGCGCCACTTCCAGCGATTCCGTAAAGCAATGCATGACGCCGGCCACGCCGCCATCGGACACGCCCGCGCCCTCTTCGCGCATGATGCGTATGGTGTCTGCACTGGCCGCTCTTGTGTGAATAATCAAGGGCTTGCGCGTGATTCTTGAAGCTTTGATGTGAGTGCGGAAACGCTCGCGCTGCCACTCGAGGTCGCCCGTCAGACGGAAATAGTCGAGGCCCGTCTCGCCGATGGCGATGATCTTCGGATGGTCGGCCAGACGGACCAGGTCGTCCACGGACGGTTCAGGCGTGTCCTCGTAATCGGGATGCACGCCGACGGACGCGAAAATATGCGGATACTGCTCGGCCAGGGCCAGCACTTGTGGAAAGTCCGGCAAGTCGACGGACACGCACAAGGCATGGGTCACCTTGTTCTCGGCCATCTTGGCGAGGATCTCGGGCATGCGAGCAGCCAGCTCGGGGAAATTGATATGGCAATGGGAATCGATATACATAAGGCGGATTGTACCGGAGGGAGCGGAATCTGGCAGGGGGAAGAAGGAAATGGAGCATTGGCACGAGTGCCGGCTGAGAGGCAATATCTATTCGTCCCACCTGACCTGATGGACTGCCCCCTTTGCTGCGCCAAACAACAGCCCCTGTCATCGGAACAAGACATTCGTCGAAAAAATTTCCCATAAAAAATGTTTTCCAATTTAGAACTATTTATGGCAACATCGACTCGCTATCTCCCATAAATCCACATACTCCGACATACCGAAATCAATTGACCGGCATCGCAACACCATGCCGTGCCGGTACTCATAAAAAGGGAATACGTATGCGTCATACTTTTTTTTTGGTCGCGATCTTGGCCAGTGGTGCAGCACATGCCGATTGGGTTCCCGTCTTAAGAGGGAATAACAACGTCGTGACTGTCAGTTACAACGGCGGCTCGGCATCGTATCAGGAAAGTGCCGCCAACTATGATGGCCGGCTGTCGCCATTCATCGGCGAGATGCGCAGTATCCGCACAGGGCTGGAAAACAAGCTCAACAGCGTGGTTGGCGCCACCGTTGCAGAAAAAGGCATCACATTCCGAGGCGGCAGCCTCAGCGGCAACCTGCATGCAAACATCCAGCCTGCGGCGCCTAACACCCTATTAATGAGCATTGATGGCATCAGTTACGAAGCGCGCAGCACCTATTCCGGGAAAAGATGGGGTATTCTCACCTTCGATTGCACCAATACATTTTCTGCCAAAAACATTTCGCTGACAGGGCAATACGGTGCGAACGACGGCGTGCTACTGCCGTCTGTGGGCCTCAATTCGAATGTAAACTCCTCTACCGATTGCGATTCCAACCTGGGCTGGATACTTCCTATCGTGGGAGATTTGCTGGTCAACAAGGTGACCGGCATACTCGATAGCCGCCTAGAGGACGGCGTGCGCAGTGCCATGAACGAAGTCAAGGACAAGCTGCTGTATATGCCGGATCCGGCATGGGGCATAGGCATGCTGCGCCTGGTACCTAATACAATGCAGATAACGGCGCCCGATGGCAGGACCTTCAATATCGGCCAGATCGTCGCCAACAATCTGCCCTATTTGCTGGGCAATAGCCAGATCGACCTGCAATTCGGACTTGGCATGAATCCCAAAACGGTTCCTGGCACCAGTGCGCCGCAAATCACGAAGTTTGATGAAAACGTCGTGACGCTTTCCGTTACCTCACCTTCGATCAGCTTCTCCGTCAGATTGAGCCAACAGGCATACGTCGACTGGAAATGGAAATGCCCTGTCAATTCGCCACCTGGCGGCTGCCGCGAACCTTAAATCTATCCGGCAAGCGCCTGACGGTAGTGCGCTGTTTCCTTGGCATGGCCTGCGGCTGACTACTGCCCCTGCGGCGGCTGCCACAGCTCGACCTTGTTGCCCTCGGGATCGATGACCCAGCCGAACTGGCCATATTCGGAGTCCGGTGCCTTCTCCAGCACGGTGCAGCCTTCGTCGCGCAAGGCTTGCAGCAGCGCGTCGAGGTCGTCGACGCGGTAGTTGATCATGAAGGAGGCCTTGCCGGGCGCGAATTGCTCGCTGTCCTTGGCCGCGACGGACCAGATGGTGGTGCCGCCAGCGGGCTTGCCGTCGGCGTCCGTCCAGGCGAAGGCGGCGCCGCCCCACGGCTGCACGTCCAGGCCCAGGTGGCGCTGATACCAGGCGCGCAGCGCGGCCGGGTCTTGCGCGTGGAAAAAGATGCCGCCGATGCCAGTGACCCGTTTCATGCACGCCTCCGTTGCCGTCGAGTGCCTTGACTGTAACACCGGGGGCTGGGCGTGGCAAATGGACATGGCGCGCCAGGAAAAAAACCAGCAAGCGGGCGCAGTGCCATACCGCAGCTGCACGCGCGCTTGCGGCCAAGTCATTCCAGGCGGGCCAAGAACCGCACAATCCGGATTAACTTGATATCGCAAATCATTGATTTTATTGGCAACTTGAAGCGTAGTCGAGCAGCATGTCCTCGAGGAACAGCTTGGGCGACAAGGGGTGTTCGGCTATCGCGCGGCGTTCGTTGGCGGCCTTGATGGCGGCCATCAGACGGCTCACGTTGATGCGTCCTGCCAAGGCTTCCAGTTCGCGCCGGTGGCGCGGGTAATAGCGGATGGTGCCGGACAATTTGACGGAAAACACGTCGTATAGCCAGCGCTGCAAGGAAGCGACCAGCGGCGCCAGCGGCGCCTTCTGCAATTTATCCGCCGCTTTCAGGGCCGCTTCCACGCCCGGGTTGGCCAGCACCTGCAGCAACTGTTCCGTTTCCTCGCGGCCACCCGATTCGGACTGGGCCAGCGCGGCCAGCGGCGCGCCGCCCTGCTCGCGCAGCCAGCTGTCCGCATCGTTCAAGCCTTGTTGCTTGAGCCACGTCAAGGCTTGCTCATGGCTGGGCATGGGCAAGGCAAATTTCCTGCAGCGCGACAATATCGTCGGCAGCAGGCGGTCCAGGCTGTTCGATGCCAGCAGGAACAAAGTGCCAGGCGGCGGCTCTTCCAGGGTTTTCAGCAAGGCATTTGACGCGGGCGTGTTCAACGCCTCGGCCGGGTACAGCACCACCACGCGCAAGCCTTGACGGTGCGTGGAAATGTTCATGAAGTCGGCCAGGTTGCGGATCTGCTCGATCTTGATGTCTTTCGACGGCGTCTTGGTCTTGGCGCTTTTCTTCGCGCCTTCGCCCTCTTCGCCGTCATCGGCCACCTCGTCTTCCAGCGCTTCCGGACGGACCCGGCGGTAATCGGGATGGTTGCCCTGGCTAAACCAGCCGCACGAGGCGCACGTGCCACAGGCATGGCCGTCGGCGCGCACGTTTTCGCACAGCAAGGCTTGCGCGAAATGCTCGATGAAGTCGGCCTTGCCGATGCCTTGCGCGCCATGGAACAGGATGGCGTGCGGCATGCGCGGGCGCAAGGCTTGCAATTGCTGCCAGGCGTCCTGTTGCCACGGATAGAGAGAACTTGTCATGTCTTCTTCTTTTAAATCAGCACGTTATAACGCTTTTCTCAAGTAAAATATCAAGTAGCTGCGCGAGCTGTACTTGAATATCGGCAATGCTTTGCGTGGAATCGATGATGCGGAAACGGCCCGGGAACTGCGCCGCGCGGCGCAGGTACTCGTTGCGCGTGGCGGCAAAGAAATCCGATCGCTCCTGCTCGAACTTGTCGAGCGCACGCGTGGCGTCCAGGCGGGCCCGGGCGACGTCCAGCGGCACGTCGAACAGGAATGTCAGGTCCGGCTGCAAGTGCGGATGCACCCACGCTTCCAGCGCTTCCATCTTGCGCAAGTCCATGCCGCGCCCGCCGCCCTGGTAGGCGAAGCTGGCATCGGTGAAACGGTCGGAAATGACCCACTCGCCACGCTCGAGCGCGGGCGCGATGACTTGCGCGATGTGTTCGCGGCGGCTGGCGAACATCAGCAAGGCTTCCGTTTCCAGGTGCATTTTTTCATGCAGCAGCAGTTCGCGCAGTTTTTCGCCCAGGCTGGTGCCGCCCGGTTCGCGCGACGAGACGAGGGTCACGCCGCGCTGCCGCAGGTAGTCGGTGACAAAGCCGATATGCGTCGACTTGCCCGCGCCATCGATGCCTTCGAAGGTGATGAAGCGGGGTTGATGGTGTTGTGTCATGAAACTTCTTACTTAAGTAGGTGAAATTAGCAGGTGAAATTAGCAGGAGAAATTACCGCTGGTACTGGTTCACGGCGCGGTTATGGTCGGGCAAGTTGGCCGAGAACTGGCTGGTGCCGTCGCCGCGCGCGACGAAATACAGCGCCTGCGTGCGCGCCGGCGCCAGCGCCGCCGTCAGCGATTGCGCGCCAGCCAAGGCGATCGGCGTGGGCGGCAAGCCGCCGCGCGTGTAGGTATTGTACGGGGTGTCCGCTTCCAGGTCGCGTTTGCGGATCTTGCCCTGGTAGCTGTCGCCCATGCCATAGATCACGGTCGGGTCCGTCTGCAGCAGCATGCCCGTCTTCAGGCGGTTGACGAACACGCCGGCGATCATGGCGCGCTCGGACTTTTGCCCCGTTTCCTTTTCCACGATGGAGGCCATGATCAGCGCCTCGTACGGGTTTTTATACGGCAAGGCCGGATCGCGCTTATCCCACGCTTCGGACAGGCGGCCGATCATGGCCGCGTGCGCCTGCTTGAAAATCTGCATTTCGCTGGCGCCCTTGGCGAACAGATAGGTGTCCGGGAAGAACAAGCCTTCCGGCAACACATATTCCGGGCTGATCTTCGCCATCAGTTCCTTGTCGGACAGGCCCACGGTGTCGTGCTTGAGGCCGGGATGGCTAGCCATGGCCATGCGCATCTGCCTGAAGGTCCAGCCTTCGATGATGGTCAGCGACTCTTGCGCGAACTCGCCGCGTGCCAGCTGCGTGATCAGGCGCTGCGGCGTGGTGCCCGGCTTCAACTCGTAGGAACCGGCCTTGATCTTCGAGGTCTTGCCTTCGATGCGCGCCAGCATGTTGAACAGGATGGGCACGATGGGCACGCCCGCGTCCGCGATCTGCTGGCCGGCCGCATGCGCGCCGCTGCCCGGCGCGATCGTAAACGGAATCGCTTCTCCGTCCGTAGTGATGGGCTGCTGCGCCCAGTACACAAAAGTACCGCCGACGCCGATGGCGGCGATGACCGAGCTGACTACAAGTTTTTTAAAGAAAGCCATTGTTCCGATTCTTGTGATGCGGGCGCTGATGGCCAACGTCCGCTTGTTATGATCGTTCATTTGTGAAGCAAGTGCGCGCAAAGCGGCGCCAACACTGGCAATCTTGCCGCAGCCGACGCGATCTGCGCGACATCACTATAATGAACCCGTAATGATAATGCTTAATCGCTGATCTAATGGAAATTATGAATAACTGGAATCAATTTTTAACCGCACAAGGCGCCCGCCCCGTCGCCACCGATGGCGCGCCTGACAGCACCGCCCCCATCGCCGCCGCCCCTATCGCCGACTTCGGCCAGTCCCTGACAGTGTCCCAACTGCAAGAAGGTTTTGTCGCGGCCATCACGGACCAGGGCTTGATCGGCCTGGACGGCGACGAGGCAGCCAGTTTCCTGCACGGCCAGCTGACCAACGACGTGGAACACCTGAACCAGGAGCAAGTGCGCCTGGCCGGCTACTGCACGCCGAAAGGCCGGCTGCTGGCCAGTTTCCTGATGTGGCGCAACGCCACCACCATTTATCTGCAATTGCCGCGCGCCATACAGCCGGCCATCCAGAAGCGCTTGCAGATGTTCGTGCTGCGCGCCAAGGCCAAGCTGCACGATGCATCGCTTGATGAAGCCAAGCAGGTCATCCTGGGCCTGGGCGGCAAGCACGCCAGCGCGGCCCTGTGCGCCTGGTTCCCCGCCCTGCCCGCCACGCCCTTCAGCAAGGTCGAGCACGCTTCCGGCACCCTGCTGCGCGTGGCCGATGCGTTCGGCAGCGCCCGCTATGAATGGCTGACCTCGGCCGCCACGGCGCGCGACGCGTGGCAGCGATTGACCGAGCAGCTGGCCAAGGGCGGCAACGACGCCTGGCAATTGTCGGAGATCCACGCGGGCATCCCGCAGATCACGGCCGCCACGCAAGAGCAATTCGTGCCGCAAATGGTCAATTTTGAATTGCTGGGCGGCGTCAATTTCAAGAAAGGCTGCTATCCGGGCCAGGAAATCGTCGCGCGCAGCCAGTATTTGGGCAAGCTCAAGCGCCGCACCACCCTGGTCAGCATCGCTGACGCCAGCGTCGCCGCCGGTGGCGAACTGTACACCGTCAGCGATCCGGACCAGCCTTGCGGCATGGTCGTCAACGCGGCGCCCAACGGCAGCGGCGGCGTCGACGCGCTCGCTGAAATGAAGCTGGGGGCGATCGAAGAAGGTTCAAGCGCCGCCGGCGCCGTGCGCTACGGTTCGGCGCAGGGCGCTCACGTGCAGTTCCTGCCCATGCCTTACGTGCTCGACGCACTCGACTTGTGAGAATGCCATGAAAGATTTGTACATTTATTATCAGGTCAAGCAAGAGCACGCCCAGGCACTGGAAGCCAGGGTCCGTGCCATGCAGGCGAAACTGGCGGCCGCCTCCGGCGTGGCGCCGCAACTGAAGCGCCGCCCTGACGCCAAGGATGGCTTGCAGACGTGGATGGAAATCTATCCCGTCGTCGGCGAAGGTTTTGCCGAACTGCTGGCCGGTACCGCCGACGAGGCGGGCTTGCTGGCCATGACGGCCGGCGCGCGCCATACGGAAGTGTTCATGGATTTGCCTCCATGTGCCTGATCGTTTTTGCCTGGAAAGTCAATCCGCACATCCCGCTGATTGCCGCCGCCAACCGCGACGAATTCTATGAACGCGCCAGCGCCCCCGCCGGGACTTGGCCCGAGCACCCGCAAGTGTATGCGGGCCGCGACCTGCAGGCGGGCGGCAGCTGGATGGGCATCACGCAAGCCGGCAGCGGCAGCTCGCGCTTTGCCGCCATCACGAATATCCGCAGCCCGCAAGACCGCAAGCCGGACGCCCCCTCGCGCGGCGCCCTGGTGGCCGACTACCTGGCCGGCAATATGTCGCCGCAAGACTACATCGCGCAAATCCGCCCCGGCTGCAAGGCCTACAACGGTTTTAACCTGGTGCTGGGCGACGCCGACACGCTGATCTGGTTTTCCAACCGCGGCGATGGCGATGCGCGCAATGGCCAGCCATTGGAACCGGGCATCTACGGCCTGTCGAACGCCCTGCTGGACGCGCCGTGGCCGAAGGTCTTGAAGACCAAGGCCCAGTTCGCCAGCCTGCTGTGCCAGGGCGCGCCCGATGAAGCGTATTTCGACATGCTGGCCGACACCACGCGCGCGCCCGACTTCCGCTTGCCGGACACGGGCGTGCCACTCGACCTCGAGCGCGTGCTGTCCGCCGTCTGCATCGAAACGCCGGGCTACGGCACGCGCACCTCCACCGTCGTGAAACTGTTCCCGGACTCGCCCGGCGAACTGCATGAGCTGGTGATACAGTAGGTCGGGATAACGGAGCGCCGAGGCGCGCGGTGCGCAACTTGACAATACCGTAATACGCTAACGACACCTCCAATCGGTTTAGCGCGCTTTTGGCCCGCTAATCCGACTTGGGGCGAATAGGAAAAATGGGGAAATCAGACGCTAAGAGGCTCGAAACTCAATCGTCGACTTGGCCGAGACTCCTTCAATTGCCGCAGTCAGTGGTGTGGCATGGCCAGGACAAGTCCAGCGATATCATCGTTCCTCCCTCGTATGCCACACGCGCAAAACGAAGATCCTTGATCCCACAATCTCGTAGCGCATTTCGTAGTGGCCAATGAGGATGCGCCGGACCTCGCCCGGCTCGAACTCTTCAAGCTTCTGGCCAATTCGAGGATTCGCCACCAGGCCGGCTGCGGCGGTCGTCAACGCTTTGATGACCCGCGCCGCCGCCGCTTTGTTCACGGCAGCCAGGAACTCGTGCAGGCGAACCAGGTCGGACAACGCTTTGCTGCTCCACTGCAACTGCATTAGGGCAGCGCCGGCGCCGGCAGCGGGTTATCGGTGCCGAGGCTGTCAGCCCACGCCTGCACCGCTTGGTGGCCGATGACGTGGCCCGCCTTGACGTCGGCCATTGCCTCTCGCGTCAGGCGGCTGCGCTCCTCTTCCTGCTCAACCCAGGCGCTGAGCGCCTGCTTGACGACCCAACCCCGCGAGCGCTCCAGGCGCGCAGCCAACATGTCGACCTTGTCGGCCAGCGGCAGCGGTACGTGTGCAGTGAGCACTTTAGTTTCGCTCTGTGCCATCTCGGGTGTCCTCGTAGTCTTTTATCTCAACTTCATCATCCCATAGCAAAAAATATGTGTCAATCGCGTTAAATCATCAGTAATCAGAGTGATTTAATGGACAGACCCATTGAAATAATGCGATTTTAATAATTAAAATCACTCAAATAGAGCTTCGCTATACCGCTGCGCTACCCAGGCTATGCGCTGGCCAGCGACACCGTGCTACCGGAATCCGTGTTGCACTGGATTGCCAAACAAATGCGTAGCGCCGCTGCTGCCTGAGCAGAACAAGCCGCACCAAAAACCTCATTCCATCCATGCGCACAAAAAAGAAAGCGCTTGCGCAAGCGCTTTCTTTTGTTTACGATGGATGCAAACGCGGCAACAAAGCCGTGCATCAAACACATAAAAACAAAAAAATACCATCAGGAGACACCATGGCCACCATGGAAGATGTAGCGCGCGCGGCGGATGTATCGCTGTCGACCGTTTCTCACGTACTCAACGGCACCCGCAAGGTCAGCCCGAAAACCGTCGCCGCCGTCAACGCGGCCATGCAGCAGATCGGCTATGTGCCGAACATGCTGGCCCGCGCGCTGGCCGGCTCGTCGTCGGGCACCATCGGCGTGGCCATTTCCGCCTTCACCAATCATTACTTCAGCGAAACCGTGCGCGCCATCGAGGCGGCCTGCACGCGCCATGGCTTAATGATGCTGTTTTCCGATACGCATGACGACCCGGAGCAGGAATTGAAAGTGGTGCAGAACCTGCACCAGCGCAGGGTCGACGGCATCGTGCTGGCGCCGTCCGGCGATCCGCACAACCGCGCGCTCGACTATTTAAGCAGCAACAAGATCGCTTCCGTGCTGGTCGACCGCATGTCGCCGCAGCCGTTCGACCAGGTGGGCGTGGAAAACAGCGAGGCGACGGCGCAGCTGGTCAGCCATCTGATCACGGTCCACGGCCACCGCCGCATCGGCTTCATCGCGGGCGCACCGGGCCTGTCCACGACGGACGAGCGTATCGCAGGCTATCGCCTGGCCTTGCAGCGCGCCGGCATCGCCTTCGATGCGGACTTGCAGCGCTCGGGCGACTCCAACCTGGAACGCAGCGGCGCGGCCACGCGCGAACTGCTGGCCCTGCCCGCCGCACGGCGTCCCACGGCCATCGTCGCCGGCAATAACCTGATGACCATCGGCACCATGCACGCCTTGCGCGATGCGCACATTGCGGTACCTCAAGACGTCGCCCTGGCCGGCTTCGATGATTTCGACTGGGCCGATTATTTCAGCCCCCGCCTGACCGTGATGGCGCAGCCGCTTGAAGAGCTGGGCGCCATGGCCGTCGACCTCTTGATCGACCGCATCGCCAATCCGGGCCGCGCCCAGCATGTGCAGCGCCTGTCGCCGACCCTGCGCGTGCGCAACTCCTGCGGCTGCCCCTGACTTTTTACTCTAAATAATATGCATCCAGCGATTTCCCTCGGTATCGACCTCGGTACCTCCGAACTGAAAACCGTGCTGATGGACAGCGCAGGCGCCGTGCGCGGCCAGGCGTCCGTGCGCATCGCAACCAGCCGCCCGCAAGCGGGCTGGTCCGAACAGTCGCCGCAGGACTGGTGGGCCGCCTGCGTCACCGCCCTGGCGCAGCTGCGCGCCGGCTGGCCGCAAGACTATGCGCGCATCGTTTGCATCGGCCTGTCCGGCCAGATGCATGGCGCCGTGCTGCTCGACGCCAACGATCAGCTCATCCGTCCCGCCATCCTGTGGAACGATGCGCGCGCCGAGGCCGAAGCGGCCGCCCTGGCGCGCGACTATCCCGCGTATGCGGACGTGACGGGCAGCCTGCCCATGGCGGGCCTGACGGCGCCGAAACTGCTGTGGCTGCAAACGCACGAGCCCGACGCCTTCGCCGCCATCGCCTGCCTGCTGTCGCCCAAGGATTATCTGCGCCTGCGCTTGACGGGGATCAAACTGACGGACATGTCCGACGCGGCCGGCACCCTGTGGCTGGACGAAGCCCGGCGCGCCTGGTTCGCGCCCATGGTCACGGCCTGCGGCTTGCGCCTCGATCAATTGCCGGCGCTGGCCGAAGGCGATGCCGCCACGGGCACCGTGCCGGACGCCATCGCCGACCAGCTGGGATTGCCCGAGAACGTGGTGGTGGCGGGCGGCGGTGGCGACAATCCCGTCTCGGCCGTGGGCATCGGCGCCGTCAACGGCGGCGACAGTTTTATTTCGCTGGGCACCAGCGCCGCCATCGTCAGCGTGACCGAAGCGCCGCTGGGCAACCCGGCCGGCGGCGTGCACAGCTTTTGCCACGCCCTGCCCGGCCGCTGGTACGCGATGGGCGCGATCCTGTCGGGCGCCAGCTGCGTGCGCTGGGCGACTAGCGTGCTGGGCTTGCCCGACGAGGCGGCCCTGCTGGCGCTGGTGGAAAACGCCGTGCCGCTCGATTCCCCCATCGCGCCATCCGCGCCGCTGTTCCTGCCCTACCTGTCGGGCGAGCGCACGCCGCACAACGACCCGCAAGTGCGCGGCGCCTTTTTGCAACTGGGCCACGACAGCACGCCGGCCCAGCTTGGCTATGCCGTGCTCGAAGGCGTGGCCTTCGCCTTGCGCGACGCCATGGCGGCCGTCACCTCGACGGGTGCCGTCGTTCCGCACTGCATGCTGGTGGGCGGCGGCGCGCGCAGCCAGTACTGGGCGCAGCTGCTGGCCAATGTGCTGGGACGCGAGATGCGCACCCTGCACAACAGCGAACTGTCGGCCAGCCTGGGCGCGGCCAAGCTGGGCTTTGCCGCCATCGGCCAGCGCCAGCTGCTGTCCACCGGCTTGCCCATCAAAAACACTTTCCTGCCCGATGCCGCGCACAGCGCAGCCTTGAGCCTGCGTTACGGTCGCTACCGTAGCCTGTTTCCCGCCGTGCAAGCCTTGCACCAACTCAGCAAAGGATAAGCAGCAATGACGCAACTGAATCAACTGCAACAATTGAAGCAAACCAGCACCGTCGTCGCCGACACGGGCGACTTCTTGCAACTGGCCCGCTTCGCTCCACAAGACGCCACCACCAACCCGTCGCTGATTTTAAAGGCCGTGCTGCAGCCCGAATACGAGCCCTTGCTGGAAAGCACGGTCGCCGCGCACAAGACCGCCAGCCTGGACGATATCGTCGACCAGGTGCTGGTGCGCTTCGGCCTGGAAATCCTGAAGGTTGTGCCGGGCCGCGTGTCGACGGAAGTCGATGCCCGCCTGAGCTTTGACCGCGCCGCCACCGTCGCCCGCGGGCGCCGTTTGATCGCCCTGTACGAGCAAGCCGGCGTGGCCCGCGAGCGCGTGCTGATCAAGGTCGCCGCCACCTGGGAAGGCATCCAGGCGGCGCGCGAACTGGAAGCGGAAGGCATCTTTTGCAACCTGACCCTGCTGTTCGCGTTTTGCCAGGCCGTCGCCTGCGCGGACGCGAAGGTGCGCCTGATTTCGCCGTTCGTGGGCCGCATCTACGACTGGCACAAGAAGTCGCAGGGCGCGGCATGGGACGAAGCGGCGCGCAGCCTGTCCAACGATCCAGGTGTGCAGTCGGTCACGCGCATCTTCAATTACTACAAACAACATGGCATCGCCACCCAAGTGATGGGCGCCAGCTTCCGCAACGTGGGCCAGATCACGGCCCTGTCCGGCTGCGACTTGCTGACCATCAGCCCGGACCTGCTGGCCAGGCTGGAAGCGGCGGATGCGTCTTTCGAGCGCGCGCTGGGCGGCGACCTGGGCGCGGCGCAGCCGGCCGTCACGTATGACGAGGCGGCTTTCCGCTATGCGCTGAACGACGATGCGATGGCGACCGAAAAGCTGGCCGAAGGCATCCGCGGCTTCGCCGTCGATGCAGGCAAGCTGGACGCCATGATCGAGAAATTGCGTACTAACTAAGTTTTCACCCGTAGCACTGTTCGTTTTTACAATAAAAACCCTTGGAGATCCTCATGAAAAAAGTCATTACCGCCTCCCTGCTGCTGTCCGCCGCCTGCGGCGCCTTCGCCGCCGACAAACCGCTCAAATCGATCGGCGTGAGCGTGGGCGACCTGGCCAACCCGTTTTTCGTCGCCATTGGCCGCGGCGCGGAAGAAAGCGCGAAAAAGCTGGGCGGCCCTGGCGTGAAGGTCACGACGGTGTCCAGCAAGTATGACCTGAACACCCAGGTCGACCAGATCGAGAACTTTATCGCCAACAAGACTGACATCATCATCCTGAATGCCGTCGATTCCAAGGGCATCGCACCGGCCATCAAGAAAGCGCGCAATGCGGGCGTCGTCGTGATCGCCGTCGACGTGGGCGCCGTGGGTGCTTCGGCCACCGTGATGTCCGACAACACCATGGCCGGCGACGTCTCGTGCGCCTACCTGGCCAAGCAGATCGGCGGCAAGGGCAATGTCGTGATCCTGAACGGCCCACCCGTAACGTCCGTGATCGACCGCGTCAACGGCTGCAAGAAGACCCTGGCCGCGTTCAAGGATATCAAGATCCTGTCCGACAACCAGAACGCGGGCGGCAGCCGCGACGGCGGCATGACCGTGATGTCGAACTTGCTGACGGCCCATCCGAAGATCGACGGCGTGTTCGCCATCAACGATCCGACCGGCATCGGCGCCGAACTGGCCATCAAGCAATCGAAGCGTACGGACGTAAAACTGATCACGGCCGTCGATGGCGCGCCCGATGGCCAGAACGCCCTGAAAAACAAGGCTGGCCTGTTTGCCGCCACCTCGGCGCAAAATCCGTACCGCATGGCCACGGACGCCGTGCAGATGGGCTACGACATCATGAACGGCCGCACGCCGAAACAGACCATGGTGCTGTTGCCGACCCCGGCCATCACCAAGGAAAACGTGGCCACCTACACGGGCTGGGTACGGAACTGATCTGCCTGACCTGAACCACGTGGCGCCGCCGGCCAGTTGGCAGGCGGCGCCAGTTTCACCAGCAAGGAAGGACAGTCATGAGCGACGAAATTATTTTTGAAATGCGCGGCATCGAGAAGCGCTTTGGCGCCACGCGCGCGCTGCGCGGCGTGCACCTGACGGTGCGCAGCGGCGAAATCCATGCCGTGATGGGCGAAAATGGCGCCGGCAAGAGCACCCTGATGAAAATCCTCTCCGGTGTGTACACGCCGGACGCGGGCGAGATCATCCTCGACGGCAAGCCGATCAAGATACGCAACCCGGGCGAGGCACGCGCGCTGGGCATCAACCTGATCTATCAGGAATTGAGCGTGGCCAAGAACATGACGGTGGCGCAGAACGTCTTCATGGGCAGCGAGCCGCAAGGACCGTTCTGGACCGTCAAGGCCGGCGAAATGCGCGCGCGCACCAACGCCATCCTGGCCGACCTCGGTTCCCGCTTCGACGCCGACACCATGGTGTCCACGCTGTCGATCGCCGAGCAGCAACAGGTGGAAATCGCCCGCGCCCTCGTGCATGAAAGCCGCATCCTGATCATGGACGAGCCCACCGCTGCCCTGTCCGACCGGGAAACCGAACAATTGTTCCGCATCATCGAAGAACAGCGCGACAAGGGCCTGGCCGTGCTGTACATCAGCCACCGCATGGCCGAGGTGGAGCGCCTGGCGCGCCGCATCACGGTGCTGCGCGACGGCGCCTATGTGGGCGAACTGGGCAAGGATGAGCTGGATCAAAAGAAAGTCGTGCAAATGATGGTGGGCCGTCCCGCCGACGATTTTTATGCGCACCAGCGGCGCAGCACGCGGGGCGCCGAGCGCTTGCGCGTGGAAAACGTGGGCGGCGGCAAGGTCAAGCCCGCCTCGTTCAGCCTGCATGCGGGCGAAGTCACGGGCCTGGCCGGCCTCGTCGGCGCGGGCCGCACGGAACTGGCGCGGCTGATCTTTGGCGCCGACAAGAAAGCATCGGGGCAAGTGTGGCTCGACGGCCAGGAAGTGCATATCCACCGCCCGCTGGCGGCGATCCGCCACGGCATCGGCTACCTGCCCGAGGACCGCAAGAGCCTGGGCTTGTTCATGCAACTGTCGGCCATGGAAAACATGTCGATGAACATACTATCCAAGCATGCGACGGCGGGCGTCGTCAACCGCGGCGCCCTGACGCAGCTCACGCGCGAGGCGATCAGCAACCTCAACGTGAAAGTGTCGGGGCCGGACGGCATCGTCGGCGGACTCTCCGGCGGCAACCAGCAGAAGGTCTTGCTGGCGCGCTGGCTGGCCATCGCGCCCAAGGTCCTCATCCTCGACGAACCGACGCGGGGCGTGGACGTGGGCGCGAAGAGCGAAATCTACAAAATCATCCACCAGCTGGCGGACGCCGGCACGGCCGTGCTGTGCATTTCCAGCGAACTGGCCGAGCTGGTCGGCATCTGCGACCGCGTGATGGTGATGTGCGAGGGACGGATGACGGGCGAAGTGACGGGCGACGACATCACGCAGGAAAACATCCTCGCCTATGCGACCCAGCTGGAAGCGGCATAAAAACACCTGCCAAAACCTACTGCGCGTCGCGGGTTGCGGTTTCCGATGCTCACTGTGCATTCGCACAGTTCCGCGTCTCAACCACAACCCACATCCGCTCGCTACGGTTTTGTCAGGCGTTTTAAGAATACGTCTTAAATAATCATTCAGGAGACTCATGATGACAACTAGCACCACCCGCGGCGCCGCGCGCGCCGGCGAACCCTTCAATGCCTCGAACCTGATGCGCCGCCTGGGCATGCTGCCCGTGCTGGTCGTGCTGTACCTGGCCATGTACGGCCTGACCGTGTATTTCTCGGCCGACGGCACGTCGACCTTCATGAGCAGCAATAACACCATGAACATCTTCCGCCAGGTGTCGATCAATATCGTGCTGGCGTCCGGCATGACCTTCGTCATTCTCACCAGCGGCATCGATCTGTCCGTCGGTTCCGTGCTGGCCGTCTCGGCCGTTGCGGGCATGCTGATGTCGCTCTCGGCGCAGTTCGCCGGCTTTTCGATCCCCGCCTTCCTCATCGTCGGCCTGCTGCTGGGCGCACTGAACGGCGTGCTGGTCGCCCTCGTCGGCCTGAACCCCTTCGTCGTGACCCTGGGCACCATGACGGCGTTGCGCGGCGCCGCCTACCTGCTGGCCGACGGCACCAGCGTGCTGAACACGGAAATCCCCAGCTTCGAATGGATGGGCAACGGCAGCTTCCTGGCCGTGCCCTGGCTGATCTGGCTGGCGGCGGCCGTCGTGCTGCTGACCTGGTTCATCCTGCGCAAGACGACCCTGGGCCTGCACATCTACGCCGTCGGCGGCAATATCCAGGCGGCCCGCTTGACGGGGATCAAGGTCGGCCTCGTGCTGATGTTTGTCTACACGATCAGCGGCCTGTTCGCGGGTTTGGGCGGCGCCATGTCGGCCAGCCGCCTGTACGCGGCCAACGGCAACTGGGGCACGGGCTACGAACTGGACGCCATCGCGGCCGTCGTGCTCGGCGGCACCAGCCTGATGGGCGGCGTGGGCTCCGTCTGGGGCACCGTCATCGGCGCCCTGATCATCGGCGTGATGAACAATGGCTTGACGATTCTGGGCCTGTCGTCGTTCTGGCAATATGTGGCCAAGGGCGTCGTGATCGTGCTAGCCGTGATCCTGGATAAATGGCGCCAGTCGCACGCGCAGAATTAAAATCCGGGGTCAGACCCTCAACACCGCTAACGCAAAGCTCTGCGCCAACGTTATCGGGGGTCTGCCCCCAGCAGTTAAAACTGCAAGCGCATCTCCACATGCGCAATCCCCGCCTCTTCAAATTGTTCCCCCTGCTGCACGAAACCGTGGCGTGCATAGAATGGCGCGGCCACGGTTTGCGCGTTCAAGACCACGGCGGCATCGCCCCGTGCGCGGGCTTTCTCCATCAACAATTGCAGGATGGCGCCGCCCACACCCGTGCCGCGGCCCGGCTGGCGTACGGCCATGCGGCCGATGTGGCCGTCTGGCAAGAGCCGGCCCGTGCCGATGGCGTTGCCGGCATCGTCATAGGCGACGGCGTGCAGGCAGACGGCGTCCATGTCGTCGAGTTCGATCTCGGCCGGCACTTTCTGTTCATCGACGAAGACTTCAAAACGGATGGCGGTGGCGTCCTGGCCCAGGGTGGCCCAGTCGCCGAGGCGGATGGTGTGCTTGGTCATGGTAGACAGTAATAAAAGACAGGCCGTTATTGTCGCACGACCTGCCTTTGCACAGAGAGATCAGCTGAGCTTGACCAGCTGCTTGCCGAGGTTACGGCCTTTCAACAGGCCAATAAACGCTTCCGGCGCGCTGGCCAGGCCCTCCGCCACGGATTCGCGGAATGTCAGCTTGCCCGTTGCCACCAGGCTACCCAGTTCCGCCAGCCCTTGCGGCCAGAAGTCCGGCTGTTCCGAGACGATGAAGCCGCGCACGGTGAGGCGGTTGGTGAGGATGAAGCGGGCATTCTCGAGCGGCGTCGGTTCGCCGTTGTAGCCGGCGATCCAGCCGCACACGGCCACGCGTCCGAACGCGTTGGTGCGCGCCAGCGCCGCGTCGAACACGGCGCCGCCCACGTTTTCAAAGATGGCGTCGATGCCGTCCGGCGTGGCCGCTTCCAGGTCGGACGCCAGCTTGCCCGCCTTGTAATCGACGCAGGCGTCGAAACCCAGTTCCTTGACGACGTACGCGCATTTCTCCGCGCCGCCGGCGATGCCGACGACCCGGCAGCCTTTCAATTTCGCCAACTGCCCCACGACGCTGCCCACGGCGCCGCTGGCGGCCGACACGACGACCGTTTCGCCCGCTTTCGGCGCCATGATCTGGTTCAAGCCATACCACGCCGTCATGCCCGGCATGCCGACGGCGCCCAGGTAAGCGGACGCAGGGATATGCGTCGTATCGACCTTGCGCAGCATGCTGCCGTCGGACACGGCCACTTCCGTCCAGCCCAACGTTCCCACCACCGTGTCGCCCACGGCGAACTTCGGATGCTTCGATTCGAGCACCACGCCCACCGTGCCGCCGATCATGGTTTCATCGAGCGCCTGTGGCGCCGCATAGCTCTTGTTCGTGCTCATGCGCCCGCGCATGTAGGGGTCGAGCGACAGGTACTGATTACGCACCAGCAATTGACCATCCTGGATGGCGGGAATCTCAGCCGTTTCCAAACGGAAGTGTTCCGGCTGCACTTCAGCCGTGGGGCGCGAGGCGAGGACGATGCGTTGGTAGGTGGTCATGAATGCTCCTGTCAATAAAGTTAATAGCTAACATTGATATTCACGACACCGAACAAAACCGTAGCGAGCGGAAGGGAGAGGTGGCCGAGAAGCGCAACCGTACTGTAGTACGGTGAGCATCGCAGGCCACCTATACCGACGCGCAGTAGGTTTGGTTCGGTGTCACTACACTTCATAATCCATGCATTGCCGCGCTTCCCGCACGGCGCCGAAGAACGGCTTGATTTTCACGTGCTCGGGATGGTTCTGGTAGGCGTCGAGCGCTTCCCTGCTGGCGAATTCGCTGTACAGGACGATGTCGTAGGTCGCTTCCAGGCCCGGCTGGGCCACGGCCGCCTCGAATGCCAGGATGCCGGGCACGAGGTCGGCACAGGCATCGAGCAGGGCCTTCAGTTTCAAGGCATTGGTGGCGCGGTCGGCACCTTCGGCGTGGTCCTTGAGTTTCCAGAAAACGATGTGCTTGATCATGGCGGCAGGCTGGTTGTTTATCAATGAAGCATTACTGTAACCGCTATCGCTCCGCTCTGCAGGAACAGCGGACGGAAGGCAAGCGGGCGGCCCTGGAAGCCGCCCGCTGACTGGCTTTGATCCAGATTACAGCACCTCGAACAGGCCGGCCGCACCCTGCCCGCCGCCGATGCACATGGTGACGACCACGTATTTGACGCCACGGCGCTTGCCTTCGATCAAGGCGTGGCCCGTCAGGCGCGCGCCCGAGACGCCATAAGGGTGGCCGACGGCGATGGCGCCGCCGTTGACGTTCAGGCGGTCCATGGGGATGCCCAGGGTGTCGGCGCAGTACAGCACTTGCACGGCGAACGCTTCATTGAGTTCCCACAGGCCGATGTCGGCCACCGTCAGGCCCGCCTTTTTCAGCAGTTTCGGGATGGCAAATACGGGGCCGATGCCCATTTCATCGGGTTCGCAGCCGGCCACGGCAAAGCCGCGGAAGATGCCCAGCGGCTGCAAGCCTTTCGCTTCGGCCACTTTGGCATTCATGACGATGGCCATCGAAGCGCCGTCGGAAAACTGGCTGGCATTGCCGGCGCTGATGACGCCGCCAGGAATGGCCGGGCGGATCTTCGCCACGCCGTCATACGTCGTGTCGGCGCGAATGCCCTCGTCGGCGGCTATCGTCACTTCGCGCGAGACCAGCATGCCGCTGGCCTTGTCGGCCACGCCCATGATGGTGGTCATCGGCACGATTTCCGCGTCGAACAGGCCGGCCGCCTGGGCCGCGGCGGCGCGCTGCTGGCTTTGCGCGCCATAGGCATCCTGGCGCTCGCGCGAAATCCGGTAGCGCTTGGCCACGGTCTCGGCCGTCTGCAGCATGGGCCAGTACACTTCCGGCTTGTGCTGCTGCAGCCAGACGTCGCGATACATATGCGTATTCATTTCATTCTGCACGCAGGAAATCGATTCCACGCCGCCCGCCGCATAGATGTCGCCTTCGCCCGCGATGATGCGCTGCGCCGCCAGGGCGATCGCTTGCAGACCCGACGAGCAGAAGCGGTTGACGGTCATGCCAGCCGTGGTGACGGGGCAGCCCCCGCGCAAGGCCACCTGGCGCGCGATATTGCCGCCCGTGGCGCCCTCGGGAAAGGCGCAGCCGACCAGCACGTCTTCCACTTCTTCCGCCTCGATGCGCGCGCGCTCGACGGCGGCCGCCAGCACATGGCCGCCCAGGGTGGCGCCATGCGTCATGTTGAACGCGCCCTTCCAGGACTTGGCCAGGCCCGTGCGGGCGGTCGATACGATGACGGCTTCATTCATGCTGTGTCTCCTTGTGGGAATGTTATATGGTCAATGATGGGGTCAATGATGGTATCTGCGGAATCAGAATAGCACATTTAAGTACGGTCGTTCGCAAAGTTGCGATGACCGTCATTTTTGTAAGCTTGGTGTAAGTTTCAAGCAAGCATGACGTAAGGTTCGGAGAACACACTCGCCCCAAGCTGTTGCAAGAATGGTCAAAAAGACCTCGGCAGCAGTTCACTATAAAACATAGGGAGACTCACCATGGCATCAACATCCGGCTCGGCCGACGTGCGGAAAGTATCCACCAAGGGAACGCCGATTACGCCCGAGGAACGCAAGGTCATCTTTGCGTCATCCTTGGGCACGGTCTTTGAATGGTACGATTTTTATCTGTACGGCTCGCTCGCTTCCATCATCGCCAAGCAATTCTTCATCGGCGACCCCACCACCACCTTCATTTTCGCGCTGCTGGCCTTTGCCGCCGGCTTCATCGTGCGTCCATTCGGCGCGCTGGTCTTCGGCCGCCTGGGCGACATGATCGGCCGCAAATACACCTTCCTGATCACCATCCTGATCATGGGCGGCTCCACCTTCATCGTCGGCTTGCTGCCGGGCCACGCCTCCATCGGCATCGCCGCACCGATCATCCTCGTCATCCTGCGCATCCTGCAAGGCCTGGCGCTGGGCGGCGAGTACGGCGGCGCCGCCACCTATGTGGCCGAGCACGCGCCTGAAGGCAAGCGCGGCGCATTCACGGCGTGGATACAGACGACGGCCACCCTGGGCTTCTTCCTGTCGCTGATGGTCATCCTGGGCACCCGCCTGGCGACCGGCGAGAAGGATTTCGAGGCATGGGGCTGGCGCATTCCCTTCCTCGTCTCCGTCATCCTGCTGGGTATTTCCGTGTGGATCCGCCTGGCCATGAATGAATCGCCGGCATTCGCCAAGATGAAGGCTGAGGGCAAGACCTCGAAAGCCCCGCTGACGGAAGCGTTTGGCAAATGGAAAAACCTGAAGATCGTCATCCTGGCCCTGATCGGCCTGACCGCCGGCCAGGCCGTCGTGTGGTACACGGGCCAGTTCTACGCCCTGTTCTTCATGATCCAGACCCTGAAGGTGGACCTGGCGACGGCCAACGTGCTCGTCGCCATCGCCCTGCTGCTGGCCACGCCGTTCTTCCTCTTCTTCGGCGGCCTGTCCGACCGCATCGGCCGCAAGTACATCATCCTCGGCGGCTGCCTGATCGCCGCGGCCACCTACTTCCCGATCTTCAACGGCCTGACCCACTTCGCCAACCCGCAGCTGGAAGCAGCACTGAAGAACTCGCCGGTGGTGGTGGTGGCCGATCCCGCTTCCTGCCACTTCCAGTTCAACATGACGGGTACCAAGAAGTTCCCATCGTCGTGCGACATCGCCACCGGCTTCCTGTCGAACAGCTCGGTGAACTACACGAAGGAAGACGCGCCGGCCGGCTCAATCGCCAAGGTGCGCATCGGCACGAAGGAATTTAGCTCGTTCAACGCCGTCATGACGGCCGATGGCCTGAACTTCGACGCGGACAGCAAGGCTCACGAAGCGGCGCTGAAGAAAGAACTGGGCGCCGGCATCAAGGAAGCCGGCTATCCTGCGAAAGCCGATCCGGAGCAGATCAACAAACCGATGGTCGTCTTGCTGCTGTTCATCCTGGTGCTGTATGTAACCATGGTGTATGGCCCGATCGCCGCCATGCTGGTGGAAATGTTCCCGACGCGCATACGCTACACCTCGATGTCCCTGCCCTACCATATCGGTAACGGCTGGTTCGGTGGCTTGCTGCCGACCACGGCCTTCGCGCTGGTGGCCTTCAAGGGCGACATTTATTATGGCCTGTGGTATCCGATCGTCGTCGCCCTGGCGACTGTCGTGATCGGCACCCTGTTCGTCAAGGAAACGAAGGATAACAATATCTACGCCGACGATTAATCTGCGGCACACCCCGGTCGCAAGGCCGGGGCTGCAAAGCAAAACGCCGCTGACTCGTCAGCGGCGTTTTTTTATGCGGCGCAGGCGACGGACTTACTTCTCGCTCTTGCCCTTTTTGAGCTGGTCGCGCTGCTGCACGTACTCCTGGTAGCTGGTCTGGTTGCGCTTGCGGCAGGCATTGCGGTCGTCAAAATTATTGAGGCTGTTGCAATATTCGCCGATCTTGTCCCGGTTCGCGTCATACAGTACTTCGCAGCCAGTGATGGCCAGCAAGAAGGGAACGATCAGATATTTCATTGCTACTCTCATGGATAAGGACGGATTGCGCGAAAAAAACACCAGATTACCCGCTGGATAAGCGGGCGGCTTTATCTTAACGCGATCTTGCCGGAAAGTACAAGCGCTCGGTATTACTTAATGGAAAGGATACCCGGCACAACGACCTGATCTGCGCCCGCCCCCTCGTTCAACAGCGGATTGCCGGCCGCAAACGCCGCCAGGTGTTCGAGCAAGACGCGCACGCGGGCCGGCAGGTAGCGCCGCTGCGTCCACACGGCATACACGTGGCGCGGCTGCGGCATCCACTCGGGCAGCACGCGCACGAGACTGCCCCGGGCCACTTCGTCGCGGCACTGCAGCAGCGGACACAGCAAAATACCGATGCCCGCGTCGGCCATTTCCACGGCCAGGCGCATCTCATTGACGCGCAGGCGCGCCTGCGGTTCGATCGCCATGTCGGCGCCGTCGCCGGGCCGCCGCAAGCGCCACGAGCGCAGCGGTTCGGCGACGATCAGCTCGTGCTTTTCCAGTTCCTGCAAGTCGCGCGGCACGCCGGCGCGCGCCAGGTAGGCGGGCGCGGCCACCATCACCAGCGACGCGCTGCCCAGGCGCCGCTGCATCAGCGAGGAATCGTCGAGCGCGCCCACGCGGATGGCCAGGTCGGCGCCGCTGCCGACCAGGTCTTGCAGCAGGTTCGACAGTTCCAGCTCCAGGCGGATGTCCGGGTACTTCTGCATGAAACTGACCCAGGCCGGCGTCAGCAAGCCGCTGGCGAAGTTCACGGGCGCCAGCACGCGGATGCTGCCCGAGACGGCCGACAGGCTGGCGTCGAGCTGCTGCGTCGCTTGCCGCAGCGCGTGCACGAGGGGCCGGCACTGCTCGTAGTATTGCCAGCCTTCCGCCGTCGGCTGCAGGCGGCGCGCGCTGCGGTTGAGCAAGCGGTAGCCAAGCTGGCTTTCCAGCTTTTGCAGCCGGCGCGTGACGGTGGCGGCGGGCAAATCCTCCTTGACGGCAGCCGCATGCAGGCTGCCCGCCTCGACAATGGAGACAAACAAGGCTAAATCATCGAGCATGATTGCATTTTCGGAATTTGAAATTAAAAATATGGCTCTAGTATAGATTGCCGCAAGTCGTTACGCTGTCTATTCTTACCATTTTGAAAGTGCCCCATGTCCGAAGCCCTGCGCTTGCGCTGCGTATTTGCCTTCCTGATGTCGCTGGTCATGACCTTGCTGATGAGCGCCTGGGTCACCTGGCTCAATATCGGCCTGCAGGCCGACTTCCTGCCCCGCTGGCGCCATGCCTTCTTCGCCGCCTGGCCCGTGGCCTTCTGCGCCGTGATGCTGTTCGCACCCCGCGTGCAGCTGCTCAGCCGCGGCATCGTGGCCCGACTCGCCGGCCGTCCTTGACCGCCAGTTGGCCGCCGGCAGTGTCACTCGGTCACTCCCGCCCACGACCGCCGTGATCCGGGCTATGCTATGGCCTTCCTTGTTTTCACGGCAAAATGCCCATGCTCGATCATGTCTCCCTCACCGTCAGCGACCTGGCACGCGCCGAACGCTTCTATGACGCCATCTTCGCCGCGCTGGACGTGCCCAAGGTGGGCAGCGACCATGCCAACGCGTGGATAGGCTATGGCGAGCGCAGCGATGCGGAACATCCCGAACGCAGCTATTTCTCCGTGCGCCTGGGCCCGCAACCCGACGACGCGCCGCGCCGCCATTGCTGCTTCAAGGCCCCCTCGCGCGCGGCCGTGGAAGCGTTCTGGCGCGCGGGGCTGGCGCATGGCGGCATCGACCTGGGCGCGCCCGGCCTGCGCCACTATCACGCCAGCTATTACGCGGCCTTTCTGTTCGATCCGGACGGCAACCGCATCGAAGCCGTCTGCCATCGCGCAGACGCCGGCTGACAGGACGGGAAATCTTGCTCTGTTCGGCATTTCCACTTCGTGACGATTTGCCTATAATGGCTGCCAAGCCATACCGGTCCCCGGTCCGTGCACCAAGAAGGAGTTTCATGCATCATCTATTCGACGCACGCCCCGCGCGCACCATGCTCCTCTCCAGCGCCGGCTTGCTGCTGGCCGGCTGTTTTTCCGGCTGCTCCCTGTTGCCGTCCTCGCCAGCCACGCCAGGCGTACCGGCCACGGCCGCCCTGCCCGACGCCAGCATCGCCTACACCGTGAGCGGCCAGGGCGGCTTGCCCGTGGTCTTCCAGTCGGCCATGGGCGACGGCAAGGATGTGTGGGCCAAGGTGGTGCCCGAAGTGGCCAGGCAGCACCGCGTGCTCGTCTACGACCGTCCCGGCTACGGCGACAGCAAAAAAACCACCACGCCGCGCGACCCCTGCACCATCGCCGCCCAGCAACGCGCCCTGCTGGCGCAAGCGGGCTTGACGCCGCCGTACGTGCTGGTCGGCCACGGCTTGGGCGGGCTGTACCAGTATGTGTATGCGAGGCTGTACCCGCAGGACGTGGCCGGCCTGGTCTTGCTCGATCCCACGCACCCGCAGCAATGGAACCGCCTGCAGACGGACGCGTCCACCTACGCCATGCTCGTCAAGACGCGGCGTAAACTCATGTTCAACAGCGCGGAATCGGCCGAATTCGATGCCCAGACACAATGCCTGCAGCATGTGGACATGGCCAGCCCGCTGCGCGTGCCCGCCATGCTGCTGGTGCGCGACAAGTTCGGCATCGAGGAAATGGGCTCGTTTGAAAACGTGGTGCGGGCCCAGGAAAAGGATTGGCAACGCCTGTCCGGCGCGCCAGCCATCGAGCGCATCACGGGCGCCGGCTACTACATCCAGAAGGACAACCCCGTCATCGTCAACGAGGCGGTCAAGATGGTGGCGAAGAAGAAATAAAAAAAGGGCAGAGAAATCTGCCCTTTGTCATTCAACAGCCCAACATCAACTATTGAAACCCTTGCCCTCGCCCGCCAGTTTCACCAGCAACGGCGCCGGCGTCCACGCTTCGCCGTGGCGGCCCTTGGCGTAGCCGTTGATGCTGTCGAGCACGTTCGGCAAGCCGACCGTGTCCGCGTAGAACATGGGGCCGCCACGGAACAGGGGGAAGCCGTAGCCCGTCAGGTACACCATGTCGATGTCCGATGCGCGCAGGGCGATGCCTTCTTCGAGGATGCGCGCGCCTTCGTTGACCAGCGCATACACGAGGCGTTCGACGATTTCCTGGTCGCCGATCTTGCGCCGAGCCACGCCGATGTCGGCGGAGTGCTGGACTATCATGGCGTTGACCTGTTCCGACGGATACGCCTTGCGGTCGCCCGGCTTGTAGTCATACCAGCCGGCGCCCGTCTTCTGGCCGTAACGCCCCAGTTCGCACAGCAGATCCGCCGTCTTCGAATACGTCACTTCCGGCTTTTCCACATGGCGGCGCTTGCGGATGGCCCAGCCGATGTCGTTGCCGGCCAGGTCGCCCATGCGGAACGGGCCCATGGCGAAACCGAATTTTTCGACCGCCTTGTCTACCTGTTCCGGCAGGCAACCTTCTTCCAGCAGGAAGCCGGCCTGGCGGCTGTACTGCTCGATCATGCGGTTGCCGATGAAACCGTCGCACACGCCCGAGACGACGCCCGTCTTCTTCAGCTTTTTCGACAGCGCCAGCGCGGTGGCCAGCACGTCCTTGCCCGTCTGCTTGCCACGGACGATTTCCAGCAGTTTCATGACGTTCGCCGGGCTGAAGAAATGCGTGCCGATCACGTCTTGCGGGCGCCGGGTGAACGCGGCGATCTTGTCCAGGTCCAGTGTCGACGTGTTCGAGGCGAGGATGGCGCCCGGCTTCATGACGGCGTCGAGCTGTTTGAACACGGCTTCCTTGACGCCCAGTTCCTCGAAGACGGCTTCGATGACGATATCGGCCTGGGCGATGTCCGCATACGCCAAGGTGCCGGAAACAAGCGCGATGCGCTGCTCGGCCTTCTCTTGCGTCAACTTGCCCTTTTTGACCGTGTTTTCATAATTCTTGCGGATCGTGGCCAGGCCCTTGTCCAGCGCTTCCTGCCGCGTTTCCAGCAGGGTCACGGGAATGCCCGCGTTGGCGAAGTTCATGGCGATGCCGCCGCCCATGGTGCCGGCGCCGACGATGGCCGCGCTGGCGATGCCGCGCACGGGCGTGTCGGACGGCACGTCGGGCACCTTGCTGGCGACCCGTTCGGCGAAGAAGGCATGGCGCAGGGCTTTCGATTCCGGCGACTGCACCAGCTGCATGAACAGTTCACGCTCGTACTTCAAGCCATCGTCGAATTGCATCGTCACGGCGGCCGCCACGGCATCGACGCATTTCAGCGGTGCGGGGAACGGGCCGGACATGGCTTTGACCGTATTGCGCGAAAACTGCAAAAACGCTTCGTGGTTCGGGTAGTCGACCTTGCGCTCGCGCACCTTCGGCAGCGGGCGCACGTCGGCCACTTTCGTGGCGAAAGCGACGGCGGCGGCCAGCAAGTCGGCGCCGGGTGCGATGACTTCATCGAACAGGGCCGTGCCGGCCAGTTTTTCGGACGCCACGGGCGTGCCGGAGACAATCATGTTGAGGGCCATTTCCAGGCCCAGCACACGCGGCAGGCGCTGCGTGCCGCCCGCGCCCGGCAAGATGCCGAGCTTGACTTCAGGCAAGGCCATCTGCGCGCCCGGCGCGGCCACGCGGTAGTTGCAGCCCAGCGCCAGCTCCAGGCCGCCGCCCATGCAGACGCTGTGGATGGCCGCCACCACGGGCTTGGTCGATTGCTCGACGACATTGATCAGGGTGTGCAGGGTCGGTTCCGTGAGCGCCTTGGGCGAATTGAATTCCTTGATGTCGGCGCCGCCCGAAAAGGCCTTGCCGGCGCCCGTGATGACGATGGCTTTCACGGCTGGGTCCGCCAGCGCCTGACGGATGCCGGCCACGGCGGCAGTGCGCGTCGCCAGGCCCAGGCCATTGACGGGCGGATTACTCAGGGTAATGACGGCGACGGCGCCGTTCACTTGATATTCAGCACTCATGTCTCTTCCTTATTGGTGTATAGGTTTTTGCTTGGCGATGAGGTGGTTGCAAGGGATGAGGCTGCACTATACCGCATAAAAGAACGCTCGTATTATTTTTGTCGGGTATACCCGGGCGCCAGCATGGTACGCCATGGTACAACATCGTTTAGGAAAAGATTCTGCTGCAAGCTGCCCGCACCAGTAGAAGCTATCACTTGCATATTCATTTAAATAATAAAACAACAATAATAATAACGGCGTTTTCTGATGCGAAGGCATGCGTTTGTTATATGCCGGCACGGGCCAATTGCGACAGTTCCTACATTATTTATTCCCGCCCCTTGTTTTTCGCCAGATGCTGAGGAATAATAAAATTGTTGATTCAAATCAATATTCTACAATTTATCCACTATAAGGCACACCGCAGGGCAAGCAATCGCGGCCGTTCATCGCGCATATTCTCACCGATTATCACCCGATGGCGACCGAGGCAATAACATCGCTGCCTTATATGGATAGCAGAAAAAATAATAACAGCAGCCTTATCGCTCCCCTTCCTCTTCTCACACCGAAGGAAATATGATGGACGCAGCCAGCCATGTCAGCCACTCCCAGGATCTGGACTTACAAGCGATAAATACTGCACTGAACCGTGTCCAGGCCGTCATCGAGTTTGAACTCGACGGCACCATCCTGCATGCGAATGACAATTTCCTGCGCGTCCTCGGGTATAGCCTGGCCGAGGTACAAGGCAAGCACCATGCCATCTTCTGCGACCCCGAATATGTGAAAACGGCCGACTACGCCGACTTCTGGGCCAGGCTGGGCCGTGGCGAGTTCGACCAGGGCGAATACAAGCGCCGCGCCAGGGATGGTCGCGAAGTGTGGATCAACGCTTCCTACAACCCCATCCTCGACGCGGATGGCAAGCCGTATAAAGTCATCAAGTTTGCCACCGACATCACCGCCAGCAAGCGCCGCAATGCCGATTACGAAGGCAAGATCGACGCCATCAGCAAGGCCCAGGCCGTGATCGAGTTCCGCCTCGACGGCACCATCCTCGACGCCAACGACAATTTCCTCAAGTCCGTCGGCTATACGCTCGACGAGATCAAGGGCAAGCACCACCGCATGTTTTGCCTGCCCGACTACGCCAACAGCGACGAGTACGCGCAGTTCTGGCACAAGCTGGGGCAAGGCCAGTTCGACGCGGGCGAATACAAGCGCGTGACCAAGGATGGCCGCGAAATCTGGCTCAACGCCACCTATAATCCCATCTTCGACGCGGAAGGCCGGCCCTTCAAGGTGGTCAAGTTCGCCAGCGACATCACGGCCCTGAAAAAGCGCAATGCCGAGTACGAAGGCAAGGTCAGCGCCATCGGCAAGGCGCAGGCGGTGATCGAATTCGACATGCAGGGCAATGTGCTCGATGCGAACGACAATTTCCTCGCCGTCATGGACTATGACTTGAGCGACATCCAGGGCGAGCACCACCGCATGTTCTGCGAGCCCGAATATGCGGGCAGCGCCGAGTACAAGAAATTCTGGCAAAAGCTCAACCGGGGCGAATTCGACGCTGGCCGCTACAAGCGCCTGGGCAACCATGGCAAGGTGGTGTGGATACAAGCCACCTACAACCCCATCCTGGACCTGAACGGCAAGCCGTACAAGGTGGTCAAGTTCGCCATCGACATCACGGACCAGGTGAACCTGGAAAACAGCATCCAGTCCAAGGCCGCCAACGACAGCCGCAAGGTCAATGCCCTGCTCGACTCGGTGGCGCGCACGGCGCAAGGCGACCTGACCTGCAAGATCGTGCCCGAGGGCGACGAGCCGATCGACCTGTTGGCGGGCGGCATCAGCAAGATGATCGGCGACTTGCGCGGCGTGATCGGCAACGTGGTGTCGGCCGCCAACGGCTTTGCCGACGCCTCGCACGCGATCGCCGAACGGGCCACGGGCGTAGCCGTGGGCACGCAGGCGCTGGGCGCCACGGTGGAAGAAATGAACGCGTCCATCGACGGCTTGACGTTCTCCATCAATTCCATCGCGGAAAATACCTCGAATGCCGATTCCCTGGCGAAAGCCACGCAGCAGGAAGCGGAAGCGGGCGCGCGCGCCGTCGCCAAGTCGATCGAGGCGATGGACTTGATCAATCGCTCGTCGGAAGACATCGGCGAAATCGTCAAGGTCATCAGCGAAATCGCCAACCAGACGAATATGCTGGCCTTCAATGCGGCCATCGAGGCGGCGCGCGCGGGCGAGCACGGCCTGGGCTTTTCCGTCGTCGCCGACGAGGTGCGCAAGCTGGCCGAGCGCTCCTCGCAAGCGACCAAGGAAATCTCCAAGCTGATCAACGAGTCCGTCAAGCGCGTCTCGACGGGCAGCGAAATCTCTCGCCAGGCCAGCGACGCCTTCGACAAGATCGTCTCGGGGGTGGCGAAGACCACCTTGGCGATCTCCGATATCTCGAAGGCGGCCAACGAGCAGCTGCTGACAGCGCGCGAAGTATCGACGGCCATCCAGTACATCGCCGAGGAAACGGAAAAGTCGGCCGCCAACTGCGACAGCATCGCCCGCTCGACGGATGGCTTGAACGAGCGCGCCGGCAGCCTGAACCAGACTGTCTCCGGCTTCGTGGTGTAGGCCATGAGCCATGCGGCCGCCTTGACGCCCGAGGTGCTGACGACCCTGATCGCGCTGGTGCGCGAGCATACGGGCATCGCCATGACGGCGCGCAAGAGCGTGCTGCTGGAACGGCGCTTGCAGCCACGGCTGCGGGCGCTGTCCCTGCACAGCTACCAGGCCTACCTGGAGCGCGTGGCCAGCGACCGCGACGAGGTGGCCCATTTCATCGACCTGGTGACCACCAACGACACCCTGTTCTTCCGCACGCCGTCCATCTGGGACTACTTCCGCGACCGCTACCTGCCCGCCTGGGCCCGCGCCCATCCTGACGGCTGCCTGTCCATCTGGTCGGCGGCCGCCGCCAGCGGCGAGGAACTGTATTCGATCGCCATGCTGTGCGAGCAATTCAAGCTGCAAGCGCCCGCGTTCCGCTACCAGATCCTGGCCAGCGACATTTCGCAGCAGATCCTGGGCGCCGCGCGGGCCGGCCAGTACAGCGGACGCTCCGTCGAGCGCATCCGCCTGTCGCACCCGGACTTGCTGCGCAAATATTTCACGCCGTCGCCGTATGGCGTCAAGGTCAACGACGAACTGCGCCAGCACGTCAGCTTTGCCCGGCACAACCTGCTCGACGCGCTGCGCCCGGCGCGGCAATTCGACCTGGTCTTCCTGCGCAACGTGCTCATTTATTTCGACGCCGAGCACCAGGAAACCGTGCTGCGCCAGGCGCGCCTGAGCCTCAAGGATGAAGGCAGGCTGATCCTGGGCGAATCGGAAAGCATCGCGCGCCTCGGTACCGGCTACCAATTCGAGTTTCCCATGATTTATAAGGCGGGACTGGCATGATCCACACGCACACTGCGGCCGATGCGCCGCCGCTGCACCTGGTTGGCATGGGCCAACTTAGCGTGGGCACGCATGGCGAGCAGCTGCAAGCCTTGCTTGGCTCCTGCATCGGCATCGGCTTTCTCTGGAAGAACGGTCCCTGCTGCGGCCTGGCCCACTGCCTGCTGCCGGAAGCGCCCGGCGCCGACCACGCCCCCGGCATCCCGAATGCACGCTATGTCAGCCAGGCCGTGCCCTCGCTGCTGCGCCTGATGGGCGTGCGCCAGGCCGATTACGCCGACATCGAAGTGGTGCTGGCGGGCGGCGCCAGCATGTTTGGCCCCGCAAATGGCCATGGGCGCCTGCAAGTGGGCCGGCAAAACGCGGCAGCGGCGCAAAAATACCTGGACCAGTGCGGCTTGCACGTCAGCTTTTGCGCGCTGGGCGGCCGCCACGGGCGCCAGTTGCTGATCGATTGCGCCAGGCACAGCTATGCCGTCACCGATGTGGTGGCGCCACCCGAATTGATTCCACGCAAGGAAGGCCTCTATGGATATGCATGAAGAAGGCGCCAGGGACACGGCCACCGAACTGTTCGGCTCCTTCCACCTGGGCGACGATGAATTCGCCCTGCCCGCCAGTTGCATCCGCGAAGTGGTCAACTATCCCGCCAAAGTCACCGCCCTGCCCCTGTCGCCCGCGTATCTGGAAGGCATGTTCACCTTGCGCGGCAGCGTCATTCCTGTGGTCAACCTGGGACGCTTGTTCCGCACCGATGCGCCGCGCGCCGTGGCCACGGACAAGATCGCCATCCTCGACTTCCAGCAAGTACTGATCGGCATCGTCTTCCAGGACACGGGCGAAATCCTGCGCGTGCCCGCCAGCGCCCGCAGCGCCCTGCACTATGCGGCCGGCGCCAGCCACGCCGTCATCGCCGGCACGGTCTTGCTCGATGGCGGCGCGCGCCTGCTGCAGGTGCTCGACCCGCAGGCCCTGCTGCGCATCGAAAATGTGCCCCACGTGCTGGCCCTGCAGGCGACTGGCGCCAGGCTGAACACGGCCCGTTACCATGCGCAAAGCGAACGCCGGCAGTGCGTCAGCTTCCATGCCGCCGGCGCCACGTTTGCCTTCGAAATGCTGGCCATCCAGGAAATCATCCGGGTGCCGGAACTGCACAGTTCCCTGCTGAACAGCGAACTGTGCCTGGGACGCATGCATTTCCGCGGCAGCCAGGTGGCCGTCGTCGACTTCGGCGCCCTGCTGCAGGCGGCCGGGTCCGGCAAGCAGGCCACCGGCGAGCAGCGCGTCATCGTCGTGCGCCTCGATGACACGAGCGTGGGCTTCCTCGTCGACTCCGTCGACAGCATCGTGCATTTCTTTGGCGACGAGGTATTGCCGATTCCGCTGCTGAGCAAGGCGCGCGCCTCCATGTTTGCCGGCTGCATCACGAAAGAAGGCCTGGGCGACATCATTTTCCTCGACCACAAGGGCATCCTGTCGCAGGCGGAGATCGTCGAGATGCGCGACGGCCACCAGCGCCTGTATCCCAGCGATACGGAAACGGCCGGCGCCGCCACGCACAAGGCGCAGCGCCGCGTCTACATCACGTTTACGGTGGAAACCCGCTTCGCCGTGGAAATCGGACAAGTGCGCGAAATCATCGATTTCAGCGGCGCCATCACCACGCCGCCGGGCATGCCGGCCTGCATGCGCGGCATGCTGAATTTACGCCAGCAAATGATCAGCATCATCGACTTGCGCCAGCTGTACGCCATGCCGCCCTTGCCGGACGCCAGCGCGGGCAAGATCCTGATCGTGGAACGGGGTGACGAGCGCTACGGCTTCCTCGTCGACCACGTCGATAACATCATGACGATTTCCGACAGCCAGCGCTTTGCGGCGCCGCAAATCATCCGCACGGGCACGCACGACGACTTGCGCAGCGAAATGGATGAAATGATCGATATCGGCACGGAGGCGCAGCGCCAGACCCTGTCCGTCTTCCAGTGCGACCATCTGCTGGAAAAGCTGGGCTCGGCGCTGCCGCAGGCGGCCTAGCCTTATTTACATCCCAGGCAGCTGGTGGCCCTTGAACTGCTCGCGCAGCTTGTTCTTCTGGATCTTGCCCGTCGCGCCCATGGGCAAGGCGTCGATGAACAGCACGTCGTCCGGCGTCCACCACTTGGCGATCTTGCCCTCGAAGAACTGCAGCAAGGCGTCGCGCGTGACCGCCATGCCGGGACGCAGCACCACGACCAGCACGGGGCGCTCGTCCCATTTCGGGTGGAATACGCCGATGCAGGCCGCCTGCAGCACGGCCGGGTGGGCCATTGCCAGGTTTTCCAGGTCGATGGTGCCGATCCACTCGCCGCCCGACTTGATCACGTCCTTGCTGCGGTCCGTGATCTGCATGTAGCCATCGGCATCGATGGTGGCCACGTCGCCCGTGGGGAACCAGCCATCCTGCAGCGCTTCGCCGCCCTCGTTCTTGTAATACGAGGAAATGATCCACGGCCCTTTCACCAGCAGATGGCCGTAGGCGACGCCATCCCACGGCAACTCCTTGCCCTCGTCGTCGACGATCTTCATGTCCACGCCGTAGATGGCATGGCCCTGCTTTTGCAGGATCTTGCGCTGCTCGTCCTTCGGCAAGTCCAGGTGCTTGGTCTGCAAGCCGCCGGCCGTGCCCAGCGGCGACATTTCCGTCATGCCCCAGGCGTGGATGACCTCGATGTCGAACTGGTCGATCAGGGTATCCATCATGGCCGGCGGGCACGCGGCGCCGCCGATCACCGTGCGGCGGAAGGTGGAAAACCGCAAGTTGTTCTGCAAGGCGTGGTTCAGCAGGCCCAGCCAGACGGTGGGCACGCCGGCCGAGAACGTCACTTTTTCCGCCTCGAACAAGTCGTACAGCGACTTGCCGTCCAGCGCCGCGCCAGGGAACACCATGCGCGCGCCGGACAGGGGCACGGAGTACGGCAAACCCCAGGCGTTCACGTGGAACATGGGCACGACGGGCAGCACGGTGTCCGAAGCGCGCACGTTCAAGGCGCTGGGCATGGCCGACGCATACGCGTGCAGCACGGTCGAGCGGTGCGAATACAGGGCGCCCTTGGGGTTGCCCGTCGTGCCCGACGTGTAGCACAGGGTGGCGGCCGCATTTTCATCGAACAGGGGCCAGGCGTAATCGTCGGAATGCGTGGCGATCAAGTCTTCATAGCACAGCAGGTCGGGGATGCCGCTGCTGGCGGGCATGCGCTCGCGCTCGCACATCAGGACGAAATGGCGCACGAAGGTGCAGTCGGTGGCGATTTTCTCCACCACGGGCAGGAAGGTCAGATCGAACAGCAAGACCTGATCTTCCGCATGATTCGAGATGTAGGCGATCTGGTCGGGAAACAGGCGCGGATTGATGGTGTGCAGCACGGCCCCCGAGCCGGACACGGCATAGTAGGCTTCCAGGTGGCGGTAGCCATTCCAGGCCAGGGTGGCGACCCGGTCGCCCATGCCCACCCCCAGGCCATGCAAGGCGTTCGCCAGGCGCCGCGCGCGCTGGTGGCAATCGCGGTAGGTGTAGCGGTGCATATCGCCTTCCACGCGCCGCGAAATGATTTCGCTGCCCCCATAATGCCGCGCTGCAAACTCAATAATGCTGGAAATCAGCAGGGGCTGATTCATCATCTGGCCCATCACTGGGCTCAAGGGGAATGCCGACATCGTGTCTCCTGGTTGGGATGCTCGGTGATTGTTGGAATTGACAGACTTTCCTTAGTCTCGTACGGTCGTGCGGAAATCGTCAACGCATTTCGATATTGCATTGCAGCATGGAATTTTTGATTCCGTTTTTTAAGCTCCCGGCCCTGCGCCACGCGCCTGGTCGCCGTGCGGTAAAATCGCATTCCAGGCTGGCGCACCTTGCCGGTCCATTTTTTGAATGGAATTGCCATCACCGCTCATACCTTACCACTGGATAACGCCTTCGCGGCCTTGCCGCCCGCGTTCTATACGCGCTTGATGCCCACGCCCCTGCCCGCCCCGTATTTCGTGGCCGCCAGCGCGCCGGCAGCGAGCCTGGTCGGCCTCGATGCCGCGCGCCTGGCGCAAGCCGATTACGTGGCGCTGCTGAGCGGCAATACGGTCGCCGAGCGTTCGCAACCGCTGTCGGCCGTGTATTCGGGCCACCAGTTCGGCGTCTGGGCCGGCCAGCTTGGCGATGGCCGCGCCATCTTGCTGGGCGATATCGCCACCGAACACGGCCCGATGGAGCTGCAGCTGAAAGGCGCCGGCGCCACGCCGTATTCGCGCATGGGCGACGGGCGCGCCGTGCTGCGCTCATCCATCCGCGAATTCCTCTGCTCGGAAGCCATGGCGGCGCTGGGCATTCCCACCTCGCGCGCGCTGTCCATCATGGGTTCGCAACAAGGCATCATGCGCGAAACGGTGGAGACGGCCGCCGTGGTGACGCGCATGGCGCCCACTTTCGTGCGCTTCGGCTCGTTCGAACACTGGTTTTACCGCAAGAAGCCGGATGAGCTGAAAATCCTGGCCGATTACGTCATCGACGGCTTTTATCCCCAATTGCGCGCCGCATCCAATCCCTATCAAGCCTTGCTGGCCGAAGTGTGCGTGCGCACGGCGCACATGATCGCGCAGTGGCAAGCCGTGGGCTTCATGCATGGCGTGATGAACACGGACAATATGTCCATCCTGGGCCTGACGCTCGATTACGGCCCCTTCGGCTTCATGGAAGCGTTCGACGCCGAGCACATCTGCAACCATACGGACCAGCAAGGCCGCTATTCCTATGCCAACCAGCCCCAGGTGGGCCACTGGAACTGCTATGCGCTGGGCCAGGCCCTGCTGCCGCTGATCGGCGAAGTGGAGCAGGCGCAGGCGGCGCTGGACGGCTACCAGAGCGCGTTTGCGGAAAGGATGAATGCCTTGCTGCGCGCCAAGCTGGGCTTGCAAACGAACGAGGACGACGACACGGCCCTGTTCGACGGCATGTTTGCGCTGATGCAAGCCAATCACGTGGATTTCACCAATTTCTTCCGCGCCCTGTCTACACTGCAAGTGGCCGCGCCGGAACGCGACACGGCGCTGCGCGACATGTTCATCGACCGCCCCGCCTTCGATGCGTGGGCGGCACAATACCGCGCGCGCCTGCTGCTGGAAAACAGCATCGATGCCGAGCGCCAGGCGGCGATGAACCGGGTCAACCCGAAATACGTGCTGCGCAACTATCTGGCGCAAGTGGCCATCGAAAAAGCCCGGCAGCAGGACTACACGGAAGTGGCGACATTGCTGGATGTTTTGCAAAAGCCATTTGACGAACAGCCCGAACACCAGCACTATGCGGCCCTGCCGCCCGACTGGGCCAGCCACCTTGAAGTCAGCTGCTCATCCTAAGGAGTCATTATGACCACCAATAAAGTCAAGAAAACCGACGCCGAATGGCGCGCCATGCTCGACTCGATGCAATACGAAGTGACGCGCCACGCGGCCACGGAACGGGCCTTCACGGGCAAGTTCTGGGACCACCATGAACACGGCATCTACACTTGCGTCTGCTGCAACACGCCCTTGTTCGCCTCGGACACGAAGTTCGATTCGGGCTGCGGCTGGCCCAGCTATTTCCAGGCGCTCGACCCGGCGAATGTCACGGAAATCGTCGACCGCAGCCACGGCATGCTGCGCACGGAAATCGTCTGCGCCGTCTGCGACGCCCACCTGGGCCACGTCTTCCCGGACGGCCCGCCGCCGACCGGCTTGCGCTATTGCATCAATTCGGCCTCGCTGCGCTTCGACCCGCAGCCTTGATGCTGGCAATGGCTTGGGCCTTGCTCCTAAGCCATTCCTAAGATGATTTTAATAAGACCAGTGTAAAGTCTCGCCATGAAATTTCTATTCGACCTCTTCCCCCTGATCGCCTTCTTCGCCGCCTTTAAACTGGGCGGCATGTATGAAGCGGCCACGCACGATTTCGTGCAGCAATATTTGTCCGGCTTCGTCTCAGGCGGCCTGATCAAGGCCGACCAGGCGCCGTGGATACTCGCCACCCTCGTCGGCATCGTCGCCACGGCTTGCCAGGTCAGCTATCTGCTGCTGCGCGGGCGCAAGGTGGACGGCATGCTGTGGTTGTCGCTGTTCATCTTTGTCGTGTTCGGCGGCGCCAGCATCTACCTGCATGACGATTTCTTCCTGAAGTGGAAGCCGACCCTGATCTACTGGCTGTCCGGCCTGGCCCTCTTGATCGCCCATGTGGGCTTCAAGAAAAACCTGATCCGCAAGACCATGGAAGCGCAAGTACAATTGCCGGACGCCGTCTGGAACCAGCTGCTTGCCGCATGGATCATCTTCTTTGGCGCCATCGGCGCGCTGAACCTGTTCGTCGCCTTCGTGCTGTACAAGGGCGACATGGCCGCCTGGGTCAGCTTCAAGGCGTTTGGCGCGACGGGCATTTTCTTTGCCTTCATCGTGGCGCAAACCCTGTTCCTCGCCAAACATATCAAGGAAGACGCATGATGAGCACCACCACCGAAAACACCGCGCCGGAAACGCGCATGCAGCGCATTCGTACCCGCCTGGAAACAGCCCTTTCCCCTCTGGAATGCGTGCTGGAAGACGACTCGGCGCGCCACCGGGGCCATGCGGGCGCCGCCTCGGGCGGAGGCCATTACAATCTGCGCATTATTTCTAGCCAATTTGAGGGGCTCAGGCTCGTCATGCGCCATCGACTGGTGTATGATTCCGTGCACGATATGATGCATAATGAGATACATGCATTGGCGATTGTGGCATTGGCGCCGTCCGAGGCAGCATAAGGATGGCGTTTTTGGCGTACCCGAGCCATGTTATAGATTTCTTTCCATGCGTTTTTTACGAAACTTTCCCTAACAGGATTTAATAATGACTTTTAAGCCAGCCCGCTTGCTGATCGCACTACTCGCCGTTGTCGCGGTACCTGTTTTTGCGCAAAATGTTGCCGTTGTTAATGGCAAGCCTATCCCATCGTCGCGCGTTGATGCAGTCGTCAAGCAAGTCGTCGCCCAAGGCCAGCAACCGGATTCGCCGCAACTGCGCGAAATGATCAAGAAAGACTTGATCGGCCGTGAAGTGCTGATGCAAGAAGCGGAAAACAAAGGTTTCGGTAAAGATGCAGCCGTCAAGCAGCAAATCGAGAACGCACGCCAGGCCATCGTCATCAACGCCCTGGTCGGCGACTACCTGAAAAAGAATCCCGTCAACGACGCGGAAATCAAGGCGGAATACGACCGCTTCGTGGCCCAGACCGGCGACAAGGAATACCACGTGCGCCACATCCTGGTGGCCACCGAAGCGGAAGCGAAAGACATCATCGCCAAGCTGAAAGGCGGCGCCAAGTTCGAAGACCTGGCCAAGCAATCGAAAGATGCCGGTTCGGCCGACAACGGCGGCGACCTGGACTGGGCAGCGCCATCGTCCTTCCCGAAAGTGTTCTCCGACGCCTTCGTGAAACTGCAAAAAGGCCAGGTCACCGACACCCCGGTGCAAACGCCTAACGGTTTCCACGTGATCAAGCTGGACGACACCCGCGCGGCAAAACTGCCGACCCTGGAAGAAGTCAAGCCACAGATCGCCGAAGCGCTGCAGCAAAAGAAACTGCAAGCGTATCAGGAAGAAATGATCAAAAAAGCGAAAGTTCAGTAAGAACCGACCTCCCCGGCGCCCTTTTCGGCGCCGGTCGTGTATTCTGCGCCTGAATGCGCACTGCACGGCAGACGCAAACTTTTTGTATATCTATTAGGAATGAACATGATTTTGAAGCCAGCCCGCCTGATCTTAGCCCTGGTCGCCGTCGTCGCGATCCCTGCGTTCGCGCAAAACGTGGCCACCGTGAATGGCAAGGCCATCCCATCGTCGCGCGTCGACCAGGTCGTCAAGCAAGTCGTCGCCCAGGGCAAGCAAGCCGATTCGCCGCAACTGCGCGAAGCCATCAAGAAAGACCTGATCGGCCGCGAAGTGCTGATCCAGGAAGCCGACAAGCAAGGCTACGGCACGCGTCCGGAAGTCAAGTCGCAGATCGACAATGCCCGTCAAAGCATCATCATCAACGCCCTGCTGGCCGACTACGTCAAGAAAAACCCTGTCAAGGACGCTGAAATCAAGGCCGAGTACGACAAGTTCAAGGCGCAGGCGGGCGACAAGGAATACCATGCACGCCACATCCTGGTGGCCACCGAAGCGGAAGCGAAAGACATCATCGCCAAGCTGAAAGGCGGCGCCAAGTTCGAAGAACTGGCGAAAGTATCGAAAGACGGTTCGGCAGCCAATGGCGGCGACCTGGACTGGGCTAGCCCAGCTTCGTACGTGAAGCCATTCTCCGACGCCATGGTGGCCCTGAAACCAGGCCAGGTCACGCAAACGCCAGTGCAATCGCAATTCGGCTTCCACGTGATCAAGCTGGAAGAAACCCGTCCGACGAAGTTGCCGGCACTGGAAGAAGTCAAGGGCCAGGTGGCCGAGTCGCTGCAACAGAAGAAACTCGCCGCCTACCGCGATGAACTGATGAAGAAAGCCAAAATCCAGTAAAAACGCCTGATATAAGCTACTGCGCGTCGCGCTTTGCGGCCTGCGATGCTCACCGTACTATCCGTACGGTTGCGCGTCTCGGCCACAAATCGCTGCCGCTCGCTACGCTTCTATCAGCCGTTTGGATGGCTGGACAAGAGCGCTCTTCGGGGCGCTTTTTTTACGCCTGAAAAAAGCGAGTTGCGATGGATTTACATGCAGAACTGAAAGCCGCCCTGGAAGCCGTTGCCGACCCCAGCCGCGCGGCGCCCATGCAAGCCTATATGCGCGACCAGTTCGTGTTCCTGGGCGTGGCGGCGCCGCAGCGGCGCCTGGCCGCCAAGGCCTTGCTGGCCGGCCTGAAGGGCATCGGCGCCGACGCCTTGCTGGAACACGCGCAACGGCTGTGGCAACAGCCGCAGCGCGAATACCAGCACGTGGCGCTCGACATGCTGGCCCTGCACCGGCGCCAGCTGGGTATCGTACACATTCCCGCCCTGCTGGCACTGGCGCGCCAGCGGTCCTGGTGGGACAGCGTGGACGGCATGGCGGGCATCGTCGGCGAGGTGCTGCAGGCGGAACACCAGCGCGGCGGCGACGGCCATGCGCACATGGATGGGGCCCTGCGCCATGCGGACTTCTGGCTGCGCCGCATCGCCATGCTGCATCAGCTGGGCTGGCGCGCCGACACGGATGCCGCCTGGCTATTCGAGGCGGCCCTGGCGCTGGCCCACGAAGACGCGTTTTTCATCCGCAAGGCCATCGGCTGGGCCTTGCGCGATTATGCGCGCCACGCGCCCGAGGCCGTGACGGCGTTTGCCGAAGCGCACCGCCAGCAGCTTTCTCCCCTCACCCGCCGCGAAGCGCTGAAGCACCAGCCACGCTGAAGGCCGAGCCGCCCAGCAGGCGCAGCGCCGCATCGATGCGCGGCGCGGCATCCCAGGCCGGCACGGGCGACAGCAAGCCCAGCGCCATCTGCCGCAGCGGCTCGGCGATCACCATGGACAGCAGCAGGCCGGCCACCTCCCGCCCATCCTGCAGCAGCAGATGGCCGCGCGCCGCCTGGCGAGCCAGCCATTCGGCCAGCAGGGCCGTGCCCCGCTCGATGCCGTTGCGCTGATACACGGCCAGCAAGTCCGCGCGCGCGGGAAACTCCGTGCACAGCAGGCGGAACAAGCCGACGGCGTCGGCCGTCAGCACGCGCGCCGCCATCGTCTGCAAGATCTCTTTCAACAAGGGCAGTACTTCGCCAGGCGCGGCCGCATCGTGCGCCATGGCCGGCAGGAAAGCATCCGTCCAGCCGCGCACCACCAGGGCAACCAGTTCCTCGCGGTTGGCCGCGTACTGATACAGCGACTTCTTGGCCATGCCCGCATGGCGCGCCACCGCTTCCATGGTCGTGGCCGCATAACCTTCGTGCAGCAACAGCCAGGTGGCCGCCTGCACGGCCGCGTCGCGCGCTTCCTCGGGCGCGCGCGCCGGACGGCCCCGCCCGCGCAAGGCCTTGCTCTCTTCTTCCTGCATGCCATCTCCAAGCTTCATCGATGGTCAATTCTACACCGAAACACATTTAGGAAACGCGACACGTTTCTTTAATATATAATTGGCTCACCTCAACACAGGAGAACGACATGACGAGCTACACGCATACTGAATTCCCATGGAGCATCACCGGTACGGGCGACTTGCTCGACCCGTTTCCCCTGCACCTGGAAACGGGCATCACGCGACTGGAAAATGGCTGCCTGCTGGTAGCGGCGCGCACGGAACTGCACGGCTGCAGCGGGCGCATGCTGGACTGGTGGTTTACATTCTTCGAGACGACGCAGCACATCAAGTGGTGGCACCCGCACGATCACGTGGCCCATCACGGCTGGAACAGCGCGTGGAAAAAGGGAGAGCGCTACTACGGCGCCTCGATCGAGGCGGTGGAGTCCCTGGGCGACATTCCGCCCGTGAAAGCCAAGCTGAAGTTCCATGATCCGAAAGACGTGTTTGATGCGGCGCAACTGCGCCACGCACAGGACAGCGGCGCCTTGTCGGCCGCCGTCTGCGCGCGCATCGGTTTTGGCGATTACGTCGTGCTCGACCCGCAGGGCGATCCGCTCGATGGCGAAATGCTGCACCTGGCGCGCGACACGCCCACGGGCTGCGTGCTGCGCAGCCGCTTCCTGCTGGGGCGCAACAGCCTCAACCCCGTGCGCGACGTGCCCGACGTGCTGGGCCTGAATTTGCTGCGCCATTGCTACAGCGAATTTACCTATCTGTCGCGTTTCCTGCCCTCGCTGTACTACGGCGAGCACGCCAACGGAGAGCAAGCGCCGCTGCCGTGGTAAAGCGCCGCATCACAGCCGCTTGTGCATGCGCGCCAGCGGCAGCTTGATGTCATCAGGCAAGTCCAGATGAAACTCTTCGGTCACGGCAAAGCCGCTGGCCAGGTACAGCGGCACGCCGGGCAAGGTGGCGGCCAGTTCCAGCGCACTGAAACCGGCGGCCAGCGCCTGGCGCTCGCAATGGCGCATCAGCATGCTGCCCAGTCCCTGGCGCGCGGCGCCGGGCTCCACAAAGAAGGCGCGGATGCGGCCCGGCTGGCTGGCCGCATCGAGCAGCGGGTCCGCTCCGCTCTTGGCGCGGTCGGCGCCATACAGCGTGGCGCGCCGGCTCCAGCCGCCGCAGGCCAGCATGGCGCCATCGCGTTCGATGACGAAATACGTCCGGTCGGCAACCAGTTGCGTATCGACGCCGAACACGTGGCGCGTCACGGCCTGCGCCTGCTGCGGCGTGTAAAAGCCCGCGCTGAGCTGCACGCCGGAGCGGGCGATCAGCGCATTCATGGCCGGCACGTCGGCCTCCAGCGCCACGCGCAAGCGCGTCAGCGGGCCAAAGCTGAACCAGGCACGGCTGATGCGTCCCTGGGCCACTTCATACGTCGCCACCAGTTCCTGTGCCGACACGCCGTCGTCCGTGTCGCCATGCACGATTTCATGGTCGATCACCAGCTGGCCGCAGGCGATGCGGTTGAGCAACTGCGCCCGCGGTGTGCTGGCGGCGAAGCGGGCCGTGAAACGGGCGCCGATCTGCGCGCCACCCGTGGCCAGCAAGGTATCGGGATGCTGGAATTGCTGTGCGTCATCGGCATAGATGGCCACTAGGGCGGGCACGTCGTGGGCATTGTAGGCGTCCAGCTGGGCCTGCACCACCGCCGTGGGCGAAATGCGTGTATCGTTGACAAGCGCCATGCGTGCACCTGTTGTGATGTGGTTGGAAAGTTGCAAAGGGTAACATTGTCGCCCCTGTCGCGGTACAGTTTGCTGCGATAATATCAAGATTCGTCAGAAGATTGCGTGCCGGTCTATCTGGAGACCTCATCTATCAATCGCACAATCGCAGCAGGAGTAAAGATCATGAAATGGGAAGGCAATCGCGAAAGCGACAATGTGGAAGACCGCCGTGGCGAAGACGGTGGCGGCGGCAGCTTTGGTTTTGGCGGGCGCTCGATCGGCATCGGCACCATCGTCATCGCCCTGGTCGGCTCGTATGTGCTGGGCGTCAATCCCCTGACCTTGCTCAATCTGCTCAGCGGCGGTGGCGGCCAGATCAGCACCCAGCAAAGCCAGTCGCCCGCGCGCCAGCCGCCCGAATCGGACGACATGGCCCGCTTCGTGAAAACCGTGCTGGCCGATACGGAAGACACGTGGGGCGCCCTGTTCAAGGCCGAAGGCGGCAGCTATGTGAAACCCAAGCTGGTGCTGTTCTCCGGCAGCACGCCGACGGCCTGCGGCACGGGCCAGAGCGCCAGCGGGCCCTTCTATTGCCCCGGCGACCAGAAGGTCTACCTGGATCTCGATTTCTTCAATCTGATGCAGCAGCGCTTCAAGGTCTCGGGCGAATTTGCCGAAGCCTATGTGATCGCGCATGAGGTGGGCCACCACGTGCAGAACTTGCTGGGCTTGTCCGAGAAGGTCGACCAGGCGCGCCGCACGCAATCGGAACGCCAGGCCAACGCCATGTCCGTGCGCCTGGAATTGCAGGCCGACTGCTTTGCCGGCGTGTGGGCGTATCACGCCAATCAGGATCGCAAGATCCTCGAACAAGGCGACGTGGAAGCGGCCCTGAAGGCGGCCACGGCCATCGGCGACGATGCGCTGCAACGCCAGTCGCAAGGCCATGTCGTGCCCGATTCGTTCACGCATGGCACCTCGGAACAGCGCGTGCGCTGGTTCAGCAAAGGCATCGAGAGCGGCCAGATTTCCCAGTGCAACACCTTCGAGGCGCGCCAGCTGTAGGCCCATGCAGTCCCGCGGCGGCACAGTGCGGGCCGTCCAGGCGCCTTACTCCAAGTCGATGCGCCCGTACTGCCCGTGCGCCTCGTCATCCGGTCCCGCCGCATAGAACAGGGTATTGACGGGTTGCTTATTGAGGCCATTGCCGAAGGCAATGCCCCACAAGCCATCGATCACCAGCGGCGCGCCATCGGCCTTGCGCAGTGCGCCCCACGCCTCGCCCGTATCGGGGTCATAGGCATGGATCTTGCCATCGCCAAAATTCCCTATCAATAGCATATTGCTGGCCGTGCCGAAATCGGCCGGCGCCAGCGCCATACCCCAGGGCGCATTCAGCGCGCCGCCGCTCACCAGTCGCTTGATCAGCTTGCCGCCGCTGCCATACACATTGACGATGCCCAGGCCCGCGCCCGCCTGTTCATCGTCGCCGCTGGCCTCGCGCATGGCATACGCCACATAGATACGCTGGCCGATGGCCTGGATGCCGAAAGGCGCATAACCGGCCGGCAAGCCGGGGTCGCTGAACGCGCCAGACCAGCTGACCCTGGCGAAGCTGGCGTCGAAGACGTCGACGCGCCCATTGTGGAAATCGGCCGCATACAGGTAATTGGCGCCGCCATAAGTGCCGATCGCCAGGCCCTTGTAGACGCTGCCGCCGGCGCCGCCATCGAACACGACCAGGGCCGTCGTCGGGTTCACCGTCGGCGACCAGGCCGCAATGCTGCCGCTTTCGCTGGCGAAGATGAAGGGGCTGGCCGCCGTCACGCCGTTCTGGCTCAGCTTGAAGTCCTGCGTGCCGTTAAAGACGATGCCGGTCGGCCCCGCCGGCGTGCTGACCACCAGCGATTGCGGCACGCCGTTGCCATCGTACAAGGTGGACTTCGCCGTGCCATTCGCCACCACCCAGGCGAAGCCGCGCGGATTGAAGGCCACGCCCCAGGCGTTGACGAGGTTGGGATCGGTGTGCGCGGCCGGCAGCGCCGCCGTATCGGACACGAGGCTGGTCGCCACATATGTGCTCAGCATCGGCGGCTTGTGGTGGTGATGGCCGCCGCAGGCAAACAGGATGATGGCCAGCACCGCCGCGAGGCAGGCGCAAACAATCCGGTTGGTGGCATGGGTTTTCATGGCGTTCCCCTTCTGCGTGATGGGCACAGTTGCACTGCCTGTCATCAGGGTATAGCCGGGCCGGGCCGGACGCTTGCGGCGCGTCAAACGCCGGCAAGATAGGCAGCCTCAGGGCACGCCGACGTCGTAGCGCCGGCCCAGCCGTTTCAGTTCGCCCGTCTCGACCAGGCCATTCAACTCCTGGTCGAACTGCAGGCGCAGCTTGTCGAAGGCGGGCGAGCGGGGAAAGGCGAAATAGCCGTTTTGTATGTCGATGACTTTGGGTAAAGGTTTCACCTGGCGGGCATAACCGAGACGGGCGATCACGGGGTCGGTATTGCGGCGGTTGCTGACGAACACGTCGACGTGATTGTGCACCAGCATCTTCAAGCCATTTTCCACATTGTTGGCCACGCTGACCTGCAAGCCGGGCCGCACGCGCTCCCACTCCGCGCCATAGGCCCAGCCATTGAGCAGCACCACCCTGCGGTTCTTCAACACCGCGTAGTCGCCATCCCAGCCGAAACTGGCGTCCTGGCGCGTATAAAACACCATTTGGTCCTGGTAGAACGGCTTATCGGAAAACGCCATGCTGGCGATACGCTCGGGCGTCTTGTAGGGGCCGATCAAGATATCGGCCTGGCCCTGCACCAGCATGGCTTGCGCGCGCGCCCACGGCACCATGCGAAAACGCACGGTATGCCCCGTGCGCGCCGCCATCAGGCGCAGCAGTTCCGCGCCCAGGCCGGCATATTCACCGCTGTCCTGGTATTCGAACACGCGCTCGAACTGCGCACCCACGGCCAGCAGCTCGCGCGCCTGCAGTGGCGCGGCAAATGCCGGCCACAGCAGCGCCAAGGCCAGCAAGCGCCGCCCTGCTCCCCGCATCAGCCGACGATGCGCAAGGAGTAATCGGTGGCCCGCACATCCTTGGTCAGGCTGCCGATCGAGATGCGGTCCACGCCCGTTTCGGCAATCGCCCGCACGGTATCGACATTGATGCCGCCGGATGCTTCGAGCAAGGCGCGGCCGTTGGTGAGGGCCACTGCTTCGCGCAGCATGTCGTTGCTGAAGTTATCGAGCAAGACGGAGACGGCGCCCGCGTCCAGCGCTTCCTGCAATTGCGCCAGGGTTTCCACCTCGATCTGCACGGGCACGCCCGCGTCGAGGTTGCGCGCGTTTTCCAGGGCCTGGCTGACGCCGCCCGCGGCCGCGATATGGTTTTCCTTGATCAGGATGCCATCGTACAGGGCCAGGCGCTGGTTCTTGCCGCCGCCCACGCGCACCGCATACTTTTGCGCCAGGCGCAGGCCAGGCAAGGTCTTGCGCGTATCTAAAATGGACGCCTTGGTGCCGGCGACCACATCGACATAACGGCGCGTGGCCGTGGCGACCGCCGACAGCAGTTGCAGGAAATTGAGGGCGCTGCGCTCGGCCGTGAGCAAGGCCCGCGCCGGCGCTTCGATCGTGCAGACGACGCTGTCGGCCATCATCATGTCGCCTTCGGCGTAATGCCAAACGATGTCGATGCCGCGGTCCAGGCTTTTCATGATGCCTTCGAACCATGGCGCACCGCACAGCACGGCCGCTTCGCGCACGATGACTCTGGCCGTGACGATGTGGTCGGGCGGCACCAGCTCGCCCGTCAGGTCGCACTGGCCCACGTCTTCCAGCAAGGCGGCCAGCAAATTGCCTTCAAAGGCGCGCGCCAGGGCCGGATCGAAAGGAGCGAAAGAATTAACGAGGGTACTCATGCTGGACCGATTCCTTGGAACAATGTGGTTTCTTTTGCCAGGTCCGCGCCCGGCTTGAGGCCCGCCTTCTTGGCGGCGGCGAAGTCGAGCATGCGATTGATCGAGCGCACGGCCAGCTGGCCGACGGCGGGATCGACGTGGATTTCGTTGTGCATGTTTTCCAGCGTCTGCGCCAGGTTCAGCAAGCCATTCATGGCCATCCACGGGCAGTGCGCGCAGCTCTTGCAGGTGGCGCTGTTGCCGGCCGTGGGCGCTTCGATGAAGCGCTTGCCCGGCGCGGCCGCGCGCATCTTGTGCAGGATGCCGTTGTCGGTGGCGACAATAAACGTGTCCGTGTCCATGGTTTGCGCTGCCGCAATCATTTGCGACGTGGAACCGACCATGTCGGCCAGCGCCACCACGTTGGCGGGCGACTCCGGATGCACGAGCACCTTGGCTTGCGGATACTCTTCCTTGAGCAAATCGAGTTCGATGCCCTTGAACTCGTCGTGCACGAGGCAGCTGCCCTGCCACAGCAGCATGTCGGCGCCCGTTTCCTTCTGGATATACGAACCCAGGTGTTTATCGGGCGCCCAGAGGATTTTCTTGCCCTGCGCATGCAGGTGGGCAACGATGTCGAGACCGATGGACGACGTCACCATCCAGTCCGCGCGCGCCTTGACGGCCGCGCTGGTGTTGGCGTAGACGACGACGGTGCGGTCCGGATGGGCGTCGCAAAAGGCCGTGAATTCGTCCACCGGGCAGCCCAGGTCGAGCGAGCAAGTCGCGTCGAGGTCCGGCATCAGCACGGTTTTCTCGGGACTGAGGATCTTCGCCGTTTCACCCATGAAGCGCACGCCGGCCACGACCAGGGTCTTGGCCGGATGGTCGCGCCCGAAGCGGGCCATTTCCAGGGAATCGGAGACGCAGCCGCCCGTGGCTTCCGCCAGGTCTTGCAGGTCGGCATCAACGTAATAGTGGGCAACGAGCACGGCTTCGCGCTCGATCAGCAGGCGCTTGATGCGCGTGATCAGTTCGGCTTTCTCGGCCGGGGAAGGCGTCGCTGGCGTGCGTGCCCAGGCGTGGGCAGTGCAGCTGGCTCCGTCTTGTGGGTGTTCGTACTCGACGGATTTGATGGCTAAAGTTTGCATGGCTGTGTCAAACAAAAACGGGATAGACCGGCACGATTGCAATGAAGCAGGTGCGCCGGAACGAAAGGACCGCGGCGCGTCGGTGTGGTGCTGCCGGATGGGCGGCTGGCGCGCCCTCCGGCATCTTGCCTCAGAGTTTAGTCAATACCCTGGCTCTTCAGGTAGTCTTCGTAGTTGCCGCGGTAATCGACCACTTCATTTTCCTTGATCTCGATGATGCGGTTGGCCAGCGAGGAGACGAATTCGCGGTCATGCGACACAAAGATCAGGGTGCCCGCGTATTTTTCCAGCGCGATGTTCAACGATTCGATCGATTCCATGTCCATGTGGTTGGTCGGCTCATCGAGCATCAGCACGTTGTGGCGGCCCAGCATCAGCTTGCCGTACATCATGCGGCCCTTCTCGCCGCCGGACAGCACCTTGACGGCCTTCTTGACGTCGTCGCCGCCGAACAGCAGGCGGCCCAGGATGGAACGCACGGCCTGGTCGTCGTCGCCCTCTTTCGTCCACTGGCCGATCCAGTCGGTCAGGTTCGTGTCCTTGGCGAAATCTTCCGTCGGGTCTTGCGGCATGTAGCCCACGTTGGCGTTTTCCGCCCACTTCACGCGGCCCTGGTCCGGCTGCAGGCCGGCAATGTCGCCCGCGATGCAGCGCAGCATGGTGGTCTTGCCGGCGCCGTTGGCGCCGATGATGGCGATGCGCTCGCCTGCCTCGACCATGATGCTGAAGTTCTTGAACAGCTGGCGGTCGAAGCCTTTCGAGATGTTCTCGACTTCCACGGCCAGGCGGTGCAACTTCTTTTCGCCGTCGAAACGCACGAACGGATAGGCGCGCGACGATGGCTTGATGTCGTCGACCTTGATCTTTTCGATCTGCTTGGCGCGCGACGTCGCCTGGCGCGCCTTGGATTTGTTGGCGGCGAAGCGGCGCACGAATTCCTGCAGCTCGGCAACCTTGTCTTTCGCTTTCGCGTTGTTGGCCAGCTGCTGGTTGCGCGCCTGGGTCGAGGCGAACATGTATTCGTCGTAGTTGCCTGGATAAATCTTCAGGGTGCCGTAGTCCATGTCGGCCACGTGGGTGCACACCTGGTTCAGGAAGTGGCGATCATGGGAAATGATGATCATGGTGGAGTTGCGCTCGTTGAGCACGTCTTCCAGCCAGCGGATCGTGTTGATGTCCAGGTTATTCGTCGGTTCGTCGAGCAGCAGGATGTCCGGGTTCGAGAACAGCGCCTGCGCCAGCAGCACGCGCAACTTCCAGCCTGGCGAGACATTGCTCATCGGGCCTTGATGCAGGTCGATGGCGACACCGGCGCCCAGCAGCAGTTCGCCGGCGCGCGATTCGGCCGTGTAGCCGTCGTATTCGGACACTTTGCCTTCCAGCTCGGCGGCCTTCATGTAGTCTTCGTCCGTCGCTTCCAGGTTCGCGTAGATCGCGTCGCGTTCCTGCATCGCGGCCCACATTTCCGTGTGGCCCATCATGACCACGTCGAGCACGCGCATGTCTTCAAACGCGAATTGGTCCTGGCGCAGCTTGCCCAGGCGCTCGTTGGTATCGAGCATGACGTTGCCGCCCGACGGGTCCAGATCGCCGCCCAGGATCTTCATGAACGTCGACTTGCCGCAGCCGTTCGCGCCGATCAAGCCATAGCGGTTGCCGTCGCCGAACTTGACGGAGATATTCTCAAACAATGGCTTGGCGCCAAACTGCATCGTAATGTTAGCGGTAGAGAGCATTAGTATTTAGGTCTTTATCCAGTGAAAACAGGTAGTTAGGTACTTTTCTCCCATTATACAGCACCCACCCCCATCGCTCTATAGCGACCAGGCTAAACAGCCGCTGAGCGCAGGCAGGAAGCAACATGGTGCGTCGCGCCGATGTCTGGCATTTCCATCAAACAACACCACTAGCCGCTGGCGCAACATTGCCCGAAAAAAAACATAGTAAATAATCTATGTTTCGTTACAATCAACTCGTCCCATTTAACGAGTGTGTATCATCACGAAAGGTAATAAGCATGAAATTGTTTTCTGGCTACCCTTATTTATTGATCAGCATTTCCGCATTATCGCTGGCTGGCTGCGCGGCTCCCGAACCCGCTGCGGCCGACGGCGCGCCCAAACTTGCCGCCGTCAAATGCAAATCCGGCTCCACCGCCTCGCTCGGCACATGGATCGCCAAGAATTGCGGCAGCGGCTCGGATGCAAAAAACATTGATACCAAGGAATTCCTCGAGTCCCTGCAGACACCGGGGTCAATTCCAGGCAAGCCATAATCCCGGGCTCGCTCCCCTCAGGCTGGCGCACAGGCGCACCGCCGTCGCCAGGCCGGATATGGCAAGCGCATCACTTGCGACCCGATAGCGCCGTGCAACACGACCGGGTCTGCAAGACACGCCATCAGGCACCGCGCCGCCAGGCGCGCGGTAAAATAGTGCGACACGCACGTCCAGTACTACTCACCTCACAGGCATCACTTGAAAAAAATCACCATCGCCGCCACTGCGGCCGTCATCGCCGTCGCTGTCACCGCCTACGCGTCGCCGTACTATGCCTTGCATCAGATCAAGATCGCGCTGGCCGAGCGCAATGCCGAGGCCTTGGCCGCGCACGTGGACTTCCCCGCCCTGCGCGCCAGCGTCAAGACGCAACTGGAAACGAGCATGGCGCGCAGCATCGAGGCGACCGCCGGCAGCGGCAATCCGCTGGCCGCGCTGGGCCAGTCGATCGCCAGCGCCATGCTGGGCAAGATGGTCGACACCATGGTCTCGCCCGCCGGCGTGGTGGCGCTGGTCAACAAGAGCGCCGTCGGCCCGCAGGCGGATGCCGACGCGAGTGCGGATGCGCCCGCCGAGGGAGCGCGCAAGAAGGCCGACTATTCCGCAAGCTATGCCGGCCTGAACACCTTCGTCGTGCGGGCCAAGGACGGCAATGCGCAGGAAGGCGCGCTGGTCCTGCTGCGCCATGGCGTGTGGGGCTGGAAACTGAGTTCGATCGAGATCGCGTCGGCGATGGCAGCACGCTGATAGTAGCGCGCATGCGCAAGCAATCTGATACACAATGCGCGTCATTCGCTAACAGATTGCAGGAGACTTCATGCCGACATACACAGCCTCAGCGGTGGCCATGACACTCGCCCTGGCCTGCGCCGCGCCATCCGCGCAGGCCTCCGGCGGGACCGCCGCCGAGCGCAGCCACTCCGTTGCCGCGCGCATGCAGGCGGAAACGTCCAGCGCCGCCGATCCCGACGCCCCCGCGCCGCTGCCCGTGCCCAGCGACATCTCGCTGGCCGAACTGGAACGCCGCCTGGCGCTGGGCCAGGCGCAGGCCGCCGACAAACACCATACCAGCGCGCTCGATCCGGCCACGCTGACGGCCCTGGCGCGGCAGATGGGTTGCCGCGATATTGTCGGCGTGCAGCCGTTCGGCTACCCACTGGATCGGGCGCAGCCCACCGTCCTGAGCGGCGCCCACCTGCTGGCCCGCTGCCCAGAGCGTGCCTACGTGACGATCACGGCCATGTCGATGGCGGGCAAGACGGGCAAACGCGCCAGCGTGTCGCCGCAAGCGTTCAGCCAGACGGTCGATGGCAGGCCCGCGCGGCGCCTGTATTACAAGGCGCCCAGCGGGCGCCAGAAGGAAAGCCTGACCCTCATCGACGGCAGTTATGCCTATGCGTTTGAATACTGGTCGCTCGATGACAGCCAGCAGAGCGGCATGGTCGGCATGCGCAGGATGGAAACATTGACATTGCCGCCATGAAACGGGCGCGGACAGGAAAAATACTGTATATTTATACAGTCAATCACTCTCACCCTGTCAGCATGCCAGCATATCCGCACAACGACTCGCCCTACACCATCCGCGTCAGCGCCACGATTGACGCGGAAGTCGAGCAAACCATCCTCGAGGGCTTGAATGCCTACAACGATGCCATTACCGGCTATAGCGACAGGCAGGTATTGAGCGTGGTCGTGCGCGACCGCGACAGCCAGCGCGTGCTGGGCGGCGCCATGGGCCGGACCTCGCTGGGCCTGCTGTTTCTCGATTTGTTTTATTTGCCTGCGGCCATGCGCGGCTTGGGCCTGGGCAGCCAGATACTGGCGCAGTTCGAGGCAGAGGGACGCCGGCGCGGCTGCGCCTCGGCAGTGCTGTACACCCTCAGTTTCCAGGCGCCCGAATTTTACGAGCGGCGCGGCTGGCGCCGCTTCGGCGACATCGCCTGCAGTCCCGAAGGGACGAGCCGCATATTCATGAGCAAGACCCTGTAGGCTGCAGGCGACAACTGTTTACATGCCCAGCGACTTGAGCAGGTCGGCGTTGTCGTCGTCTTCCGCTTCCGCCGCGGGCGCCGGGGCGGCGTCCCGTTCGCGGTTCGCATATGCCGTATCCATCAGCGAGTCGGCATCGACTTCGCGCGAATCGAAATCATGCAACTTGATGAACTCGGTACGGTCGATCGCCAATTCCAGGTAGAAAATATTGTTCTTTTCCGTATAGAAAGTGACGCGGCGCATTTCCGGACGATCCAGCGGCGTGTCGACGCTGAGCATCACCTGCTTGTTCAGCACCAGCATCTTCGGCTGGCTCTGGGTGATATTCGTTTGCAATTCGCGCCGCACCTTGCCCGTGAAGTCGCCCACGATCTGGTTCATCAGCTCGCCCATGATGTTCGACACTTCGTCCGACGTGTAGAAGCTGGCCAGCTCCGACTTCGGCATACCCATATGCAACATGTAGCGCTCGTAGATTTCCATCGCCGTATCGGCGGCAAAATTGAGCACGACCAGGCCCGTGAAACCGCCATCGAACATCACGAAGCAACCGATGTCCGGCTTCAGGCCGGTCTTGGTGATGCGCTGCACCATGCCCGAATAATTGACCTTGCTTTGCGTTGCCACGTTGAGCACCCGAACCACCGAGTTGCACAAACTCATCAACAAATCTTCTGTACCGTACACAACATCCTTTTCTGCATCCATGAGCAACCTCTCCTACTATTTTAAAGATGACAGCACTGTTCCCTGCCCGCCGCGAGCCGAAACACAACGTTTCGCTCAGCTGGCGGACGACTTCACCTTTGCATGCCTGACCTTGCGTGGCAGCGCGCGCGGCGTTCCCGCCGGCACGCACCGCCCTCTTACCTTTTTCTGTATAGAAATAAGTATCATGCGCAGAATACCCAGATGTAACATTTCCGTCCAGCCATACCTGCATTTACTTGACGATCTGTGCGGAAATACAAAAGCGGCGCCGTTGCGTGCGGCGTGCCGCGGCCGCATGTTTTATACTGCGGCGCGCAATTAGCGCAAGGACAATATGAATGGAGAGGCAAAAAACGATGGACACACTGCAAGAACAGGCGACGGCGGAAATGATGGCGGCAGTGCAAGCATGGTTTGCCGAGCGCCTGCGGCGCACCGACCTGGAAGAAGCCGCCAACCGGACCACCTTGCAGATGGGTATCTTCAATGATTTCTTGCTCGACTATAAACCCGGACGCACTACGGCCGATGACTTCCAGCTGACTGATACCGATGAGTTCACACCGAGGACGCCATCACGCCTCGATGCAGCCGTTGTGCGCGACACCATCGCGCCCCAGCTCGCTGCCATGGTGCAGGCGAAGCTGGAGGAACTGGCCGACACGCCCCTGATCGACTACCGCTTCAGCTTTCGCGGCAAGTTCCAGACGGCACAGGGCAAGCTGCACCTGACCCTGATCGACCATGTCAACGAAGGCAAGCGCCAGGCCTTGCTCGCGCGCATACACACCTACATCACGCAAAAACTCGAGCGCGGCAGCAGGCCGACAAAAAAGCTGGAAACCTTCTTCCTGACGCGCCACCTGCTCGATCCCTATCTGTTCCCGCAGCCTGATATCGCCTGGACGATCGCGCAATTCGAGCGCATCGAACAACTGAACAAGTCGCGGCCGCAAGCGCTGGCCGAACACCGCGGCGACATCATCCGGGCCGTGTCGGCCTGGGCGGAAAAACAGTTCCTGCCGCAGTTCTACGACGTGCAAACATCAAGCTACCGCGGCACGGAGTACAGCTTGAAAGCGGGCGCGGCGCCCGATGCGCAAGCGCTGGCGCCTATCGACCTGCTGCTGTACGGCGCCGTCATGATATTGCGCCACGAACCGAGCTACGCCAAGTCGACAGGCCTGAAATTCCTGGAAATCGCGCGCGAACTGGGCAGCGAACGGGCCGTGCGCATGCTCAAGGAAGGCAGCGGCACCTTCCCCGATGCCGATATCCACGTGAAAAATGCGCTGCTGGAATGCCGCGCCAACGACGTGTTTGCCACCATCAGCATCACGATTGCCCGGGAAGAAGCCGACGCGTATGCGCAGGCGCTGGCCTTCATCACGCATTTGCTGAACAATGGTTTTCCGAAAAGCTACCAGATCAAGCTCAAATCCAAGGTGAAGACCTATTTGCCGGTCAAGGGACTGGCGAAATCCGACACGCACCGCTTCTTTGCCAACGCCCTCGCCTGGCCTGCCCTGCAGCCGCAGCTGGAAGCGTATGCGCGCGCCGCCATCGAAGAGTTCGAATTCTATGCCGACACGGAAGGCGAAAAGAATTGCATGCCGGGCAGCTATGCCGTGTTTGGCCTGGGCTTGCTCGATGCACGCTATTTCCCCCTGGTACAGCATTACATGGCCAACGTCGACGAGGAACACCAGTGCGTGCAAGACCAGTTCACGGCCGCGTTTGCCGAACGACATGGCGTGACCACGGCGTCCATTCCCGTGCTGGCAACCTGCCTGCGCGCGTGCACGGATAACGCCAAAGTGAAAATCCAGGCGGAACTGGAGGACGTTGAGAAACTGGAGCTGTTCCATCAGCAACTGCAGGGCCTGGAAGGCTATCTGGTCGAGCACATGCTGTATCCGATCTGGGGCAAGCTGGAAAAGCTGGCGGCCCTGGCGCGCAAGGCGCAAGGCCGGCGCAGGGAGCTGCTGCTGGCCCTGCTGGCAGCGGCCAGCAAGGCCGACGCCTAATGTGCGCAACGTTATGACTTTCACCATATATAATGCGCGGCGCCAGAGTTGCCTTGAGGCATCTTTTGGCGCCTGACATTGAATCGTGGAGAAAATACATGCATCAAGCACAACAAACATCGCGCACCGCCCTGCTGGCAGCAAGCTTTGCCGCCACCTTGGCGCTGGCCCAGCCCGCCATCGCCGCAGAGACCGCCGCCGTGGAACTGGCGCCGCTGGACGTGGCCAACCTGTACATCAAGACCATCATCAACCAGGATGAAGCCAGCGTCGCCAAACTCAACGCCTACCTGCGCCCCACCCGCCTGGCGGGCCACCAGAGCGCCGAATACGCGTCGTACAGCGACTTGAAGGAGGCGAACGCCCAGTTTCCAGCGGAAACCGGCAAGCTGATCGCCGACATGTTCCCGGCTGCCATGCGCGCGGCCGTGACGCCGGCCGCCGAACTGCTGGCGGCGAACGTCATCGCCGCCAAGAACGGCGCCGCATGCCAGGCCACCAAGGCGGACCCGGTGACGGTGGAAAACGGCATGCAGACGGCCGCCGTCAGCTTCGAATGCCAGGTCGTCAAGGTACCGGTGGCGTGGGCGCCTGCCGCCCAGCAACTGGCGAAGAGCGGCTGCAAGGTCGAGCAATGCAAGGCCGGCCTGCAAAAGATCGCCGCAACCTACACGAGCTCGCCGAAACAGACATGGCGCGCCGTGTTTGCCGTCAGCCGCGAAAAGAATTCGGAAGCCTGGCGCAACGATTTCGCGCGCGAAACCTTCGATGAAATCTGGGAATACCTGTAATCCTCGCCTCGTTTAGAATGGCTGGATGAACAAAGTCACTCCGGTACCGCAGCCCGCAGGCCTGGCCTTGCTGCGCCTGCTCGCCCCCGACCATATGGAGGTCACGTTGGGCGCGCAAGTGCTGGCTCAGGACTTGCCTGCCCTGCACGGCAAGCAATTGCTAGCGCTGCTGCGCCGGCTGCGCGCCGCCCAGTCCAACCAGCAGCACTATGCGGGCGCCAGCCCAGCGCAGGCCGAACAGCTGTTCGGCGCCGCCATCGCCGCCGTCAAGGCGGAGCTGGCCACGCGCCCGCACATCCCCAACAAGCAGGAAGCGAAGGCCCTGCGCCAGGCGGCGGCCAAGAAGCGCTGAACGGGCCTGCGGTGCGCGGGCGGGCACGGCCCACCTTCTATAATCGGTGACGATACATTGTTTCCCGCACTGAAAGGATTCCCCATGCTCACGTCACTCTCCCGCCATGTCGTCGGCAGCGCCCTGCTGGCCTTGTCCAGCCTGGCGACCGCGCAGGCCGTCCATGCCCAAGCGACAGGCCCCATCGACGCGCGCGCCGTGTGGCAGGAACGCTCGCTGTCGGCCTGCCGCAGCGAAGAGTCGTCCACCGCGCCCGACGTCTGCCTGCTGCGCACCATGCAGCGCAGCGGCGCCCGCCCGCAAGCCATCGCCGCCGCCACCATGCTCGTCAAGGCGAACAAGGCCGGTTTCATTTCCGCCTGGCGCCCGCTGGGCAAGGCGGCCCTGGCCACCGTCACCTATCCGTTTCGCGCCAACACGAATGAAGGCAGCTTGCTGATCGGCAGCGATGGCGCCGCCATCGACGTCGACGAGGACGCCGTGCGCGAGGAAGACCGCGCCACGCCCGCCTGGCGCGCGTTTACGGCAGCCCATCCGGACGCCGTGCCGTTCGCGCCCGCCGACTTCATCGGCAGCACGGCCACCGGCGATGGCGGCCAGAGTGTGCTGTTTTCCACGCCCCTGAAAAGCTGCCATGCCTGCGCCGACGATGGCGCCCTGCTGGTCGCCTACACGATCGACAAGGCCGGTATCGTGCGCGGGCGAAAACTCTTGACGATCAAGTAAGGCTGCATCAAAGACAAGAAAGATGAGATAGAATTGCTCGATGGCATGTCTATACGAGTACATGCCATCGATCCAACTTACTTATCACAGGAAACCATGCGCCGCTCTTGCCTTGCTCTGCACCTCACCGCCGCCCTGCTGCTGTCCAGCCCCCTCCATCTCGCCACTGCCGCGCCCTCCAGCGCGGCAACGCCGCTCGTCATCGGCGAAAGCTTCATCATCGATTCGCGGGCGCTGCAGGAAAAGCGCCACATCAACGTGTACATGGCGCGCGCCTGGGATACCCCGCCCGACGCAGCGCTGCCCGTGCTGTACATGCCCGACGGCGGCGTGGCCGAAGACTTTTTACACGTGGCCGGCTTGCTGCAAGTGTCGGTGGCGAATGGCACGATGCGTCCCTTCATGCTGGTCGGCATGCAAAACACGCAGCGCCGGCGCGATTTGACGGGGCCGACCGAAAATGCGCAAGACCGCAAGATCGCCCCCGTGGTGGGCGGCTCGCAAGCCTACCGGGGCTTCATCCGCGATGAGCTGATGCCGGAAGTCAAACGCCGCTACCGCACGACGGGCGAGACGGCCATCGTCGGCGAATCGCTGGCCGGCCTGTTCGTGGTGGAAACCTATCTGCTGGAACCGCAGCTGTTCGACCATTACCTGGCGTTCGACCCCAGCCTGTGGTGGAACCATGGCGCCCTGCCGCGCGAGGCGGCGGCCCTGCTGACCAAGGGCAAGCCAGGCAAGCGCGACCTGTACCTGGCGTCCAGCAGCGAAGCGGGCATCGCCGTGGAAGTGCAGCGCCTGGCCGACGTGCTGGAAAAACAGGCGCCGCCCGGCTTGCAATGGCATGTGGAAAAAATGCCGGCCGAAACCCATGGCACGATCTATCATCCGGCCGCATTGAAGGCTTTCCGCGCCGTCTTCAAGCCGGCCACGCCGCCGCAATAAGCGGGACGGTTACGGCGCCGGCAGCGCCTGCGCCATCTGTTCGCGCAGCCAGTGCAGCAAGGTGGTGCGGCGCGCGTCGCCGTCGAAGGGCAGCGGCGACAGCAGGAAATAGCCGCTGCCGTCGCGCCGGAAGCCGAAGGGCGCGACCAGGCGCCCGCTGTCGAGGTCTTCCCGCGCCATGAAAACGGAGCCGATGGCCACGCCGAGGCCGGCGCAGGCGGCTTGCAGGCTCAGATAGAAGTGCTCGTAGGTCTGGCTGTCGCCCTGGCCGCCGCCAGCGTGCGCGCCGGCCGCGCGCCAGTGCTCCCAGGCGGCCGGGCGCGACGCCGTGTGCAGCAGGCGCTGCGCGGACAGGTCCAGCCGGCCTCGCCGCAGCAGGGCCGGCGCGCACACGGGCGCGATCCATTCATCGCACACCTGTTCCGCATGCAAGCCCGCATCCCACAGAAAGTCGTTGCGGCGCAACGCCACGTCCACGGCGTCGCGCTGGAACGCCACCGGCCCGCCCGAGGCGAACAGGTGCAGCTGCACCTCGGGATGGCGCCGGTAAAAGTCGCCCAGGCGCGGAATCAGCCATTTCATGGCGATGGTCGGCTCGCACGACACCACCAGCGGCCCCTGGCGCACCGGCTGGCGCACGGCCTCGAGGGCGGCGTCGAGCCGCTCGAACGCCAGCTGCACGGCATCGCGCAGCTGCGCGCCCGCGAGCGTGAGGAACACGCCACGGTTGCGGCGTTCGAACAGGGCCGTGCCCAGCGACGTTTCCAGCAGGCGGATTTGCCGGCTGACCGCCCCGTGCGTGACGTGCAGCTCGTCAGCGGCCTGGACGAAACTGCCCAGCCTGGCCGCAGCCTCGAAGAAGCGCAAGGTGCCGAGCGCCGCCTGCCTAGTCATGATCTGTCATTTTTTCTCACACATATCCGCAAGATATCATCGTTATTCATCCCCCGCCATTATAGGGATAATTTGTCTTCCGGCAGCCCGCATGCGCGCCGTACCCTTGCCGCACAGGCGAGAAATCGTCACCGATTGCCATGCGGGCGCCACCACCGTCCAAGGAAGACACATGATTGCATTGCTTGCCGTTGCCCTGATTACCCTGCTGGCCTCCATCGTCCCCGGCCCCGATTTCGCGATGGTCACGCGCGCCAGCTATCTGCATGGCCGCCGCGCCGGCCTGCTGGCCGCGCTCGGCATCGCGCTGGGCGTGCAGGTGCACGTGTGCTATACGATGTTTGGCGTCGCGCTGCTCATCGCCGGTTCGCCTGCCATATTTACGGCGATCAAGCTGGCCGGCGCCCTCTACCTGGCCGTGATCGGCTGGAAAACCTGGGCCAACCGCGCCGGACTCGTCATCGACCTGCATGGCGGCGCCCCCGTGCCCCAGCGGCAAATTTTGCTCAACGGCTTTCTGACCAACGCCCTGAACCCAAAAACGACCCTGTTTGTCATCAGCACCTATACCCAGGTGGTGCAGCCCGGCACGCTTTTGACCATCCAGTTCGGCTACGGGCTGTGCATGTCCGCCATCCACCTGCTCTGGTTTGCCCTGGTCGCCCTCTTTTTCTCCCAAGCACGCTTTCGCTCCCGCCTGCTCAGGCAGCAGCGCACCATCGACCGGCTGATCGGCGCGATCCTGATGGCGCTGGGCGTCGTGCTCGCCAGCGCCAACATGGACAAACTGTAATCTGGCGCGGGGCGTGCCCGCCGCAGCTGGCGGGTAAAATCGGCCACCTTCTTCCCCCGCCGAGTACCGATATCCATGAGTTTTTTGCAACTACTTATTCTTTCCATCGTCCAGGGCTTCGCCGAACTGCTGCCCGTCTCCAGCTCCGCCCACGTCATCATGGCGGAAAAACTGATGGGCCTCGATCCCACCTCGCCGGAGCTGACCATGCTGCTGGTGATGCTGCACACGGGCACCATGTTCGCCGTCATCGTGTATTTCTGGAAATCCTGGCGCGCCACGTATTTCAGTTCGGCCAGCGCCTTCCGCAGCAATGTCCTGCTGCTCGCGGCCGCCACGGCCCTGACGGGCCTCGTCGGCTTCGGCTTGCTGAAGGGCATTACGCACGTCATGAGCAAGGATGCCCCCGGCTTTGAAATCGAACACCTGTTCGGTAACGCAAAACTGATGGCGGCCGCCCTGGCCGCCGCCGGCGTGCTGATCATCGCCTCGTCGCGGCTGCAGGCGCGCCAGCATGGCACCTTGTCCATCGGCAAGGCGATGGTGATCGGCGCCGTACAGGGCCTGTGCCTGCCCTTCCGCGGCTTTTCCCGCTCGGGCGCCACCATTTCAACGGGCATCGCCATGGGCGTGCCGCAGCGCCGCGCCGAGGAATTCAGCTTCGCCCTGGCCGTCGTGCTGACGCCCGCCGTGCTGGTCAAGGAAGGCTGGCGCTTCTATCAGGCCGCGGCAAATGGCAGCCTCGACCATCTGGAGCACGGCAGCAGCCTGCTGCACCTGCTGGGACCCAGCCTGCTGGGCATGCTGCTGTCCTTCCTGGCCGGCTTGCTGGCCCTGCGCTGGCTGTCGCGCTGGCTGGAACAGGGGCGCTGGCATTTCTTTGGCGCGTATTGCCTGGCCGCTTCCTTGGTGGTGCTGTACCTGGGGTAAAATCGCCGGGTTTATAGTTTGTAACTATCCATCCCAGCCAGGTTCCCCAGAAAGCCAACGATGAATTTCGCCGCCACCGCCGCCCTCTCGCTTGCCATGTCCACCGATGCCTTCGCGGCCGCCGTGGGCAAGGGCGCCGCCCTGCACAAGCCGCAATGGCGCGAGGCGCTGCGCACGGGCCTGATCTTTGGCGTCATCGAAGCCATCACGCCCATCATCGGCTGGGCCCTGGGCAGCGTGGCAGCGCCCTACGTGGAAGCGTGGGATCACTGGATCGCGTTCAGCCTGCTGGGCATCATCGGCTTGCTGATGATACGCAACGCCCTGGGCGACGCCGACGAGGACGAAGCGCCGGCGCAATCGCACTCGTTCTGGGTGCTGGCCGTGACCGGCCTGGCCACCAGCATCGACGCCATGGTGGTCGGCGCGGGCCTGGCCTTGCTGGGCGCTAATATTGTCGTGACGGCGGCCGCCATCGGCTTTTCCACCTTCGTCATGGTGACCTTGGGCGTGATGCTGGGCCGCGTGCTGGGCACGGTGGCGGGCCGGCGCGCCGAGCTGGTCGGTGGTCTGGTACTGATCGTCATCGGCTGCGTGATCCTGTACGAACATCTCGGCCACCCGGCCTGAAGACGGGGCCGCCAGGAGGCGCGCACGGCTCAGGCAGCGGCATGGCTGGCGGCGCGCTTTGTGCTACATTCAATGCTCTGCATTCCTGTCTCGCAAGGTGACCATCATGGAAACTCTGGAGCTGCTTTTTGCCTCGCTGGTGCGCGAAACGGCTGAATCGATACGAGACCGCCACATTCCCTTCGCCATCAAGCACGACGAGCGCGCCTATTATGAATGGATGGATGCGCATCCGATCCATGGCTATATCCAGGAGGCGTACCGCGAGATCGAGGAAACGGCCCAGCAAATCCGCGCCATTCGCGCTGGGTGATGGCGCTTGCCGCAAGCTACTGCGCGGGGCGCTTTGCGGCTGGCGATGCTCACCGTACTAGAGTACGGTTGCGCTTCTCAGCCACAAATCACCGCCGCTCGCTACGCTTGCGCCAAGCGTCGATACGCTAGGTGAACGCTTTCAGCGAACGTATTGATCCATATCAAACACTCTGCTGTTCCTATCGAATTGATGGCCCGATGCCGTGACAATGGAATGGGAGGCGGGAGACATGGAACAGGATCAAAAACACCAGATCAGGGGTTACGAATTTCATGTGACGGGGGCGCTGGAGAAGGATGGGCGCTACCGGGGCATGATCTTGATCAGCAGGCGCGGCGATACCTTGCAGGTGTACGCCAAGCCCGTGCTGATTGAAACGCCGAGCAGTTTCAAATCCGTGCATGCGGCCTTGATCGAGGCGTCGGCGTATGCCCAGGAACTCATCTATAACGGCGCCATCAAGGCGCTGCTGCCGGCCGACGCGCCACTGGCGGGCACGCAGGCGCCACGGCCTCCGGATTTCGTCGGCAATTGATGTTGACAAGCCCAGGCAGCCACCCGGGGTGGCGCGTATAATGACGCGCTTTCCCGGATGAACATTCAGAACCATGGAATTTGTGAATTTACCGCTGCTCTTCCTGGTCGGCTGCGCGCTGATCGCCCTGCTGGCCAAGAAAAATGGCTACTCGTGGTACCTGTTCTTCTTCGCGATTGCCGTGCCCGCTCCCCTGTTGCTGCTGGCCTTGCCCCATGTGCTGGGCGTGGAGATCGCTTCCCTGACCTCCGTACGCCTCGGCGCCGCCCTGCTGCTGCCGTTCGCAGGCTTGCTGCTGGCCCTGCGGCGCAAGCGCTGACACCGTCGCGCCAAGGCCGTCAGCGTAGCGGCATGCCATCGGCCAAACGCCAGCCGACGGACAGCGCCAGTTGCTGCGCCTCTTTTTCATTGCTGCAATCGTCATAATCGCAAGTGTCCGCGTACGCGCCGCACGCCTGGTTCTGGCTGACATACGAGCCGACCCAGCGGCCATCGCGGCGCTGGCTGGCCGTGGCGCTGATGGTAAAACCTTTGTGGATGGTGGGATTGTCAAAAGACATAATTCCTCCTATATCAAGATAGCGTCAGGAACCTGACTGGCCTCCACTGTGCGCCGCCTGCCGCCCGCAGTCTGTACGTTTGATCACACACAGGAAGCGCGCACGCGCAGGCCCGCGTGGCGCCAGGCGATCGGGTATGATTTCAGCATGTGTGGACGATTCGATCAAAATGACACGGCGCGCGTGCTGGCGTCGTCCTTCGGCTGGACCGACGCGGTGTTCGACAGCGAGGCCGAGCCGCACCTGAACGTCGCGCCCGGCACTTACCGGCCCATCTTGCACATCGAGGATGGCGTGCACCGGGTCGATGATGTCTTCTGGGGCTACCGCCCCGCCTGGGCCGCGCAAGCCGTGCCCGCCCCCGGCAAGAAAAAAATCCCCATCGCCATCAATGCCCGCCTGGAAAAACTGGCTGGCGCCTACTGGAAGCCCTTGCTGCGCGCGGGGCGCGGCATCGTCTGTGTTTCCGGCTGGTATGAGTGGACGGGAGAGAAAGGCAGCAAGCAGCCATGGCATATCCACCGCAAGGACCGTGAGCCACTGTTCCTGCTGGCGCTGGCCCAGTTCGGTCCCTACAAGTTCAACCGCGAAGAAGCCGGTTTCGTGCTGGTGACGGCCGACAGCCTGGGCGGCATGGTCGATATCCACGACCGCCGCCCCGTGGCCGTCAGCCGGGAAGACGCGCGCCGCTGGCTCGACCCCGCGCTCACTGCCGAGCAAGCGCTGCACCTGGCGCGCACCTGCATGCTCGACGTGGACCTGTTCGAATGGCATGCCGTCGACAATCCCCTGGTGCCGTCCGCCAAGCCGAAAGCGGCGCCACCGGCCGCGGCGCAAAGCACCTTCGACTGGGATACGGATTAAGGCAGGCGCGCCAGCCGGCGCCACAGCGCTTCCATGGGCCCCTGCCTGAAACGGCGCAGCCAGTAACGGCTCAATAGCACCTGCGCCGCCATGATCACGAGCGCCAGGCCCAGCATTTCGGCCGGACGCAAGGTGGCGCCCCAGCCCAGGCCCGGCCCCTGCAGCAGCCAGGTGCCGATCAGCGATTGCAGCAGATAATTGCTCAGCGCCATGCGTCCCACAGGCGCCAGCCATGCGCCCAGCCAGCGCAGCAGGAAGGGGCCGGCCAGCATCAGCGCGGCCACATAGCCGGCCGCCAGCACGGGGCCGCCGGCGAACAGGCCCACCTCGAACAGCGCCGTGTCGAACACGGTTTGATACGGATCGGCCACTTGCCACGCGATGGCGCCCGCCGCCAGCAGGTTGAACGGCAAGCCCGCGCCCAGTCCCACGGCACGCACGCGGCGCCACAGGACCAAGTGACGGTGCGGCCGCGTCAGCCAACCGCAGCGCACGGACAAGATGCCCAGCAAAAACAGCACGATGATATGCGGCAGCATGACGGCGGCATACAGCAAGGAGACGAGGAAATCGTTGGCGCGCAGCCTGGCGACGGCCCATGCGCCACCTTGCGTGTAGATGGCGTGGCGGTCCGCAAAGGCTTGCAGCTCGCGCGCGATATCCGGCGCGCTGCCCTGTTGGCTTCCGGGAATCAGCAAGCACATGAACAGCAAAAAACAGCCTGCCACCAGCCAGGCGCGGTTGCGCACGCGGCTCAGCCTGGCCGATGCCAAGGGCAGGACCAGCATGCCGGCGACGGCATACGAGGTCAGCACGTCGCCGCTCCAGATCAGAAAGCCATGCAGCAGGCCGAAGGTCAGCAGCCAGCGCAGCCGGCGCCGGTAGGCCGCTTGCGCCTGCTCCCAGCTGCCCAGCTGGCGCCGCAGCGAACGTGTCTGCAAGGCAAAGCCGGCGCCGAACAGAAAGGCGAAGATGGGGTAAAACTTGAATTGCGCCAGCGCCGCCACGCCAAAAATGACGAGCTGGTCGAGCACAGGCGGCTGCGCCGGCAAGGTGCCATAGCGCAGGGACAGGCTGCCCCAGGCAAAGCTCCAGATATTCACCAGCAGGATGCCAAACACGGCGATGCCGCGCAGCACGTCGAGCTGCGGCAACCTGCCGGGCTTGGCGTGCATGGAGTCCAAGGCGGCGTTCAGGGGCGCGCCAGGGTCGGGTAATCGCTCACCTGCAGGCTGAAGCCGGACGCATCCGATTGCAGCCGCGCGTGGCCGCCGAAGGGCAAGGTGACGCGGCGGCGGATGTGGCCAAATTCCAGCCCCGTCAGCACGGGCACGGGCACGGGCAGGCGCTGGCGCACATAGGCCAGCATGGCGTCGAAATCGTAGCCCTTGTCCATCGGGCTCAATTTATAGGCGGAAAAGTCACCGAGCACCACAGCCTGCTGGCGCTGGAGCACGCCCGCGTGCAGCAATTGCAGCAGCATGCGCTCGACCCGGTACGGGTGTTCGTTGACGTCTTCCAGGAACAAGATGCCGCCGTCGACCTGCGGGAAATACGGCGTGCCGAGCAGATGCACGAGCATGGCCAGGTTGCCGCCCCATAATTTACCCGTCACCTCGACCTGCGGATTGCCAGCGGACGCGCCCGTGACCGTGTGCGTGGGGCCTGCCAGGCACGACCACAACTGATCGAGCGTAAATTGCTCGGGCTCGTCGCGGGTGAAATCGTCGCAGAGCATGGGGCCGGCGAAGCTGGCGCGGCCCGTTTTCGCCAGCAAGCCCATGTGAAAGGCCGTGAAATCGCTGTAGCCGACAAACAATTTGCGGCTGGCGGCCATGCGGTCGAAATCGATGTCAGGCAGGATGCGGCTGATGCCGTAACTGCCACGCAAGGCGATCACCACCTGCACGTCCGGGTCGGCGGCGGCCGCGTTCAGCTGCGCCAGGCGGCCCCCATCCGTGCCGCCGAAGCGCTGGAAGGTGTGCTCGGGGTCGTAGTAATTGTGGACGGTGGCGCCTTGCGCCTGCAAGCGGGCGATGCCGCGCGCCAGCGCCGCTTCGTCGGGCGCACAACCGCCCGGCGCGACGATGGCGATGCCAATCTCAGGTGTCTTCAACATATGTCCGCACGTAAACAAGAATGGGCGCACCTAGGCTGGCTGGGAGCGCATCTGGGGCGCCATCTTACCTTGCAGATGCACATCGATCAAGGCGAGCAGGCGCTCGATCAGCTGCGGCGGCATGTCGTGCCCCATGCCTTCGATCACTTCGAGCCGGGCGCCGGGAATCAGCGCCGCCGTATCGATGCCGCAGGCGACGGGGATCAGGGGGTCGGCCGCGCCATGGATCACCAGCGCCGGGCAGCTAATGCTCGGCAACAAGGCCGTGCGCTCGCCCGAGGCGGCAATGGCCACCATTTGCCGCGCCACGCCTTCCGGGCAACTGCCCCGCTCCAGGGCCGCCTCGATGCGCTGGTACAGCAGTTTTTCCGACACGGGATAGGCGGGACTGCCGATGACGCGCACGGTGGCCGCCATGTGCGCCATCAGTTCGGCGCGGCTGGCATTGCGTTTCGGACGTTGCAGCAAGGCGTTGCGCGCGGCCCGCGTGGGACCGGGCAAGCCGCGCCGGCCGCTGCTCGACATGATGGAGGTCAGGCTGAGCACCTGCTGCGGCGCACGCGCCGCCATCACTTGCGCGATCATGCCGCCCATCGACACGCCAATCACGTGCGCCTGGGCAATGCGCAAGGCGGCCAGCAAGCCCAGCGCGTCGTCCGCCATGTCGGTGAGGGTGTAGGAAGTTTTCAGGGGCCAGCCGACGAGGTTTTTCACGTAGGCCAGCGGCAGATACGGCTTGCCCGCCAGCGCCATCTTGCTCGACAGGCCGCTGTCGCGGTTGTCGAAACGCAGCACCCGGAAACCTTGCTCGACGATGCCTTCGACGAAGTCCGCCGGCCAGGCGATCAGTTGCATGCCCAGGCCCATGACCAGCAGCACGCACGGATCGTTGGGGTCGCCGTGGCTTTCATAAGCTATGTTGAGGCCGTTCGCCATGATGGTTGCCATGATTGCCTCTCTTCCAGGAACCAGCACGCAGGCACGATCGCTGCGGCCTTGGAGTCAGCATACCACTATTGTGATCTTGCCATCACGACTCATGCGAAAGTCCAACTCAAGTGTTGCCGCGCCGGTACGCCGGGCGGCAACGGTGCGGCTATTTACTTGGCTTTAGGCAAGGAATCAGCCAGGTCGACCCAGCTTTGCGGCTGCGGCTTGCCCCGTTCGCGCACGCCGAAGAAGGAGACCACTTGCGTGCCGTCATTGTCGAAGAACTCGACGGACGTCACGCCGCCGCGCTTGACGACCCAACCGCTGCGCAGGGCCGTGTCGCGGATGTGCAGGTTGAATTCCGGGTCCAGCACGTTGAAGAAACCGCCGGCGGCCATGGTTTTTTCGATCTTGCCGCTATAGATCTGCGTCACGCCTTCATTGCCCAGGAACACCATGATGGCGACCTTGTCCTTCGCCGCGTTTTCCAGCAGGGTGCGCAGCGCTTGCGGCGTCACGCGCTCGACCACGCCGGCCGGCGCCAGGCGCAGCGCCTGTTCCCGCGACAGGTGGAATTCGCGCATGATTTGCGCGAACTGGTGCACGTCCGTCATGTCTTTCCAGGCGAGCTGGAATTCCTTGACGTCGATCTCGGCATCGGGCTTTTCCGCCGCTTTCGGCGCCACGGCCAGCACGTTCAGTTCCGCGCTTTGCTGCGGCATGCGGAAGCTGTCCACCAATTTGTCATAGACGGCCACGCCCGGCTCGTTGCGCAGGTAGATCTTGTGCACGGCCGTGCCGTTGGCGTCGAAAAATTGCAGGCTGCGCGTCGGCTTGCCATCGCGGCCCGCTTGCTCCACGGCAAATGCGTATTTCCAGTTTTCAAAGTGGAAGCGCAGGTCGATCTGGCCGCCCAGGTAGCCGCCGGCAATATTGCGCTGGCGCGCTTGCGTTTCCGGGTCGTTGGCGTCGGCCTGCCCGGATTTATCGCCCGCCTGCTTGAACTTGCTGGCCGTGCCCGTCGTTTCGATGACGCCGTTTTCATTGCGCGTGATCGCTTGTACGATGCCCAGGTCCAGCGCGGCGCGCATGATCTCGCGCGGCTGATTGCCGTCGGCCTGCAGGCGCGTGACGCCCTTGCCGAGATTGGTTGCCAGCAATTGCGCTTCGGATACGCCCAGCGCGCGCGCCGCGTCGCGGATCTGCAGCTTCGGCTGCTCCGTGCGCAGGGCGGACCAGCGTTCCGCCAGGGTGGCTGGGGCCGCGTATGCGTTTGCGATCAGCAGGCTGCCTAGCAGGGATAGAACAAGTTTGGATAACTTCATAGAAAGACCATTCAATCAAACATGGAAAAAAGAGGGGCAAACACCCCTCCCCGGTGAAATTCAGAAGTGCACGCTGAGGCTGGCGGCAACGTTGCGGCCCGGCTTGGCGTAGCGCTCGATCTCGGCGCGGCTGGCGGCCGTCGTGCCGGCCGCCAGGCTGCGCGCGGCGGCGTAATCCCAGTACTTGCGATCCGTCAAGTTGTACACGCCGACGACGATCTTGGCGTTCTTGTGCACGTTCCAGTAGGTCGACAAGTCGAAGATGGTGTACGACGGTACGGTAAACAGGGGCCCCGCATCGCCGATCAGCAGGTTTTCCGGCGCCTGCTTGGCACCCGCATGCACGGCCGTCAGCGCCAGGCCGAACAGCTGGTTCGCATGGTCGTAGCCCACGGTCAAGGCCGACTTGGCCGGCGCCACCGAGTTCAGGCCGCCGCTCTCGCCCGTCCGGGTATTGAAGGAGCGGCCCTTGGCCACGCCCGTGGCCAGGTCCACGTGATATCCCTGCATGGCCGGCGCCCAGGCGCCCAGTTCCGCGCGCAGGGTCAGCTCGGCGCCCCAGGTGCGGGCATTGCCGATATTTTCGGGACGGAACAAGCCGCGCGTGATGGTCGGGAAGTTCACCGGGTCATCCTTTTGCATCACATAGTCGACCATGTCCGTGTATTCCGTCTGGTACGCGGAAGCGTGCATGCTCAAGCCCTTGACGACGTCGCCCTTCAAGCCTAGTTCATACGCCTGGCTGGTTTCCTTGCGCAAGTTGGCGTTGCCCAGTACGGCATAACCCTGCCCCGTGCCCGTATAGCTGAACGAATCGTAGGTGCCCGTGCGCTCGGCCGCCGTCGGCAGGCGCGTGCCGCGCGTGAAGGTGGCGTAGGCGCTCATCTGCGGAAGCACTTCCACGGACAGGCTCAGGCTGGGTGTGAAATAGGTGTCGCTCTCGGTACGCACTTCCTTGGCCGCGTTCGGCACGGCGATCGCATAGGTTTGCAGGTTTTTCGGCGTGTTCTTGCGGTAGTCGGCACGCAGGCCCGGCGTCAGCACGGCTTGCTTGCCGGCCAGGTTGAAACTGAGATCGTCGCGCACGTACAGGGCCAGCCTGCTCGTGTCCATGTCGGCCATGCGGTTCTTGTTGGTGATCTGATGCTGGCCCGTGGCCACGATGACACGGTCTTCGCGCCACGGACGGCGCGTTTTCAGCTGCTCCAGCTGCACGCCGTACAGCAGCACGTTGTCCGCATTGAGTTGCTTGAACGCTTCCGACGTCACGCCGATGCTGTCGTTCTTGAAGCTGGTGTCGATGGCGCGCCGGGCCGGGCTGCCGAAGGTGTAGACACCTTGTGTCTTGTCATCGGTTTTGGCATTCTGCAGATACACTTTCGACGTCAGGCGGTCGAACAGGGCGAAATCCTTGAGCACCACGTCGTGGCCCAGGCTGACGCGTGTGCGCTCGGTGGTGGAATCCTGCTGCACGCCGGTCGGGTAATACGCGCTGACCTTGCTGCGCAGATCGCGCTTGTTCTTGCGCTCGAACATGTCGACCGTCAAGTCCAGCTTTTGTTCGCCTGGCAGGGTCCACACCAGCTTGGACAGCAAGGCGTTCGAATGCCAGTCATCGGGATTGGGCGGCGTGCTGCCGCGGCTGCCCGTCTGCTCGCCATCGCGGTGCACGTACACGGCCAGGCCTTGCAGCATGCCACCCATCCTGGCGGCGCCCGTCAGGGTATGCGCATTGCTGCGGTCGGCCGTGGCGCGGCCGTATTTATACGCCACGTAATGGTCCACTCCTTCGCCCAGGTAATCCTCGGGCGACTTGGTGATGAAGGCCACGCCGCCGCCCAGGCCGGGATTGGCGCCGCTGACGGCCGTCGTGCCCGAATCGATGCGCACTTCGCGGAAGGTCTCCGGGTCGAAGTAATCGCGGCCCGTGCCGAAGGCGTTGAGGGTATTGCCATCGGGCTTGGGCGCCGCGTCTGGCAGCGCAATGCCGTCGAGTTCCAGGCTGACCCGGTTGCCTTCCAGGCCGCGGATGTTGTAGCCCGTATTGCCCGAACCATCCCATACGCTACCGCTGCCCGAGGCCGCCGCTGGCGCGCTGATCAGGGGCAGATAGCGCACGATGCCGCCCATCTCGGTGACGTTGCGGCGTTCCAGGTCGTCGGCCGTGACGACGGTCCTGGTGCCGGCGCGGCGCTCCTCATCCTGCTTGGCGTTGACGACAATTGCAGGGAAGACAGGCAGCCTGGCCGGTTCCCGCGCCGCCGTGCCCGCATTGATGGCGGCCGTTTGCGCGACAGCCGGCAGCAAAGGTGCGGCGAACAGGCCCAGCAAAGCGGCGCGCAGCACCAGGTTGTGGCGGCGGACAGGCAGGTGAGCTGGGGATACGACGGGTGCAGCGGTGCGCTGCGTAAGCACAGTAGTCATGATGATCCGGTTTAAGAGTAAAGGCTGGCTCTTGAACCCGGATCGATAACGATAGTGTTAACGATATAGAAGGAAAGTTTGCTGGCGAAAACAATACTGTAACACGAATCATTCTCATTTGAGAATGACGAAGTGGTCTAGACAGATGCTATTTCACAACAATTATGGAAAATGCCAGCCGGGAGGGCTGGCAGGGCTGCCTGGCGTGGCGTCAGGCCGGCGGATGGGCCAGCTTGCGCGCTTCGGCCTGGGCGCGGCGGCGTTCGGCAAAAAAACGCTTGAGGAAAGCGCCGCATTCGTCGGCCAGCACGCCGCCCGCGATGGCCGTCTGGTGGTTCAGCGCCGGCTGCTCGAACAGGTTCAGCACGGAACCGCAGGCGCCCGTCTTCGGATCGCCGGCGCCGTACACGACGCGCGCCAGGCGCGCATGCAGCATGGCGCCCGAGCACATCACGCACGGTTCCAGGGTCACGTACAGTTCGCAGCCGGGCAAGCGGTAGTTGCCCAACTTTTCGGCGGCCGCGCGCAAGGCCATCACTTCCGCGTGCGCCGTCGGGTCGTGGCGGCCGATGGGCTGGTTGTAGCCGACGGCAATCACTTCCCCATCCTTGACGACGACGGCGCCGACGGGCACCTCGCCCAGGTCCCACGCGTGCTGGGCCTGCTCCAGGGCCAGCTGCATGTAGCGCGCGTCCTGCGCGCCGGCGTGCGTTTCAGTCATCGGTGACTTCTGCCCAGCAATTCGGCGTTTCATGCAGCACCAGCTTATGCAGGTGCAAGCCCGTGCCGAAATGGTCGGTGAAGGCCGCTTTCAGGATGTCGAAGGCGATGCGCGCCAGGTTTTCCACGGTCGGGATGCGGTCGATGACGACGGTTTTATGGTCGGGCAAGCTGGCCAGGAAGTCGCGCACGGCCGTATCTTTTTCATAGACGAGGAAGGCGTGGTCCCAGACGTCGACCAGGTGCTGCTTGGCCAGGGTTTTCACGTCGGAAAAGTCCATGATCATGCCATTGTCGGAATTGCCTTCCGCTTCGATGACCTTGCCGACCAGGGTGATTTCCACCGTGTAGCGGTGGCCGTGCAGGTTGCGGCACTGGCTTTTGTGGTCGGGAATGCGGTGGCCCGCGTCGAATTCGAGCTTGCGTGTGATAGTCAGCATGGGATGTATTAAGGTATTTGCAGGAGTTTATGGGTTTGCAGGCTCAGCTTCCACTTCGGGTTGCTTTTGCACGTCTCGATGGCCAGCTTCATGTTGTGCGCGGCCAGGGGGCCATCCATCGCCTGCACGAAGAAGTTGTCGAAATCGAGTCCTTCGTAGGCGGCCAAGTCTTGCTGGAACTGGGGGATGACGACCTTGATTTCATTGCCTTTGTGGACGACCAGCGTCGACCCCATCTTCGGGCTGACGCAGATCCAGTCCACGCCGGCCGGCACGGGCAAGGTGCCGTTGGTTTCGATGGCGATGGTAAAGCCCACCGCGTGCATGGCGTCGATCAGCGCCGTGTCCAGCTGCAGCAGCGGCTCGCCGCCCGTAAACACCACGTATTTGCTGGCGGCATAGCTGGCCGGCCACAGGCTGTCGATCAGCGCGGCCAGTTCCCGGGGCGTCTTGAACTTGCCGCCCAGTTCGCCGTCCGTGCCGACGAAATCCGTGTCGCAGAACTGGCACACGGCCGTGGCGCGGTCGCTTTCGCGGCCCGTCCACAGATTGCAGCCGGAAAAGCGGCAAAACACGGCAGGACGGCCCGCGTGCGCACCTTCGCCCTGCAGGGTGTAAAAAATCTCTTTGATGCTATAAGTCACTGTATTTCCTAAGAGCTGGCTGGCGACATCGCGCAGGGCGCACGCACAGGCGCCGGCGCACAGCGCCGTCACCGCAAAAGCCGATTGACAACCCTCTATTATATGCCGCCGCGACACTTCCCGTGCAAATGCCGTGCCCGCCACCTGCCGCGGTGCCATCCGGGGGCAAGAAAGCGACACTGGCAGACTTAACTGCGCAGCTTTTGCGTTTAGACAATATAAATAACCCAAAGTTAATATATTTTCTGTAAGAACATTGCCTGTTGGAAAATATTTAGGGAGCGAGAACATGATGCTACGCTGGCTACGCCCGCCATACCGCCTGAGCATTCTGGCTTGCCTGGCGGCTGGCACACTCGCTTCCCTGCACGCCGGCCATGCCGCCGGACCGGCGGCCCCGGCAGGCGCGCCCTCCTCCCTGACGGCGGCCTGCGCCGTCCTGCTCGGTGCGCTGGTGCTGCTGCTATGGCGCCAGCACCGCCTGGCACAGCGCCTGCAGGCGCTGGAACAGTTGCGCGAGGACGCCGAGCAGGCGCGCCTGGCCAACGGGCAGCGCAAGGCGCGCGAACAGGAACGCCTGCGCATCGGGCGCGACATCCACGACGACCTGGGCCAGCATCTGCTGACCCTGAAGATCGACCTGGCCATGCTGCGGACCAGCACGCATGGCGCCACGCCCTTGCTGGCGCGGCAACTGGCCATGATGGCGCGCAATGTCGACCTCAGCATCGCGGCGCTGCGCAGCGTTATCCACGACCTGCGCCCACCCGCCCTCGACGCCGGCCTGCAAGCGGCATGCGAGGGCTTGCTGACGGACTTCCAGCGCAACACCGGCATCGCCTGCCACTGCGATTACCGGCTCGACGCCGCCGCCGGCAACGCGCATGGCCCCCTGCTGTATCACGTGCTGCAGGAAGCGCTGGCGAACATTGCCCGCCATGCGCACGCCACGCATGTCCACCTATGCCTGCAGCAAGCGGGCGCCAGCGTGGCCTGCCGCATCAGCGACGACGGCGTCGGATTGCCGGGCTCGCCACCGCGTCTCGGTTGCGGGCTGTCGGGCATGCATGAGCGCGTGGCCGCCGCCGGCGGCAGCCTGCACATCGACAGCCACAGCGGCGCCGGCACCACCTTGCGCCTGTCGCTGCCACTGGCCGCCTGCGAGGAAGCGCCCTTGGTGCATCACTGATAGTTTTGCGCAATAAATATTGCTCAATATCAACGCCTTCCGCTCCGCTGCGCTGCATCATGGCCAACGAGCCAGCCCCATTCACCCCAAGAAGGATGCTTACATGCCGGATAGCCATGTACATGCCAGCGTATCGCCCTGCGATGAAGCTCAGGGTTTCGCCGTCAAGATGATGGAATTGCTGGTGGTGCCCACCTTTGTCCTCGACGTGCATGGCCAGGTGATGATCTGGAACCGCGCCTGCGAGCAGCTGACGGGCGTGCCGGCCGCTGAAGTGCTGCGCACGCGCGAGCCGGGACGCTGCTTTTACAACGACGAGCGCCCCACCCTGGCCGACCTGGTGCTGGCCGGGCGCGGCGGCGACATGCGCACCCTGCATGCCCAGCAGCAATATCGCAGCAGCACGGGCAGCAATCTGTGCGCGGAAAATTGGTGCGACATGCCGCGCACGGGGCGGCGGCGCTACCTGGCCGTCGATGCCAGCCCCATCTATGGCAATCACGGCGAGCTGATCGCCGTGGTCGAAACCCTGCGCGACATGACGGACGAAAAGCGCGCCCAGGTGGAGCTGGAACGCCTGGCCACGCGCGACGGCTTGACGGGCCTGGCAAACCGGCGCTGCTTCGACGACACCGTCCTTGCCGAATGGCAGCGTGCCCAGCGCCAGAGCCAGCCGCTGTCGCTGCTGATGGTCGACGTGGACAATTTCAAGGAGTACAACGACAGCCACGGCCACCAGGGCGGCGACCTGTGCCTGCGCAAGGTGGCCGGCGCCGTGGCCAGCGAGATGCGCACGAACGACCTGGTGGCCCGCTATGGCGGCGAGGAATTTGCCGTGATCCTGCCGAATCAGTCGCTCAAGGGCGCGGCCATCGTGGCCGAACGCATCCGCCAGCGCGTGGAGCGGTTGCAACTGCCGCGCAAGCGTCCCGACGGCGCCTGCGTCACCGTCAGCATCGGCGCCGCCACGGCCCTGCCCGGTCCAGGCACGGAACTGGGACAACTGATCCACACGGCCGACTGCGCCCTGTACCGCGCCAAGCACCTGGGACGCAACCGCATCAGCCTGCCGGAAACGACGCTGACGTAGGCGACCAGGAAGCACGACCAAATTTGGTGTATATTTAGTCCTATCACAGTTTTTCGCATTCGGAGCCGCCATGGACCTCAAGGAACGCATCAAGCCGATTTCCTATCTCAAGGCCAATACGACGGACATCGTCAACAGCTTTGACGCGGGCCAGGACGAACCCATCATCATCACGCAAAATGGCGAAGCGAAGATGGTCGTGCTATCCATGCATGCGTATCAGGAAGGCAAGCGGCAAGCGCGGCAGATGCAGGAGCAGCATGCATTCATGAAGCTGATCGCCATGGGCAACCAGGACATCGCGCGCGGCGACGTGGTGTCCGAGGAAGACTTCCTGGCCAACCTCGATCACGACTGACATGGCGCGCATCGTCGTGCTGAAAAGCGCGCAAGCCGATTTCAATGCACTGCGCAGCGACTTCAAGGCACGCCACACGGCGGCCGCCCACGCGCAGTTCCTCCTGGCTTTCCGGCAATTATTTGCTGACCTGAAGACCTTTCCCGACAGCGGCACGCACGTCGAGGCCGCCCGCGAAGTTGGCATGGATGTGCGGCAACGCCTGTGCGCGGAGATCCGCGTCGTCTACCACCATGACCGCGCGCACGACACCGTGTACATCCGCATGTTCCTGCCGACCCGGCGCGACTTTCTGACCCATCTCACCACGCGCATCCTGCGGCCCGACTTGTAGCCCCTATGCAGGGCGGCACGAATATTCTATGCTGCGGCGTTGCACTTTCCACATTCCCAAAAAAGAAGGAGCCCTCGTGTCAAGAATCATGCCCGTGTTGTTACCCGCTTTCGCCCTGGCCCTGTCGGCCATGGCCTCGTCGAACCTGGGCGCCGCGCCCGTCAAACCGGCCGCCGCCCACAGCGCGGCCGCCAGCAAGGCCGATCTGCTGCCATTCAAGGCGACGGAAAAGACCTTGCCCAACGGCTTGAAAATCATCATCGTGCCGACCGGCTTCCCGAACCTGGTCTCACTGCAGATTCCCGTGCAGACGGGTTCGCGCAATGAAGTCGAGCCGGGCAAGTCCGGCTTCGCGCATTTCTTCGAACACATGATGTTCCGCGGCACCAAGGCGTATCCGCCCGAGAAATACCAGGAAGTCATCACCCGCGCCGGCGCGCGCCAGAACGCGTATACGAGCGACGACCTGACCAATTACCACACGACCTTCGCCAAGCAGGACCTGGAAACCGTGCTGAAGGTGGAAGCGGACCGCTTCCAGCACCTCGACTATGCGGAAGACGCGTTCAAGACGGAATCGCGGGCCGTGCTGGGCGAATACAACAAGAACAGCGCCAATCCCGTCTCGAAACTGTTCGAAGTGATGCGCGACAGCGCCTACACGACGCATACCTACAAGCATACGACGATGGGTTTTATCCAGGACATCGAAGACATGCCGAACCAGTACGCGTATTCGAAGCTCTTCTTCGACCGCTGGTACCGCCCCGAACGCACCACCATCATCATCGCCGGCGACGTCGAGCCGCAGCAAGCCATCGCGCTGGTGGAAAAATACTGGAGCGGCTGGCAGCGCGGCAAGCAGCAGGCGGCCGTGCCGGCGGAACCCGCGCCACATGGCCCCGTCTACAAGCACGTGGCCTGGCCCACGCCGACCCTGCCATGGGTGGCCGTGGGCTTCCACGCGCCCGCGTTTTCCGTGAAAGACAAAGACCAGGCCGCCCTGGCAACGTTGCTCTCGCTGTCGTTCGGCCGCACCTCGCCGCTATATAAACGCCTGGTGCAGAACGAGCAGAAGGTCGACCAGCTGTTCGACATGACGCCGGACCGGGTCGACCCGACCCTGGCCGTGATCGGTGCGCGCGTGAAAAACATCGACGACGCCGTCTACGTGCGCGACGCCATCCTGAAGACCGTGGCCCAGTTGCGCGACACGCCGGTGAGCGAGAAAGACCTGGCGGACGCCAAGTCGGCGGAAAAATACGGCTTGATCCGCTCGCTCGACAACACGGAGCAGATCGCCGGCACCCTGGCGTCCTTCGTGCATTTCGACCGCTCGTATGCCACCATCAACCAGTACTACCGCCTGATCGACACGCTCACGCCGGCCGACCTGCAGGCGGCCGCGCGCAAATACCTGACGGACGACGGCCTGGTGGTGACCACCCTGTCGCATCAGCCGATGGCTGCCGCCATCGCCGCCACGCCGACACTGGCCAGCCTGCTGCCGGCCGCCTCGGACACGAAGTTCGACGTGCTGGTGCAACAGTCGGCGCTGCCGCAGATCCGCTACAAGCTGCTGTTCATGGCCGGTTCCGCGCAAGACCCGCAAGGCAAGGAAGGCCTGGCCGCGCTGACGGCATCCATGGTGGCGTCCGGCGGTTCGTCCGAGCGCAAGATCGACGAAGTCAACGCCGCCCTGTTCCCGCTGGCCGGCAGTTTTTCCCAGCAGACGGACAAGGAAATGACGACGTTTACGGGCTCCATCCACAAGGATAACTGGACCCAGTTCAACGCCATCGCCCTGCCCCTGCTGCTCTCGCCGGGTTTTCGCGAAGACGACTTCCGCCGCCTGAAGGATGCGCAAAAGAACGCGCTGCTGCTGGACTTGAAGGACAATAACGAAGAGGAATTCGCCAAGGAACGCCTGCAAACCAATGTGTATGCGGGCACGCCGTATGGCCACCCCGTGCTGGGCACGGTGGCCGGCATCGACGCCATCACGCTCGATGACGTAAGACAGTTCTGGAAGAGCGCGTATGCGCAAGGCGCCGTCAAGGTCGGCATTTCCGGCGACGTGTCCGACGCCATGACGGCCTCGCTGACGCAGGCACTAGGCAAGCTGCCGGCCGGCCCCGGCTTGCCGGCCACGGTGAAACCCGCGGGCCGCAAGGCGCAGGGCCTGGAAGTGGAAATCCTCGAGAAAAACACGCGCGCCACGGCGATTTCCTTCGGCCTGCCGCTGGACGTGACGCGCACGCACCCGGACTTCCCCGCCCTGTGGCTGGCGAAGACCTGGCTGGGCGAGCACCGCGCCTCGAATTCCTACCTGTACCAGCGCATCCGTGAAATCCGCGGCATGAACTATGGCGATTACGCGTACATCGAAGCCTTCCCGCGCGGCATGTATCAGTTCTTCCCGAACCCGAACCTGGGCCGCAAGGCGCAGCTGTTCGAAATCTGGATCCGCCCCGTGGCGCCGGACAACGCCCACTTCGCGCTGCGCGTGGCCCTGACGGAATTGGGCAAGCTCATCGACAACGGCCTGACGCAGGACGACTTCGCCACCACGCGCGACTACCTGATGAAGAACGTCTTCGTCATGACCTCGACGCAGGACCAGCAACTCGGTTATGCGCTCGACTCGCAATGGTATGGCACGCCGGAGTTCACCAAGCTGATGCGTGATGGCCTGGCCAAGCTGACGGTGCAAGACGTCAACCGCGCCATCAGACAGCATCTGTCGGCGAAGAACCTGTCCGTGGTGATCGTCGCCAAAGATGCGGCCGGCTTGAAGGAAAAACTCGTCAGCGACGCGTTTTCTCCCATCAAGTACGACGGCAACAAGCCGCAGGCGCTGCTCGACGAGGACAAGGTCATCGGCGCGATGCAGCTGAACATCAAGCCGGAGGCCGTCACCGTGACGCCGGCGGCGCAGGCGTTCGCCAGGTGAAGGCGCCAACCGGCGCCCCAGCAAGGGGCGCCAATAAGCGCACCAATTAATAACAGACGCACCAAGTAAATACAGGAAGAGCCGCCAGCATAATGCTGGCGGCTTTTTTTATGCACTGAAATAAGGCATCCGAAAAGCCGCGGCGATTATCTCGCCCCATTAAATGGCGCTATGCACCATTATCGATACTCATCGCACCGGCTAAATACCACGGCGCATATGGATATTACAAATATAAATCCCGAAAACACGCCCTGAAAGACGGCAAGAGCAGGCAGTCGCAGCAAGGCGGAGCAAGTCAGTAATTTATATCATACAAAACAACGACTTAAGAATATTCTCATGAATTTTAAATATTGCATATTTAGCACCTTACATCTATCCATTAACACACATTCCTTTCAATGGCAGCATATTTTAATTAAATATGTAAGCGCGAAAATATTCTATATAAACTGTTGTGTCAGCGTGACAATGTTGCAAAAAGGCATGGCGCAATTTTCATGAAAATGTTTTTATAAAGGTCTAGGCAAAACTGTTTATACGGTTCTGCAATAAAAATCGCTGAAGCGATCCACTAGACCGGGAAAGCCGCACATCGCACAACGATGGTCGGCCATGTGTTCAGTAGTTGAAATTCGATGGAGAATATTTTGCTTAAAAAAATAGTCTTGAAACAAAGCGTTATCGCTGTCGCACTCACCTTGTCTTCCTCCCAGCTGGTCTACGCACAGCTCTCGCCGCAGGAGCCGGCCCTGCAGAAAATCCTCGTGACGGGATCGAACCTGAAACGGGCCGACAAGGAGGGCACCTCCCCTGTCGATGTGATTACCGCCAAGGACATCAAGGACAGCGGCGCATCGACCGTTGCCGAACTGATGAAACTGGTGCCATCCATGGGCACGGACACCAACCAGGACCAGGGCAGCGGCACGGGCTTTGCCAGAGGCGTCGCCACCGCCTCGCTGCGCGGCCTGGGATCGAGCTCCACCCTGATCCTGCTGAACGGCCGGCGCATGACGCCATCCGCTTACGCCGACCCGAACAACGGCAACTCCACCCTGTATGACTTGAACAGCATCCCGCTGTCCGCCCTGGACCGCGTGGAAATCCTCAAGGATGGCGCCTCGGCCGTCTACGGCTCGGACGCCATCGGCGGCGTCATCAACTTCATCACGAAATCGAATTATCGTGGCGGCCAGATCGCCGGCAACGCGGGCGCCAACGACGATGGATTGTTCCGCCGCAAGAACGTCAATGGCTTCTTCGGCACGGGCGACCTGGACGCCGATGGCTACAACGTCTTCGTCGCCGCCGACTTCTCGCAACGCGACCGCGTGGCGCGCCGCGACGTCAAGGACATCGCCTACTCGACCTACCAGGACTTGAACGGCCGCTTCCGCTCCAACTACTCGAGTTCCATCTCGAAGTATGCGGCGGTGTACCGCGAATCGGCGCCAGGTTCACGCAACTTCGGCGTCACCCAGGCAACCGCCCCGCAGCGCCTGACGTTCAACCTCGGCTGCGATGCGTCGCAACAGATCACGGGCGGGGTCAAGGATGGCCTGCTGCCAACGAGCGTGCTGATCGGCCGTACGTTCTGTAACTATGACGCCGATCAATTCCTCGAAGGCCAGGGCGACGGCCGCGATGCCAGCGTGCTGAGCCGCGGCACCTTGAAGCTCAGCAATGCCATCACCGGCTATGCCGAAGCGGCTTACACGCGCTCCGCGCGCTCGTACACGGGGTCGCCGGCCACCATCGGCACGACCTCCGTCACCAACTACATGGCAACGGGCCTGGCCGATCCCTTTCAGGTCATCCTGCCGATTGGCCATCCGGACAACCCGCTGACAAATGCCCGCGCATCGGTCGCCTACCGCTTTGAAAACCTGCGCGGCGGCTCGGAAACGGTCAACCAGAACACGCGCCTGCTGACGGGCCTGCAAGGCGACCACTTCGGCTGGAGCTGGGATACGGGCCTGCTGTGGAACCGCTCGAAGCGCGATGAAACGCAATATGGCCGCCTGTACCTGCCCACCTTGCGCAAGCTCAATACCGGCACCTCGCTGGCACAGCTGGCCGCCGACCCCACCATCGGCTACGATACGCAAAGCACGGGCGTGGCGGAAATCTTCCAGTTCGATGGCAAGGCCAGCACGGAATTCGGCAAGCTGGGCGGCGGGGCCGTGGGCCTGGCCGTCGGTTTCGAGCTGCGCCGTGAAAAAATCCGCATCGATCCTGACCCGGTGGTCGCCGCCGGCCAGATCTACGGCACGGCCAACACCATCATCGACGGCCAGCGCGACGTCAAGTCGGCCTTCGTCGAGCTGCGCACGCCGTTCACCAGGAGTTTCGAGATGGATTTTGCCGGCCGGGTAGACAAATATCCGGGCATCAAGACCAACTTCGTGCCGAAAGTGGGCGCCAAGTGGACCGCCACCGATACGCTGGCCTTCCGCGGCACGTATGCCGAAGGCTTCCGCGCACCGGCGCTGTCGCAAGTGACGCCAGGCGGCGCGCAATTCTTCCTGTCCGGCGTGTGGGATCCGAAACGCTGCCAGGAAGATGAAAGCACCCCGCGTCCGGGCGGCGTGACGGCCGACTGCAGCAAATCGATTTCCGGCGTCGGCGGCGCCAATCCAGACTTGAAGCCGGAAACGTCGAAAAGCTACTCGCTGGGCCTGATCTACTCGCCCACCTCCGACATCGACCTGGTCGTCGACGTGTACCGCGTGCGCAAGGAAAAGGAAGTGGCGCTGGGCACGGCCAGCGAAGCGCTGAAGAACGAAGACCGCGAACCGCAAAACGTCGTGCGCGACCAGAACCCGAGCAGCTTCCTCACCGATGCCAATGGCAATCCGATCCCGGGTACCGGCACTTTGCTGTCGGTCAAGACGCCATGGTCCAACCAGGGGTCGACCGAACTGCGCGGCGTCGACTTTGAAGCGCGCCTGCGTAACAAGCTCGGCGAATGGGGTTCGCTCAGCAGCGCCTTGCGCGGCACCTACGTCTACAGCTACAAGCTGGAGCAGCACGAAGGCGATACGGTCAGCAATGTGACCGGCACGCGCCCGGGTCTGTACGACTGGCAATTGTCCACCGGCACCGACATGCCGAAGGTCAAGGCTTCGCTGACCACCAACTGGACTCGCGGCGACCATAGCGTCAACGCCTCGCTGAACTTCGTTGGCAGCGTATCGCTCAAGCGCAACCGCGACGGCGCCGAGATCTACGACCAGCCTTTCTGCTACTACGGCACGAAGAAGCCCACCGATGCGGCGCCGGATCGCAATACCACGATCCCTGGCTACGAAGCGGCCTTCCCGGACTGCAAAGTGGCCAGCTGGACCACCGTGGGCCTCGGCTATACGTATACCGGCTTCAAGAACCTGAGCCTGGGCATCAACATCCAGAATCTGTTCGACCGCGCCGCGCCGTATGACCCGGGCTACCCGGCAGCCGGCTACAACGAAGGCTTGCATAACGCCTATGGCCGTTATTTCACCTTCAATGCGCGCTATACGTTTTAATTAAACGCAAGCAAGCAACGAACGCCTCCTTCGGGAGGCGTTTGCTTTTGACCGCTATTCGAAGGGATTGGCCACCGACGTCACCTCGGGCGGCGGCAACTGGTCGGGCAATGCCTGCTTTTCCAGCTGCGCCACCACGTCGGCCAGCAGTTTTTGCAGCTGTTTCGCCAGGACCAGGCCCGGCTTGTCCAGGGTCAGGTCGATGTCGCCGCTGATGCTGACGCGGTCGATGCGGTTTTCGATGGTCAGGTTGCCGATTTCCAGCACATCGCTTTCATTGGCGTACGGGATGAATTTCTTTGCGCACATGGGATTTCCTTTTTGATGTCTTATTTCCTGGACTTGCTATTGACCTTCGGCAAACTCAGCATGCGCAGCTTTTGCTGCCGCGTCAGCGACGGTAACAGATCGATGCCTATCCTGTCTTCCAGTTGCGCAATGCTCAGCACTTCATACTGTTTGGTGTCGGCGTTTTCAATGAAGTAGGCGGCGCCGGCGCGCTGGCGCGGGCTGTACACGGCCTTGTACAGATGGCTGGGCACGATCACTCTTCCCACCTTGCGCAGGTTGCCGCCAATGAACGCCGGCCCCGTGATCACGTACAGGTCGCCCTCTTTCTTCGCCATCTTGCGCACGGCGCCCTCGATGCCGGCCCACACATAGCGGTTGTTGCGCGCGTCTTGCGGCACCATGTTGGCCAGGGTAAAGCTGTCGTGCTGGCTCTGGCGGTCCGGCATGTCGCCGTTGGGCGCCATGTGGCCACGGTCAAAGCCGCTGCGCGCATAATCGGCCAGTTCCGCGCGCTGGGCGGCGGGCAGCTTGCGTTCGGCATGGAAGGAATTTTCACGCGACAAGTCCTGTGCCGCTTCCAGATTGTTCGCCGTCAAATGTTCTGCCGACCACAGCGGCGTACGCGTGATCCCCGAATGCATCACGCCAAACACGTTGTAGCACAGCTCCCTGGTTGCCACGTCCAGTTTGGGATTCGTGATTTCCGGCTTGCGGCCATCGACATAATGGGCGGGACAGGCATCGGCATGCGCCAGGTTCGCGGCAAAGGCGGAAGCCAGCAAGCCGCACGCCAGGGTCAGCCTGGCGATCGATCGTTGAATCATATTTCCCTAGTTGGAATCTTTGCAGGCCAGCATTCTAGCGGACGCCGGCGCTCGCCACAAACCCGCACAAAGCTGGCGTGCGCGGCGGCGGACGGGCGTGCAGGCGATCCTGCGCAGAGCTGGCGCAAATAAAGGCCAACAGGCTGCGCACGGCCGTTCATTTCTGCTAAGATTGCCTTGATTCGTTCGCATCGACCATTCAAGATTTGGAGAGCATATGATCAAAAAAACCCTGCTGCTGATCGTCGTCGTCGTCGCCGCCATCCTCGGCTATGCCACCACCAAACCCGACACTTTCAGTGTCCAGCGCGAGATCACCGTCAAGGCCCCGCCCGAGAAAATCGCCGGCCTGATCACGGACTTCCGTTACTGGGCCGCCTGGTCGCCGTGGGAAAAGCTCGATCCGGCCATGCGCCGCACGTTTACGGGGCCGGCCAATGGCCTGGGCGCCCAATATGCATGGCAAGGCAATGACAAGGTGGGCGCCGGCCGCATGGAAATCACGGAAGCGGCCCAGCCCGAACGCACCGTCATCAAGCTGGACTTCCTCAAGCCGTTCGAAAGCCATAACACCACCACGTTTACCATGACGCCCGAAGGCGACGGCACCAAGGTGAACTGGACCATGACGGGCCCCAGCCCTTACGTCAGCAAGGTCATGACGGTGTTTGTCAGCATGGACAGGATGATCGGCAAGGATTTTGAAAAAGGCTTGAACAACCTGAAGACGGCGGCGGAGCGCTAAGCTGGGCCGCGCAAGCAGAAACAGGGCCCTTGCGGCCCTGTTTCAGTTAGTGCCCGCTTAGAACTGCTCGATCCAGGCCGCCAGGTGATCCGGCGTGAGTGCCGGTTCAGCCTGCACCACCTTGCCTTGCAAACCCATTTCTGTTTTACTCAGCTGCAGGGACCAGCCGCGCCGCGCCAGCCACAGCAGGGTGGCCAGCCAGAACGAGTGGATGGGCGAGACGGGCGTCGTGGTCGGCGTTTCCAGGAATTCCGTCAGCAGGCGGCCATCGAGGAACAGCGCCGTGCCGCCCTGGCTTTGCAGTGCCGCGCCAAACACGGGCAGCAGCATGTCGATCGCCTGTTCCACGCCACGCCCCGGATGCTCGCGCTCGAGCGTGTCGAGCTGCTGGCGCACGGCGGCGGCGAAAGCCGTGCCGCGGAAGGCTTCCGAACTGACCAGGTCGGCATAATCCATCAACAGCCAGTCCGGCTCGGGCGGCGTGACGCCGGCCGTCAAGGCCGCCGACAAATACGCTTCCACGGGCAGCTGCTGCTCCGGACCGGCCAGGCTGGCGCACAGGGCGTACAGGGTGCCGATGCGGTTGGCGACGGCTTGCCGCTGGCGCACCATCAGCTTTTCACGCAGCAGCTGGGCGTGTTCATTGCGCAGCCGCGCCAGTTCCAGCGCCTGCTTCAATTCCATGCGCAACGCCGCGATATCCCACGGCTTCTGGATGTAGCGGTGGATCTGTCCCTGGTTGACGGCTTCCACCGTGTGCTCCAGCTCGGAATACGCGGTGGTCAGGATGCGCACGATATGCGGATGGCGGTCCCAGGCATAGGACAGCAACTCGTTGCCGTAGGCGCCGGGCATGCGCTGGTCCGATACCAGCACGGCGATGCGGTCGGCCTGCTCGTCGAGGATGCGCTTGCCCTCCTCGACCGACGTGGCCGTCAGTACGTCGGCCAGCGGCGCGATGGCGCGCTGGAAGTATTTGAGGGCGTTGGCCTCGTCGTCGACATAGAGTATCGTCGGCAAGCCTTGCGCCGACTCACGCTGAGCCGGTAAACGCAGATTGGCGTCAATCATGCTCGTTCCTTATATGTACTGGAAAATTCAGGGTTACCGTGCTGGAACTGCCAAACTCGGTGGCGATATCGAGGTTGCCGCCGAACGACTGCATCATGCGGTGGCAAAACACCATGCCCCAGCCCTTGCCTTCGCCGCCGCTGGCACTGACGGGGTCGATCAACAGCTGCTCGACGATCTCGGGGGCGATGCCGGCGCCGTTGTCGCGCACCGCGATGCGGCCGGCATCGATGCGGATCCCGATCGCCGGATGGGCTTGCTCGCCGGCCGAACGCAGGGCATTCGCCAGCACGGACGATAAAATCAGCGCGACGCAATTGGGCGACTCGGCAATGGAGAAATCGTCGCCCACGTCGACCGTGATGGCGGCGCGCTGGGCCGTGCTCAAGGGATAGCTGTCGAGCAAGGCGGCCAGCAACTGGTGGGCGCTGCCGGCGCGGCGTCCGCCCTGCATGCCGGGCCCGGCGCTGGCCAGGCGCACCGTGTCGACAAAGCTGGCCAGGACCGACAGGCAATAGCGCGCATTATCGTGCATCAAGGCGGCCGCTTCGCCGATCTCGGCCTGCGGCGCGGCGTCCGCCTGCGCGCGCCGCGCGATACCGCGCGCAAAATTGGCGATGGCCGCCAGCGGCGTGTTCAATTCATGCGCGAGGAAGGCCAGCGATTCCTCCATCGCCACCAGGCCCTGGCGGCGCGCGGCGCGCTCGCGTCCCGTCTGCACGGCCAGCTGCAGCGCCGTTTGCATGGCGGCCAGGTCGAGCGGCTTTTCCAGCAGGCGGAACAAGGTGCCGCCGTTGATCAGTTCGAGCAGCACGTCCTTGTCCGCGTACGCGGTGACGAGCATGCAGACGATGTGCGGATAGCGCTGCGCCACTTCCTGCAGCAACTCGCTGCCCAGGCGGTCCGGCATGCGGTAATCGGTGACGAGCACGTCGATCTGGGCGGCCTCGCCCTCCAGCAAGGCCAGCGCCGCATCGACGCTCTGCGCCGTCAGCACGCGGTAGCGCTGGCCGACGGCGCGCTCGAAATACTTGCAGGCGAGCGCCTCGTCGTCCACGTACAGCACGCTGGCGCGGCTATCGTTGTCCATGCTAGCGGCCCTCCCAATCGGAACGCTGCAAGTCGAAATTCATGCTGGCCCATTCGCCCAGCTCGCTTTCGGCCGTGAGGGTGCCGCCGTGGCGCTCGATCACGCCATAGCTGATGCTCAGGCCCAGGCCCAGGCCCTGCCCCACTTCGCGCGTGGTGAAGAACGGCTCGAACACGCGCGCCAGGTTTTCCGGGGCGATGCCGGGACCATTGTCGCGCACGCTGATGCGCAGGCGGTCGTCATCCCAGTGGGCCGTGATGCGGATCTCGAACGGCGGCGCATTGCCCTTGCGCATGGACAGCACGGCATTGCCCAGCAAGTTGATCAGCACGCCCACGATGGCCGCCTCGTCGCCGCGCACCAGGGTGTCGACCGGCAAGTCGTGGCTGATGCTGACATTCTTCGTTTCATGCCCGACCAGGCGAATGGCCGCCTCGAGCGCGCTGCGGAACTGGAAATGCCCCGTTTCCAGCTGGTTGCCGCTCTTGCGGTAGGCAAAGGTCTTCAAGTCCGAGACGATGTGCTGCACGCGCAGCATGCCCTGCTTGGCGTCGGCCAGGCATTCGCTGACCAGCGCGCTTTGCTTGGCGGCCGGGTCTTCGATCGCCACCTCGATCGCCATCATGCAGAAGTTTACGGGATTGTTCACTTCATGCAGCATGCCGGCGGCCAGGGTGCCGATGGCGGCCATTTTCTCTTGCTGCAACATCTGGCCCTTGATATCGGCCAGGCTTTTATTCGTCTCCTCCAGCTGCGTGTTCTTTTGCGCCACTTCCGCCTTCAGCTGGAACAGCATGAAACGGGCTCGCTCATTGAAATAGGTAAACACGGCGCTGATGCTGGCGGACATGATGAGGAACAAGCAGTTGACGACAAACGTGCCCGGCAAGTCGAAGCCGCCCGCATGCCAGGCGCAGGCGCCCACGTACAGCAGGCAGGAGATGGCGCCGAAAACCATGTTTTGCCACAAGCCGAAGGCCAGCACGATGCCCGACGAATAAATGGCCAGGGTCATGCCCACATAATAGATCGAAGTGGCGCCTTCCGTGACGGCGATCATCCAGGCGATCATGATTTGCGGCAGGATCAGCCACACGAACGTCAGCCCCTGGATGCGCTCTTGCGCCCAGCGCGTGCGCATGGCCAGCACGACGCAAAAGATCAGCACCGACACGACGATGCGCGCGCTGGTGAACGCCGACTGCTTGTCCGGATACAGGGCCGAATCGAGGCCCATGCCCAGCAGGATCAGCACGATGCCCGTGTAGGCCCCGCCGCGGCTGAATTCCAGGCGGAAGTCGCGCAAAACGGCCGTGTAGCCGGCGTGCAGGCCTGGCGTATCCATCAGGGAATGCTCACTTCCGCAAACACATTCACGCCCGTGGCGTCGACATAGATCAAGGGATCGATCGCGTGCTCGGGCAGCAAGGCCGACAAACCCGCTTCATCGCGATAGATCAAATGCCACTCCAGCAAATGCTCCATGCCGAACTTGCCGGGATTATTCACGTGCACATTCGTCACCAGCAGGCGCCCGCCGGGTCCCACGCGCGAGGCGAAATGCATCAGCAGGCGCGCGCACACCTTGTCGGACAGGTAGTCGAACAGGCCGGCGCAATACACGGCGTCGAAACTGCCGGGCAAGCCCGTGACGCCCGCGCCATGGCGGCGCTTGAGCAGGTTGTGCACGGAGTCATGCACATAATCGATCTCGACCACGCGCCCCGTGCGCTGCATGATGGTGGTCAGGCGCGCGCGCGTCCAGTCCAGGGTCTCGCTGCTGAAGTCGACCAGTTCGAACGCCAGCCACTGCGCATCGGCGCACGTTTCCAGAAAACGCTGCACCTCGATGGCGGGGCCGCAGCCCACGTTGAGCACTTTGTACACGCGCCCCGCCGCGCGCGCCGCGGCCGCCTTTTGCGACAGGAATTCCGTCAGGATATCGATGCGGTTGCGGTGCGCCGTCGCCACGGCCGCCTGCAGGAAGGCCGCATTGACGATCTGAAAATAGGTGCTCGGCCCCTGGCGCGGATCGTCCAGCAGCTGGTTGACCATCTGGTAATCGCCCGCGTAACCGAGCGGTTTGGTGAACGTGCGGAAGACGAACGGCGCGCGCAGGATCAGCGGATGCAGCGCCGCCTGGGCGAAGGCGCGGTGCGCCGGCGCCCGCTCTTCCTCGACGAGGGACGCCTCCATCTCGAGCTGGCGCAAGTAAAGCTGGGTTTGCTCCATCAGCGGCATCGCCAGCTCATCGAAGATATCGGGGCGCAGGCGGCCGTTTTCCTTCGGCAGCGAGTCCGACAAGTCGACCTGCTCGACCCAGCGCGCCACCTCCGACAGGAAGGCGCGCATTTCATTGACGACGATCTGGTAATCGCGGCGGATACGGAAGCGCTCGCCCCAGCCCGCGACAAAGGCGCTGGACTCTTTCGCCACGGCGCCCTTGACCACCACCACGTCGCTCAGCTCGCGCCACTCGTCGATCAGGGTCACGGAAACGATGGCGGTCAGGCCCGTGTTGACGCTGCTGATGACGACGGCCTTGCCCACGTAGGCGTTCTTCGCCCCCATGCGCACCGTCACGTCATTGAGCACCTCGCTGACCTGCACAATCGAGTATGGATTGTAGATTTCCATGACCAGCGAATTGCGCTGCAAGTTGAAAATCGTGCCGCGCACCGCCTCACCCTGGGTGTTGCGGAAACTGACGACTGGATCGATCTGCGATTGTGAATACACGATTGAGCATTATCAAGTTGCCCGGTTTCCGGCGCACCACGTTGGGCACGCCAATTTCCAGGCGGGGTTAAGGCACGGCACACCGGTCGTCTGCCGCCGGCCCGCCATCGGAATGGCGGCGTCGCGGCGTCGCGTGACGCCATGCCGGAGCGCCTCGAAGCGTGTCTGTTCGCTCTCTGGTCGAGTGTACTATGGATGTAGCAGAACGGGCAATTGTTCCCTCAGGAACGACTGTCCGTGGCGCTGGCGCGCAACGCCGCGTGCGGAACGTCTTCAACCAGCAACAAACAAGGCCAGCGCGTGACGCAATAACTGCGGCGTTTGCCCCGTCCAGCGCTTGAACGAGCGGCGGAAGTTGGTGGCATCATGAAAGCCAAGGTAGGCGGCCACGGCGTCGTTGTCGTAGCCATGCGCCTGGAACAGGTAAATCGCCTTGTGCGCGCGCACCTGGTCCAGCTCGGCCTGGAAATGCGTGCCATGGCGCGCCAGGTGGCGTTTCAAGGTGGCGGGACTGACGCCGAACTCCTGCGCCGTGCGCTCCAGCGTGGGCGCGCGGCGGATGTTCGCCAGCAGGTAATCGTACAGCGCGCCGAGCAGGCTGGCGGCGGGCACGGGCGCCATGGCGGCCGCGCGCAAGGCCAGCGCGGCCGCCGTGGCATTGCCGCGCGGCCAGGGTTTATCCAGCCAGCCGGAATCGATGAGCATGGCGTCGACCTGGCAATCGAAACGCAGGGATTGCCCCAGGTGCACCTCGTGCTGCTCCACATGGCGGGGCCGCGCGCGGTTGAAGCAAAAGCGCCACGGCAACGACTCTCCCGCCAGCCAGCGGCACATGGCCGCCAGCGCCGTCATGTGCATTTCCACCAGAAACGGCAACTGGCTGGGCGCGCCGAACGCAGCCACCCAATACAACACGTGCATGTCGCCCGCCTCGCGCAGCCGCGGCTGCAGCAGCGGGCACAGCAAGGTATGGAATTCGCACAGGATGGTCAAGGCCTGGCGCAGATTCTGCGCCTGCAGCAAGGCGTGGCTGGCCGCGCCGTAATGGCCGGGCAGCATTTGCTGGCCCAGCATGAAGCTGGTGTCGGCGCTGTCCAGGCCACGCGCCACGTTGGCCAGCAATTGCAGGTATTGCGCGGCGCTGACCTGGCTTTCCGCGGACGGCAGCGCGCCGCCATCGAGGCCCGTGCCCTTCAGCAGCGGCGCCGTGGCCAGTTCCCGGCTGCGCGCGTAATCGAGCACCAGCGCCGGCTGGTGATGGGCCGCGATGCTGGGGTCGCCCTGCTGGTTCAGCGGCATCAGGCAGGCGCGGCGGAACTGATCCCGGCACCGGGGCGCGGCGTTTCCACGGCCCGGCTCAGCTCGGCCAACACCACTTCCGGCACGCCATCGGTCAGCGCGCACGCATGCCGCAGGCTCAGGCGGATTTCGCGGTTGTCGTTGGCGTGGTGGCGCATCTGCCCCACCATGGCGCACAGGTGGCGCGCCTTCACGGCCGCATCTTCGCGCGACACGCCCGGCATCAGCACGGCGAAGCGGTCGCCCGCATAGCGGCACAGCAAATCGTCATTGCGCAGGTTCAATAGCAGCATGTGGCCCACGGCTTGCAGCACGCGGTCGCCTTCGCGGTGGCCGTATTCGCGGTTAATCAGGTGAAAACTGTCGATGTCGAGCAAGACCAGCGCGCAATCGAGGTCGGGCCGCCGCTCCTGCTCCAGGCGCATCTGCGTGCGCAGGTAGCTGGCGTCGGCCAGCTGCGTGATGCGGTCGAAGGCGCGGTGGTCGCGGAACAGGCGTTCGCGCTTTTGCAGGTGTTCGTTCAGGCGGAACTGTTCCTGGCGCCAGTAATACATGCCGATCGTCAGCAGCAGCATGCCAAACGGAATCAGGCCTTCCAGCCAGTTATCCCACACGGCGCGCTTGTCGACGGCAAAGAATTCGTCCAGGCAATCGGCCCAGGAACCGAGCATGATGGCGCACAGGCCGCCCGCGATCAAACTCGTCACCCGTCCGCGCGGACGGCTGCTGAGGGTAAACAGGAACCAGATGCCCGCCATGACGGCCGTGCCGCCTTCGCAGACGATATCCATCCACTTCCAGACGGCAAACGGTTTGGGGTGCCCCAGTGTGGCGTACAGGAAGAAGAACAGGGGCAAGGCCAGCGCGGCGGCGATCAGGCTGTTACGGTGCAACGGCAGCATGTGGGAAACCTTTAAAAGTGGTGCTGTCGCCACGATAGCGCCCGCCCATGACGGCACGATGACATGCGCCACGCCCGTGCGGCAGGTGCAAACGGCTCACCATTGCCTATGCGGCCAATGCGAATCCGGCAAGCCCTTGCCCATGCGCCTGGCGCTGGCAGGTCATTTCAGCTCAGCTCGGGTCATTTCCGGCCGGAATGCGTTCACAGAGCGTTGTTTTCACAGTGGCAAGCCCGACCCTGTCACGCAACCGTCATATTTGCTGCCTAGAATCCGCCCGGTTCCTTCCTCCCTCACCGAGCTTTTCATGAAAACCATGCACACTTCGTTCCCCTCCCCGCTGCGCCTGACGGCCCTGGCCGTCGGCGTCATGGCCGTCTTCAGCGGTCACAGCAACGCGCAAGCGCAAGATGCGGATGGCCAGCCGGCCGCCACCGTGGTCGTCAGCGGCCAGCGCGCCAGCCTGCGCAACGCCATCGCGGCGCAAGAGAAAGCCGACAACATCATCAGCGTCATCAGCAGCGACGACATCGGCGGCTTGCCCGATAAAAACGCGGCCGAGGCGCTGGCCCGCTTGCCGGGCGTGTCGGTGCAACGCGACCAGGGCGAAGGCCGCTACATCACGGTGCGCGGCCTGGGTCCGGACCTGAACGCCGTCACCATCAACGGCGCGCTGGTGCCGTCGCCGGAAGCGGGCCGCCGCGCCGTGGCGCTCGACATCCTGCCTGCCGGCCTGATCCGCACGCTGGAAGTCTCGAAAACCTTGCTGCCGGAAATGGATGCCAACTCGCTGGGCGCCACCGTCGAAGTCAAATCGCTGTCCGCCTTCGACTTGCCGGGCAAGCTGCTGTCGGCCAACGTGGGCGCCAGCCATGACGAAAAGACGGGCAAGACCAGCCCCAGCGGCGGCGCCCTGTGGGCCCAGCGCTTCCTCGACGGCAAGCTGGGCGTGGCCGCCGGCCTGAGCGCGGAAAAGCGTTCGTTCGGCTCCGATGACGTGGAAACAGGTGGTTCCTGGAGCAAGGGGAAATTGTCTGGCCTGGAATTGCGCGACTACCTGCCCGTGCGCAAGCGCGGCGCCCTGGCCGTCAACCTCGACTACCGCCCGGAAGCGGGCAACAGCTGGTTCCTGCGCTCCTTCCTCAGCGAATTTTCCGACAATGAAGTGCGCGACCGCCTGACCATCAGCAATATCGCGGGCGGCAGCCTGGCCGAAGACCAGACGGCCAGCGCGCGCGCCGAGCGCCGCATCCGCCAGCGCAAGTACACGCAGCAAGTGCGCTCCCTGGTCCTGGGCACGCAGCAGAAATCGGGCGACTGGACGCTGGACGTGAAAGGCGGCCTGAGCCGCGCCACGGAAGACACGCCGGAATCCCTGAACGACGGCCGTTTCCGCGGCCTCAGCAATTTCGCCGGCATCCGTTTCACGGATACGCAGGAACCCAAGCTGAGCGGCCCCGCCGCGCTGTACGACCCGGCCAGCTATGCGCTCAACGCCATCACCCTGCAACAGCGCTACTCGAAGGACAATGAACGCCACGCGCGCATCGACCTGGCGCGCAAGTTCGACATCGCCACCCTGAAATTCGGCGCCAAGGTCAGCCGCCGCGAAAAAACCAATGACACGGATCAATGGGCGTACAACAGCAGCAAGACGTCGAGCGGCAATTACTGGGGCGCCGGCTCCACCTCGATGAGCAACTTCGTGCAGGGCCACAATCTCGACTATGACCTGGGCAACATCGGCGTGGCGCTGGACCCTGCCCTCATCCGCGCCCGCGTGGCCGGCCTGGACCGCGGCAAAGCGCGCCTGGCCACCGAGTCCATCATCAACGACTACCGCATGCATGAAGACATCAACGCGATGTATGTGCAAAACAGCTATGACTTCGACGCCTGGCACATCCTCGGCGGCGTGCGCGCCGAGCGCACCAGCTTTGAAGCGGCCGGCTCGCAGGTGGACAGCACCGGCATTGCCACGGCCTTGACGCGCGAACGGTCATACACCAACTGGCTGCCGAACCTGCAAGCCCGCTATGACCTGGACCGGCATACCAGCGTGCGGGCCGCCTGGACGCAAGCCGTGGTGCGCGCCAATTTCAGCCAGTTGGCGCCCGGCATCAGCCTGGCCAGCAACACGGAAGCCGTGATCGGCAACCCGGACTTGAAACCGCTGAAGGCGAACAACCTCGACCTGGGCATCGAAAGAGTGCTGGGCAATGACGGCGTGATGTCCGCCTACGGCTTTTACAAGGACATCAAGAATTTCACCTACACGACCAACCTGGCCGGCACGGGATCGTGGACGGGCTACACGACGGCGACGTCGTATGCGAACGGCGACGCGGCCAAAGTAAAAGGCATCGAACTGGCCTACATGCAGCCGCTGCGCATGCTGCCGGCGCCGTTCAATCGTTTCCTCGTCGGCGTGAACGGCACCCTGAGCACGTCGAGCGCGCAAATCGGCCGCTTCGACAAGGCGACGAACAAACAGATGCACCGCGACATCCGCCTGCCGGGCCAGTCGAACCAGGTGATGAACTTGATGCTGGGCTATGAAACGGGCCCGGTCAGCGCCCGCCTGGCCCTCAACTACAAGTCGCCGTACCTGCTGGAAATGGGCAACGACATCCTCGATCAAAGCCAGGACCGCATCGTCGACAGCCAGAAGCAGCTCGATTTCTCGCTGTCGTACCAGATCAACAAGCAGTTCCAGCTGGTCTTTGAAGCGGCAAACCTGAACAACGAAAAATACTATGTCTACCAGGGCACGCAGCAATACAACGTGCAGAACGAACAATACAGCCGCACCTTCAAAGTGAGCCTGAAAGCCAGCGCCTTCTGATGATGATTTCCACTGACATGAAAAAAAACGTACTCTGCGGCGCCTTGCTGGCCGCCTTCTGCGCCACCGGCGCCGTCTTCGCCGCCCCCGCCAACGCTTTGCCTTCCTTCACGCAGGAAGCGGAAGAACTGGCGCGCCTGCCCGGCGGCGGCTGGCTGACCCTGGACAAGCATGGTCTGCGCCTGTTCAATGCCGCCGGCCAGGAGCAGGACCGCATCGCCGTGCGCGCCAAGCAGCTCGACACGCGCAGCGATGGCAATCAGGTGCTGGCCGTCTTCCTGGAAGCGGACACGCAGCGCCCCCTGCCCGTCTCCGTCGACGTGCAAGCCGGCAAGCTCCACCGTCTGGCGCCGTTTCCCGTGCCGACGTTTTCCGTGGAAGCGTCGTGTTTGTACCGCGACGCCCAGCAGCTCGCCCATCTGTTCTTGATCGGCAAGGATGGGCAAGCGGAACAGTGGGTGATGCAGGGCGAGCAGCGCCGCCTGGTGCGCAAGCTGGCCTTGCCGCCGCACGCGAAACATTGCCGGGTCGACGATGGCGCCCAGCGCCTGCTGGTGAGCGAAGCCAACATGGGCGTGTGGGCGTATGACGCCGAGTCCGAAGGCATGGGCAAGCGCGAAGTGGTGGCCCTGCGCAAGCCATATGGCCAGCTGGACGGCGGCGCCGGCGCGCTGGCCGTGCTGCCGGGCGGCGTGGCCGTGCTCGACGGCAAGGCGGACAAGCTGCACCTGTACACCCATCAGGGAAGTAAATGGACGGCGCAGCCAGCCCAGGCCGTCGTCTTGAACGTGCGCAAGGGTGACAGCCAGCTGGCGCTGGACAAGGAGTCGCTACTGCTGCGCGGCAAGAACGGCTGGCAAGCGCGACCCTTGAAATGGACGGGCAAGGCGGAAATGCAGTCCCCTGTCGCCATCATCGCCCCGCAAGCGCAGACGGAACCGATGGCGCGCCAGGGCGACGCGGCCGACGATCCGGCTATCTGGCTATCCAGCAACCCCGCCGACGCGCGCATCCTGGGCACCAACAAGAAGCAAGGCTTATTGGTCTACGACCTGCAAGGCAAGCAGACCCAGCTGCTTGAAGTGGGACGCCTGAACAACGTCGACGTGCGGCAGCACATCCAGTTCGGCGGCAGCAAGGTCGACCTGGCCGTGGCCACCCAGCGCGACGACAACAGCATGATGCTGTTCACCATCAATGCCGATGGCGTGGTGGCCGAAGCGGGCCGCTTCCCGACCGGTCTGAAAAGCATCTACGGCATGTGCTTGTACCAGCCGGCCAGCGGCGGCGTGCAAGCGTTCATCAACGACAAGGACGGCACTTTCCAGCAATACAGCATCGGCCTGGCAGGCAACAAGTTCAGCGCCACCCTCTTGCGCAGCTTCAAGGTCGCCACCCAACCGGAAGGCTGCGTGGCCGACGACGCCAACGCCCGCTTGTTCCTGGGCGAGGAAACGCGCGGCGTGTGGACCACCTCGGCCGACGCCGCCAAGCCGGACGCGCTCGCCATGGTCTTGCCCGTGGGCGCGCACCTGAGCGCCGACGTGGAAGGCATGGCCATCTACCGCCAGCCGGGGGGCGCGCCCAACACCGGCTACCTGATCGTTTCCAGCCAGGGCGACAGCAGCTACGTGGTGCTCGACGCGCAAGCGCCGTACAAGGTGCGCGGCCGCTTCAAGGTGGGCTTCAATTTGCCCGCCGGCATCGACGGCACCTCGGAAACGGACGGCCTCGACGTCACCTCCGCCAACCTGGGCGGCGCGTACGCGCAAGGCATGCTGGTGATCCAGGACGGCTACAAGCGCTTGCCGGACGGACCGCAGAACTTCAAGTATGTGGCGTGGGAGGATGTGGCGAAGGCGTTGAAGCTGGAGTAAGTTAGCCACAACAGGGGGCGGCCTTCCCTGGCCGCGTTGACACCGGGCGAGAGTGTCGCCTTTACCGGCCAGTCAGCCGGAGAGTATAAGTAAAAGCAGTGCAGGACATCCATGCCATGCATGGATGTCCTGCTGCGCTCACGTGCCCCGATGTTTGGCTATGGCGATATCCAATGGTACTTTTCCAGCACGCGGTCATGCTTGTCCAGCGTCACGGACCACGCTTCCATCCCTAATGTCAGGCGATTCTCGTACCACAAGCGTACCACGCAGGGTTCCTGGCATGGCGTCGAGGCATAGCGTTCGAAAAGCTTGCCCTGAAGCTCCACATGCGATGGCATGCCGAGTTCAGCGATCACGGCTTCCCGCGCAGCGCCCGGCTGGATCATGGCGTAACCTTTTTCCTTGTTGTGGGAGATCACATGACATGCCGTGACGTACCAGACGGGACTGAGGAAGAGCAGCCACAACACGGTTTTTTTAAGTGATATTTTCATTTTCAGGCCTCATCTTCCATTAAATCTGCTCAATGCACTATCCAGGCCAGATGGAATGGCGCTACCCTTTCCCATGTAATAGGTCATCGCGCCTGGCAAGTTCTGCACATCTCGCGCCGTTCCACCAGGAAATGGAACTCCATTTGTCGCAATGCCTGCCGCATTCAAAATCTGATTCGTCCTGACCGCGCAATTTTCCAGCAAACCGATATTCTGCAGATTCGGGTTATTCCTGATAAAGGCCGCTGCCCGCGCATCCTGCTCGGGTGTTGTGGGAATGATGGTGATCTGCTGATTTCGCAACTGGCTCTGGCTGGAAAGATAAGCAGCCACGGAACTTCCCAGGGGAGTGGCATTGCCATAGCTGGCCATGCCAAAGCCCTGTACCGCCGCACCAACATGGCCGAACACATTAGGACTGTAATTGCGAACACCGCCAGTGATGATCATGATATCCAGACCCTGGGGATCCACATTGCTCAACGGATTAGCTTCCACATAGGCATACGTGTTGCTCCCGCCTTGCAGGCCTGTCGGGTCGCTCTGCAAATAGCGTCCCAGGGTAGCGTCATAGTAGCGATTCCAGTTGTACCAGAAGCCCGACTCGCTATCGAAGTACTGTCCTGGAAAACCGACATGCATGCCGCCTATCAGGTCCACTGCCACGCTGCGGTCAAAAGCGGCATTCGCGGCGCGCCAGACGACATTGCCGCCGGCATTCGTCAGTACTTCCGGACGGCCCAAATGATCGTTATGGCTGGCGTAGAACTGGCCGGCGCGAGAAATTCCCAGCAATTCGCCATCAAGCCAGACATAGCTGGTCGTTTGCGCACCGGCTTCTGCCAGCAAGGCCCCGTCAGGTCCATATATGGCATGCGTCACCTCGCCATTCACGTTTTTCTGCGCGCGCTGGTTCAAGGCGTTGCTGCGATAGTCCGCCTGCAGCACGCCATTGATGGAGACGCCTTGCATGCGGTTAAACGCATCGTAGTCGTAGCCTCTACTGCCATCATGGCGCGACTCGCCTGTGACATTCCCCAGCGCATCGTAACTGAAATGACGAAATTGGCCATTTCCGCTCCATTGCGCGAGGCGATTGCTATCGCTATGGGAAATCAGGCGGTAGTCAGCGCCCTGGCGAGCATGCCCGGTGCGATTACCCGCAACATCCCAGGCAAAACCCTGGGGATCGCTGTGGCGCGTCACCGTGCTGACGCGCTCGCCGTCGTCGTAGTCGATCGTTTGCGTCAGCTCCGAATTGACGTGATCGCTCATACCGATAATCGTATCGACATTGCTGTAGCGGTAATCGACGTGCTGGACACCGCCATACAGCTGCGTCAGCCGGCCATCGGCATCGACCGTCACGGTGCGTGGCAGGTTGTTGCCGAAGCGCCAGGCATAACGCAGACCGCTGACAGGCAGGTACAGGAAGGAATCGGCGATGGTGCTCCATTCGCCCCGGCCCTGGCTCATGAGTGCGGATACGCGACCTGCCGCATCGTACCAATAATTGAGCAGCAATCCCGTGGGATAACGCATGCTCGCCAGGCGCCCTGCCGCGTCATAGGTCCAGTCGGTACGGTACACGGCGCCGAAAATGCTATTGGTCTGAGAGATGATTTTTCCCGCTGCATTGTAGCCATAGCTGGTCTGGCCGGTCGCATCCTGGAAACGCGACAGGCGGCCCTTGCCGTAGGCACCCTCGTCGTAAATGAAACGCTCGCTTACCCCGCCGCTGCTGCGCACCGTCTTGCGGCCCAGACTGTCCCAGCCATATTGAACCGACGTGCCATCCGCGCGGGTCTCGCTTGCCAGTCGTCCTGCGCTGTCATAGTCATAAGTGCTTGTGCCGGTATCGGGACTGTCCATGCGGATGACCTGGCCAAAACCATTGTAGGAAAAGCGGGTCTGCAAGGGCCGCGCATCGGTAAACGCCGCCAGATTGCCCTCCGCGTCGTACTCGCGCACGGTCACGCCGCCATCCGGCGCAGTGCTCCTGAGTACACGGTTGGCGGCATCATAGGCATGTGTCGTGGTGCGGCCAGCCGCATCCACGGTGCTGACAAGATTACCATTGTTGTCGTAACGCTTGTCGATGCGCTGGCCCTGATTGCCCACCTGCGCATAAGGCCGGCCAAGGGTATCGAACTCGGTCATACTGCTGGCTTCGCCAACAGTCACCGCCCTCGGCACGCCACCTTGCACATCGGCGCTGTGCAAGGCGGCGCTGGCGCGCAGGCTGTTGCCTTCCACATCCATCGCCAGATGCTGGAACTCGCCCAGTGCATTGCCGACATGGTCGAGACGACCCGCCGCGTTATAGCGATAGCGCGCCATGCTGCCATCGGGATAGCTGATCGAACTGATCTGGGTGCCCTGATGATAGGTATAGGCAGTGACACGGCTACCGTCCTCGGTCGCACTGAGAACCCGCCCCATCGCATCATGCACATACACCGTCGCCACGCCATTGGCGTCGATGTGACGCCGCGCGCGGCCCATGCCATCGTATCCGGACCACGTTTCCTTGTGTCCTAGCGGATTCATCAGCGCTGTCAGGTTGCCGCGCCTATCGTAGGTATACGTGGTGACGGCTAGCCCATCGGGCAAGGCCTGCATCACCTTGCGCGTCGCCACCGTGCCGGCCGGATGGAAAGTGTACGCAAAATACAGTTTCTTTTGCTTGCCCGTCTTCAGATCATCCCATATTTCGCTTTCCACCTTGCCGGCCGCCGCTGCTTGGCGGTAGTAGGTAAAACTGACGCGCTGGTAAGGCATGTCCTGTGCGCCACGATATTCGGTCTGGACGATCTCATTGCCCACCCACGCATGCGTCAGAGTCTGTGCAGCGGCGCTGTCGGCAGCCGTCGTGACCGCCAGCAAACGGCCTTCAGTGTCGTAGCGATAACGCGTCTGATTGCCATTCCAGTCCAGGGAAGAGTCAATATTGCCCTTGTCGTCGTATACGGTACTCGATGCAGCCGAAGCGCAATTGGCCGTATCGGCGCGCGAAATCGCCTTGGGCTGCCATTCGGTGCCGATCTTGGAAAACTGATAGGTGGTGGCCTGCCGACGCGCGTCCGTGACGGTCGTCTGCTGCGCGCCATACACGAACGATTCTCGCTCTTCGCCGCCAATCAAGCCGCTTTCGCTGACGCGGCCATCATCGTCATAGCTATAGCGGCTGTACCGTTCACCATTCAGGCTAATACCGGTCAACAAGACGGGATTTACCGCTTCATAGTGATATTCGCGCACTTCCTGCTTGCTTGCGGTAGTCGGCGCGCGCACCTTGCTCAACATGCCATGGGGATTGTATTCGTATTGCCAATCATTACCTGCGGGATCGCGCACCCTGTTTACCCGTCCATTGCTGCCCCATGAAAACTGAATCAATTGGCCGCTGCTATTGCTGACGCTGGCGAGCTTCCTCGAATTGGCAGGGTATTGAAAATCCAGCCGCACGCCCGCCGCATCGACGATGGAACTGACAAGGCCATTGCTGGTGTAAGTATAAGTACTGCCATTTTTTTGCAGTATCCAACCTGTGCCTGTTGAAAAGACCAGATCACCATATTGCATGGCTTTGCTGGAAACATAGGAATAGGAAGTCCCCGCCAATGCCTGTGCGGGCAGTGTATCGCCGCCAGCATAGCTATAGCGCGTCCTGCGGCCGCCCGGTTCCGTCACGACGGCGAAACGGGGAACGCACTGGCCGGGATTTTCCTTTCCGCAGCCCGCCACCCTCAATCTCGGCATATCCAGATTGGATAGCCATTGCGCGCCAAACAGTGTGCCTACCGCATGTCGGCTGCGATACGTGCGCGTAAGGCCCAGTCCATACAAACCCAGCGACTGGAAATCCGACTCTGGCTTGATTTTTTCGCCTGTGGCAATCAGAACGGGTCTGGCAGTCAGTGCGCCACAGCGATCCATGTCCCCGTTGTCGCCCTGCCCAGGCCCGGCACTGCCGGAACCTCCGTTTCCATTAGGCGAATCGAATATAAAGGAACAATCACTGAAGCCAAGCTCAAAACATTGTTCATATAAATCACGGTCACGGTATTCGTGAACATTTACTGTTGGAATTTGTGCAAATGAAAAACTGCTGGAAAATAATAGGAAAAATGAAAAGCACGTCGACAAAAATATTTTCAACATAAAAATTGATTGGATTTTGTATTTTGCTAAGAATACCTCTTTAAAATTTTATCATTTTAAAAATACTCCGGCTAACCTCAGAATACTAGCATGAATTTACATTTTGGAAACACATGAATTCATCGGCCTTCTGCCAACGACGCGTTCTTATTGAGACTGGTATTTAGCCAGGCGGCTGGAAAATTCGCCCACCTGTGAACGACATCTCGAAGAGTCGTTGAGCAGCAACGCAAACTTTACAGTTCTGCCAGCGACTATCCCGTAAAATACCGCCCCATGACCTCCCCTGCCTCGACCTCCCCTATCCCAGACAGCATCCTGCTCCCTTCCCTGGCCGTACTGGGAGGGCAGATTTCCGTCAATCTGGGGGCGGCGATTGCGAAGAATCTGTTTCCCGTCATTGGCGTGGAAGGGATTACGGCGTATCGCGTGGGGTTTTCGGCGCTGATCCTGCTGGCGATTTTCCGGCCCTGGCGCTACCGCCTGACGCGCAAGGATGTGCTCAATTTACTGGTCTATGGTTCCGTGCTGGGGTTGATGAACTTGCTGATTTACCGGGCGTTTGCGCTGATACCGATCGGCATCGCGGTGGCCATCGAGGTGACGGGGCCGCTGGCCGTGGCCATGCTGTCGTCGCGGCGACCGCGCGATTTGCTGGCCGTGGCGTGCGCCGTGTTTGGCTTGTATCTGCTGCTGCCGCTGCAAGGCAGTCCGGGCAGTCTGGACCCCGTCGGCGTGGCGTATGCGCTGGGCGCGGCGCTGTGCTGGGCGCTGTACATCATCTTCGGCAAGCGCGCATCGACCTTGCAGGGTGGCCAAGCCGTGGCCTGGGGCATGACGGTGGCGGCCATGGTGACGGTGCCCATCGGCGTCGCGTATTCGGGCACGGCCCTGCTGGCGCCATCGATTGCCTTGATGGGCCTGGCCATTGCCATGCTGTCCAGCGCGCTGCCGTATTCGCTGGAAATCTTTGCCCTGCGCCGCTTGCCGCAAGGCGTGTTCGGCATGTTCAGCAGCGCGGCGCCGGCCGTCAGCGCGCTGGCCGCCATGGCCGTGCTGGGAGAACGGCTGAGCCTGACCCAGTGGCTGGCCATCGCCTGCATCGTGTTTGCGTCGGCCATGGCGGCGCTGGGCGCACAGGGCGGCAAGCGCTAGCGCCATTCAGCCCATCCTGTAGCGCTGCCTGCCGCACTTCCTTCATTCACAGTTACATGGCATGGCTGCGCGGCTGACGGGCAGGTTTTGATGCCCGGCTGTAAAATGCGTCATTGTTTGCCATATTGTGCACTTCCGCCTCACCGATGACATACCCCATTCTTTTTCGCTGGTTCTCCGCTCTGGCCGCCGCAGCCTTGCTGCTGGCGCCAGTCGCCGCCGTACAGGCAGCCGCTCCTGCCCCCCTCACGGGCAATGCCGAAGCGGGCAAGGCCGCGTTTCGCAAATGCGCCTCCTGCCACCAGGTGGGGCCATCGGCGCGCGGCGGCTTCGGCCCCAAGCTGACGGGCGTGATCGGGCGCAAAGCCGGCTCCACCACCGACTATAAATACTCGGCGGCCATGAAAAACGCGAATATCATCTGGACCGAGCAAAACCTGGCCAGCTTCCTGAAGGCGCCCAGCGATTTCATTCCCGGCAATAACATGCGCTTCTGGGGCATCGGCAACGCGCAGCAAGTGGCCGATCTGCTGGCCTACCTGCGCACGCAATAAGCAACGCAAGATCACGCCTGCAGCGCTTGCAGCACGCCCTTGCGCTTCTTGTGCGCCACTTCATAGGCGTGCAGACGCTGGCGCTGGGCATCGGACAGTCCGCCCAGCCTGTCGCGAATCTGCGCCACCGTCAAATGCTGGTAGCCGGCGATGGGCAAGTCTGATGCTGGTGCATCCGAGGCCGGGCTGCTGGCCTTTTTCCGCTCTGGCGCCGCCCGCGTCTCCCCCGCCTGCGCCCTTTGCTTGTTCACGATGCGGGCAGCGACCTCTTCCTCGCGGCCCGGATAGCGCCCTTCCTGCTTGAACTCTTTTTCCAGCTGCTTGAATTCACGCTCGCGCCTGGGACTGGCACCGACAGGCATATGCTTCTCCTAGGACTTGGCCGGCAGCTTGCGCACGCACAGATAGATGGAATACAGCGCCGCCAGCCCCACCAGCACATACACGCCGCGCGACGCCGTCGACATGGCGCCGAGGATGCGGGCCACGATATCGATATCGAACAAGCCCACCAGCGCCCAGTTCAAGCCGCCCACGATCAGCAGGATCATCGAGATCCAGTCCACCACGTTCAGGCGCTTGGCCGTCATTTCCTCGTTTGCCGCACCGTCCGATCCTGCCTGGATATTCGCCATCTCAGCCTCCTGTAAGAAGAAAGAACCCGCGCCGGGTCTGTGCAAGGAACAGTGTAGGCGCGGCATGCGCACATGCCAGTCGGACGATGCCGGGTATCGAGGTAGGACGGCTCTGTAATACGGCGGGTGATTTTATCTGGCAACAAGCCGGGTCGCCGTTGCCAAACAGGCAGCGACTAATTCCAATATAGAAATATTTATAGATTACTTAGTACCGCGCTGCTACACTCATTTCACCCCGGCAACTTCAGGGGACAAGCGCCACGCCATGCCGCCGGCATGGAAGACGGCCACCATGGGACAACAGCTGAGGGGACATGAATATTTCTAACATACGCATCGGTGTGCGCCTGACCACAGGCTTTTTGCTCACTTCGCTTTTACTGGCCGTGGTGGTGGCCATCAGCACGTGGCAGTTGTCCACCGTGAGCGGGGAAATCGATAGCAGCGTGAACCAGCGCTATGCGCGCATCGCGCAGTTGCAAGCGACGCGCAACAGCGCGCAAGAACAGCCTGTCCTGCGCGAGCTCGACCTGCAGATCGCCACGCAATCGGCGCAGATGCGCGCAGCTGCCGAGGCGGCCATGGCACGCGCGCACGATACCAGCGTGCTGATCATCGCGCTGGGCCTGGTCGGCGGCGTGTTGAGCCTGGCCACGGCCTGGTTCATCAGCAGCGGCATCGTGCGGCCCTTGCGGCATGCCGTCAAGGTGGCCCGCAAGGTGGCTGGCGGCGACTTGAGCGAGCATATCCGCGTCGATTCCCGTGATGAAGTGGGGCAATTGCTGCAAGCCCTGAAAGACATGAATGCCAGCTTGATCACGATCGTGGGCGAGGTGCGCGGCGGCACGCACGACATCGCGGGCGCCTCGGGCGACATCGCCGCCGGCAACCTGGACTTGTCGCAGCGCACGCAGGCGCAAGCGAGCTCGCTGGAACGCACGGCCGCCTCGATGGACGAGCTGACTGGCACCGTCAAGCAAAATGCCGATAACGCACGGCAAGCCAATCAGCTGGCGCAATCGGCCGCCGCCGTGGCCGGCAAAGGGGGCACGGTGGTGGCGCAAGTGGTCGATACCATGAGTTCGATCAACGCGTCGTCGAAAAAGATCGTCGACATCATCGGCGTCATCGACGCCATCGCCTTCCAGACGAATATCCTGGCCTTGAATGCGGCCGTGGAAGCGGCGCGGGCCGGCGAACAAGGGCGCGGCTTTGCCGTCGTGGCCGCTGAAGTCCGTACCCTGGCGCAACGCTCGGCGGGAGCGGCGCGGGAAATCAAGCAGCTGATCGGCGACTCCGTCGAGCGGGTCGACGCGGGCGCGCGCCTGGTCGACACGGCCGGCGCCACCATGCGCGAAATCGTCGCCAGCGTGCACCGGGTAACGGACATCATGGGCGAAATCAGCGTGGCCAGCGGCGAGCAATTGTCCGGCATCGAACAAGTCAATGCCGCCATCGTGCAGATGGAGCAGGTGACGCAGCAAAACGCGGCGCTGGTGGAGCAGGCATCGACGGCGGCGGCCGGCATGCAGCAGCGCGCCACGCTGCTGTCGGAGACGGTGGGCATCTTCAAGCTGAGCCGCGACCACGCCCAGGCGGCGCACGGCATCAGCCTGGTGGCCGCGCCGGCCAGCCGCGTCGTCACCGCGTCCGCAAACATCCGTGCCGCAAGTGTTAGAGCGCGGCTGAAAGCCTGAGTTCCCCCGTCATGCAGTCGCCATCGTTGCTTGTTATAGCTGCTTGTACATGATAGTGGTGGCGTCCAGCCGGTCGCCGGCCGGTGCCAGCGCATAGCCGGGGATGCTGCCCGCCACCGCGTAGCCGAGCGACGCGTACAACGGTTCGGCGTGGTCGCCGCTGCGCGTATCCAGGGTCAGCAGGCTGCGCGGCAAGCGGCGCGCCTGCGCTTCCAGCGCCTGCATCAGCTGGCGCGCGAGACCGCGCCGGCGGAAAGCGGGCGCGACCAGCAGCTTGCGCACTTCGGCCCGGTGCGCCTGGTTGGGATTGGTATCCCAGTCCAGCTGCACGGCGCCCGCCACCCTCCCCTCCACCTCGGCCACCAGCAGCAGGCGCACGCCGCGCGTGACGGCCGGCAAGACGTTATCCATCCAGAAGGCCTGGCTGGCCGCCGTGTCGAACGGCAAGATAAAACCGATGCTGGCGCCGTCATGCACGCAGTCTTGCAGCAAGGCGCCCAGCTCCGGCAAGCGATCACGTATATCGGTGGATGAAAAATGGCGTAGCGATGCGGACATGGCGACCTCAGACAAGAAAGAGAAAATAGCGGGCGCCGCTATCCGGCGGCGTCGTGAAGGCACTGGCGCCATGCAACTGGTAGCGCAGGCAGTCGCCGGCTTCCAAGTCGTGCGCGCGGCCGTCGACGGTCACGTTCAGCTTGCCTTGCTGCAGCAACAGATGGTGTTCCATGCCGGGCCGGGGCGAGGCCGCGTAGGCGATCGTCACGCCAGCGCCCAACTCGCATTCGAGCGCTTCGCCCGCCAGCGCGCGTGAGGGGGGCGAGACGGAACGGCGGACAAAGCCGGTGTCCGGGTCGCTCCACACGCTTTGCTGGGCCCGCCGCAGCAGCGGTGGAAAATCGTCCTCGACCATGCGCAGCAGGCGCGACATGGCCAGGCCATACGCGGCGCACAGCTTGCCCAGCACGTTTGTTGTCGGGCTGACTTCGCCATTTTCCAGGCGAGACAATGTCGCGCGGCTGACCTGGCTGGCGCTGGCCAGCTGGTCCAGCGACCAGCCCCGCTCCACGCGCAACTGTTTCAGGCGCGCCGCCAGACGCTGTTCCGTATCGTTCTCTGCGAGTGTCAAATTTTCCATATATGGGAATTTATTCCTTATATGGAAAGCAGTCAAGCAGTTTGCGCGCTATCCTGCCATGCGCGACGCGTGGCGGCACAGCTCCAGGAAACCCGTCAAACGGGGCGAGAGTATCTTTTTGGACTGGCGGATCAGGTAAAAGTTGCGCGCCAATGGCGGCAGCATGGTTTCCAGTTCCACCAATTGCCCGCTGGCCAGCAGATCGGCCACGACGACGCGCGACAGGCAGGCGATGCCCAGCCCGGCCGCCGCGCCATACTTGATGGCTTCCGAGTTGCTGAATTCGCCCGCGGCGCGCAGATAGTGCAGATACGGCACCAAGGCTTGCTCCACGGCTTCGCGCGTGCCCGAGCCCGCTTCGCGCAGCAGCCAGCCCGCCTGATTCAATTCCGCAAAACTGAGCAAATGGCGCAGCTGCGCCAGCGGGTGCGTGGGCGCGGCCACGATCAGCATCTGGTCCGTCAGCCACGGCTCCACCAGCAAACCCGCCTCGTGGCACGGCCCTTCGATCAGGCCGATATCGACGCGGAATTCGGCCACGGCGGCGGCGATGTCGGCCGTGTTGGCAATCGTCACTTGCGGAATGCTGCGCCCGTACTGCTGCGCCGCCTGCGCGAGGATCTGCGGCAACAGATAGATGCCTATCGTCGTGCTGGCGCCGATTTGCAGGCTGACGGGCACGGACGGGTCGGCGCCGGCGAACTGGCGCTCGATGCTGGCGGCCCCGTCGCGCATCTGCCGCGCCTGCGGCAACAGCAGGCGGCCATTGTCGTTGAGCAGCAACCGCTTGCCCACCCGGTCGAACAGTTGCGCACCGAGCAAGGTTTCCAGTTCATTCAGGGCCGCGCTGGTGGCCGATTGCGACAGCGCGATCAACTCGCCGGCCGCGCTGGTGCTGCCGGTGTCCGCCACGGCGAGAAAAATCTGCAGTTGTCGCAAAGTCAAAGCCATCTCATCTACCTATTGAATTGGTTAAACATACAAAAACAATCCGTTTTACCATTTAATCGGCGAACTGTACAGTCATGCCATACGAACACAGAACCATGGAGTACGGCATGTCTTCCCTCTCAACGACGAATACAAACAGTGTCAGCGACCGCTACGGCCGATTGCTGCCCGGCCTGCTGCTGAGCGGCGCCATCGCCTGGGGCGCCATCGCGCTGGGCAAGCTGGAATGGATGCAAAGCCACGGCATGAGCGCCCTGACCCTGGCCATCATGCTGGGCATTGTGCTGGGCAACAGCGTGTATGGCCGCCTGGCGCCTACCTGCGGCGCGGGCGTGGCGTTTTCCAAGCAGACATTGTTACGACTCGGCATCATCCTCTACGGCTTTCGCCTGACGTTCCAGGATATCGGCCAGGTGGGCCTGGCCGGCATCGCCATCGACGCGCTGGTGCTGGCGTCCACGTTCGGACTGGCCATGCTCCTCGGCACCACAGTGTTCAAGCTGGAACGCAACAGCGCCATCCTGATCGGCGCAGGCAGCTCGATTTGCGGCGCGGCGGCCGTGATGGCGACGGAACCCGTCGTCAAGGGGCGCAGCGAAGACGTCACCGTGGCCGTCTCCACCGTCGTGGTGTTCGGCACCATCGCCATCTTTTTGTACCCCTTGCTGTACCGCTGGAACCTGGGCTGGCAGGTGCTGGGCGCCACGCCCACGGCCTTCGGCGTGTATATCGGCTCGACCGTGCATGAAGTGGCGCAAGTGGTGGCGGCCGGCAAGTCGATCGGACAGGAAGCGGCGAATGCGGCCGTGATCGCCAAGATGGTGCGCGTGATGATGCTGGCGCCCTTCCTCGTCATCCTGTCAGCGGTGCTGGCGCGCGGCAATGCCAGGGCCGGCAGCGGCGACGGCAAGGCGGCCAAGCTGGCCATTCCCTGGTTCGCCTTCATCTTTATCGGCGTCGTCGCCTTCAATTCGCTGGGCCTGCTGCCAGCCAGCATGGTGGCCACCATTACCGATATCGACACGGCGCTGCTGGCCATGGCCATGGCGGCCCTGGGCTTGACGACGCATATGTCGGCCATCCGCCGCGCCGGCATCAAGCCCCTGCTGCTGGCCGGCCTGCTGTTCTGCTGGCTGATCGCCGGTGGCGCCGCCATCAACCATGTGGTCGCCAGTCTGTTTGCATGATGTCAAGCCGGGGCCGCCGACGCGGGAGCCGAAAACTTCGTACAATAAGGGTGTGTTGACTCTCCATCCGGCTTCGGCCCCATCCAGGAACATCCATGCATCTCTCGAACTGGCTGCTTTTCTGCAGCGTCGCCCTGCTCGTCACGTTTTCTCCCGGCCCGGCCGTCTTGCTGGCCATCTCGAACGCCATCGCCGTCGGCCCGCGCCGCGCCATGATCAGCAGCATGGGCAATGGTTTTGGCTTGTTCATCATTTCCGGCGTGGCCATGGCCGGCATGGGCGTCGTGCTGGCGACCTCGGCCACGGCCTTCATGCTGCTGAAACTGGCTGGCGCCCTGTATCTGGTATTCCTGGGCGTCAAGCAATGGCGCAGCAAGACCAGCGTCGTGGCCGCTGCCCCCATGGTACAAGGCGCGGCCAATCCGAATTCGTTCTGGAAACTCTTCCGCCAGGGCTTGACGGTGGCGCTGACCAATCCCAAGGCCATCCTGTTCTTTTCGGCCCTGTTCCCGCAATTCATCACGCCGGGCGAACCGGTGGCGATCCAGTTCACCGTGCTGACGACTTCGTTTGTTGCCTGCGCCATGCTGGCGCACTTGTTTTACGCCAACCTGGCGCGCCTGCTGAAAACCCAGCTGGCCACGCCGGGCCGCGCCAGGCTGTTCAACCGCATCTGCGGTGGCGCCTTCGTCTTACTGGGCCTGAGCCTGCTGCGCCTGCGCAGCAAGGCCGCGTAATTCACTACGGCACTAAGAACGCCTCGATGCTGGCCGCCAGGGCCAGCGGCGTTTCATTCATCGGATAGTGTCCCGCATTGCCCAGCACCTCCAGCCGGGCTTGCGGGTACCACGCCAGATAGGTGCGGCGCATCAGGGCCGCGTCGAAGCGCGGGTCGTGTTCGCCCACCAGCGCCAGCAACGGCAGTTCCACGCGCGCCGCCTTGATTTCTTCACTGAAATCCGTCCCGCTCCACGCGAGGAAGTAGCGTGCAAACGCGGCCCGATCCGCACTTTCCCACGAATATTGCGCCTTCCAGTCCAGCCAGGCGGCCGGCAGGCGCCCGCCCGTGCTGCGGTCGATGATGGCGCGCCGCGCCTGCACATTGCCGCTGGCGTCGAGAAACAGCGCGCGCGCCGCCGCGTCGAACGCCACGCCGCAACTGGGCACGGGCGCCACGGCCACCAGCTTGCGCAGGCGCGTGGGCGCCAGCAAGGCCAGCCGTTCCAGCGCCATGCTGCCCATCGAGTGGCCCACCACGCTGAAGGTGGCAAAGCCCAGCGCATCGGCCAGGGCCAGCGCGTCGCGGGCGACCTCGTCCATCGAATACTGCCCCGCCGCGCCGCGCATGCCGCCATAGCCGCGGCTATCCATGAAGACATAGCTGAAGGTGCCGCCATCGAGGGCAAGCTCCATGGGCGCGAACGCATGCGCGTCGCCAAACCAGCCGTGCAGGACGATGACGGCGTGCGGGCCATGGCCCACGCGATGATAGGTATTGTGCATACACACTCCAGAAAAAGAGTGCATGGTACGCGGCCGGCAGGCGGCCCGCCTTCGATGCCAGGTCAAATACTGTAGAGTATGGGCCATGGATGATTTTTATACGGAAGTGCCGCGCCCGCTGATCGCCACTGCGCGCGACCATGCGCCCGATCAGCTGTTCCCCAGCCATCGCCATGCGCGGGGCCAGTTCGCGTATGCGGCGCGCGGGGTCATCAGCGTGCACACGCCGCAAGGCAACTGGCTGGTGCCGCCACAGCGCGCCTGCTGGGTACCGGCCCAGCTCGCCCACGGCATGCGCATGCATGGCGCCGTCACCATGCACAACGTGTTTATCGATGCGCCCGCCATCATCGGGATGGGCTTGCCGTCCCACTGCCAGGTGCTGGATGCCTCGCCATTGCTGCGCCAGCTGCTGGCCGAGGCCGTGACCGTGGAGGCCTTGTACGTGGAACAATCGCGCGCTGGACGATTGATGGCCCTGCTGCTCGACGAGATCGCCGCGGCCCGCCCCCTGCCCTTGAGCGCACCCCTGCCGCAGGAACCCCGGCTGGCGCGGCTGTGCATGGACATGCTGCGGCAACCGAGCCTGGACAGCAGCCTGGACGCGATGGCGGCGCAGGCCGGCATGAGCCGGCGCACCTTTACGCGGCAATTTCGCGCCCAGACGGGACTGGCCTTTGCCCAATGGCGCCAGCAGGCATGTTTGCTGGCAGCCATCACGCGCCTGGCCGAAGGGCAAGCCGTCACCCGGGTCGCGCTCGACCTCGGCTATGCCAGCCCCAGCGCTTTCACGGCCGCCTTCCGCCGCGTGCTGGGCCAGGCGCCCAGCGACTATCTGGAGCGCGCCACATAGAAGAAGCGAGACCGACGCAGAAAATTTCTACATGGCTGAGCTGAACTCGCTGTCTCGGCGATGGACTAAGCAACATGGCAAGCAAGAAAGCTTCCATTGCTGCATTAATAAATCATCAAGATAGACATAAATATTCCCGCAGGAGAATATTTTATGGATTTTTAACATATGATCCCGGCATATCCCCATTAGCGCCCAGCATGAACATACTTAATGAAATACTGGATTTCCTGGGCCTGATGACTATCGGGCATCACACCACCGTATTAACACAGGAAAAAGAGGAGCAGGCGGCGCGGCGTTCACAGATGCAGAGAGCCATTGAACGCGCGCATGACACGGCTTTGGCCGAAGGCAAGGCTGTGGCCTATCAGCATGGCTTTGAAGCAGGACGAGCGTATGAAGCTGACACCCAAGCGAAGACACTGGCGGCAGAGAACGAGCACCAGGCACAACTCCAACGCCAAGCGGAGGAGGCGCGCAAAAACTGGCTGGTGAGCGGCATGCCCCTCGGCTTTACACCGCGTATCTGCCGTGAATTCAAAACGGAGGTGACTGCGCGCTTCCCGCATCCGCCCACAGCGGACCAGTGGAAGATGATCCTGGCCGACGACCCTGCCACCTACGTCATTGCCGGTGCTGGCTCCGGCAAGTCCACATCGCTGGTCTTGCGCGTGATCGCGCTCAACCTTTACTTGGGCATCGACCGCAACCAGCTCTCCGTGTTCACCTTCACCAAGGCGTCTCGCTTCGATTTCATCGAAAAGCTACAGGCGAGTCTGTCAAAATGGCAAATTCAGTTGTCGGTACAGGAGGCAAAGCGCATGGTGCGTACCTTCCATTCCATGGTGCTGACGATGGCACGTGAAAGCATGGCGGTACGTCCCAAAGTGCTTGAGTTGCTGGATCGGGAGAAAAAGGGCGAAGTCGACGCACTCGATGTTGAAAACATGCTGGAACTGGCGGAATCGGACGACCTGCAAGACGAGAGCGACGGTGAGGATGCCTCCCCCGCTATGCTGACCGAGGAGTCGGACGATACGCCAACGCTTGACGACCTGCTCGGCATCGCCTACGAACGGGCCTTCAATCGAGATCAAGTTTTTTACACTCTGGCGATCCAGCTTTACAAACTCAGCCTGACCCAGGCTCGCCAGCCGACCGATGGCAAAACGCAAAGCAACATCAAGTGGATCAACGATATCGACCAGAGGATGACAGCCGCCCTTGAACACGCCTGGCGCCACGACATCGCTCCCGGCATCTGGCCTCTGGACGGTATCAATGCTGGAATCGCCGCCATCGACGTATCGTCGCAGATAAACAAGCCCTTCTGGGTGAATGGCTACGTGCCGCAAATCGGCGCCTACATTATTCTGGGCGGGGCCGAATTTTATGCCGGGGCGAGCTACAACAGCATTCCTTCCGCCCCCGCGATCTACACCAAACGCAAAGTGCTGGCGGGTATCAGCGACAAGCCCTTGCTCTGGATTGACACACTTGATCAATTACAGGAGCTGAAAATCCAGCTGAGCTGGCTTGCGGCACATGCGGAAAGACGAGCCGACAAACTTACGTTCCAGATGATCGCACCAGGTGACTTCAAGAGAAAGCCGATTACCAAGTGTTTTCATGGCATGGCGCAGTTTGTGGAAAATCTGGGCTTGCCGGTAACTGCTACGCTCTCCAGCGTCATCGCCAGCCAGCAAAACAAGCTTGGCGGCGATGCCGTGTTCATGCAGGCCACAGCCCGTTTCTGGCCCTATTTCGAAGCCGTGCTGAAAGAGCGCGGTATCTGCTCATTCAATCAGCTCTTTGCGCACTATTCCGAAGATCATCCAGAAAATTTTGCTGCGGTGCCACTGCGCGTGCTCGGCGCCATGCGACATCTGATGGTGGATGAGTTCCAAGATGTATCACCACAAATTGTAAAATGGATTAGAGGTTGCCAACGAGAACTAGTCAGACGTGACATGGCTGGCTCCCTCACCTGCGTCGGTGACGACTGGCAATCAATCTATGGCTGGCGTGGCAGTTCACCAGACTTCTTCGTCCAGTTCAAACAACACTTCCCTGCCGCCAAGCATGGCAAAGTCATACTGAAAGAAAATTTCCGCAGCAGCGACTACCTGATCCGCTGCGCCGAGTCGGTGCTGGTCGGCGTGCCTGGCATGGAGCCGAAAACCTGCGTGGCCGAGGGAAAATGGGCCAATGCCAACCTTCCGGTACAGATTCATGGCGTGAAAGGCGAGCTGCCATTTGAGGTAATCCGACAATATATCGGCATGGAAGTTGCGCGCACCGAAGCCTGCGAGGAGCGCCCCATGCTGGTATTGTCACGCGAGAAAAGACACCTAGAAAAGTTCAAAAGGGTGTCACGCCGCGATTGGGGCAAGGCAGTCAAGTTCATGACCTTCCATGGCGCCAAGGGATTGGAAGCACAATCCGTCGTATTGCTCGGCGATTGCCACTACACCGGTTCCACGCCATCGAAAAATTTCTTGTACGAAAAAGCAGGCCTGGGCAGCTATGACGATGCGCAGCGAGCGGAAGCGCGCCGACTGGCTTATGTCGGCATCACGCGGGCAATGGAAAAGTGTCGCTGGTTCGCCGTCAGGAAAGACCATGGCGCGATCGCCAGCCTGCCTGCTTCCCAGCCCTATGTCACATTTGCCACTATCGATACCAAGCAGGCCAACACTGTCTGAACGTATCGAAGGACAGGCCGGTAGGCTAGGCTGCAATCATGGCGGCGATGCGCCGGTCCATCGCCTGCGCCAGTTTCTGCACATGGTAGCCGTCGACGAACCCATGGTGGGCCTGCGCGGAAAACGGGATGCGCATGCGGCCGTCAGCCTGCGCGGGGCCGAACTTGCCCCAGGTAAAGGTCGGGATATCGGCGTCGCGGTGGCGGTGGATCGGGTGTTCGATGGCCGCCAGTTCCAGCCATGGCAGGCAGGTGATGAAGACATTGTTGCGCTGCTCGCGCTCCGTCTCGCCCTCGCCTATGTTGATCAGCGCGGAACTGCTTTCGGCGAGGCGCTTCGCTGCCAGGCTGCGTTCGATGAACAAGTCCAACTGGTCCGTCATGGTGAAACGCGTGTAGTTGAGGTTGTCATCGCCATTGATGACGGTGTACGAGGCGGGAAAATCGTCGATCCTGATCACTTCGCCCTGGTAGATGCGATACATGAAATTATCGATCTCCCTGACCGTGTTCAGCAGGCAGAACAGGAAGAAGTGGAATACGGGGATGTGCCGTTCCTTGCACCAGGGCCGGAAGTCCGGCACGTCGAGCTGGAAGTTGATGTTGACGAGGGGATTGTCAAACGCCCGGAACAAGTCATAGCGGTCGCGCCGCTTTTCAAAATTTTTCATGCGGCGAGTGTAGACGATGGGGGGACTGGCGGGCAAGTCATGCCTTATCGGCAGCGTTGTCCCGCAACATCTCCCGGGCCAGCTCGGCCACGCCCTCCTCCAGCTCGGCAACCGTTGGCGCCAGGGCGAAGCGCGTCAACTCCCCACTCAGGGCCGCAGCCAGCTCCCGTGAATGGCGCACGATACCCTGCAATACAAAGTACTTCCATTGTTCATCATTACCGGCCAGCACCGTTTTGATATAGGGGGCAAGGCGCGGACCGATGCCTGCCAGATACGGCAAGAGCACGCCGGCCACCGGCCAATTGACGTCTTGCACCCATTCCAGGATCTGCGGCATGGCTGGACGGATTTCCTCCCAGCTCAATGCGATCAGGGCTTGCGCGTTGCGCATATCGTGTTTATCGCGCGGCAATGGCAGAATCATGCGGGGCGTCCTGTCATGCGGCGCCGCCGTGCGCCAGGCCCCGCTGCACCTTCCACGCCAGCGGCAAGGTCAGCAGCAATACGGCCGCCAGCGCCAGCAAGGCCGTGGGCACGCTCGTATGGTCGCCCAGCGCGCCGAACAGCACGGGCGACAGCGCTCCGCCGCCGATGCTGCCCGTGTAGAACAGGGCGAACGCGTGCTCGCGCTTGCCGGGCTCGGCCAGTTCCGGCACCGCGCCGTACAGCACGGACGAGGTGCCGTTGAGCGCCAGTCCCAGCAATGGCAGCATGGCCATGACGCCGGCCAGCGGCAGCCACAGGGCCGCGACGATGAGCATGGACGTCATCGATTCCGTCAGCCACACGGTCTTCATCATGCCGATGCGCGCGCCCAGGTAGCCGCACAGCAGCTTGCCAAAGGCGCCGCCCACGAACAGCAGGGATAGCGCCACGCCGATGCCGGCCGTGCCCGCGCCCTTGCTTTTCAGCAGGAATGGCAGGAAAGTCAAAAAGCCCATGCGCACGGCGCTGTCCAGGGTGCCCGTGGCCAGCAGCGCGCGAAAGCTGCCCTTCGCGCCGCTGCCCGTGATCGTCTTGCCCGCTTTTTTCTGGCTGGCCTGCAGCTCGCCCGGCTTGGGCAGCAGCCACCACAGCAAGCCGGCCGCCGCCAGGCCCAGCAAGCCCAGCAGCGAGACGCTCGCTTGCCAGCTGCAGACCAGCAACAGCAAGCCCACCAGCGCGGGTATCAGGGTCTTGCCGATGTCGCCGGCAAAGTTGTAGTGCGACAGCGCCTCCTTGACGCCGCCGCCCGCCTCGTGCGTGTCGGTGACGATGGACGAGGCCAGCGGATGCTGCGTGCTGGCGCCCAGGCCGCCCAGCAGCAAGGCGATCAGCAGCACGGCCAGGCCGCCCGCCTGCCCGGCGATCAGGTAAGCGACGCCGGCCAGCGCCGTGCCGCCCACGAGCAGGCGCTCGCGGCCCCAGCGTTTCGCCATGCGGCTGGCCAGCAGCTGGAAGCCGGCCATCATGCCCGAGTAGGAACCGCGCAACAGGCCCACCATGGCGTAACTGATGGCAAACTGCGCCTGCCAGATGGGCAGGAGCACATAGATGACGTCCGTCAAGCCGTCATGCACGGCATGCGCGCCGCAGGCGGCGAACAGCGAGCGGCGGCGGATCGATTTGTCGGAGGGAGTGACTGCGGGGGACAGCGTGGTGACGGAGGGGTCGGTCATGGTTCTGCAAGCGGGAAAAACGCGAGGCAGCCAGCTTACACCAATTGGCAACGTCGCATCTTAATGTGTGACAAGAATAATATGATTGCAAGCTTCAGCGTGCGCAGGCGCCGGACAAGCGCAAACAAGCGCAAGCCCGGCCCGACGCCCCCGCCTCGACGGCGCCGGGTTTCCCCCTTACTTGGCCATCGCATCCTTGGCCATGCCATCCTTCTTCATGTCATCCTTCTTCATGCCGTCTTTTGCCATGGCATCCTTCGCCATGCCATCCTTGGCCATGTGATCCTTCTTCATGTGTTTCTTCGCCATCGGCTTGTGCATGCCGTCCTGGCCCATCGCATCCTTGTGCATGGCATCCTTGTGCATGGCATCGGCCGAGGCGTCCTTGGCCATGGCGTCTTTCTTCATGGCGTCCTGGGCGAAAGCGGCGCCCTGCATGAGGATGGCGGAAGCGAGGATCGCGGCGACGGTGGTGATGGTGGTGATCGTGGTTTTCATGATATGTCCTTGTCTCTAGGTTGGTTGGGCAAGTGCCCGGTGTGAAAGCGACTGCGGTGCTGCAGGGTGCTGCTTGCTGATAAATAGATAAATAATAGGAAGGCCGGGAGGTGGTCAGGGCCAGGCGCATTGCCGCAGGCAGTACGATTAGTACGACAAGGCAATGCAACGCCGCACTGGCCGCCTCTCCGGCCATCCTAGGAGCCGCCGAACCAGTTGTAGCCTTGGTTCTCCCAATACCCTCCCGGATACGTGTTCGTGACGAACATGGCCTGGATGTGCTTGGGATTCTTGTAGCCCAGCTTGGTCGGCATGCGCAACTTCATCGGGTAGCCGTACTTGGGCGGCAATGGCTGGCCGTCGTAGGTCAAGGCCATGATGGTTTGCGGATGCAGGGCCGTGGCCATGTCGATGCTCGTAAAATAATCGTCGGCGCACTGGAAGCCGATGTATTTGGCCGTCGTGTCGGCGCCGATGCGCTTGAGGAAATGCGAAAACGGTACGCCGCCCCACTTGCCGATGGCGCTCCAGCCTTCCACGCAGATGTGGCGCGTGACCTGCGTTTCCTGCGGCAGGGCGCGCAGCTGCGGCAAGCTCCATGGTTTCTTGTCGGCGATCAGGCCGCTCAATTCCAGGCGCCAGGCGTCGCCATCGACCTCTTCCACCTCGTCCTCGCCGTAGTACGCGTTGAACGGGAACGGCCGCGTGATCATGGAATCCGGGTAGGTCGGCGCCAGTTTATGCGGGTCGAACAGCCAGCCCTGCACCCGGTCGTTGAAGCGCGAGACGGCCGCCAGCGCCGTCTCGATGCCGGACGGGTCGTTGACGTTGCAACCGGTCAGCAGGGACAGGCCGCCCAGGGTCAGGCTGCGCTGCAGGAACAGCCGGCGCGATGGCTGGCGGATCTGGCGCAAGGCGTCGGCCAGCATGGCCTGGCCCTCTTCTTGCACAATGATGGTTTTTTTCATGATGGTTTCCTTTAACGTCCCCGCAGCATGGCGACCAGGGTGCGCGGCACCAGCGCCACCATCAGCAGGTGCACGCCGACAAAGCCCGTCAGCAGCGCCATGGCGATGAAGTGGACTCGGCGCGCGCACTCATAGCCGCCGATCAGCTCGCGCAGCAGGGGAAACTGCACGGATTTCCACAGCACCAGGCCGGACAGCACCAGCACGATGCAGTCGAACATGACGAACAGATAGGCGGCGCGCTGCACCATGTTGTAATGGCGCGGGTCCGCATGGGCCAGCTTGCCCTTCAGCGCGGCGACGAAATCGGCCAGCAGCGCGCGTGGCGAGAGGGGAAAGAACTGGCGCCGCAGCCGCCCCGTGACGATATTAATGATCAGATACAGCAAGCCATTGGCCACCAGCAGCCACATGGCGGCGAAATGCCATTGCAGGGCGCCGCCCAGCCAGCCGCCCAGGGTCAGCGCGCGCGGCAGTTCGAACGGGAAGAATGGCGCCGCGTTGTAGATGCGCCAGCCGCTGGCCGCCAGCACCACCACGGCCACGGCATTGAGCCAGTGCGTCAGGCGCAGCCAGGCGGGGTGGATCACGCTCGCTTGTGCGTTCATCACATCGCTCCCTTCGCGCAGGATGCCGTGCTGACGGCTTGCAGGATGGCGCTACTGTCGGCCCGCTGCACGAAGGCCACCACTTGCAGCTGCTCCGGGCGCCAGCTGGCGGGCAGTTGCACTTCGCGGCGCAGCCGGGCACGGCCCTGCGCCAGCGCAACTGGCCCCAGCCACAGGCGCACGGCCGCATCGTGGCGCAGGGTGGCGCCCCGGTTTTCGCCGCGCAGCACGGTCGAGACGATGCCGCTTTCGCTGATGGCCACGTACAGCTGGCCGCCCGTCCGCCCATCCAGCGCGCTGGCATTGGCTTCAAGCACCAGTTTGCCTCCCGGCGCCGGCGTGGCGGACAGGCCGATGTTGACGGGCGCGGCGGTCGCGTTGATGCGGCGGATGGCGGCCGGCAGCTGCGTATCCCAGCCGCGCAATTCCGTGCCGCCGACGAAAAACTGCGGCGTGTAGGCCACGTGACGCGGCTGATGGCGCAGCAACTCGGCCTGGCGAGAGTCAAATTGCGCCTGCGCCAGCGGGTCCGTCCAGCCGATCTGGTCCCAGTACGTGACGTGCAGGGCCAACGGCACGACCAGGCTGGCCGCGCCCGCCTCCTTGCGCAAGGCGTTCAGGCGCCGGTCGGCGGGCGGGCAGCTGGAGCAGCCTTCGCTGCTGTACAGCTCCACCAGCGCCGCCGTCCGCGGCCCGCTTTGCACGGCGCAGCGCTGGCCGGCGGCCAGTTGCGCGTATGCGGGTGCCGTCGCGGCCCACACGCAGAGCGGAACGAGGCTGGCGGCAAGGCGGTGCTTGATATGCATGATGACTACCCGTTATAGTGAATGAAGAAACGTGCTTGCCTGTCAATTCGCCGCGCTGGCCGGATTGGTTACAGCTGCCGGCAAAATTAGTGATATTTATTTTTTTCAACGCCTGTCACCAAAGGCCCGCATGCAACGAATACCTGTCAGTGAACACCTGCATGGCACGGAATTACGGCTGCATGGCTTGATGCTGCGCGGGCTTAATGGCGATGCGGCGGCGTACCGCAGTTTTTTGCAGGCAAGCAGTGCGCACTTGCGCGCGTTTTTCCGGCGCCGCCTGCAACGCTGGCCGGACGAGGTGGAAGACCTGGTGCAGGAGTGTTTGCTGGCCATCCACAACCAGCGTCTGACGTATGACACGGGCGTGCCGCTGACATCGTGGATCCATGCGATCGCGCGCTACAAATTGATCGACTGGCTGCGCCGGCATGGGCGGCGCGAGGCGCAGCACTTGCCGTACGACGAAGAAGATAGCGCGCAGGAACTGTTTTCCAGCGCCGATGCCGAAGCGGCCGAGGCCAGCCGCGACCTGGGCAAGCTGCTGGCCACCTTGCCGGCGCAGCAGCGCGACGCCATCGTGCATACCAAGCTCGACGGCTGGTCCGTGCGCGACACGGCGGCCGCCATGGGTATTTCGGAAGCCAGCGTCAAAGTGGCCGTGCATCGCGGCTTGAAGGCGCTGGCGGCCAATTTGAGGATAGAAGGAAGCACATCATGAAAACCGATGACTTGATCGCCATGCTGGCCAACGGCCCCGACGTGGCCGCCGCGCCGCCCCCGGGCGTCCGCTGGCGCGCCGCAGGCACCCTGGGCGCCGGCCTGCTGGCCAGCGTGGCGCTGATGACCATGTTGCTGGGCGTGCGCCCCAACCTGGAACAGCTGGCCCTGCTGCCCGACTTCTGGATCAAGGTCGGCTTTGTCGTGTGCCTGTCGCTGGCGGCCTGGCAAGTCAGCCGTCGCCTGTGCGTGCCGGGCGCCGCCACGCGCGCCCTGCCCCTGCTCATCGCCATGCCGCTGCTGCTGATGTGGGCGCTGGGCGCCATCATCCTGCAGGAAGCCCCGCCAGGGCAGCGCGCCGAACTGTTCTGGGGCGCGACCTGGCGCAGCTGCCCTTTGCTGATCGCCATGCTGTCCCTGCCCATCCTGGCCGCCGTGCTGCGCCTGATGCGCCAGCTGGCGCCGACCCGCTTGCGCCTGGCGGGCGCGGCCGCCGGCTTTGCCGCCGGCGCCTTGGCGGCCCTAGTGTATTGCCTGCACTGCCCCGAGCTGGCGGCCAGCTTCGTCGGCTTCTGGTACGTGCTGGGCATGCTGGTGCCGGCCGCCATCGGCGCGGCCATCGGCCCCACAGTGCTGGCCTGGTGAGCGGCCGGCAAGGTGACATGAGCACTTTGACAAAGAGTTGAATCCGTTTTTTTCTCCCTGTCGTATAAGTCAGGCAGCCTGCAGTTTCTTGGACTGGTCTGTCAACGCCAACAACAATCGGGAGAATCGAAATGTCTTTGTCACGCTCGAAAACCGCACTGGGCGCCGCACTGCTGGGCAACCTGCTCGCCTTATCCTTACCTTTGGTCATCGCGCCAGCGGCCCATGCCTCCAGCCACCGCGAAGCGCCGTTCATCACGCAAAACCCGAAAGTCGACGCCACCGACTTTTACATGTTCCGCAGCTATGAGGCGGGCCGCGGCGCCTACACCACCCTGGTGGCCGACTACATTCCCCTGCAAGACGCCTACGGCGGCCCGAACTACTTCGCCATGGACCCGAACGCCCTGTATGAAATCCATATCGACAACAATGGCGACGGCAAGGAAGACCTCACCTTCCAGTTCCGCTTCACCAACACCATCAAGGATGGGCAGTTCACCGTGGGCGGCAAGAAGGTGTCGATTCCGCTGGTGATCAACGGCGGCGCCATCGATTCCGTCAACCCGGCCGGCCTGAACGTGCGCGAAACCTACAGCGTGACGGTGGTGCGGGGCGACCGCCGCACGGGCACGCGCAGCGCCGTCACCAACGCCAGCGGCGGCGGCACGACCTTCGACAAACCCGTCGACTACATCGGCACCAAGTCCATCCCCAACTATGCCGCGTATGCCGCGCAGCACGTCTATGCGGTCAACATCCCCGGCTGCGGCACGCCGGCGCGCATGTTCGTCGGCCAGCGCAAGGACCCGTTCGTCGTGAACCTGGGCGAAACGTTCGACTTGATCAACATTAAGGCGCCCGCCACGGAATTTGCCGCGAATGCGGAATCGGCCGCCAAGGATGACCTGGCGCGCAAGAACGTCACGGCCATCGAGATGGAAGTGCCGACCGCCTGCCTGACGGCCGGCAGCGACCCCGTCATCGGCGGCTGGACCACGGCCAGCCTGCGCCAGGGCCGCTTGCTCAATCCGGCGCCGGGCAGCGCCATTCCCGCATCGAAGGAAGGCGGCGCGTGGGTGCAGGTGTCGCGCCTGGGCATGCCCCTGGTGAATGAAGTGGTGATCGGCCTGAAGGACAAGGACCGCTTCAATGCCAGCAAACCGTCGGGCGACGCGCAATTCGCCGACTACGTGAAAAATCCCACCGTGCCCGCCCTGGTGGAAGTGCTGTTCGGCTCGGCAGGCGCCAAGGCGCCCACCAACTTCCCGCGCAACGACCTGGTGGCCGCCTTTTTGACGGGCATCAAGGGCGTCAACCAACCAGCGACGGTGGTCGCCTCTGAAATGCTGCGCCTGAATACGTCGATCGCCCCCACCGCCGTCGGCGCGCAAAAGCGCCTGGGCGTGATCGACGGCGATAACGCGGGCTTCCCGAACGGCCGCCGCCCCGGCGACGACGTGGTCGACGTGGTGCTGCGCGTGGCCATGGGCAAGCTGTGCACCCTGAACATCGGCTGCGCCCCGGCCGACGCGCCCGCCGGCGGCCTGCACTTCACGGACGGCGCCTTCCTCGATGAAACCGCATTCACGGCAGGTTTCCCCTACCTGAAAACACCCGTGGCCGGTTCGCCGCAACTGTAAGCCAACCAGGAGAATGCGATGAAAAAGCTCTATGTAGTCAGCGCCCTGGCGCTTGCCTCCCTGCTGGCCGGCTGCGGTGGCGGTGGCAGCAGCCACGGCGGCGATAACGGCAACGGCGGCACCACGCCGCCGCCCGTGGTCCTGCTCGATGCCTTCTACGCCGCCGTCAGCGACGTCATCACGACCACCAGCGATGACAAGGATGGCGTGGCCATCGACGCCATCATGGCGACGTCTCCGGAAAATACGGAGCCGGTGCCGCTGTAACGCGCAGTCACCAAGTGCGGGCGCCGGAGACAGCGTTCTCCGGCGCCCCGCCCTTGCCACCCTACTCCGACGTCGATGGCAGCCACGATGAAAACACCAATTTCCCTGCTGTGCGCCTGCCTGCCCTTGCTGGCAGGAGCCGCGCCCTACACGCCGAAAGATGGCGGTGCCGTCATCGAGCAGCTGCCGCGCCGCGCCGACGCCACGCAGCTCGCCCTGCGCGGCCTGCGCCAGCGGCTCGACGCCACGCCGCGCGACCTGGCCCTGGCCAGCGACCTGGCGCAGCGCTACATCGCGCTGGCGCGCAGCGAAACGGACCCGCGCTACCTCGGCTACGCGCAAGCGGCGCTGGCGCCCTGGTGGCGGCAGGCGGCGCCGCCCGTCCCCGTGCGGCTGCTGCGCGCCACCATCCTGCAAAGCACCCACCATTTCGGCCCCGCCCTGCAGGACCTTGACGCCGTCATCGCGCAGCAGCCGCAAAATGCCCAGGCCTGGCTGACGCGCGCCACCGTGCTCACCGTGCAGGGCGACTATGCGCAAGCGACAGCGGCCTGCGCCAGGCTGTCCGCCCTGACGACGCAGCTCGTCACCGTCACCTGCCTTGCCAGTATCGCCAGCGTCACGGGCCGCGCCGCCAGCAGCGAGCGCCTGCTGGAACTGACCCTGCAAAGGAGCGCCGGCGCGACGCCCGAACTCGACAGCTGGGCCGCAACCCTGCTGGCGGAAACGGCCGCGCGGCGCGGCGAGAACGCCATCGCCGAAGCGCGCTACCGGCAGGCGCTGGCGCGGCAGCCGCGCGACAGCTATCTGCTGGGCGCCTATGCGGATTTCCTGCTCGACCAGCGGCGCCCGCAGGAAGTCGTCAAATTGCTCAAAGACCAGCAGCGCATCGACGCCCTGCTGCTGCGCTACGCGCTGGCCCTGCAAGCGCTGCCCGGCCAGCAGACGGCCTTGCTGGCGGCGAAAGCGGAACTGGCGGCCCGCTTCAACGCGGCCATGCTACGGGGCGACACCGTGCACCAGCGAGAACAGGCCCGTTTCGCCCTGTTCCTGCAGCAGGATATTCCCGCCGCCGTGCAACTGGCGCAGCAGAACTGGGCCGTCCAGAAGGAAGTGCCCGACATGCGCATCCTGCTCGAAGCGGCCCTGGCCGCGCGCAACTATGCGACGGCACAGCCCGTGCTGGCCTGGATCGCGGCCAACGGCGTGGAAGACGTGGCCCTGCAGCGCCTCGTCAGGCAGCTGGGGCCGCAGGAGGGGCAGAAAATCAGTACCGCGAAGAAAGCAGGTGTCCTGTGAGGTGTCCTGTGAATCGTTGCCTTGTCATCCTGCTGCTGTGCGCCTGGCTGGCTCCCGCGCAAGCGCACAAGCCCAGCGACAGCTATCTGAGCCTGGCCGTGCATGGCCAGCAAATCGAAGGGCAATGGGATATCGCCCTGCGCGACCTCGATTTCGCCATCGGCCTCGATGGCAACGGCGACGGCGCCCTGACGTGGGACGAGATCCGCGCGCGCCACGATGCCATCGCCGCCTACGCGCTGTCGCGCCTGCAAGTGGCCAGCGACCGGGGCGCCTGCCCCTTGCAAGCGGCCCGGCAGCTGATCGACAGCCACACGGACGGCGCCTACAACGTGCTGCGCTTTCGCGCCGACTGCCCGGATGGCGCCGCGCCAGCCAGTCTGAGCATTGGCTACACCCTGTTCGCCGACCTCGATCCACAGCACAAGGGACTGTTGAAACTCACCAGCGATGGCAACACGCAAACGGCCATCTTCGACCCGGACCGCCCGCGCCAGACGCTGTCGCTGGCCGCGCCCGACCGCCTGGCGCAGTTCGGCGCCTACGTCAAACACGGCGTCTGGCATATCTGGATCGGCTACGACCATATTTTGTTTTTGCTGTCGCTGCTGCTGCCGGCCGTGCTGCTGCCAGGCTTGCGCGAGCAGCAGCAGGGATTGAAAGCGGCGTTCCATGACGTGCTGAAGGTCGTCACGGCATTTACGCTCGCCCATTCCATCACCTTGAGCCTGGCCAGCCTGTCGCTCGTGTCCCTGCCGTCGCGCTGGGTCGAGTCGGCCATCGCCGCTTCCGTGATCCTCGCCGCGCTGAACAACCTGCTGCCCCTGTTCCGTGGCAAGCGCCCCGTGGCGGCCTTCGCCTTCGGCCTGATCCACGGCTTCGGTTTTGCCAGCGTGCTGCGCGACCTGGGCTTGCCCCAGGGCTCGCTGCTGGCCAGCCTGCTGGGCTTCAACGTGGGCGTGGAGCTGGGACAGCTAGCCATCGTCGCCGCCTTCCTGCCCCTGGCCTGGCTGCTGCGCAAGACCTGGTTCTACCGCCAGGTGCTGACCGTCGGTTCGCTGGCCATCGCGCTGGTGGCGGCCGTGTGGCTCGTCGAACGGCTAGCCGACATCAAGCTGATCAGTGCATGAGCGCTTGCCGATTCAAGGGAAGCCGATAAATCCTGCCGGCACGGCCTGCGTCAACCACACGCCATTGGCCGACACGTAAAACACGTGGCCCTGCGCCTGCATGGCGGCCGCATCCACCGTCAGCACGACGGGCTTGCCATGCCGCGCGCCGACGGCCACGGCCGTTTCGCGATTGCTGGACAGGTGCACGTGCTTGCGCGCTCCCGGCAGCAAGCCGCCGGCACGGATCGCGTCGACAAAGCGGCTGGCCGTGCCGTGGTACAGCATGGCGGGCGGCGTGGCGGGCGGCAGGTCGATATCGACGGCGGCCAGCGAATGGCCCTGGTTGGCGCGGATGCGCATGCCGTCGTCGCTGATGGCGTAGCGCGTCTTGCTGTCGCGCGCCACCACGTCATCCAATTGTTCACGGGAAAGGCGGCGGCCATGCCGGGCCGATTGCGCCAGCAGCTGGCCGATATCGGCCCAGCCTTGGGGATCGAGCGCAAGGCCGATTTTCTCGGGGGCGTGGCGCAATATGAGGGAAAGGAATTTGCTGGTATGTACTAAGTGATCTGTCATGCCCTAGTCTACCGTTATCAGAACGCGTGTGACAAGGTCAGGCGTACGGAACGGGGTTCGACCGGATGAAAATGCCGGTCGTTCACCCCTTCCGTGGCCTCGCCGGGCAGGCGCGAAGCATAGTAATAATCGATGTCGCTGGCCCGCTTGTTGAACAGGTTGAAGACGTCGAGCGACAGCCGCGTCCTGCGGTTGAGCTGATACGCGAGGCGCGCATACGCCAGGGTGGTCGAGGCGGAGCGCACGCTATTGTCTTCGATCAAGGGCCGGGGGCCGAAGTAGCGCAATTGAAAAGCGCCCGACCACGCACCCCGGTCCGTCACGGTCACGCCGAACGACGCCACCTTGTCGATGGCGCCCGGGATATGCTTGCCGGCGGGATCGTCTTGCGTGTAGCGCGCGCGCGAAGCGGCCAGGTCCAGGTCGAACAGCAGCCACGGCGCGGCAATATAATGGTTGTTCCACTCGATGCCGTGGCGGCGGCTGGCGCGGCTCGCTTGCGTCTCCCCCGCGTCGCCCACGAACAGCAATTCCGAGGCGACGTCGAGACGCCACAGGGCCAGCGAGCTTTGCAGGCCCGGCAGCCATTCCGTGCGCGCGCCCAGCTCCATGCCCTTGGTCGGCACGAGCGGCGTGACGGGCGTGGACGGCGTGCCGTCCGGCAAGCGCGTCTGCGTCGTGCCGCGCGCATCGTTGCTGTGGAATCCCTTGCCATAATTGACAAAAAACTCCCACTTGCTCCATGGCCCCAGGATCAAGGACAGCTTGGGCGACACCAGGTGATCGTTCGCCGCGCCGCTGTTGCCGGCTATGCTGCTGTTCACATTGAAACGGTAGGCGTCGTAGCGCACGCCCGCCACCGAGCGCAGCCACGGCAACCATTGCACGGTGTTTTCGCCATACAGGCCGACGCTGGCCTCGCGCACCCTGTCTTCGCGCACCGTACTCTGCCGTACCCGATCCACCGTGTTGTACAGGCCCACGGGCGACAGGCGGTCATAGCGGGCCTGCATGCCCAGCTTGTTGCGCAGGGGAAGACCGAACAACTGCGTGCTCCAGCTTTCGCTGGCGTTCACGCCCGCCAGCGTGCGCCGCTCGCTTTGCTGGAACTGGTCGCCGGTGGCCGGATTGGCCAGCAAATACGTGAAATCGCTGTTGAGTTCCAGCTGCGAGCGGATCAGGTAGGCGTCAAGCTCGAACAAGCGGTTCTCCGTGCGCTTGCGCATGGCGTACGACAGGCTGGTGCGCGAGGTGTCGCCGCCGTCGCTGGGCGCCAGCGAGCCGAAGCGGCCAATCTGGCCCGACGCCACGGCGCGCAGCGGCACCTGGTCGGTGGCGTTCCAGCTATTGTGATAGGCCATGGCCGTCACGCTGAAGCCGTCATTGGCCGTGCCCTGGCTGTAGCGCAGCACGCCGCTATATTTACGCACGCGCTCCGGCACGTCCCAGGGACCGTTGTTGCGCTGTGTTTCCAGCCCGTACAGCAAGGTGCCCGGCCCGGCCGCGACGGAATCGGCCACGACGCCGCGCAGATAACCGTGCTGGCCGATGGACACGCTGGCCTGGCCTTGCGGCAATTTGTCGGCCAGGCGGATGCGCGCGCTGCCTGCCGAGGCAAAATCGCCTTCGCCGGTGAAATACGGCCCCTTCTTGTAGTCGATGCGCTGCACCAGCTCGGGAATGAGGAAGTTGAGGTCAGAATAGCCTTGCCCATGGGCATGCGTGCGCATGTTGACGGGCATGCCATCCACATACGTGGCGAAATCCGTGCCATGGTCGAGGTTAAATCCGCGCAAGAAATACTGGTTGGCCTTGCCGTCGCCGCTGTGCTGAGTGACGATCAGCCCCGGCACGAATTCCAGCAATTCGCCCGTCCGCAAGGCGGGCCGGTTGACGATCAGTTCGCTGGTGATGACGCCCTGGCTGGCCGCATCCGACGTGCCGACGGCGTTGTCGTAGTGGCCCGTCACGCGCACGGTGCGCGCCGCGTCATCGACGGTGGCGGCGGCCCCTTCCTGCGCTTGCGCCGCCTGGCAACCCATGCTCAACATGACCAGCGCACAAGCCGCACTCTGTTTGCGTTTTCTCAATCGCATCGCGTCTCCAGTTTTTATGATGTCAGTACAGGCTCCTACGGACCATATACGCGACAGGCTGGCAGTCTGGATTCAGCTTTTTCAAGGAACGACCGTGGACCTGAATGACAGCGCCAGCAAGGCAAGCACCAATGTCGCCGCCGTGCGCAAGAAAGATGCGCTGCCGTACATCTTGCTGTTCATCCTGCTGGCGGGGCTGCTGGCCGTGCTGGCCGGCGCCCTGCTGCCGCCCTACTATCACGCCGTGCCGGCCCTGCTGTGGAGCCTGGGCTTTTGCGTCAGCGGCATGCTGCTGGGCTTTTTGTTCGGCATACCGCGCAGCCTGCCATCGGGCACCGTCAACGCGGCGCCGCCCGACGAGCGGAGCAATGGCAAGGGGCGTACCACGGACGAGCCGCCCCCGCCAAGCGCCGACGCGGCGGCCGGCAACGCCAGCAATACCCTGTTCCTGGGCACGCCCACGCCCATGGAAATCAATTCGAATCTGGTGGAAGTGTCGGACTGGCTGACGAAAATCATCGTCGGCGTGGGTTTGATCGAGCTCAAAAGCCTGCCCGGCAGCGCGCGCAGCATGGCCGCCTTCGTCGCGCCCAGCCTGGCCACCGACACGCCCACGGCCATGGCCATCGTGGGCGGCATCATGCTGTTCTTTTCCGTGCATGGGTTTTTGATCGGCTACCTGCTCACGCGCATTTACCTGTCCATCATGATCAAGCGCGCCGACAGCCTCGTCAAAAATGAATCCGTGCGCCTGGAAAGCGGCAAGGAAATCGAAGTGACGGAACTGAGCCGCTTGCAGCAAAAGTCGCTCGACGACATGCAGGAAGCCGTAACGCAGCTGCTGCTGGCCCATCCGCCGGACGGGGGCGCGGCAGTCACGGCCCTGGCCGGCATGCCGGCGGAGAAAAGGCCCGCCACCCCGGTGCTGTGGCTGGATGACCATCCACGCAACAATACCTTGCTGGTGGAACAGATGGAACGGGAAAACATCAAGGTGGACCAGGCGATCTCGACGCGGCAGGCGCTGGCCATGCTGCAGCAGAAGCCCTATGCACTGCTCATCACGGACATGGCACGGGTGGAAAACCGCCGGCGCATCAAGGATGCGGGCGTGCGCACGGTGCGCGACGTGCGCCAGGCGCAGCCCACGCTGCCCATCATCGTCTATTGCAGCAAAGATACGCTGGCAAGTTACGGCACGGAAGCGGAGGCGGCGGGCGCGCGTTTCATCACCACCTCCGGCACCAGCCTGCTGGCGGCCGTCAACAAGCTATTGCACGAAGGGCGCGGGGATGGCGGTCAGTCCTTCGTATCGTAAGGGTAGCTGCCCACATAATGGAGCGAACTGCGCTGCGGGTGCGCCAGCCGGTTCGGCGCGAACACGCACACGCCCGTGTCGGCCAGCACGCCCTGCGCATCCGCACAGGCTTGCGCCAGCCAGCTGCCGGCATACGACACGCCGTCCAGCAGCTGCGCCAGCGGCACGGGCGCCGGCAACAGCGCGCTTTCAACACAGGCAGGCTCGTACCGGGTGAGACCCGTTTCCAGGAAGAATGGCGACGGCACGGCGTCGCCATCGTCCGTGTACGCGGGAGCCACATAGGCCTGCAGCGCTTCCCAGCCGGGAAAGCGGCCGCTGCAGGCAAACACGTGGACGATGGGCACGCTGCCGGACACGCTTACAGCTTCTCCATCTTTTGCCGCACGGCCGGCGCCGTCGAAGCCGTCGGCGCCAGTTCCAGATAGGTTTTATAGGCGGCCTTGGCCTTGGCGGCATCGCCAGCCTTGGCATAGGCGTCGCCCAGGTTCAAATAGGCGATGGCGCGCGACGGATCCATCTTGACCGTGTTTTCAAACCAGCGGGCCGCTTCGCGGTATTTTTCCTGCTTGTAGAAGACAAAACCCAGATTGTTGGCGGCCAGCGCGAAATCGGGGCGCAATTTCAGCGCTTCCGTAAATTGCGCTTCCGCCGCCGCATATTGTTTCTCCTTGTACAGCTGCAAGCCGCGGTCGTTGGCCCGCTGCGCCAGCTGGCGCGTGGAGGTCGGCACGGCGCCCGGCGTGACGATCTTCTGCTCGCCGCCCTGCAAGTCCTTCACCGTCACGCTGGCGGCCGCCGGCTTGGCGTCGAGCTTGCTGTTCAGGGCGATGGCTTCCGTCGACAGCTGCGTCGTGTTCGGGCTGAGGAATTCCGTCTCGCCCGGTAATTCGAAGACGAAATCGCCCCCTTCCGAGCCCGGCAGGCTGCCGAATGCGGGCGTCTGGTTCGACACGCTGGAGACGGCCGGCGCCACGTAGGCCGCCAGTTCCGTGGCCGTGATCAAGCCGTCGCCGTTCAAGTCGCCCTTGCCAGCCAGGCCTTGCAGCAGGGTCCACGTGAAGACGGAGTGGCCGTTCGGTCCGCCATCGGCCACCAGCTGGTCGCCGCCGCCGGCCGTGAGCATTTGCCGTCCGATGCGCTTGGCGTTGTCGCGCAAAAACGAACTGGAACCGGCGCCGCGCGTCAGGCCCAGGCCGCTGTAGCAGGCATCCATGACGAAGAACGCGTGCTTGGCCGTCAGCGATTCCGCGATATTCTGGATTTCCGTCATCGGAATCGCATCGGTGGCGAACTGCGCCGGGTCGGAATCGACGGGCACGATGTAGCCGAGGTCGCGCCCGGAACTGAGCTTGCGCGTGGCGCCGTGGCCGGCGAAGAAAACGAAGATGCGGTCATTCTTTTGCACGCCGCCATGGGCCAGCTTGTCGTGGAAGGCGGCCAGGATATTGTTGCGCGTCGCCTCGCCATTCTTCAGGGTCACGACACGCTCGGGCGCGAAGGCGAATTTCTCGATCAGCGTCTCGCGGATGCCTTGCGCATCGCGCACCGCATATTGCAACTTTGGCCACTTCGCATAATCGTCGATGCCGATCACGACGGCCCAGGAATTGGCGTAGCCCGTGGTGACGGGCACTTTTTCCGGCGCGGGGGCCGTGCTTTTCGCCACCTGGAAGCTGGTGCCATCCCAGCCCGCGAATTGATAGCCTTCGGCGATCAGCTTGTCGAGCACGGCCGGCAAGGCTTTCACCGTGCGCTCATGGATGTCGTGGAAGAGCACGATGCCGCGTCCCGCCTTGTCGACGGAGGCCAGCACGCGGTTCGTGATCGAGCTGGGCACGGGATCGGCCCAGTCCAGCGAATCGATATTCCACATCACGGATTTCAAATGCGCATCGGCCAGCGCGGCCATGCCTTCACTGTTGCGCGCGCCATACGGGAAGCGGAACAGCGCGGCCCGCTCGGGGCTGATGGCCTTTAACAGAGTATCGGTGCCGAGGATTTCGCCTTTCAGCTTGTCGCCCGTCTGTTTCGACAATTGCGCGTGGCTGAAACTGTGGTTGCCCACGGCATAGCCCTCTTTCATCAGCTTGCGGCTCACTTCCGCGCCCGCGCCCAGCTTGGCGTGGCCTTCCGCGTCGAGCGAACCGAGGTTGCGGCCCACGTTGAAGAACACGGCCGGCACGCCATACTGTTTCAGGATGGCGCTGATCTCTTCCGTGTAGCGGCGGTGCGGGCCGTCGTCGAAGGTCAGCACGATGGTTTTCTTCGGCAAGCCGAGGCCGAAGATTTCCGCCTCGTCCTTCTTGGGGACGGGCTTGGCGTCGGGCACGGAGCCAGCCGGAGGTGTCGCATACGGCACGACGATGCCGTTTTCCTTCAAGATCTGTTCGCGGCTGTAGAGCTTTTTCAGCTGCGCCACGTAATCGTCCCACCGTTCGCGCTTGAGTTCGATGGCGCGCTGGCCCAGGTTGCCGAAGATTTGCCGGATTTCCTTCTCGTAATTGCGCTCGATCTCGCCGAGCGCATCGAGGTCTTCCGAAATGCGCTTGTGCAGCTTGATGGCCGGCAGGGACGAGTCTTTCGCCACGTCGGCCAGCATGCTTTGCAGCAGCTCGCGGAAGGCCAGGCGGTCCGCGTCGTACAGGCCGGGATCGGATTCGATATACGTCAACAGGCTGTCGAGCGCTTCGAAGCGGCCCGGATTGGTGGGCGCCGTCAGCTGGTCGAGCGCCGCATCGAGCCTGGCGATGCGTTCCTGGTTGTCATGGAACAAGGCCTGCCCCACTTTACGGGCTTCGTCGCGCGCCCCCTCGGGCAAGCTTTGCTCGTCGGCCAGCAACACGATAATCTTGCGGAAATTGCCCAGCAAGTCGCGGAACTGGGCGGCCACGGCGGCCGTGTCGACGCTCGCCTGGGGTGCGGCGGCCGGACTGCCCGAGGACGGGGCGCCCGGCGCGGCGGTGACGGCGGGACGGGTGTAGGTATAAATGCCGGCCCCGGCGGCGAGTGCCACGACGACGGTGGCGGCGATCTTGATCGGCTTGGAAGTCACAGGCTTGTCATTCCCTTCACATACTATGCATAGAATTCAGATGGCGCGGCTGCGCACGATGCATAATTGTAAAGCACGCTTGGCAGTTGCTCGGTCCGCACGCTGAATTTCGGCAATAATATCGCTGAACACCTCCTTAGATCGCTAAAACGGAAAAGACGATGCACAAGAAACTCTGCGCAGCCGCGCTCATGCTGGGCGTGGCCCTGATGCTGCTGCAACTGCGCGCGCATGCGGGCGATGGCGTGGCGACGCTGGTCGGGCACGTGTGCCTGCCGCATTGAGCAATTGCGCTGGCCGTCTGGTCAATCAGGGTCCGGGTCGAAACGCTTGCGCAAGCCTTGCCAGCACTCAAAATAATCGGTTTGCAGCAGGCCGCCATCGAGCGCGAACGGCGTGGGCTTGAGGATGGTGCGCGTCTCGAACATGAAGGCCATGGTGTCGCCCACCTTCACGGGCGCGGACGTGTCGCCGTGCGACGCCTTGTCGAAGGTCTGCGCATCGGGACCGTGGCCGGACATGCAGTTGTGCAGGCTGGCGCCACCCGGCACGAAGCCGGCCGCCTTGGCGTCGTACACGCCGTGGATCAGGCCCATGAATTCGCTGGCCACGTTGCGGTGGAACCACGGCGGGCGGAACGTGTGTTCGGCCGCCAGCCAGCGCGGCGGGAAGATGGCGAAGTCGATGGCGCCGAACAGGGGATTGTCGCCGGGCGCCTGCAGCACGAGGAAGATCGACGGGTCGGGATGGTCGTAGCTGATCGAGCCGATGGTGTTGAAGCGGCGTAAATCGTATTTGTACGGCGCGTAGTTGCCATGCCAGGCCACCACGTCCAGCGGAGAGTGGTCGAGGGTCGTGCGCCACAGGTGGCCGCCGAACTTGGCCACCAGTTCGCACTCGCCGTTGATGTCTTCGTAGGCCGCGTGCGGCGTGAGGAAATCGCGGCTGTTGGCCAGGCCGTTCGAGCCGATCGGCCCCATGTCTGGCAGGCGGAAGGCCGTGCCGAAGTTTTCGCACACATAGCCGCGCGCCGCCCCATCGGGCAGGGTCACGCGGAAGCGCACGCCGCGGGGAATCACGGCGATCTCCTGCGGTTCCAGCTCGATCAAGCCCAGTTCCGTGGCGATCGCCAGCCGGCCCTCCTGCGGCACCACCAGCAATTCGCCATCGGCCGAATAGAAGAAACGCCGCATGGAACGGTTAGAAGCATACACGTGGATGGCGCAGCCGCTCATCGCTTCGGCGCTGCCATTGCCCGCCATCGTCTGCCAGCCGTCGATGAAATCCACCGGCGTGGCGCCGTCGGGCAGCGGCAGCGGGTCCCAGCGCAGCTGGTTCGGCGGCGTGGGGGGCATGGCGTGGAAATCGCTGACGATGCGCGTGTTGGCAAGCACAGTGAATGGCGGATGCTGGCTGGCGGGCCGGATGCGGTACAGCCAAGAACGCCGGTTCTGCGCGCGCGGCGCCGTGAAGGCCGTGCCCGACAATTGTTCCGCATACAGGCCCAGCGGCGCCTGCTGCGGCGAATTCTGCCCCTGCGGCAAGGCGCCGGCGATGGCTTCCGTGGCAAATTCGTTGCCGAAGCCGCTTTGGTAGCCGGCGCCTATCATGCGCGCTCCGCCAGGCCGTCGGCTGCGTCGCGCAGCAAGCCCTGCACCACCTCGGCCTTGCCGATGGCGCCCATGGCCAGCAAGGCGAAGCGGGCCAGGAACAAGGGCGAACGCTGTTCGCCCAGGCCGCCCATGGCGTGGCACAGCTCGGTGTATAGATTATCGAGTTCGATGTCGCTCATATTGTCTCCTTGTTACTGTGATTGGGCGATGCCGGCCGCCGCCAGCGCTGCCGCCACCTGCCCCGCCTGCACTTGCCGCCAGCGTCCCAGCACGTGGCCATCGGGGCGCACGAGGTAAAACGTGCCGGGCTGCGCGTCGAACAGCGAGCTTACCTGCGCCGTGTGGTCCCAGGCGCACTCTTGCGCCCCGCTGCGGGCGATGGCCACGGTCGTCAACGGCAACACGTCGCCCAGCGCCAGCAGTTCGGCCGGCACGCGGCCATCCTCGCTGAAGTACAGTCCCGTGAAATGGCCATCGGCGCGCTTCAGCAGATCGGTAATATACCCCGCTTTTTGCCCGCCGTCGTGCGGCAGCGCCAGCGGGCATTCCGGCAAGACCGTGCCCGGCGCGGGGCCGGCGGCAAACGTGTCGAGGTCGGGCGCATTCAGGGCCGACTGCGCATACGCGATGGCGCTCGTCTGGCGCGGGTTGATCAGCGAGCGCACGTGGGCATGCTTGCCCGCCAGGCCCAGCACGGCCGTGCGCATCAGCTCGAAGGCGAAGGTGGGCGGCGCCATGAATTCCGTGCTTTTGGTGCCGTGGCGCAGGTTTTCATGGGCCGCATACACGCGCTCGTCCGAATAGCTGTCGAGCAAGGCATGCGGCGCCCGGCCCTTGACGACGTAGGCCAATTTCCAGGCCAGGTTGTCCGCGTCGTCGATGCCGGAATTGGCTCCGCGCACGCCGAAAATGGGCACCAGGTGGGCCGCGTCGCCGGCGAACAGCACGGGGCCATGCCGGTATGTGTCCAGGGTCAGGGCATTCGCCTTGTAGATGGTGATCCATACGGGATGCCACGGCGCCGTCTCGCCCATCATGGCCAGCAGGCTGTCCACGCGCGGCGCCACGTTTTCAAGCAGCACGGCCGCCTGCGCATCCTCGTCGTCGCGCAACTGATAGTCGATGCGCCAGATATCGTCGGGCTGCTTGTGCACCAGCACGGTCGAGCCGGGATTCGACGGCGGGTCGAAATACGCGAGGCGCTCCGTCGGGCGCTCGCTCTTCAGGTGGATGTCGACGATGACATAGCGCCCTTCATAGCTGGTGCCCCGCAGTTTCAGGCCCAGCGCCTCGCGCACGGCGCTGCGCCCGCCATCGGCCGCCACCAGCCAGTCCGTCTCGATCTGGTAGCTTGCATCGGGCGTGGCCACGGTGACGGTGGCGCCGTCGGCGCGCCGCTCCACGCCGGTCACCCGCGTTTGCCAGCGGATATCGATCAGCTCGGGCTGGCGTTCGGCCGCGTCGAGCAGGAATTGCTCGATATGGTATTGCGCCAGGTTGACCATGGGCGGCAGCTTCTGGTTCGCGTCTTGCGGCATCGTGAAGTGCAGCACGTCCTCGTCGCGGTAAAAGCTGCGTCCGCCCGCCCAGGGCAAGCCCTTGGCCAGGAAACCGTCAAGCGCGCCCAGGCGTTCGATGATTTCCAGGCTGCGCCGCGAAATGCAGATGGCGCGGCTGCCCGTGCAGACGCCATCGTCCGCTTCGATCAGCACGCAGCGCACGCCATGGCGCGCCAGGCCCAGGGCCGTGGCCAGGCCCACGGGGCCGCCGCCGACGATGAGGACCGGCACGTGCTGGGTGCCGGCGCCAACCGCTTTGCCCGGCGGATACACCTTCGGCACATGGGGATAGGGGTGAAACGTGTCGCTCATGATGGTTTCCTCTTCAAGAATGTGTTTTACCGGTGCGCGCGATGGGCAGGCTCAGCACGATGGCCGCGCCCGCCACCAGCAGCACGCTGGCGTACAGCAAGCCCGTGGCAAAGCTGTGCGTGATATCCTTCAGCCAGCCCACGACGACGGGGTTCAGGGCCGAGCCGATATTGCCCGTGGCATTGATGACGGCGATGCCGATGGCGCGCGCGCCCAGGCTCAATGCCCGGTCCGGTGTCGTCCAGAAGACGGACATGGCCGTGTAGGCGCCCGTCGAGGCCATGCACACGCCCAGCAATTGCACGACGGGATTGCTGGCATAGGCCGTGAAGAGCCAGCCGGCGGCCGACAGCAGCATGGGCCAGACGATGTGCCAGCGGCGTTCCTGCAGCCGGTCCGAGCGGCGCCCCCAGGTAATCATGCCGATCACGGTGCACACTTGCGGTATGGCCGCCAGCAGACCGATTTGCGTGTTGCTGGCGTTGCTGTTGAAACTTTTCACGATCAGCGGCGTCCACACGGCCACCATCGCCAGGGTATTGACCAGGCAAAAATAGGCGACGCCGAATTTCAATACCGTGGGCGACAGCATTTCCGCCAGCACCGAGGTTTTCTGCCGCGGCGCGCCGTGCGCTGCGGCAGGCTTGTGCTCGGCCGCCAGCATGCGCGCCAGCACCTGCCGCTCCAGCTTGCCCAGCCAGTTCGCCTTCTCGGGCGAGTCATCCAGGTAGCCGTACACGGCCAGGCCCAGCAGGACGGAAGGCATGCCTTCAAGCAAGAACAGCCATTGCCAGCCTTTCAAGCCCCAGTGGCCGTCCAAGCCCAGGATCAGGCCCGACAGGGCCGAACCGATGGCGGCCGTGACCGGCATGGCGATCATGAACAGGGCATTGGCCCGCGCCCGGTAAGCGCTGGGAAACCAGTAGGTCAGGTACAGCAGCATGCCGGGCAGGAAACCCGCCTCCGTCACGCCAACGAGAAAGCGCAGCGCGTACAGGCTGGCCGGGCCGCTGGCGAACAGGGTCGCCGTCGAGGCCAGGCCCCAGGCGATCATCATGCTGCCGATCCAGCGGCGCGCGCCGATGCGGGCCAGCACGATGTTGCTGGGGATGCTGCAGGCGATGTAGGCGATGTAAAACAGGGTGGTGGCAAAGCCGAACTGGGTGCCGGACAGGCCCAGGTCTTGCATCATGGTCAGGCCGGCGAAGCCGATATTGATGCGATCGAGAAAGGAAAACACGAACAGCAGGAACAAAAAACCCAGCAAATGGCGCGATACCTTGCGCATCACCTGCTGTTCCAGTCGGAGGGTGGCCGCGTCAGGAACGGGCGCGGTAGTGGCGGGCATGGCGGGGGGAACCGCCTGGGTGATGGTCATGCTGGTCTCCATAAGGTGTCGCCCTCCCCTTGTTATTGTTCTTGGGTGAGAGCGGCCGGGTGATCCCGGCTTGCAACACAGTATGCAGACGACTATGCCGATGGTTGTCCCCATTTTGGGGACAACCATCGGCCACAAGGACTAGCCAGCGCGCTTAACCGCGTTTCTTGATAGGCACGTTATCGATTTTCTGGTTGCCATAGCTGAAGGAACCGTGGCCGCTCCAGTTATTATCGGTGACAAAGGTGGCGTCGAATTTGGCCAGGTAGCTGCCGATGGCCGGTGGCGGCACGGAAACGACATACTCGCCGCTCAGGCTAAAGACGCGCGTGGCGCCGCCGACGCCCAGACCGTGCACGGGGCCGCTGACGGGGCGAATCACCACGCGGCCATGCGGCGGGGCGATCGATTGCGTGATCAGTGCTTCGCCGCTGACGGAACCATCGTCAGGATTGTAAAACAGAGCCAGATTCAGGATCGGTGCGCCAGGCAAGCCAAGATTGCCTGCGATCAGAAACACGTGCTCTACCGCATTCAGTTCAGATGAGGACACAATGGACTCCTTCGGAAATGATTTCTGAGCCATCAAGACAGAGATCGCGGGACGCGACAGGCATAGGCTGTCAGCCTTGCCGATGGCCGTTTTGCTTTGGCGCATCAACACTCTGCAGATAGCATAGTCAATATTTTGCTAGCAATATGCTCACATTATTGCCTTGAATTCAGGAAATTTTATGCAGCCCCTGGCATGCCCCTACCGCTAGCATTTATCCAGCCTATGCCCCTAGACATAGCGCAAACAATTGTCGCTGGCTGGAAATGCCCAGGCGCTTGTAGGCGCGCTTCTGGTACGTGATCACGCTGGATGGCTGCACGCCCATGGTCTCGGCGATTTCGACGGCCGTGAGGCCTTCGAGCACGCAACGCAACACGTCCAGTTCGCGCTTGCTCAAGGCGGGGCAATGCTGGCGCAGCCTTGCGAGCATCATCGGCGCGACGCCTTGCGTGGCCTGGCCATTCAAGCTGTAGTGGTGCTTGACGGCATGGGCAAACAACGGTGACAGGGTTTCGATGCCCGCCACCTCGCCGGGCAGGAACTTGCCCTGGCTGCTGTCGCGGTAGAAATTGACGGACAGCCAGATATCGCCGGCCGGCTGCACCAGCAAGGATAGCCGGTCCGAGACATTCGGTTTTTGATAGCAGGCGGCGCGGTAGCCGGGATGGTCGATCTCGTCGCTGGCCTGCTGGTGCAGCACGATGGCGGGATCAAGTTTCCGCCCCGGCGCCGGAGCGATCACGCGCTGGTTGCCATCGAGCGCGTAATAGTGGCGCGCGTAGCTCTCGGCAATGTCTTGCAGAAAACGGCCGCCGCGCCGGTCGGCCACGGCGACGGTGCGGGGCCGGTTGCCAAATTCATAGGCAAAGATCGTGCACTGGGCGATGGGCGCGACCGTGCTGACCGTCTTCAGGATGGCCCCGGCGACGGCGTTCACGTCCGCATGGCCGATGGCCGCCATCAACTCCAGGGTACGCCCGAAGTCCAGCTGCCCTTCCGCCTGCCGCCGCTCGACGCGCCAGTAACGCATGCCAGCTCCCCTCTGCCGCTTCGCTTACTGCGCGCGCTGCGGCAAGACCCAGTCCGGCCGGATGTAATGGCAGGTATAGCCGTGCGGCAAGCGCTGCAGATAATCCTGGTGCTCCGCTTCCGCTTCCCAGAACGGGCCGGCCGGCGCCACTTCCGTCACCACCTTGCCGGGCCACAGGCCGGAGGCGTCGACATCGCGTATCGTGTCTTCGGCCACCTGCCGTTGTTCTTCGCTGGTGTAAAAGATGGCCGAACGGTAGCTCGTGCCACGGTCGTTGCCCTGCCGGTTTTCCGTGCTGGGGTCGTGGATCTGGAAGAAGAATTCCAGGATCTTGCGGTAGCTGATGGTGCTCGGGTCGAAAATGATCTCGATGGCTTCCGCGTGCGTGCCGTGGTTGCGGTAGGTGGCATTGGCCACATCGCCGCCGCTGTAGCCCACGCGCGTGGCAATCACGCCCGGATAACGGCGCAGCAAGTCTTGTACGCCCCAGAAGCAGCCGCCCGCCAGGATTGCGGTTTCCTTGTCTTGTGCCATGGTCTCTTTCCCGTTGTAGTCAGAAGCAGCTATCTTACTCTGTCGCGCGACTTTCTTCAGCGGGCCAGCAAGCGTTTGAGCTGCGCCGCCTGATAGGCGCCGATGGCGTCGTTGAACAGGCAGCGGATCAAGGGGTCGTCGACGATGTCGGCCTCCACCAGTGCGGCCCGCGCCTCGGCGTCGAACGGGCCATCGTTGATGCGCATGTACATCGACGTCAGCGATTCACCGAGCACCAGCGCCGCATGGCATTTCACCAGCGGCACTTCAGTGGTCCAGCCCGGCGCCTCGCCCGTGTCGGGCACGAGGTCGATCAAGTCGCCATGCGTGCGGTAATGCAGGACCGTGGCCGCGCCGTCCTGGCCGTACAGCGACAAGCGCCACAGGCGCGGCGCCTGGAAATAGCTGTCCTCGGGCAGCTCCATGGCGCGGTAGCGTTCGAGCAAACCGTCCTGGCAAAAATCGAGCACCAGCGCCGTGTCAGCCGCATTCAAGGGCGCGAAACGGCGCGCGATGTCCGCCGTGGCGGGTGCAAGCGCCTCGGGACGGTAGTCGAAATCGACGTCTTGCGGGCCCACGGGAACGACCCACGGCAGCGGCGCGGCCGGCGTCATGCCGTGCGCGTCGAGCAGCACGGCCGTGGACGGGTCGAGGCGGAAGATGTGCGCGTCCGGCAGCGCGGCGCCCATTTCATCGGCAAAGCGGCGGTAGGTGATCGGGAACATCGCGTGGTTGTACCAGGACCAGTCCTCCTGCACGAACTGGCAGGAACTGGGCACGAGGTAACGGGGCGCCAGCGCGCGCAGCTGCGGCACCCAGTCGTCGGGAAGTTCGACCGGGCCAGGCTGCGCCTGCGACGGCGCGATGACGGCGATCTCGCGCATGGTCTGGAATGGCCACAGCACCATGTCCCATGGCGCGAACGCGGCCAGCTGCGCCAATGTCTCGGGGCCAATCCACGAATCGACGACATTGAGCACGTTGAGGCCATCGGCGCGCACCTGGAACAGCGAGTCGACATCGTCGTCGAGCGCGCGGCGCGGAATCACCTCGATGGCGCCCACCCGCACGGGCACGTCGACCTGCAGCTTCTCGACGCGGGTAAAACCAAGCGCGCGCAGCATCGCGAACAGCTCGTCGAAGACGCAGTACAGGTAAATGGGCGTGGCGCGGTCCAGCGCGTCGAGGCTGTCGAGCGAACAGTGGTCGTCGTGGAAGTGCGAGATGAAGACGGCATCCCAGCGCAGCCGGCGCACGGCGTCGAGGTCGAAGCGCACGGCTGGAAACGCGTGGCAGTTGCGGCTGAACGGGTTTTCGACGATGGGATCGAAGGCGATGGCCGTGCCTTCGCATTCGAAGACATAGCCGGCGTGCAGGATGCGGGAGATTTTCAGGGGCATGGATAAGCTAGATAAACCCAACGGCGGAAATACCGCAAATTCCGGGGTCAGACCCGCCGGGTCTGACCCCAGCTCTTGCTTTGGGGGTGAAAACAAGCACTAACTTGATGGGAAATGTTTAATACGGATTATTCAGCACATCCATCGCGAAATACGTGAAGATCATGTCCGCGCCCGCGCGCTTGATGGCGCCCAGGGTTTCCTGCACCACGCGGCGCTCGTCGATGGCGCCCGCCTGCGCGGCGAACTTGATCATCGCGTACTCGCCGCTGACCTGGTAGGCGCCGATCGGCAAACGCGTCACTTCGCGCAGGTCGCGGATGATGTCCAGGTAGGCGCCGGCCGGTTTCACCATCAGCGCGTCGGCGCCTTCGGCTTCGTCGATCAAGGACTCGCGCACGGCTTCGCGGCGGTTCATCGGGTCCATCTGGTAGGTCTTGCGGTCGCCCTTCAGGGTGCTGCCGGCCGCGTCGCGGAACGGGCCATACAGGCCGGAGGCGAACTTGGTCGAATACGCCATCACGGGCGTGTCGTGGAAACCGGCCGCGTCCAGCGCGCCGCGGATCGCCGCTACCTGGCCATCCATGGCGGCCGACGGGGCGATGATGTCGGCGCCCGCCTGGGCCGCGATGACGGCCTGCTTGCCCAGGTTGAGCACCGTGCTGTCGTTGTCGACCGTGTCGCCATGCAGGATGCCGCAATGGCCGTGGTCCGTGTATTCGCAGAAGCAGGTGTCGGACATGACCACCATTTCCGGCACGGCGTCCTTGATGATGCGCGACATGCGCGCCACCAGGCCGTCCGGGTTCAGGGTGTCGGTGCCGTGGCTGTCCTTGTGGTGCGAAATGCCGAAGGTCATGACGGAGCGCAGGCCGGCGCGCGCGTAGCGCTCGATTTCCTGCGCCAGCTTCGCTTCGGGAATGCGGCGCACGCCGGGCATGGACTTGATGTCGATGAAATCGCTGGAACCTTCGTCGACGAAGATCGGCAGAACCAGGTCGCGCGGATTGATCTCGGTTTCGCGGAACAGCTCGCGCAGTTGCGGGGTCGCGCGCAGGCGGCGCATGCGCGAAGTGGGGAATTGTGCTGGCATGGGGTGACTGGCTTCAGGTTAACAACGCCGATCAGTATACGCCGATCGCGCCGCTTGCGCCGGGCCGGCCGGCAAAAAAGCCGCGCAGGTCAAGAAACACCGCCCCGCGCCTTCATTGCGCGTGCAGCAGGGCCGCCACTTGCCAGCGCATGTCGGCAGCCAGTTGCACCAGCATGGCGCCGCGGCGGCGCGCGTCCGCCCGTTTTTTCGACGGCACCAGCTCCAGGTCCGGCATCCGGCAAGGGCCGCATGGCAGGCGGAAATCGCCGTCGCCGGTGGGCAGCGCATGCAGTTCGCGCCACGCCAGGTCGTAGTCGCACGAGATGTGCCGGCGCCGGCGCCAGTTCAGGGCGATGCGGTTGGCGTTGCTGACCAGGTCCAGGTGGACGCAGCCGAAGAAGTCGCCCAGGTCGCGCAAGGCGGCCACCATCAGGTTTTTCGGCCGGCAGCCGTGCAGCGCCCGCGTAGCCTCTTTCACCGCCTGCGCGCCGGCGGACGAGCGCAAGCCCTGCAAGGCGCCCAGCTGGACGACGCTGCCGCCAGCCTGGGGACGGAACAGAAAACTGGCCAGATACAGCGGCACGCCGTCGCGCGTCAGGCGCAGGCACAGTTCCCCCTCGCGGTGGCTGTCGTGGATGGCCGTCAGTTGCAGGCGGTAGGTGGCGCCATCCCTGCCCTCGATGGCGGCCAGCACCAATGCGCGCCGCGCCGCGTATTCCACCAGCGGCCGCGCGCCCGCCTGCCACAGGAAGCGGTAATGCCCGCACAGCAGGTCCACCCTCGCGGCGCAGCCCAGCCGGCGGCTGGCGTAGGGCCGATAGATCTTGTAGCGCAGGCTGGGGTGGACTTGCGCCAGCGCCGCCAATCCCGGCGTGGCGGCGATGTAGGCTTGCCAGCGCGCGCGCTGCACGGGAAACACGAGCGCGCCCAGGACGGCCTTGATGCGGTGGCCATGCTGGCGCAGTGCCGGCTGCTGCGGCGCGGCGTTGTCGCCGGCGGCGGTAAAAGTATGCATGAAACGGCTCTACTGAACGGGACGCGGCGACGGCCGCAGGCGGCCCGGCGCAAGGCGGCTGCACGCTGGCAGCCGCTCAACACCGGGTAGAGCGGATGATAGGGGGAGGCGAAAACGAAGGGGGTTACAAGTTGGTAATGTGCCGATATGCCACTGGCGCTGGCGACCTAGCGCGGCAGCCGCAATCGCAGGCGCAGGCCCGGCGCGGCATCCTCGATCTCCAGGCTGCCCCCATGCAGGGCCGCGATGGCGGCCACGATGGACAGTCCCAGGCCATTGCCGGGCAGATGGCGGCTCTTGTCGAGCCGGTAGAAGCGCTGCGTCAGCTTCGGCAATTCTTCCTTTGGTACGCCGGGGCCGTTGTCGCGCACGGCCAGCCAGCTGCCGTGCTCATCGCTGCCGGCCGACACTTCCACCGTGGCGCCCCGCCCCGCGTACTTGATGGCGTTGTCGACCAGGCTGGCCAGGGCGCTGCCCAGCAGGTTGCGGTCGCCGCGCGCCGGCACGCCCTCGCCATACATCTGCACCAGCAGCACACCCTGCTCGTCGGCCGTCGCTTCGTACATTTCCACGATGTCGGCGCCGATCTGCAGCAGGTCGAGGTCGTCGAAATTCTCCGGGCGCATGCCCGATTCGGCCGCCGCGATCTGCAGCAGCTTGTCGAACACGCGCGTCAGGTCGTCGATGTCGTCGATGGCCGCCTGCGCCGCGCTCTCGTAGCCGGCCACGCCCTGCTGCTGGCGCAAGGCGCCATCGAGCTTGTTGCGGATGCGGCCCAGCGGCGTGCGCAGGTCGTGCGCGATGGCGTTCGACACGTGGCGCACGCCTTCCATCAGGTGTTCGATGCGGTCGAGCATGCGGTTGATGTCGCGGCTCAGCAAGCCGAATTCATCCTCGCTGGAGACGGGAATGCGCCGGCTCAGGTCTCCCGCCTCGATCTCGCCCGCCGTGCGCCGGATCTGCCCGATGCGCGCTTCGAGCTGGCGGCGGAACAGCCACGCGCCCGCCACCACCAGCAGGATGGCCACCCCGCCGCCATAGGCCAGCGAACGCAGCACCAGGGTGCGGATCGACTTGCCCTCTTCCATGTCGCGCCCGACGAACAGGCGCGCGCCGCCCGCCAGGTCGCGGATCAGCATGCGCGCGGGCACCCGGCGTCCTTCGCGCGTGACGTCGCGGTGCAGCAAGCGGCCCACGGGACTGCCCGCATCGGGCCACGACGACAGGTTGCCCGCCACGCGGCGACCATCCGCGTCCACCAGCAGGAAAATCTCCGTGTCGCTGTCGGTGCGGTCAGTGAGCAGATGGGCGATTTCCGCCGTCGTGCGGCTGCTGCCCCCCTGCTGGTACAGCGCGGCGAGGCGCTCCGAGAGCAGGGACAGCTTGCGGTCCACGCTGCGATCGAGCACGCCGATGGTGCCGAAATAGAACACGGCGCAGACGATGCTGATCGAGACGACCACCAGCACGCCATAGCCGAGCGCCAGGCGGGCCGCGATCGAGCGGTGCAGCTTACGCACCGTCGAGCACGCCCAAGGTGTAGCCGACGCCGCGCACCGTATGGATCAGCGGCGGCGAAAATTCCTTGTCCACCTTGGTGCGCAAGCGGCTCACCTGCACGTCGATGACGTTGGTCTGCGGGTCGAAATGGTAGTCCCACACGGCTTCGAGCAGCATGGCGCGCGTAACGGACTGGCCCTGGTGGCGCATCAGGTATTCCAGCAGGCGAAATTCGCGCGGCTGCAGGGCGATTTGCCGGTTGGCGCGCGTCACGCGCATGGTGCGCATGTCGAGCACCAGGTCGGCCACCTGCAGCTGCGTCGCTTCGGGCACCGGCGCGGCGCGCCGCAGCAGCGCCTCGATGCGCGCCAGCAGTTCGGCGATGGCGAACGGTTTTGACAGATAATCGTCGCCGCCGCTGCGCAGGCCGCGCACGCGCTCGTCGACGCTGGACAGGGCCGACAGCACCAGCACGGGCGTGTTGCGGCCCATGCCGCGCAGGCGCGCGACGATGGCCAGGCCGTCGATCTCGCCGGGCAGCAGGCGGTCGAGCACCAGCGCATCCCAGTCTTCGCCGCAGGCCAGGCGCATGCCGTCGATGCCATTATCGCAGGCGGTGACGTCGTGGCCCGCCTCGCGCAGGCCGGCGCAGATATAGCGGGAAGTTTCAGCTTCGTCTTCGATGACCAGGCAGCGCACGGGAGTTCCTTGTAAAAATCGGGACAGCAAATAGGCGCAGCATACGCCAGGCGCGCGTTGCTTGCCAGTCCCGTTGCGTGCGGCGAACGATGGCAGGGTCGGGTACAATACAGCCTCGACAATGTTTGGCCGCGTCCGCGCGCGCATGTGCGCATGGTTTTTTCAGTGCATGTTTTCGGCGCCTTCCGGATTGCCGCGGCCTGCATGGACACCACTGCCACTAACGAACATCAGGCACGCCTGGCGCGCGCCACAAACCAATACAGCCATGAAATCGACCCACTCTCTCGCACTGGCGCTGGCCATCGCATGCGGCAGCGCCGCCGCCGCAGACACCAAGCAAAGCATGCTGTTCGACGAAATCCCCATCGGCAGCTGGAGCACTTCCGCCGAACTGGGCGCCATCACCACCTCGGGCAACACGGTCGGCACTTCCGTCACGGGCAAGATCGACGCGCGCCAGGAACTCGATGACTGGAGCAACCAGTACATCTTCAGCGGCTACTTCAAGGAAGACGAAACGACCAACGACGACGGCGAGAAGGTGCGCGAACGCTCGGCCGAACGCTTTTCCGCCTCCGCCAAGGCCGCCTACAAGCTGATGGCCGACCATGAAAAACTGTTCGTGCTGGCCTCGCACGTGAACGACAAGTTCGGCGCCTACACCAAGTACTCGACCCTGGCCGTCGGTCATGGCTCGCGCTGGTACCAGTCGAGCGACAAGAGCGTCGACGTGGAAATCGGTCCTGGCTATTTCAGCGGCACCAATGATGCGGGCGAATCGGAACACGGCCTGACGGTGCGCGGCGCGGCCGCCATGAAGTGGAAGATCAGCCAGTCGGCGATGTTCACCCAGACGGTCAGCGTGGAACGTGGCACCTCGAACACCCACTCGATCGCCGAAACGGCCCTCAGCACGAAAATCAACGGCACCATGCAGATGAAGGCCGCCTTCAGCGCCCGCAACGACACGCGCGTACCGGACGACAAGAAGAACACGGATACGCAAACCTCGCTGACCCTGGTCTACTCGTTCTGAGATGCCGGCGATGCTGATGCGGCGCCTGCGCGTATGCACCCTCCTGTGCGCCGCGGCGCTGCTGGGCGGCTGCGCCGCCGTCACCGTCAGCGCCATCTCGCCGGCCGATTACCTGCAGCAGCGGCGCGGCGACATCCTCACCACGGGGAAACTGAGCGCCGCAGCCAGCGAGGTGCTGCGCATCATCGGCAGCGACATCGCCGCCTGCGAAGCCAATACGGGCAACTGCCGCGCCGACCTGGCACGCTCCGAACTGCTCAGCGACGAGCAACGCCTGGCGACCCTCTCCGAACTATGGCTGGAAAGCGCCCTGGCGGAGGAAAAACAGGGCGGCCACCCGAGCGCCGAACGGCTGGCCGCGTGGCTCGAATCGGCGCGCTATGCGTATGCCTACCTGTTCTACACGACGCGCACGCCGGGCCAGCGCGCCTTCGAGGAACGCCAGACGCAAATCCGCGACTACTATAACTACGCCGTGCAAAAGGCCGTCGGCAACCTGTTCCGCCACCGCGGCGAGTACCGTCCCGATGGCCATGTGATCCGCGTCGCCGGCTGGCAGATCGACAGCGAATTGTCGGCCCTGCGCCTGCCCGAGGACGGCACCCTGCCCGAGGAACTGCTGCCGGCCACCTCGCTGTCGTTTTCCGGCCTGCGCAATGTGTACCGGCGCGACGGCTTCGGCGCCGACCTGGTCGCCGTCATGCCCAAGCCGCAGGCGTCGAAAGACGCGTATGTGCCGTACCAGGAAACCCGCTTCCCCGTCGTCACGGCGCTGATCCGCTTCGACGGCAACAGCCTGCAGGAAGTGCTGGCCACGCAGCAGCTGCTGGTGATGCTGGTCGACCCGACGCGCACCGAATCGACGCGCATGGCGGGCCAGGAACTGCCCGTGGCGGCCAATTTCACGGCCGGCTATGGGCTGTGGCTGGCCCGTTCCGGCTTCGGCGTGCAGGCGCTGCGCACCCTGTTCGGCCGCGCCGACGGCATTTCGCGCCCGCAGGTGCACCTGATGCAGCCCTACGACCCGAACAAGCGCACCATCGTCATGCTGCACGGCCTGGCCAGCAGCCCGGAAGCGTGGATCAACGTGGCAAATGAACTGATGGGCGACGAGCAGCTGCGCCGCCGCTACCAGATCTGGCAGGTGTACTACCCGAGCAATGCGCCGCTGGCGGCCAACAACGCCGCCATCCGCCAGGCGCTGAACGCGACCCTGGCCCATTTCGACCCTGCGGCCAAGGCCGACGCCGCGAACGACATGGTGTTGATCGGCCACAGCATGGGCGGCGTGCTGGCGCGCCTGATGGTGTCCGACGCCAGCAACACCCTGCTCGACGCCATCACGGAAGAATACAATTTGAAGGGCAAGAAGGCGGAAAAGGTGCGCGCCGGCCTGGCGCCCTACCTGAATTTCACGGCCATGCCGCAGGTGAACCGCGCCATCTTCATCGCCGCGCCCCACCGCGGCACCTCGTTCGCCAACCACAAGGTGGCGCGCTGGATCGCCAACCTCGTCACCTTGCCCATCGCCATGCTCGATCAATTGTCGGACGCGGCCGGCAGCCTGGCGCAGCTCGACACGGGCAGCAGCGAGCCGCTGCGCATCCCCAACAGCATCGATAACCTCAGCGACAAGGACCCGTTCGTGCGCCTGGTGGCCGACCTGCCGATCAGCCCGAAAGTGCGCTACTACTCCATCATGGGCAACGACACGCCGGACCTGCCCCTGGCGGACTCCAGCGATGGCGTGGTGCCCTACGCCAGCGCCCACCTCGACGGCGCGCAGTCGGAAAAAGTCATCCCGTCCTGGCACAGCGTGCAGGAAAGCCCGCAGGCGATCCTGGAGATACGGCGGATCTTGCGGTTGCCTGACAACTTGCCCTGATACGCTTGGCATTATTTCCGCGTGGATTATCGCTGAATAAGAAAGTTACGCCACATGATAAAGTTGCGAAACATGAGAATTTCGTATACGATGTTCTTTACCAGGCTACTGCAAAGGAATCATCATGACAGTGCATCTGCATCACGATACGCTGGCGCCCGACCGTCAGGCATTAACAGATAGTGACCTTCGGGTGGTGGAACAATTCTCGCAGCTAGTAGCCGCACAGCTCGACATACTGGTACAAGGGCCCGAGCGCCAGCGCCTGATCGACGTGACCACGCGCGCGCTCCATCAAGCGCGCACCTTGCTGGGCGCCCCGCCGCCGCTCACGCCGCTCCAGCTTCCCGTGTCAAAACTCAAGGTTTCAGAGGTCATTGGTCAGGGATGGGTGGAACTGTCGCAGGCCTCCCTGTATCGCGCCGTGGAAAGCCTGCGGTTTTATTGCGTGACGCCCAAGGGACGCAGTATCGGCAAGGAATTTCCGGCATGGCAATTTGTGCAGCCCGTGCCGGAACTGATCGCGCCCGTGCTGGCCATCCTGGCCGGCCAGCCGAGTAGTGAAATCCATGCCTTCTGGATCAGCAGCACAGACGAACTCAACGAACTATCGCCAGCGGAGATGCTTGCAGGCAAATCGTTTGAAACGCGGTCCGCAGTGCATCCCAGCCAGCAGGCGCTGCTGAATCAGCCAGCAAACGAGAGATTACGCAAGGTGCTTGCGTTGGCGAAGTGGCAGCATAGGGGGATGGCTGACATCGTAGGTTAACATGCAACACGGACAGACAACGTCCCACGTCCCGCCAGACATGGCCGCACGCCTGCCGGCATGGACATCGCTGCGCACTGAATTATTAAGCAATATCGTCGCCATTCAATCGGGCCAGACCCTGGTGCGCGCGGCGTGGAACCAGGCGTCCATATGGCCCGCGAGGGTTGAACGCACGTACCGCTTCGGTCCGCCCGCCGAGCTGGCCAATGCGCACGGCTTCCCCTATCACTGGATATATATTGCGGACGATGCCGACACGGCGGCCTGGGAAGCCCAGCTTTGCCGTAATGATGCCACGCGTCCGGGCACCTTCTACATCGCGCACAATGCGCAACAAGCGCTGATCGCGACGCTGTCATTCAGCGTGCCACTGCGACTGCTCGACCTGACGGGCCTGGCCGCCAGCCGGCTTGGCATTTATGATCAATTGCGCAGCCCCGATCACGGCTGGTGCCAATGGCTGGGCTGGCAGCTCGATCAGATCATTGCGCAGGAGGCATGCGCGATTCACGGCTTCATCTACCCGTCGCGCCGCCAGCCCGGCAAGCTGGCCTACGCCATATCCTCGCGCCACATGGCGAGCTTGGGCCAGGCCATGGCGTGCTCACAGCGGGCATTCGGCGACAGCCCTGCCTATGCACGCTTGCTGGCCGACCGCCTGCGCGCGGCCCCCCCCCTGACCTGCAGCGTCTACACCGGCTCGCGCCACTTGTCCTTGATCTCCAGCATGGCCGGCAAGTGCTCGATGAACAGCGCCAGCAGGTCCGGGTCGAAGTGCGTGCCGCTGTCGCGCCGCATGGTGGCGATGGCGTCCGGCACCGTCCAGGCGGGCTTGTAGGGGCGCTCGCTGGTGAGGGCGTCGAAGACGTCGGCGATGGCGACGATGCGGCCTTCATGCGGAATTTCCTCGCCCTTCAAACCTTGCGGATAGCCGCTGCCATCCCATTTCTCGTGGTGCGTGAGGGCGATGGTGCGCGCCATTTTCAAGAGGCCGCCCGCGTGCTCGCCGATGATGGCCGCGCCGATTTCCGCGTGGCGGCGCATGACTTGCCATTCGTCCGCATCGAGCTTGCCCGGCTTTTGCAGGATGGCGTCGGGGATGCCGATCTTGCCCACGTCGTGCATGGGGGCCGCATTCAATAAATCTTCCGCCCTGCCCGCGCTGTAGCCGGCCGCCAGCGCCAGCTGGCGCGCGTAATAGCTCATGCGGATGACGTGCATGCCCGTTTCGTTATCCTTGTATTCGGCCGCCTGGCCCAGGGTCTGGATCACCTGCAGGCGCGAGCGGCGCAATTCCTCGGCGTCCACCAGCGACAGATGCGTGCGCACGCGGGCGCGCACGATGGGCGGGCTGACGGGTTTCGTGATGTAATCGACGGCGCCCGCGTCAAAACCGTCCGCCTCGTCCTTCACGTCGCACAGGGCGGTGACGAAAATGACGGGGATGGGCGCGGTGGCCGGCATGGCCTTCAGTTGACGACACACCTCATACCCCGTCATGGCGGGCATCATGATGTCGAGCAGGATCAGTTCGACGGGATTGCTGCGCGCCAGTTCCAGCGCCTTCTCGCCATCCTTGGCATACAGCAGGCGGTAATCGTCCTGCAGGATCTGGCGCAGCACCTGCAGGTTCGTCGCTTCGTCGTCGACCAGCAGCAGGATCGGTTTGTCTTCGTGTAAGGTCATGCTTAGCCCAATATCAGGAAAGGTCGGCAGGCGCTGGCGCTTCCAGCCACGCCAGCAGCTGGCGCAGCACGCCCGCGGCGCGCGTAAATTCAAAGTCGTCGATGGCGCTGGCCAGCGCCTGCAGCTTCTGCTGCTGGCCGTGCGACGCCAGCATGGCGGCGATCTGCGCCATCAAGGCGTCGTCGAGCTGCCCGCCTTCCAGGCTGGCGATGGCTTGCCGCAGCAAGACGCCAAGGGCGGAGGCATCGAGGGGTGCGCCGGCGGCAGGCGCCTGCATGGCGTCAGCCGGCATCCCCACCTCTTCCAGTTCGCCGGCCAGCGCCATGAAGGCGGCCGCCAGCTGCACCAGCAATTGCGTCGCCGGCAACTGGCGCGCGATCGCCTGCTCGATGCGTCCCAGCAGGCTTTCGACCTGCACCAGGCACAGGTTGCCCGCCGCGCCCTTGATACGGTGCAGCAGATGGCCCGCCACGCTGCCGCCGCCCCGTTCCAGCTCGGCCGCCAGCATGGCGGCGCAATCGCCGTTGGCCTGCACGAAGCGCGCGATGGCGCGCTGCAAGGCTTCGCGTCCGCCCCACAGGGCGATGCCGCGCTGCCAGTCGACCTGGCCGGACGCCGCGCGCGCCGCCGCACCGGACGCCGGCGGCGGCATGGCCACGGCGATATCGAGCAGGCGGGCGATTTCCGCTGTCAGCTTGTGCATCTCCAGCGGCTTCGAGGCAAAGCCGTTCATGCCGGCCGTCTGCGCGGCGCGCCGGTCCTGTTCCAGCACGCTGGCCGTCAGGGCGATGATGGGCGTCGCCTTCAAGCCCTGTTCGCGCTCGTGCACGCGGATCAGGCGCGTCGCTTCCAGGCCATCCATGCGCGGCATCTGCACGTCCATCAGGACGATGTCGAAGCTGCCCTTGCTGAACTCGCGCACGGCGCTCTCGCCATCGCTGGCGGCGATCACCTGATGGCCGGCAGCGCCCAGGCTGATCAAGAGCAGCTCCACGTTCTGCGGCACGTCGTCGGCCGCCAGGATGCGCAGCGGCGGCAAGGCCACGACGGGCTGCTCGCTGCGGCGCGCCACGGCCTTGCCCGGCGCCAGCGGCAGCAGCACGTGGAACACGCTGCCCACGCCCAGGGTGCTTTCCACCGTGATGGTGCCCCCCATCAGTTCGACCAGCTGCAGCGAAATCGTCGTGCCCAGACCCGTGCCGCCAAAGCGGCGGCTCATCGAGGAATCGGCTTGCGTGAATGGCGCGAAGATTTTATCGAGCCGGTCGGCCGGGATGCCGATGCCCGTGTCGTGCACGGCGATATGCACCTGCTCGCCCCGCATGCCGACGGCCACGCGCACATGGCCCACTTCCGTGAACTTGACGGCATTACCGATCAGATTCGTCAGCACCTGCTGCACCCGGCGCGCGTCGCCCAGGAAGAACTGGCCCATGCCGGGATCGATGTCGACGTGCAGCACCAGGTCGCGCGCATGCGCCGTGATGCGCAGCGACGCGGCCACGTGGTCGACCAGGTCGGGCAGGGAAAAGTCCACCAGTTCCAGCTCGGTGGCGCCTTTTTCCAGCTTGGCCGTGTCGAGGATGTCGTTGAGCAGTTCGAGCAGAGAGCGGGCGGACTGGCGCACCGTGCCCAGGTGACGGCGCTGCAGGCTGTCCAGGGCGGTGCCCAGCAGCACTTCCGTAAAGCCGATGATGGCGTTCATCGGCGTGCGGATTTCATGGCTCATGTTGGCCAGGAAGCTGGTCTTCGATTCGGCGGCCAGCTCGGCGCGGTCTTTCGCCGCGCGCAGGCTTTCCTGCATGGCGCGCCGTTCGCTCACGTCGGTGGCCAGCTTGACCACCTTGAACGGCTTGCCGTCCGTGTTGAAGATCGGGTTGTACGAGGCGTGTATCCACACTTCCCGCCCCTGCCTGTCGATGCGCTTGTACTCGCCGGTATTGAATTCACCCTGCGCCAGGTGCTGCCAGAAGGCGCAGTAGTCCGGCGAGGTGACATAAGCCGGTTCGCAAAAGATGCTGTGATGCAGGCCCAGCACGTCCTCGAGGCGGTAGCCGATCAGGTCGAGGAAGTTCTCGTTGGCCGCCAGGATGCGTCCCTGCAGGTCGAACTCCGCCACGGCCGTCGCGCGCGAGATGGCCGTCACCTTGCCTTCATATTCGGCGTTGCGCAATTCGCTTTCCGTGATGTCGAGGATGACGCCGTCGATCCAGCGCACCACGCCGTCGTTATCGAGCACGGGGCCGCTGCTTTCGCGCACCCAGCGTTCGCGCCCGTCGCGGTGGAGCATGCGGTAGACGTTCTCGAAGTCGCGCTTCTCGCCCGCCGCCTGCACGCAGGTGTCGTTGACGCGCTGGCGGTCGTCCGGGTGCACAAGGTCGAACAGCCTGACCCGCCCTTCGGCGAAGTCCTGCGGCATCCAGCCCGTCAGGTTGAAAACGGCGTCGCTGATGAAGATCATCTTCCATTCGGGCGCGAAGCTGCAGTGGAAGGACACGCCGGGGATGTTGCGGATCAGGGTGCGGTACTGGCGTTCGCTGTCCTTCAGCGCCTGCTCCATGCTGCGCGACGAGCGCATGTCCGTGACAAACGCCACGAACAGGGGCTGGCCCGGCGTGTCGATCTTGCCGATCGCCACGCGCATGGGCAGCACGGCGCCGTCCTTGTGGCAGCCATCGAGTTCGCGGCCGCTGTCGAGGATGCGCGAGGCGCCCGTTTCCAGGTAGTCGCGCAGATAGCCTTCGTACTGGGCCGCATCGGACGGCTGCAGCAGCACGCTGGCGTCGCGCCCCACGATCTCCGCTTCGCGCCAGCCAAACAGCTTTTCCGCGGCGGGATTGAAGGAGCGCACCTTGCCCTGGCCATCGATGGTGATCAGGCCATCGGCCGCCGTATCGACGATGGCGCGCAGGCGCGATTCGCTGGCGCTGGCATGGCGCAGCAGCTGGCGGTAGCGCAGCAAGCCGTTCGCGGCGGCGACAAACACCGTCAGGGTGACGGTGATCAGCGCCACGGCCAGGGCCACGAACGAGGCTTGCACCGTGATCGTGTTCTCGCCCGCCGTGGGGGTGCCGGAAAAGCGCGCCGCCAGCATGCCCGTGTAATGCATGCCGGAAATGGCCAAGCCCATGACGGCACTGCTGACCAGCAAGGACGCCAGCGGACCGAGGCGCAAACGCATGGCGCTCAGGCCAAAGCGTATCCACAGCGCCAGCATGGCCATGACGACGGCCACCAGCAGCGACAGCGCGAACAGCCATGGCTGGTAATGCAGGGTCAGCGAGGTTTGCATGGCGGCCATGCCGCTGTAGTGCATGGAACCGATGCCCACGCCGACCAGCACGCCGCCCACCACCAGCTGGCGCCAGTTGATGCTGGGACGCGCCAGCAGGTGCAGCGCCACCCATGAGGCGGCCACGCCGGGCAGCATGGACAGCAGGGTCAGGCTGGGATCGAAGGACACGCGCGTGCAGATATCGAAGGCCAGCATGCCGATGAAGTGCATCGACCAGATGCCGCCACCGAGCGCGATGGCGCCCGTGACGATGGCCGTCTGGCGCTGAAAGCCGCGCTCGCTGCTGCGCGCCATGCCGGCGATCTGCAGGGCCATGAACGAGGCAAAGATGGCGATACCGATGGAAAACAGCACCAGCCAGGCATCGTGCGTGCCATAGATGTACTGCATGGTATCGCTCGATACGGCGAAGATGGAACTAAACATACTGTCGTGGCATAAGAGAGTAAAACCTAACGTCGCAAAACATGACGGCGCACCGCGCCGCCGGCGCCAGGCTTTTTACTAAAGCGGCAACACAGCGGAAATGACAACGGCAGCAGTCGACCAGGGCAAGGCTCGGTCATCACGCCCGCGCCTGCCGCGCGGGGGAAAGGTGCTTTTTACAGGGTGAAAAAGCGGAATGCGTACGAACTCTGGCGCGGATGTCTGGCCGCCAGCGTGACGATGATTTTTCAAGGAGCCATGAGTATAGTTGCTTTACAAAAATATTCATAGGACTTCAGCAATACAGTTATCAAAAATGATAGTTATTGCGGCGGCGATGCGACAACGGCCCGCCTAGGCCTGCGGCCAGCGCGCGGACCGAACAACACATCGTCGGCCGCCGAAAAGCGGATCCACTCAGCGCGTGCGCCTTTCAGCTGGGGCGCCGGCTTTCCGCTCAAGCGTTCTGCGCCAGCATGCCGCGGAACCATGCCAGTTGCTCGCGCGTCAGATAATTGGCGCCATCGCCATGCAGCAGCACGATTTCGATCTCGGCCGGAATCGACCCGATCAATTGCGCGCCCGTGACGGGAATATGGGGAAAATTGATACCGGCCAGGAAGGCCGGGTCTTCCGCCACCGTCACGCAGCGGCGCTCAGGGTTCGGCGACGGCACGAGGAACAGGTCGATCTGCTCGCTTTGCCCGCCGATGACGACGTGCAATTGCGCGGCCAGCAGTTCGGGCAGGATCAGCTCGATGTTATTCTCGGCGCGCGATTGCTGGAAAGCGCTTTTCAGGGGCGTAAGAACGGGCGTGGCGGTCATGGCGAAGTGGAAGGATGAAGACGGCGGCAGTGTAACAGAGGCGCCAGATCGGCGTGCGCTTAAGCCAGCGTGCGCTTCCCGGGCCTTGCAGCGAGCACGAAGGGAATGGCAAATGGCCCCAGCAAGGTCACCAGGACCGCCCGCGCAGCCGTTGTGCTGACCTGGCGCCGTTTGGCAATGAAGAGGCAGGCGAAGGCCGACAAGGACCAGATCAAGGCAGGCAGGTATGCGGTCATCATGCACTCCGGAGGCACCTGGGAAGGCGGGAAATGCATGCTGACACGAAAAGGTGGTCACCGCAACGGCAAATGGGTATTTCCCGTTGCGGTGCGAGGCCAGCCGCCCCGCTTTCAGTCGTTCTTGAGACTGCAAGCGGCTGTCGGCCGGCGATGGGGTCAATAATATACGGTCAGTGCTGGCCGATCTTCATGATCTTCAAGGCGTTCGTGCCGCCGACCTTGCCCATCGGCTCGCCCCAGGTCAGCACGACGGTGTCGCCCTTGGCCACGACTTTATGCTCCAGCAGCAAGTCTTCCGCCTGTTGCAAGACCTTGTCGCGGTCGGTGCCGGAGGTCAGTTCCAGGGTGCTGACGTTGCGGTACAGGGCCAGCTTGCGGCGCGTGCCCACACTCGGGGTCAGCGCGACGATGGGGATGTCGATGTTGCAACGGCTCATCCACAGGGCCGTGGAACCCGATTCCGTCAGGGTGGCGATGGCTTTCACGCGCAGGTGATGGGCGGTAAACAGCGCGCCATACGCGATCGACTGGTCGATGCGCGAGAACGTGGCGTTGAGGAAATCGGCGTCCAGCTTGCAGGTATCCCATTTTTCCGCGTCCAGGCAGATGGCGGCCATCGCTTCCACCGTTTCGATTGGATAGCGGCCCGAGGCCGTTTCCGCCGACGTCATGACGGCGTCCGTGCCATCGAGCACGGCATTGGCCACGTCGGATACTTCCGCGCGCGTCGGCACGGCGTTGACGATCATCGATTCCATCATCTGCGTGGCCGTGATGGCCAGCTTGTTCGACGCGCGCGCCATCTTGATCATGCGCTTTTGCAAGGCCGGCACGGCCGCGTTACCCACTTCCACGGCCAGGTCGCCGCGCGCCACCATGATGCCGTCGGACGCGTCGAGAATTTCTTGCAGCGCGGGAATGGCTTCAGCGCGCTCGATCTTGGCGATCATCATCGGCTTGTGGTCCCACGCTTCGCCGGCGATATTGGCCAGCTGGCGCGCCATGACCATGTCGGTGGCGTTTTTCGGGAAGGACACGGCCACGTAATCGGCCTGGAAGCTCATCGCCGTTTTCACGTCTTCCATGTCTTTCGCCGTCAGCGCCGGCGCCGACAGGCCGCCGCCCTGGCGGTTGATGCCCTTGTTGTTCGACAGCTCGCCGCCGATTTTCACGGTCGTGTGGATTTCGCTGCCGACGACTTTATCCACCGTCAAGACGATGAGGCCATCGTTCAGCAGCAGCACGTCGGCGGCGCGCAGGTCGCGCGGCAATTCCTTGTAGTCGAGGCCGCAGCGCTCGATGTTGCCCAGCTCGCCGTTCTCGCCCCATTTCGCGTCGAGGATGAACTTGGCGCCGTTTTCCAGGAAAATCTTGCCTTCTTCAAACTTGCCGACGCGAATCTTCGGGCCTTGCAAGTCGGCCATGATGGCCACTTCGCGGCCGCACAGGGCCGCCGCCTCGCGCACCATGCGGGCGCGGTCGATATGGTCTTGCGCCTTGCCATGCGAGAAGTTCAGGCGCACGACGTCGACGCCGGCCTTGAACATGCGGACCAGGGTATCGATATCGTTCGAAGCGGGGCCGATGGTGGAAACGATCTTGGTGGCGCGTTGCTGTACTTGCATGGTCATGGTGTGCTGCTTTCTATAATGAGTTGCTACAAGGGCCAGCCTTGTGGGCCGGCCGTCCTGGTGCGCTGGATCAGCGGTACTACGTTCCTACTTGGCCGCCATCAAGGCGACCGTCGTGTCGAGCATGCGGTTCGAGAAACCCCACTCGTTGTCGTACCACGACGACACTTTGACGAGGCGGCCCGAGACCTTGGTCAGGGTGGCATCGAAGTTCGACGAGGCCGGGTTATGGTTGAAGTCGATGGAAACGAGCGGTTCCGTCTGGTACGTCAAAATGCCCTTCAAGGCGCCTTCCGACGCCGTTTTCAGCAAGGCGTTGACTTCCTCGACGGTCGTATCGCGCTTGGCGATGAAGGACAGGTCGACCAGCGAGACGTTAATCGTCGGCACGCGCACGGCAAAACCGTCCAGCTTGCCATTCAGTTCCGGCAAGACGAGGCCGACTGCGGCCGCCGCGCCCGTCTTGGTGGGAATCATCGAATGCGTGGCCGAGCGGGCGCGGCGCAAGTCTTCATGCATCACGTCGGACAGCACCTGGTCGTTCGTGTAGGCGTGCACGGTGGTCATCAGGCCCGATTCGATGCCGATGGCGTCGTTCAGCGGCTTCACCAGTGGCGCCAGGCAATTCGTCGTGCACGAGGCATTCGAGATGACCGTGTCCGTGCCTTTCAGCACATGCTGGTTGACGCCGAACACGATGGTGGCGTCCACGTCCTTGCCGCCCGGTGCGGAAATGATGACTTTTTTTGCCCCGCCCTTCAAATGGGCCGAGGCTTTTTCCTTGGTCGTGAAGAAGCCCGTGCACTCGAGCACGACGTCGACGCCGAGCTCGCCCCAGGGGATCAAGGCCGGATCGCGCTGCGCGAAGACGCGGATGCGGTCGCCATTGACGATCATGTTGTCGCCGTCGATGGTGACGACGCCGGGAAACTTGCCGTGCACCGTGTCGTAGCGCGTCAAATGCGCATTCGACTTGGCGTCGCCCAGGTCGTTGATGGCGACGATGGCGATATCCTGCTGCTTGCCGCCTTCATAAAACGCGCGCAAGACATTGCGGCCGATGCGGCCATAGCCATTGATGGCAACTTTGATGGTCATGCTGTCTCCTTGATATTGTTTGAATGACTTACTTAACCACTATTCCTCAACCCTGCCGCGATGCCGTTGATCGACAAATGGATGCCCGTGCGCGCCGCCGCATCCTGCTTGCCCTCGCGGAAGCGTTTCAACAGCTCCACCTGCACGTGGTTGAGCGGGTCGATGTAGGGGAAGCGGTTGCGTATCGAGCGCTGCATCAGCGGATTGGCTTGCTGCAACTCTTCCTGGCCCGTGATCAGCTTCAGGGCGTCCAGGGTGGCCGCGTATTCGGCGCGGATGCGCGTGAAGATGGCGTCGCGCAAGGCCTTGTCCTTGACCAGTTCCGCATACTTGCCGGCAATGGCGATGTCGCTCTTGGCCAGCACCATATCCATGTTCGACAGCAAGGACGTGAAGAAAGGCCAATCCGTGTACATGCCGCGCAGCACGTCCGCGCCGTCGGCTGGATGGGCGGCCAGGTAGGCTTGCACGGCGGAACCGAAACCGAACCAGCCCGGCAGCATCAAGCGGCATTGCGCCCAGCTCAAGACCCAGGGAATGGCGCGCAAATCCTCGATGGACGTGGATTTCTTGCGCGACGCGGGACGGCTGCCGATGTTCAGCGCGGCGATTTCCGCGATCACGGTCGACTCCCAGAAATACTGCTCGAAGCCTTGCGTGCCATACACGAGGTCGCGGTAGGCGTTCAGGGCCGTGCCCGACAATTCTTCCATCGCGGCCAGGTGGCCCGCGCCGGCCGACGCCTTCGGCTGCAGCTGCGCCTGCGGCAGCAGGGTCGACTGGATGGTGGCGGCCACCAGCACTTCCAGGTTGCGGCGCCCCACTTCCGGGTTCGCATACTTGGCCGTGATGACTTCGCCCTGCTCCGTCAAACGGATCTGTCCCTGCACGGCGCCGGCCGGCTGGGCCAGGATGGCTTCGTAGCTGGGTCCGCCGCCGCGTCCCACTGAACCGCCGCGGCCGTGGAACAGGCGCAGCTTGATCTGGTATTCCTTGAAGACCGTCACCAGCTCGATCTCGGCCTTGTAGAGTTCCCAGCCCGAGGTGAGGAAGCCGCCATCCTTGTTGCTGTCGGAATAGCCGAGCATGACTTCCTGCTGGTCCGCGCGCGACGCCAGCAAGCCCCGGTAGAACGGCAAGCCGAAGGCGCGCGCCATGATGGCGGGGCCGGCGCGCAAGTCGTCTATCGTTTCAAACAGCGGGATGATGTTGACGTCGACTTCGCGGCTGTCCTGGCGCAGCAAGCCCACTTCTTTCAGCAGCAAGGCCACTTCCAGCAAGTCCGACACGCTGGCCGCCTTCGAGATGATGCAGTTCGGCACCGATTCCTTGCCGTACAACTGGTGGGCGGCGCGCACGGCGCGGAAGATGTCGAGTTCGGACGTGGTTTCTTCCGAGTACTGCGCATACGGCGACGTCAGCAGGCGTGGCGACTCCAGCTCGGCCAGCAGCACGGCGATGCGCTGCTCTTCGTCGAGGTCCAGGTAGACGAGGCCCGGCTGGGCGCCGGCGAACAGTTCGCCCACGACGCGCTCGTGCACGTCGGAATTCTGGCGCAAGTCCAGCGGCGCCAGCGAGAAGCCGAAGACCTTGACGGCGCGGCGCAGCTGGCGCAGCCGGCCGCGGGCCAAGGCGCGCAAGCCATTGCTGACGAGGGAATGCTGGACCACGTCCAGGTCGGCCAGCAATTCTTCAGCCGCAGCGTAGGGCTGCACGCCGTCGGCTGGCTTGCCCTTGCCGCACAGGGCGACACGCGTGGCCTCCAGCCGCGCGTGGATGCCGTGCAAGGCGCGGCGGTACGGTTCGTCCACGCGGTGCGGCGAGGCATCGGCCGAGCGTTCGGCCAGCGCGCGCAGCGGCTCGCTGCAGGCATTGAGTATCTGCGCCAGCGACAGTTGCGAAGCGAGCTTGCGCAATTCACCGAGGTAAAAGTCGAGCACCTTGTCGGCTTGCGTCTGCAGGGTGCTGCGCAGGATGTCGGCCGTGACGAAGGGGTTGCCGTCGCGGTCGCCGCCTATCCAGCTGCCGACTTTCATGAAATTGGGCAATTCCGCATCTTCCCAGCGGGCATCGCGCTGGGCCAGCATGGTTTCCAGCGAGGAATACAGTTTCGGCAATTCGCGCAAGATCGTGTGGTCATAGAACGACAGGCCATTGGCCACTTCATCCATGACGGACAGCTTGCTCGTGCGCAGCAGGCGCGTCTGCCACAGGGTGACGATGCCGCGGCCCAGCGCCTCTTCGTTCTGCTGCGCCTCTTCCGGCGTCATTTGCACGCGGTCGCGCTCGCTCAACAGGCGCGCGATGGCCATCTGGCAATTCTGGATGCTCTTGCGCTGCACTTCCGTCGGGTGCGCCGTGAAGACGGGGCTGACGAAGGCATCGCCGAAGAAGGTTTCCAGCGCATCGGCCTTGCCCGCGTCAAACACGTTGCCGACGGCATGGCTGAGGCTACCCTGGCGCGGCGGCGAACCGGCGATCAGATGGGCGCGCGTGCGGCGGATGTGATGTTGGTCTTCCGCGATATTGGCCAGCAGCGAAAAATAGCTGAAGGCGCGCGTCAGTTGCGTGGTTTCTTCCTGCGACAGCGCTTGCAGCGCGTCCGACAGTTGCGCGCGCGCCGCTTCATCATGGTCGCGGCGGAAACGGATGGCCAGCTGGCGCACATGTTCGATGCGCTCGAAGGCGGGGTCGCCCAGGTGGTTGCGGATGGCGTCGCCCAGCAGACGGCCCAGCTGGCGGATATCGCTGCTCAGCAGCTCGTCTTTCACTTCATTCATTTGCATGGTATGTATTTCCTGGGGCGGCCACGGCGGCACCGCACGGATTGCGTAGTACGCGCTTCCCGGCCTGGGAAACGCCCATCGTCGATTTTGTAGTAAATTTACCTTATTGTCTCACCATCCTCTTGATTTTCATCAATAAAAACTCCACCCAAAGGCTCAACAAGGGCTTGCGAGCTGTTTGCTAGGGCAACAATATGAAAATTTACTACGCATTTAAGCGAAAGGCAATCACCTTTTGTCTTTCGAGAGTGAAAAGTGACGGCGCAACACACATGCCACGCGCTCTCCTGTATGCTGGCGGCTGAAACAAGGATGTAATCCACATCTTATGAACGATATCCGATGCGACTGACCGCCTATACCGACTACACTCTGCGCACCCTGATGTACCTGGGCGTGCACCGCGACCGCCTCGTGACCATCCAGGACATCGCCGACCTGCATGCGATTTCAAAGAATCATTTGATGAAGGTGGTGCACCAGCTGGGCCTGTCAGGCATCGTGGAAACGGTGCGCGGCAGGAATGGCGGCCTGCGCCTGGCGCGCGACCCGGCCGAGATCAATATCGGCACCGTCGTGCGCGAAACGGAAAATGATTTCTTCATGGCGGAATGTTTTAACAAGGAAAACAATACCTGCCCGCTGACGCCCGATTGCCTGCTGAAGGCCAAGCTGGGCCAGGCCACGGCCGCCTTCCTCGCCGTGCTCGACACGGTGACCCTGGCAGCCATCCTGGAGCCGGCTGGCAATGCGCCAGCGCCGATGGCAGGCGTGATCCGCCTGCACGTCGAAAATACGCAATAATCAGGACTTGGCAAGCAATCCGGCTGGGCCAACGGAAAATTCCGGCATGCTCCTGCTTGCCGATGACAGAGCCTACCTTTTTTTCTTTTTCGGGGGCTTCTTCTTTTTTGCTTCAACTGTTGAATCGTCGACTTCGGGAACGAGGACGGCATCCTCTTTCACGGCCGTCTCCTCCGCATAGTCCGCATTGAATTTCTCGCTGTCTATTAACTTAGCTATGATCCCGGGATAATCCGCCAGCCCGGGCACCCAATCCCTGATCTCCTGGTAGAGGCCGGCCATATGCCCTTTTTTTCTGTATTTGACCACCATTTCATTCCATTCTTTACCATGATGGTTTGCTTTTGAATGCAATGAGAATGTCTGATGAAAAATAGCGTTGGCCCGGAACGGGTCGGCCAGTTTAAGATCGAAGCTTTGCCTTAATGGATTATGATTTTCGTGTAGCCCAGTATGCATTTTACGGACGTGTGGGCGGTCACCGGGTTTGTCCGGGTGTAGATAGGCATCCGTATTCGATTGAATATCTTCATTATTAAAAAATACCGGCCGCGTCACGCTGGCCCGCATCTTCTTGGCATGGTATTGAAGTTTACTGAATTCGCCAGCCAATTCTTCGCTTGTCTTCCCGCGAAGTAAGGATTTGGCCGCCTCATTGTAAGCGGCGAATCCGGCGTGCAGATTTTCGGGCAACAGGGCGGCGGCCGTGCCGCGCCCCTTAAAAAACACAACATTGGGTTGATCTGGGTAGAGTAATGAGGATGGCGCGGCGCCCAGCGATGGCAGTTTCGAGCCCGGCAGTTTGATTTGCTCCTTGTACTTCCTGAATTTCTCCGGGTCGAGCGCGGTAATCAGATTATCCGCACCGACAAGCTCGTTCCCTGCTGCTTTTGACACGCCCAAGCCGGTTGACCCCGAAATATGTCCTGGCTTATGCCATGTTTTGTAGACAAGCCGGGTTTCCGCATAGGCCTTGTCGAGCGTATCGCTGGCCTCATGCGTTTCGATATCTTTTTCAAGCAGACTGCCAAGCTCATGCAATTGCAATGCAGACAGGCTTTTCAGTTGGTGGTAAAAATCGGAAAGCAGGTGCACTTTCGCCTCCTGTTTCTTTTCAGGTTTCACGGCTAAACTATCGACCGCGATAAGCGACTGCATGAATCGCTGATAAGTGTCTTCAGCACTAAGGTGTGGCATGGACTCGAACAGCGGAATCACGTCTCGCCATACGACGCCTGGCTGGGTCGGATGTGGATCACCGTTTGCATGCTTTGCCGCCACACCTCCGATGGAAGCGTCAGGCACTTCGTCCAATTCCGGCACCACGCGTCCCGTCACCACGGTGACCCAGGGATTGAGTTTTGCCTGCACTTCGAAGCGCCCGCTCGGGGCCGGCACGATGCGCGTGGCCTGCGGGTGAAGCCGGCCCAGCTGATGGGCAATCGCTGCCGGATCGCCTGCGCCGTCGATGCCCGGCATGCGCACCCTTCCATTGCCGATGCTGGCCAAGCCCGTTTGCAGGGCGTCCGCCACCGGCCTGCCAGGCGCAATGGCCGTCGCTTCCAGCGATTGCGCCAGATCGCGCAGCCGCATGGCGCCGACGTCGGGCCGCCGCGTCAATTCCACCTCGCCGGCGCGCAGCCGCCCTTGTTGCGCCCTGTCCAGCAAATCCTGCACGCGGGTTTGATCGGCCGAGGCGGCAAAGCCATTGTTCCTGGCATGACCATGTGCCATGTCCGGCCATACGCGCGTCGCGCTGCCGGCACCGGGCGCGACGAAGCGATCCTGGCTTTCCTGTTTTTTGACCGCGTACGTATGCTTCATTGGCTCTTTCAAGTTGCACTTACTACAAGTAACAACAAGCGGACCTTCTGTGGGCGAGCGTACACCGACCAGGCCGATCATGCAAATCGCGGGCAAAAAAACACCCCTGCGAAAGGGGTGTTTCAGGGAGAGCGCGAGTCTAGCGGCTCAATGCGCGCTGGCGCCCGCCGCGCCGATGCCCGTCTCCGAACGCATCTGCTGCGCTTCGTAGCCGGCGCGGTCGATGCGCGCACGCGGGCTCTTGTCGAGCACCGAGAACAACCAGATGCCGACGAAGCCGGCCGTCATCGAGAACAGCGCCGGCGAGGCGTACGGGAACAGCGCTTCGCCATGGCCGAGCACGTCGACCCACACGGATTTCGACACCACCGTCAACGCCACGGCCGTGAGCAAGCCCAGGAAGCCGCCGATGGTGGCGCCCCGCGTCGTGCAATCCTTCCACAGCACCGACATGAACAGCACGGGGAAGTTGGCCGAGGCGGCAATGGCAAACGCCAGCGAGACCATGAAGGCGATGTTCTGCTTTTCAAACGCGATGCCCAGCACCACGGCGATGATGCCCAGCACGATCGTCGTCACGCGCGACACTTTCAACTCATTGGCGCCCGTCGCCTTGCCCTTCTTGATGACGGTGGCATACAGGTCATGCGACACGGCCGACGCGCCCGACAGGGTCAAGCCGGCCACGACGGCCAGGATGGTGGCAAACGCGACGGCCGACATGAAGCCGAGGAAGACGTTGCCGCCCACGGCCTTGGCCAGGTGCACGGCCGCCATGTTATTGCCGCCCAGCAATTTACCCGCCGCATCCTTGAATTCGGGATTGGTGCTTACCAGCACGATGGCGCCAAAGCCGATGATGAAGGTCAGGACGTAGAAATAGGCGATCCAGGTGGTGGCCCAGAACACGGATTTGCGCGCTTCCTTGGCGCTTGGCACCGTGAAGAAACGCATCAGGATGTGCGGCAGGCCGGCCGTGCCGAACATCAGCGCCATGCCGAAGGAAATGGCCGAGATCGGGTCCTTGATGAAGGAACCGGGGCCCATGATGGCTTCCTTGGTGGCATGCACGTCGACCGACTTGGCGAACAGTGCTTCCGGGCTGAAGTTGAATTGCGCCAGCACGGCCACGGCCATGAAGGTGGCGCCGCCCAGCAGCATCACGGCCTTGATGATCTGCACCCAGGTGGTGGCCGTCATGCCGCCGAACAGCACGTAGATCATCATCAGGGTGCCGACCAGGACGACGGCGATCCAGTATTCGAGGCCGAACAGCAGCTTGATCAGCTGACCCGCGCCCACCATCTGCGCGATCAGGTAAAACGCCACCACCACCAGCGTGCCGGACGCGGAAAAGATGCGGATCGGCGCCTGCTTGAAACGGTAGGCGGCCACGTCGGCAAAGGTAAAGCGGCCCAGGTTGCGCAGGCGCTCGGCCATCAGGAAGGTGATGACGGGCCAGCCGACGAGAAAGCCGATGGCGTAGATCAGGCCATCGTAGCCGTTCAGGAAGACGGCAGCGGAAATGCCGAGGAAGGAGGCGGCCGACATATAGTCGCCCGCGATGGCCAGGCCATTCTGGAAGCCCGTGATGCCGCCGCCGGCCGTGTAGAAGTCGGACGCGGACTTGGTCTTCTTGGCCGCCCACTTGGTGACGAACAGGGTGAAGATGACGAAGACGGCGAACATGATGATGGCCGTCCAGTTGGTGGGCTGCTTGACGGCCTGGCCCAGGTCGGCGCCGGCCGCCAGCGCGGCATTGCTGGCGCCCAGCAGCGCCAGGGCGCTCAGGCAGGATGCGCCGCGCGAGGCGAGCTTGGCGGCGCTCATGCTTGCACCCGTGCCTGGATGGCGTTGCTCAGGTCATCGAATTGCTTGTTGGCGCGGCGCACATAGATACCGGTGACCAGCACGGTAAACACGATGACGAACAGGCCGATCGGCATGCCCCAGGTCATCACGCCGGCACCCGTCTTTGATGCCAGGAATTCCTTGTTGAAGGCGATCAGCAGGATGTAGCCGTAGTACACCAGCATCATCAGGCCCGTCAGGGCCCAGCCGAAACGCGAGCGCACCTTGACCAGCCGATGATAGCTGGGGTCACCCTTGATTTTTTGAACGAGATCGTCATGCATTGTGTTGCCTCCGTTATGTAAAAGCTGCTCTTTTGTTGTCGAGCTTGGATTCACAATACGGCGCGAGGCTTACCCGCCCCTTACGGCGGCGTTTTTTTCTCGCCGCGGCAACACAAGGCGGAAAAAATCAGTTCAAGGCGGCCGCCGGTCCGAAGAACTCGTGGTGGGTCTGCCGTTCCGGCACGCCCAGTTCGCGCAAGTATTGCTTGACGGCCCGCATGAATGGCTGCGGCCCCAGGAAGTAGGCGTCGACGTCGCGCGAGGCCGGCAGCCAGTTACTCAACTGCTCTTTATTCAGCAAGCCGACGGCGTCCGGCGCGGCGGCGCCCGGCGCGCCCTGCCCGCCGTCATGCTCCGCGTAGCAATAGTAACGCTGCAACTGCGGGTGCTGCGCGGCCAGTGCGTCGATCTGCGCGCGAAACGCATGCACGCGCTGGTTGCGCGCCGCATGGATGAAATGCACGGGACGCTTGCCGCGCAGGGCCGCCGTCAGCATGGCCAGGGTCGGCGTGATGCCGACGCCGCCGCTGATCAGCACCAGCGGCTTGTCGCTCTCCGTCAGCACGAAGTCCCCCGAGGGCGGCGTCAGCTGCACGGTGTCGCCCGCCTGCACCTGGTCGTGGAAGAAATTCGACACCTTGCCGCCCGCTTCGCGCTTGACGCTGATGCGGTAGGTCTGGCCATTGCTGGCCGCGGACAAGGAATACTGGCGGCGCATGGGCACGCCGTCGACCGTGGCCAGCACGCCGATGTACTGGCCCGGCGCAAAGTCGAGCACGGGCCGGCCATCGGCCGGCGCCAGCAGGAAGGAGGTGATCTCGTCGCTTTCCACGTTCTTTTCCTGCACGATGAAGTCGCGCGCGCCGCTCCAGCCGCCCGGCGCGGCGGCCTGCGCCTTGTAGATGCGCCCCTCTTCGCCGGCCAGGATGTCGGCCAGCTGGCCGTAGGCCGCGCCCCAGGCATCGATGACGGCGTCGCTCGCCACCTCGGCGCCCAGCACTTCGCGGATGGCTTGCAGCAGGCTGGCGCCCACCAGCGGATAGTGCTCGGCACGAATTTGCAGGGCCACGTGCTTGTTGACGATGGTGGCCACCAGGTCGCCCAGCGCGGCGAGCTTGTCGATATGCTTGGCATACATCAATACGCCATTGGCCAGCGCGCGCTGCTGGTCGCCGCTGTGCTGGTGCGCCTGGTTAAAGTACGGCAGCACTTCGGGATGGTCGCGGAACAGATTCTTGTAGAAGTGGCGCGTCAGCGCTTCGCCGCCCTGCTCGAGGATGGGGACGGTGGCCGTGATGATGGCGCGTTGTTCTTGGCTCAGCATGTAAAACTCCTGTGTCTGTATGGGTAAGCGGTGCCAGGCCAGCGATTCAATGGCCGGATAAAGATCGTGATCCTCGCGCCGCAGGCGCTGGAACAGCGCGTGCGGCCCGGTACGGGTGGCGCTGCCCGACGGCCAGGTGCCGCTGGTTGAATGTATCGCTATTCATGGCGTATTTCTCTTGTTGAGTGCAGCCAGTGTAGCGGAATTCGCATAAACATGCAAACGATATACATCTTTAAAGTCGCCAATGTTTCCCACAGGAATGTGCATCGACATGCGCCACTATGTGCGGCACAGAACACAAGCTGCGGCCTTGCCTGCCTATAATTTACTCATCACAGCGCGTGCCCGTTTGCGGCCGTGCCGCACCCTCCACTCCAGCCAAGGATCAGCATGAGAATGAAGACGGACACTGTCAAGACGGGCACGGGCCAGGCGCAGCAACTGGCCGGCATCATCAACGCGCACCACACGGAACTGCTGGACGGCTGGATGGCCGGCCTGATCGCCCGCCTGGTGCGGCGCGACAAGATCGCGGAAAACGAGCTGCGCCAGCAGGCAGCGCAATTGCTGCCGCTGCTGGCGGGCGCGCTGGCAAGCGGCGACTCGTTCGACCTCGAAGGCGGCGCCTGGGACGACACGCGCCAGCTGCTGGCGGAAATATCGCAATCGCGCGTGCGCCAGGGCTATTCGCCGATCGACACGGCCAGCTTCATGTTCGCCTTGAAGGAACCGCTGTTCGCCTATCTGCGCCAGCAAATCACGGCGCAGCCAGAGCAGCTGGGCGACGCCATCATCGGCACCAGCAAGCTGTTCGACGAACTGGGCCTGCTGACCATCGCCATCTACCAGAAGGCGCGCGAACAGGTGATACTGCGCCAGCAGCAGGAATTGCTGGAACTGTCCACGCCCGTGGTGCAGCTGTGGCAAAACGTGCTGGCCCTGCCCCTGATCGGCACCCTCGACAGCGCCCGCACGCAGGTGGTGATGGAAAGCCTGCTGCAAAAGATCGTCGACACGGGCGCCCTGATCGCCATCATCGACATCACGGGCGTGCCCACGGTCGACACCCTGGTGGCGCAGCACCTGCTGAAAACCATCGCCGCCGCGCGCCTGATGGGCGCCGACTGCATCATCAGCGGCATCCGCCCGCAGATTGCGCAAACCATCGTACACCTGGGCGTCAATCTGGAAGACGTGATGACCAAGGCCACCCTGGCCGACGCCTTCGTCGTGGCCCTGAAACGCACGGGCTCCAGCATCACCTACCAGCAGCAGCAACACTGAGGCGCCTATGGAAAGAATCCCCATTTTACGCATGGGCCGGCTGCTGCTGGTGACGATCCAGGTGGACATGCATGACCGCCTGGCGATGACCTTGCAGGACGACCTGACCACCCGCATCGTGACGGACCGCGCCACGGGAGTACTGATCGACATCTCCGCGCTCGACATCGTCGACTCCTTCATCGGCCGCATGATCAGCAACACGGCGGCGATGGCGAACATCCTCGACGCGCGCACCGTCGTCGTCGGCATGCAGCCGGCCGTCGCCATCACCCTGGTGGAACTGGGGCTGACCCTGGAAGGCGTGAGCACGGCGCTCAACGTGGAACGGGGCATCAAGCTGCTGGAACGGGGCGGCGCATGCGCATGACGGGGGCGCCGTGCTAGGCGCGCAGGCACAGGAGAGGACGCCGGCCGGGGCGCAGCAGGTGCTGCCCCTGCACAGCGACGAAGACGTCGTGCGGCTGCGCAGGCAGGTGCGCGACAGCATGGTCGCCATGGGGTTTGGCCTGATCGAGCAGACCAAGATCATCACGGCGGCCAGCGAACTGGCGCGCAACACCCTGCGCTACGGCGGCGGCGGCGAAGCGCGCATCGCGCGCGTCAGCGATGGCGCGCGCCAGGGCCTGGAGCTGCGCTTTGTCGACGCGGGACCGGGCATCGACGATATTCCCCTGGCGCTGACCGATGGCTACACCAGCGGCGGCGGACTGGGACTGGGGCTGGGTGGCGCCAAGCGCCTGGCCGACGCATTTCACATCGACACGGCGCCCGGCGCGGGCACCACCGTCACCATCGCGAAATGGAAGCTGTTTTGAACCACCAGGAACCGCAGCCTGACATTCTCAGGCAAAGAACTTTTCCCATCGGCGAACCGAGCGAGATCGCCGCGGCCCGCCGCGCCGGCAACGAACTGGCGCGCCGCATCGGCTTCGACGACGTGCGCACGGGCCAGCTGGCCATCATCATCAGCGAAGCGGCCACCAACATCGTCAAGCACGCGCAGCGCGGTGAAATCCTGCTGCGCAAGGTGCTGCGCGGCGGCACCAGCGGCATCGAAGTGCTGGCCATCGACAGCGGCCCCGGCATGGACAACGTGCGCCAGCACATGCAGGATGGCCATTCCACCACGGGCACCTACGGCGTGGGACTGGGGGCGATCCGCCGATTGAGCCAGGAATTCGACCTGTACACGGCGCCCGGCCAGGGCACGGTGCTGATGATGGTGGTCTGGAGCCCCGACGCCAGCAGCGCCATCCCGGCCAGCCCGAACTGGCAGGTCGGCGCCGTGTGCCTGCCGCTGCCCTCGGAACAGGTGTGCGGCGACGCCTGGAACGTGGTCTGCGAAGGCCATGAACTGAGCCTGATGGTGGCCGATGGGCTGGGCCACGGCCCGCTGGCGGCGCGCGCCTCGGAATGCGCCAGCACGCTGCTGGAACACGACACGCCCGGCCTGCCGCCCCTGCCTGCCCCCTTCATCGCACTGGCCCACGGCGCCCTGCGCGCCACGCGCGGCGCGGCCCTGGCGGTGGCGCATATCGACAGCGCTTCCCGCCAATTGCGCTATGCCGGCGTGGGCAACATCGCCGCCTGCGCCTTCGACGCGCAGCAGCGCCGGCACCTGCTGTCGCATAACGGCATCGTCGGCAGCAATCTGCGCAAGGTACAGGAATTCTGCTATCCATGGCAGCTGGGCGCGACCTTGATCATGCACAGCGACGGCCTGCACACGCGCTGGGACCTGGAACGCTATCCGGGCCTGGCGCACTGCCACCCCAGCCTCGTCGCCGCCGTGCTGTACCGCGATTTTGCGCGCGGACGCGACGACGTCACGGTGGTGGTCCTGCGCGAACACGAGGAACAGCAGGGCGCCACGGCGGAAAGGAGCGCAACGACATGACGCAACGCATATTGACGGTCCATATCGGCAACGAACTCGATGTGGTGGGCGCACGCCAGCGCGCGCGGCAGATCGCCGCCCTGTGCGGCTTCGGCGTGCAGGACCAGGTGCGCATCGCCACGGCCGTGTCGGAACTGGCGCGCAACGTCTACAACTACGCCGGCAGCGGCAAGGTGCATTTCGCCATCGATGGCCAGACGGCGCCGCAGGTGCTCAGCATCCGCATCGAGGACCAGGGCCCCGGCATCGCGCGGCTCGATCAGGTGCTGGCTGGCAGCTACCGCTCGCCGACGGGCATGGGACTGGGCATCCTGGGCGCGCAGCGCCTGATGGACCGCTGCCATATCCGCAGCGCGCCGGGCGCAGGCACGCAGATCACGCTGCACAAGCTGTTCCCGCGCGACGCGCCCCTGCTCGACGGCGGCATGGTCGGCGCGCTGTCCGGCAGCCTGCAGGCGCTGCCGCCGGACATCACGCTGTCCGAAGTGCAGCAGCAGAACCGCGAACTGCTGAGCACCCTGGCCGAACTGAAGACGCGCCAGGACGACCTGCTGCAGCTGACGCGCGAACTGGAAGACACCAACCGGGGCGTGGTGGCGCTGTTCGCGGAACTCGATGAAAAGGCCGACCACCTGCGCCGCGCCGACCAGATGAAATCACGCTTCCTGTCGAACATGAGCCATGAATTCCGCACGCCGCTCAGTTCCATCCGCGCCCTGTCCAAGCTGCTGCTCGACCGCATCGACGGCGAGCTGTCCGAGGAACAGGAAAAGCAGGTGCTGTTCATCCTGCAAAGCGCCGTCAGCCTGAGCGACCTGGTGAACGACCTGCTGGACCTGGCCAAGATCGAGGCGGGCAAGGTCGACGTGCACGCCAACAGCTTCCAGGTGGCCGACCTGTTCAGCGCCCTGCGCGGCATGCTGCGCCCGCTGCTGGTGTCCGAGTCGCTGACCTTGACCTTCATCGAGCCCGACCCGGCGCTGCACATCCACACGGACGAAGGCAAGCTGTCGCAAATCCTGCGCAACTTCATCGCCAACGCCCTCAAGTTCACCGAGGCCGGGGCCATCATCGTCAGCGCCACGCCCCTGCCGGAGCAGGACGCGATCCGCTTTTCCGTTTCCGACACGGGCCTGGGCATCGCCGCCGAGGACGTGCAACTGATCTTCGAGGAATTCAGCCAGGTGGAAAACCACATGCAGCGCAAGGTCAAGGGCACGGGCCTGGGGCTGCCCCTGTGCCGCAACCTGGCCACGCTGCTCAATGGCACGGTGAGCGTGGAAAGCACGCCGGGCCACGGCTCGCTGTTTTCCGTCGTCCTGCCCGCCAGCTACCATGCGCCGGAAGGCAGCCTGCCGCCGAGCGCGCCGGCCAACGACAATGGCAACGACCAGCGCATCGCCGTGCTGGTGGTGGAAGACAATCCGCCCGTGCGCCTGCTGTATGAAAAATTTTTGGCCGGCAGCGAATTTCGCGTGGTGCCCGCGCGCAGCGTGCGCGAGGCGCAGGAACGCTGGGAACAGCAGCGCCCCGCCGCCGTCATCCTCGACATCCTGCTGCACGGCGAAACGGCCTGGCACTGGCTGGCCGAACTGAAAAACGATCCGCTGCGGCGCCAGGTGCCCGTCATCGTCGCCACCGAGATCGACGACGTGCGCAAGGGCCTGGCCCTGGGCGCCGACGCCTATTACGTCAAGCCGCTGTCGCGCCAGCAATTGCTGGCGACCCTGCGCGCGCTGATCGGCAACCAACATCACCGGCAAGAGCCGGTTCCGCCGCAAGGCACAACCACCTGGGACAATGCGCATGCTACCGGATAACAACAGCGATGCTCTGATCCTGAACGTCGATGACAGCGATGGCGCTCGCTACGCCAAGTCGCGCATCCTCCAACGCGCCGGCTTCAAGGTCATCGAAGCGTCGAACGGGGGCGACGCGCTGCTGCGCGCCCGCCAGGAGCGACCCAATCTGATCCTCCTCGACGTCAAGCTGCCCGACATCAACGGCCTGGAAGTGTGCCGCCAGTTGAAGGGCGGCGCCGAGACGAACACCATCCTGGTGCTGCAGACGTCGGCGTCCTGCATCGGCACGGCCGACAAGATCCGCGCCCTCGACGGCGGCGCCGACAATTACCTGGTCGAGCCGATCGAGGCCGATGAACTGATCGCCAACGTCAAGGCGCTGCTGCGCCTGGGCCGGGTCGAGCGCGCGCTGCGCGACGTGGACCGCCGCAAGGACGAATTCCTGGCCACGCTGGCGCACGAACTGCGCAACCCGCTGGGCCCCATCCGCACGGCGCTCGCCCTGCTGTGCAAGCTCGACCCCGTCGTGCCGGCCGTGCAGGACAATGCGCGCCGCACCATCGGCCGCCACACGGAGCACCTGGTGCGGCTGGTGGACGATCTGCTCGACGTGTCGCGCATTTCGCAGGGCAAAATCTCGCTGCAATGGGAAAGCGTCAGCCTGGCCAGCGTCATCCGCAGCGCGCTGGAAACGAGCTCGCACAGCGTCGAGGCGCGCGGCCATGCGCTGGACGTCAACCTGCCCCCGGAAGAACTGTGGGTCTGCGGCGACGCCGTGCGCCTGTCGCAGATAGTCGCCAACCTGCTGCTCAACGCGGCCAAGTTCACGGCGCCGGGCGGGCGCATCGCCATTTCAGCCACGCGCGAAGGCGACAACGTGCGCATACGCCTGTGCGACAACGGCATCGGCATCGCCGCCGCCAGCATCGACAGCATCTTCGGCCTGTTCGCGCAAAGCGGCCACTCGCCCGACCGGGTGCAGGACGGCCTCGGCATCGGCCTGTCGCTGGTGCGCAACCTGGTCACCTTGCACGGCGGCCAGGTCAGCGTGCACAGTCCCGGCGTGGGGCAAGGCAGCACCTTCGACGTCATCCTGCCGCTGGACGCCAACGTGCCGCTGCCGGCCGCGCCGGCGACGCAGGCGGTCACCGGCGGCAGCCAGCGCATCCTCGTCGTCGACGACAACTGCGATGCGGCCGACACCCTGGCCGAACTGCTGGAAATGTACGGCCACACGGTGCGCACGGCCTACACGGGGGCGCAAGCGACCGAGCGCACCCTGGAATTCAAGCCCGACATCGTCTTTCTCGACATCGGCCTGCCCGACATGAGTGGCTACGACGTGGCCGGCAAGCTGCGCCAGTTGCCGATCCCGCAGCAATTCCTGCTCGTCGCGCTGACCGGCTATGGCCAGGAACACGACCGCCAGGCGGCCCTGCAGGCGGGCTTCAACGAGCACTTCGCCAAGCCCGTCGATTTCGGCAAGCTGGCCATGCTGGGACTGCATATCGCCCCATGAGCATGGCCGCGGCTGTCTGTCGATCAAGGCGTCGGCTATAATCGGCGGCCGCCTCACCTCTGGAAGCATGACATGACTACCCGCACGCCGCTGCTGCGCATCACCATGATACTGGGCGCCCTGCACGCCCTGCTGGGCTGGCTGCTGCTGCCGGCCCTGCCCGTGGGCCTGGCCGGCTGGCTGCTGGGCGGCCTGGTCCTGCTGGCGTCGACCATGCTCATGCCGATGACGATCTTCGCCCGCGCCGTCACGGCCGATGCGCGCCTGGCCGACCGCCTGATCTGGGCCGGCTCGCTGTGCATGGGCTTTTTTTCCTCGCTGTTCCTGCTCACCGTGCTGCGCGCGCTGCTGATGCTCATTCCCGCCTTGCGCCTGCATGCCCAGGCGTCCGCCGTGCTTGTGCTGCTCCTGGCGCTGCTGGCCACCGTCGTCGGCTTCTTCAACGCCCGCCGTGTGGCGCGCGTGCGCGAGGTCGACGTGCCGGTCGCCGGCTTGCCGCCGGCGCTGCAAAATTTCACCATCGTGCAATTGAGCGACATCCACGTGGGCGCCACCATCCAGCGCGCCTACGTGGAGGCCATCGTCGCGCGCGCCAACGGCCTGCAAGCGGACGCCATCGCCATCACGGGCGACGTGGTCGACGGCACGGTGGCGCAACTGGGCAGCCACACGGCGCCGCTGGGCGAGCTGCGCGCGCGCCACGGCGTGTTTCTGGTGACGGGCAACCACGAATACTATTCGGGCGCCGCGCCGTGGGTGGCGCAATTTCGCCACCTGGGCTTGCGCGTGCTGATGAACGAGCATGTCATCCTCGCGCACGACGGCGCGCGCCTGGCGCTGGCCGGCGTGACCGACTTCAACGCCGCCGCCTTCGATCCCGCCCAGGCAAGCGACCCGCAAGCGGCGATCGCCGGCGCGCCCGCCGACATCCCCCGCATCCTGCTGGCGCACCAGCCGCGCAGCGCAGCGGCGGCCGAAGCGGCCGGCTACGACCTGCAATTGTCCGGCCACACGCACGGCGGACAATTCTGGCCCTGGAACCTGTTCGTGCCGCTGCAGCAGCCCTACGTGGCGGGACTGCACCGGCGCGGCCGCCTGTGGATATATGTGAGCCGCGGCACCGGGTACTGGGGTCCGCCCAAGCGCATCGGCGCGCCGGCGGAGATTACCCGCTTGCGGCTGGTGGCGGCGTAGAACCTAGCTACTGCCTTATCGGCTACCTTGTCGACCACCTTACCTGCTTCGCCCCAGTTGGCCGTTGCTACGCACCGGGGCTTACCGCTCGTTAATCGGGCCGTATCTGCGCGGCGAAATCGCGCTGGCGGAACTGCTCCAGCAAAAAATCGACGAACACGCGCGTCTTCGCGGGCAGCAGTTTCTTGCTGGGATAGTACACGGACAAGGGACCGGAATCGGCGTGCCAGCCGGGCAGCAATCGCACCAGGGCGCCGCTGCGCAAATGCGCCAGCGCGTGCGGCATGGGCAACAGCGCCACGCCGACGCCGAGGATGGCGGCCTGCGCCATCGCTTCCGGGTCGTCGAAGATGGCGCGCGGGCGGCATTCGGCCACGCCTTCGCCGCCACGGCCATCGCGCAGGATCCAGCTGCGCAACCTGCCGCTGCCGGCCGAGCGGCGCGCCACGCCGTCGAACTGCGCCAGTTCCGAGGGATGGACGGGCATGGTCTTGCCGCGCATGAAGGCGGGCGACGCCGTGGCGACGACATGGGCGTGGCCCAGTTCGCGCGCCACCACACCGGGCGTCAGCTCGATGCCGCCGCCGATGGCCACGTCAAAGCCTTCGCCGATCAAGTCCACTTGCCGGTTGTCGAAATGGCAGTCGGGCACCACGCCCGGGTAGCGCGCGATGAAGTCGCCCAGCAGAGGCACCACGTAGCTGCGCCCGAACGACGGCGCCATGCCGATTTTCAGGATGCCGGCCGGCTGGCCTCCCTCCTCGGCCACGCCGGCGATCGCTTCGCGCAGGGTGGACAGGGCGCCGCCTATCTGCTGCAGGAAGCGCTCGCCCCCTTCCGTCAGGGTCAGGCGGCGCGTGCTGCGCTGGAACAGCCGCAGTCCCAGGCTCGCTTCCAGGCGCGCCACGTTCTTGCTGACGGCGGCCGGCGTCAAGCCCAGGCGGCGCGCGGCCGCGGAAAAGCTGCCCAGCTCGGCTGCCAGCACGAAGGATTGCAAATGATTGAGGGCTTCCATGCGCCTATTCTACCCGCTCATTTGATACTGATGGTTGAAAGTGATTGTAGCGATTCATGGCTAGCGCGACAGGAATGAAAGGCAGATACTGGCTTCCTCGACTCCTCACTTAGAAAGCACATCATGCAAACCCAAGCTACCACCAGCACCTCCCTGCCACTGCAAGACAAGATCGCTTTTGTGACGGGCGGCTCGCGCGGCATCGGCGCCGCCATCGTGCAGCGCCTGGCGCGCCAGGGCGCCAACGTCGTCTTCACCTACCAGAGTTCCGCCGCCGAAGCACAGGCGCTGGCCGCCACGGTGGAAGCGGCCGGCGGCAAGGCCCTGGGCGTGCAAGCCGATGCGGCCGATGCCGCCGCCCTGACGGCCGCCATCGACCAGGTGGCGGCGCAATTTGGCCGCATCGATATCCTCGTCAACAACGCGGGCGTGTTCCTGCCTGGCGCCATCGACGACTTTTCGCTGGCGGACTTCGACAAGACCGTGGCTGTCAACGTGCGCGCCGTGTTCGTCGCCATCAAGGCGGCCGTGGCGCACATGCAGGCGGGCGGGCGCATCATCAACATCGGCAGCACGAATGCGCACCGCATGCCGTTCGGCGGCGCGGCCGCCTACGCCATGAGCAAATCGGCGCTGAGCGGCCTGACGCAAGGCCTGTCGCGCGACCTGGGTCCGCGCGGCATCACCATCAACAACGTCGAGCCGGGCCCCGTCGCCACGGACATGAACCCGCCGACGGGCGACTTCGCCGACCTGATGCACGGCCTGATGGCCCTGCCCCGCCACGGCACGGCCGATGAAATCGCCGGCATGGTGGCCTACCTGGCCAGCCCGGAAGCGGCCTTCGTCACGGGCGCCGGGCTGAAGATCGATGGCGGTTTTGCCGCCTGAGCGCCGGCACCTACCACGGCCCCGGCATTACGCCGCCGGGGCCAGTCCGAACATCAGCGAGCGGTGCGCCGCCACGCCAGCCATGGCGCCATCGGCCACCGCGAACGCCACGCTGCCGGCCATGCGGCCCGCGTCGCCGCAGCAAAAGACGCCGGGCACGCTGCTGGCCTTTTGCTCGTCGGTGCGCACGAACGGGCCCATGGGCCCCTCTTCCAGCGCGCAGCCCAGCTCCGCGGCCAGGGGACTGGCCAGGCGGGTGCGGGTCGCCACGAACAGGCCGGCCATCGCATGGCGGCTGCCGTCCGCCGTGACCACGTCGGCCACGCCGTCGATCCGCGCCACGGGCGCGCGCACCAGCGTCACGCCGCGCCCGGCCAGTTGCGCCAGCTGCGCCGGATCGGGCTCGAACGCGCCATTGAGAAAAAAGGTGACCGTGCCCCAGTCGGGCAGCATCAGCGCATGGTGCATCGACAGGGGCCCGGTGGCCAGCACGCCGATGGCGCCCTGCTCCAGCTCATAGCCATGGCAGTATGGGCAGTGAAAGACGCTGCTGCCCCAGCGCTCGGCCAGGCCGTCGACGGGCGGCAGTTCGTCGATCACGCCGGTGGCCAGCACCAGGCGGCGGCCGTGAACGACACTGCCGTCCCCCAGAGTCACGTCGCAGCCTCCGCCGTCGCTGCGGGCTGTCGCCTGCGTGGCCGTGCCGTCCAGCCAGGTGACGGTGGCATACGCCAGCAGCTGCGCCTTGCCCTCGGCCGCGATGGCGGCCGTCCCGCTGCCGTCCTGGGTCAGGAAACCGTGGGAATGGCTGGCGTAACGGTTGCGGCGCTGGCCGCCATCGATCACCAGCACGCGGCGGCGGGCGCGCGCCAGTTGCGTGGCGGCCGACAGTCCCGCGTAGCTGCCGCCGACGATGATGGCGTCGAACGGGGCGTCGAATGCGGCGGCAGGCGTGGCGCCGCCCTGGGATTCAGGAATGGTCATGCGGTGCTCCTTGGTGTGTGGAATATTGTTGGCTGAAACGGTCGGCCAGGTCGGCCAGGGTGACGGCGCCCAGGCGCCGGATCAGCAACGCCTCGGCTTCGTCGAAGGCGCCGGCCAGCGACTGGTTGACCACTTGTTCGACCAGGCAGCCCGGCTGGTCGACGCGGTTGCCCATGGCGAAGATGGTGGGCGAACCCACGGCCACGTAGATGTCTTGCAGGGTCACGCGGTGCAGGTCGCAGACGATGCGCCAGCCGCCGCCATGGCCCTTGACCGACGCCACATAGCCGCGCTCGCGCAAGCCGGCCATCACGCGCCGCACCAGCACGGGGTTGGTGTCCAGGTAGCCGGAGAGTTCTTCGGACGTCATCGGACGTCCCGCATGGGCCATGTGCAGCAGCACATGGAGGATCGATGATAGTTTGCTGTCGCGTCTCATGTAACCAATGATAGTACATGAAGTTTACATATGCAAGCAAGTTGCATTTTTGCGGTATAAAAAAGGGGTCAGACCCTTTGGGTCTGACCCCAGCCGTTGCTTCAGGGTGTTTTGTTAACGCGCCTATGCATCCTTGCGCCGCCGTCCGCGCCACCACAGCAGCAATGCCAGCAGCACCAGCACGCCGACGATGATGCCCGCGCGGGCCAGGCCGATCAGGTTCGAGGCAGGGCCGCCGTTGCGCAGGGTCGTCACCTGTTCCGCCGTCACCTTGACGTCGGGATTGCCGTACATCTTTTGCACGTAATTGCCCAGGGTGACGATCTGCTCGTCCGACAGGGTCTGGCGGAAGGCCGGCATCAGGTGTCCGGCGACATGACTACCGTTGCGGTCCTGGCGCTCGACGCCGTCGAGGATGGCCATCACCAGGTTGTTGCTGTTGCCGCGGCCCGTCACCGAGTTGTGGAACAGCGGCGGCAGGCTGCCGTCGAAACTGCCCTCGCCCTTCGCCTGGTGGCAGCTGGCGCACTGCGCATCGTACAGCTGCGCACCCGACATCTTGTTCAGGTTTTGCGGCAGCGGCACGCCGCGGATGCCGGCCAGCTCGTCGCCCGCCTTGCCCCATTGCGTCACCGGCTGCGTATCGGCCTTGTCGCGGATGGCCCGCACGCTCTTGATGTAGTGGGCGATGGCGTTCAGGTCTGCGTCGTTCAGGTGCTTCAGGCTGTGGTCGATGGCTTCGGCCATCGGTCCGGCAGCCTGCGCCTTGTTGGCCGCGCGGCCAGTGCGCAGGTAGCCGACCAGCTCCTGCTGGCTCCAGCCGCCCACGCCGCTGTTGACGTCCGACGTGATGTTGGGCGCGTACCAGGTGCCCAGGTCCGCGCCGCCCAGCTCTTTCGACAGCTGCTCGGCCATCAGCGCATTGCGCGGCGTGTGGCAGGTGGTGCAGTGGGCCAGGCCCTGCGCCAGGTAGGCGCCGCGGTTCCACTCCATGCTCTTGGCCGCATCGGCCACGAATGGCTTCTTGTCGAGGAACAGCCAGTTCCAGCCCGCCATCGACAGGCGGATATTGAACGGGAACGGCAAGTCCGTCTGTTGCGCCGGCGCCTTGTCCACCGCCGCCACGCCATGCATGAAATAGGCGTACAGGGCCGCCGTGTCCTCGTCCGTCACCTTGGCGTAGGCCGTGTAGGGCATGGCCGGGTACAGGTTGGCGCCGTCGGCCCGCACGCCATGGCGCACGGCGCTTGAGAACTGCTTGAGCGTGTAGTTGCCGATGCCGTGCGTGGTCGACGGCGTGATGTTGGTGGCAACGATGGCGCCCAGCGGCGTGGCCAGGGCCAGGCCGCCGGCCATCGGCTGACCACCGGGCACGCTGTGGCAGGCGATGCAGTCGCCGGCCGTGGCCAGGTAGCGGCCACGTTCGATCGCCGCCGCATCGGGCACGGCCTTGTCGGCTGCCAGCACGGGCATGGCCGCGAGGGACAGCAGTGCGGCGCCGGCCGCCATTCTGAAGGTCGCCATCATGCCGTCGCTCCCTGTTCGTCGAGGATGTGCTTGACGGTGCGCAGTGCCACGGCCAGGCCGTTTTCCGTCGAATTGCAGGTACCGGACGTGGGCAGCACGCCGGTGCTGCACAGGAACAGGTTGGCGTGGTCGAAGGTGCGGCCCCACTGGTCGCACACGGCCTTGGCCGGGTCGGAGCCCATCGACAGGGTGCCGCAGATGTGCTGGTTGTTGGCGAACACGCCCTCCTTGCTGTGGCGCAGATTGGTGCCGCCCATCAGTTTGGCGATCTGCTCGAAATCCTGCTTCGAGCGCTCGTGGCCGCGCCGGGTGTACTCGTCGATCGCGTAATGCGCCTGCGGCTTGGGGATGCCCATGGCGTCCTTTTCGCGGCTCAAGGCGATGCGGTTTTCCGGGTTCGGCAGCACTTCCAGCACGTTTTTCAGGCTCATTTCGCGGGCCGAACGGAAGCGCAGCTGCTGTTCGAATTCCTCGCCGAACACGCCCTTGCCAATCAGCTCTTTGGTGGCGCCATCGACGCGCGAGATGTTCGTGAAGTCCAGGCGGTACGGCGAGTGCTGGCTGCGGAAATCGCCGTCGCGCATGGTGTTGATGGAGTTGGGGCTTTGCGGGCCCCGGCCCAGCCACAGGTCTTCGTCGGCGTCGAAGGTGATCGAGGTGCTCGGGTGGTCCATCAGGTTGCGGCCCACCATGTCGCTGCTGTTGGCCAGGCCGTTCGGGTACTTGTCCGTGGCGGAAACGAGCAGCAGACGGGGGCTTTCGATGCCATTGGCGGCCAGGATGAAGGTCTTGGCCGTGACGCGGTGGCTCTTTTTATGCACGTCGTAGTACAGCGCGGCCGTGATGCGGCCCTGCGCGTCGTGTTCCAGCTTGTAGACGTTGGCGTTGCAGACGATCTTGACGCCAGCGTCTTCCGCCTGCTGCGCGGCGATGCCGCCGTGGTATTGCGCGTCGATGGGGCAGATCGGCTGGCAGCTGTTGTTGCCGCAGCAGGCCGGGCGGCCAGCGTAGCCGACGCTGTTGCGCGCCACCGTGTTGCCCACCACCTTGAACGTGGGGTCGAGGCGCTCGCGGATGCGGCGCATGGCGTATGGCTCCGTGACGGGGTCCATCGGGAAGGCCTGCTTGCGCGGCGAACCCGTGTTGTCGGCGCCGGACACGCCCATGATCTCCTCCGCTTCCTGGTAGAACGGCTCCAGGTCTTCGTAGCTGATGGGCCAGTCGACGCCCACGCCGTACAGCGTGTGGATGCGGAAATCGTTCGGCACGTTGCGCCACGCCTGCGCGGCCCAGTGCCACGAGGTGCCGCCGAACTGGCGGATGTACTCGGCCGGGTACGGGTACGGGCCGGCCTGCACCAGGTAGCCATTGTCCTTCGGCTGGTAGATCGGATGCGGCGCCGTGTCCACCGAGGGATACGGCGACATCCAGTCGCTGCGGCGCGTCGAGTTGCGGAAACGGGCGACGATTTCGCCGCGCGACACGCGCGGGCCCGCTTCCAGGATCAGCACCGAGGCGCCGGCCAGCGCGAGCTTGCGCGCGGCCAGCGAGCCGATGATGCCGGAGCCGATGACGAGGTAATCGGCGGAGAGTGCTTCAGCCATGATGGCTCCTTAAATTGGTTTTCTGGCCCAGCTGCCGTAGGCGCCGTAGGAATACGTGGGAGGCTTCAGGACGTCGGCCACGACGGCCGCGTTGAGCGCCTGCTCATAGGCGACGCAGACGGCCGCCTCGCCCGTGCCGACGATGCCCAGGTACCAGGCGCTGGCGATCTGGCGCGGCAAGGCGGCCAGCGGCGACTGGGCCGGGTCGAGCGCGTCGAGCGCTTGCTGCAGGCCGGCCGCCTGCAAGCCCTGCGCATTGATCAAGGCCAGCAGCGCGCGCACGTTCGCCGGGAAGGCGGCGTCCTGCGCCAGCAGCGCGTCGTACAGGCGTTGGGCCAGCACCGGGTCGAGCGCCTGGCGCCCGACCAGCATGGCCGACACGCCCAGGAAGGCGCCCTGCTCCGCATTGGCGACCGGCTCGGCCAGCGCCCAGGGGATCAGCGCCGCGGCCGAAGCCGACAGCAGGCCGGCCAGCACCATGCGGCGGCCGGGGTTCAGAGGGCTGCGGCCCCCCTTATTGTGTGTAGCGTCCAATTGAAGCTCCCGTGAGTTCAGCAACCGTTCAGAAAGAATGCTTGAGACCGACCATGACCACCGTCTGCCCGCCGTTCGACGACGGCGTGCCGTTTTGCGAATCGCCGACCGAGGCGACGGCATTGACGATGGCGCCGTCCTGGCCCAGGGTCTGGCCGCGCGCCAGCTGACGCGCTTCGATCAGGTAGATCGCGGTGCGCTTCGACAGCGCATAATTCTGCTCGAACGACAGCTGGCGGTAGCGCGCACGGTCCGACACGCCGTTGGCGTGACTGGCGATGGTGTCGCTGTAGCCGGCGGCCAGGAACCACTGCGGCGTCAGCTGGTAGCTCGCGATCAGGCCGGCCGTGTTGAAGATGGCCGTGTCGCGGAAGGCCGAGCGGCTGCCAGCCTGGTATTGCACGTTGCTGGCATTGGCGCCCACCATCCACTTGCCCATGGTGTAGCGCGCGCTGGCGGCGATGAACTCGATGCTGTCGGCCGACGCGTAGCCCCGGTTGATGGCCGAGATGCCGAAGCTGCCCGAGGCGTTGTCGCTCCAGCCGGCGCCATTCTGGCCATTTTTCAGTTTCAGATAGCCGAGCGCGAATTCGGCCGGCGAAGTGCTGTACTTGACGGCCGCGCTGAAGCTGCTGCCCGCGGCATTGCCGTCGGCCGCTTCGCCAAAGCCGTATTGCGCGCTGGCCTGCAGGCCGCGCCAGGCAGGCATGCTGTAGGTAACGGAATTGCTGATGCGCACGGTCGTATCGAGGCCGTCGATATCGCCCGGGTGGGCGCCGGTGGCGCCCGTCAAGACGTTGCTCGACGCCAGCGAGCCCACCAGCAGATAGTACGGCGTGTACTGGCGGCCGGCCGTCAAGGTGCCGTAGGCGTTCGACTGCAAGCCCACATAGGCCTGGCGGTTGAACAGGGAGCTGGCGGAACTTTGCGCGCCCGTGTCGCTTTCAAAGCCGTTTTCCAGCAGGAACAGCGCCTTCAGGTCGCCGCCCAGGTCTTCCACGCCCTGGAAACCGATCTTGCTGGCGGACAAATTGCCGCTGCGCATATAGGTGTTCGACTTGCCGCCCTGGTTGCTCGCGTACGCGGTGGCCGCGTCCACGACGCCGTAGATGGTGACATTGCCTTGGGCGCAAACGTTTGCGCCGATCAGCGTGGAGACGGCCAGCGCCGCGGCGCGCATGCATGGTGTGTTCATTTTTTTCCTGATTTTCCTGTTTTATTGTACGCCCGACAAGTATTGCCGCCGTGACGGCGACATACCGGCGTGGCGCCGCGTGCCGCCCCATCCACTGATGGGACGTCCGCTGTTCTTCTTGATTTGGATCAAGTGACGCAAATTATACGCTTATTTACTCACATGTAAGTGATTGACTGTAAGGCGTAGTCTTATAGCAAAACTTTCTTGTGTCTTATAGCAAAACCGGCAGGCGCGCGGATGCAAGCCCGGCAGACTGCGGAAATACACGGAACAGGCATGGACAAAGCGGCGGCGGCGCGTGTCGAAAAACACGCGCCCGGTGGCTAATCAGGCAGGCGGGAAAACGGGGAAAGCGAGACGGTCAGCGCAGGATGGCGGGCGCCACCGGCAGGGTTTCGAGGGCGATGAAGGCTTCGAGCGTGCGGCGCATGTCTTCGAACACCTGCTTGCCGTAGGCCGCTTCCAGGTGGGCATATTGCAGGTCGATGAGTTTCCCCATCTGCAGCAGCAGGCTGGCGCCCGCTTCCGACAGGTGCACCTTGCGGCGGCGCTGGTCGCCTTCGAACTTGCTGCGCCCGATCAAGCCGATTTCCTCCATGCGCGCCAGGATGCCGCTCATGCTGGGACTGGAAATCTGGCAGATCTCGCACAGCTCGCGCGGCTCCAGGGTCGGGCTTTCGTTCAGCGCGCGCATGATGCGCCACTGCTGCTCCGTCACGCCGAAGTGATTGAGGATGGGGCGGAAATGCTGGAGCAGGCTGTCGCGGGCCTTCAGCAGCAGTTGCGGCATGTTCGGATAACGGATCGGTAGCTGCAAGCGGAACTCCCTGGATGGCCGGCAAATGAGGATCATTATACGGCCCGCCCGGTGCAAACGGCAGGCTGGCAATGATGTATTTTTCGCTACGTCCGCCCTGCCCCATCCTTCTGGGCGTGGCGCCGCACGAACCACAGCACGCCGGCCAGCTTGACGCCATACGCCAGCAGCAGGGGCAGGAGGCGCGGCAGCATCAGGCCGGCCGCCAGCGCGCCGTAACAGAGGTAGCAGAGGTAGCGGCCTGCCATCAGCTCGAGCGGAGAAAAGTCCGGCAACAGGACGGGCACAATGAAAACGGCGCCCCAGAAGGCGCCGGCCAGCACACCACATACGATCCCGCGCCACATGCCTGCCACTCTCGCGTCGTCATTCAAGGGCGCCAGCATGGCATGCGGAGGAGACTTCCGTCAGCTCCCGGCTTTTCTCTGTGCAGGGATGAAGTGCTCGCGCACGGCCCTGGCCAGCAAGTCAGGCGGCAGCAAGCCCTGGCCCAGCAGGAAGTTGTTGAAGGCCAGGCGGTCGAACTTCTCGCCCAGCGCCAGCTCCGTTTCCGCGCGCAGCTGCAGGATGCGCGTATAGCCATAGAAATAGCTGCCCGCCTGGCCCGGCATGTTGAAGGTGTAGCGGTCCAGTTCCTGACGCGCCATCGCTTTCGACAGCATCACTTCATCCGTCAGGATGCGCCCCGCCTCTTCGCGCGTGACTAGTCCCAGGTTCAGCATCGGGTCGAGCATGGCGCGCGCCGCGCGCAGCATGCGGAACTGCAGCGCGATGAACTGGCCTTCGGCCGGCTCGTACGGGATCATCTCCGCTTCCGCGTACAGCGCCCAGCCTTCCACGTTGACGCTGTTGAACGCGTACAGGCTGCGCGCCTGCGACACGCCCCGCTCCACCATGGCGCTGAACTGCAGCTCGTGGCCGGGGCGGCCTTCGTGCGCGCTCAACGTCCAGGCGGCGCCCGCGAAATTGAAATCGTCATACGCCTCGCCCTTGCCGCTGGCGGCCGGATTGCTGACGGGGAGGACGAACTGGCCGTGCTCTCCCGTATTGCCGATCAACGGCGGCGGACGCATATGCGGCGCCGGCTGGGCCGCCGATTCGGCGGCGGACGCCAGGCGCATGGTCATGGCGCGCGCAGGGATATCGACCACGCGCTGCTGGGCGATGCGCTGTTCCAGCTGCGTATTGACGCCCTTGTAGTGCGCCTCGAGCTGCTCGTTCGGGATGGAATCGGCTTTCAGCGCCCGCAGCACCTGGCGGTAATCACCGCCATCGACGCCCTTCAGCGACATTTTCGCCGCCACCACCGGCGCCAGCGCCTGCATGGCGGCGCGCGTTTCCAGGTAGGCCACCTGCGCCCGTTCGACCAGCGCGCGCGGCGCGATGTCGATGCCCACCTGCTTCAGGCGAAACGCATACAGCTCGGGCGCCATGCGGAAATCCGTGCGCGACAAGGGCAGCACCACCTGCTTTTCCCAGGCCGCATAGTCAGTCAGCTGCTGCTCCATGGCGGCCAGCGCGCTTTCCGCGCCCGCGATCCGCATATCGGCGAACAGCTTGCGGATGCCGGCGATATACGTCGGCACGTTTTCCAGCGACTGCTCCACCTGCAGCCGCACGGGTCCGGCCAGGCCCGGCTTGCCGATTTTTTCCGTGAAGCGCGCCTTGGCCTGCGCCGTGATCGGCGTGCTGCCCGGGAACTGGCCCACGTAGCGCTGCAGGCGTTCCAGCGCCTTGGCGCGGCGCGCGGCCGGGCGCTGTTCCTGCAGCAGGCTTTGCATGCTGCCAAAGACCATTTGCGGCACATCGACCCACGGCAAGGCGTATTTGGCGTCCAGCTGGGCGCCCATGATCTCCTGGTCGACGGCCTGCGTCAGGATTTGCAGATCCTGGCGCACGCGCTCATCTTTTTCCGCCGCCAGCTTGTGCTGCAATTGCGCGCGCGCCTTCCGCATGGCCGCCACCTGGCGCTCGGTGATGTTCGGCCCCAGGTCGGCGGCCAGGCCGTCGTACTGCGCCAGGCCCGTATCGGAAGCGTTTTCCGGCGAAAACTGCGCTTGCGCCGCCAGCACGATGGCCGCATTGCGGTTGCTGGCCTCGACCCAGGCCGACGGGGCGCTGGCCGCCGCCGGGACGTTTGCCATGGCCGGCATGGCAAATGCGGTGGCGAGCAAGGCGGCAAGTACGGTCTGATGCAATTTCGGAATGACGGACATCGGGGGGATTCCTTCCTGAGGTGAGCGATGAGCGAAGCGGCGAGTATCGGCCAGCCTCGCATGCCTGTCAATTCAGGGCCGGCAGCGCGCCCTGCGCCCGCAGCACCTCTTGGCAGGCGCGTCGCATATCCTGGCCCAGCTCGTGGTGCAGCACGACGTGGATGGCGCCCGCCTTGAGCAGCGCCGCATTGTCCACGTCCAGGTCGTGGCCGATGAAGACCTGGCAGCGCCGGCCCGCCTGGGCGAAGGCCAGCACGATGGCGGCATTGCCGCCGCCGATCGAATACACGGCGGCGATGCCCGGGTGCGCGGCCAGGCGGTGGGCGACCATTTCGCCAATCCCGTCTTCGCGTGGATATCGCAAGCCTGGCTCGGTCCCACCTGCCAGATGACGGCGCAAGTGAGCGTCTTCAACTCGGCCCTGTTCCACGCGGCCGGGCATAACCGCTCGCCCGACATCCACCGCATGGCCAACCTGCTGCAAGTGTCGTCGCCGTTCGGGCGCGCCATGGAAGCGCTGGACAGCCGCGCCATGAGCGTCGCGCTGTATCCCGCGCTGCAGGCGCTGCCCGTCCAGGGCGCGCTGGATGACGCCGGCGTCGGCCACGCCGCAGCAGATCATGCTGCAGGCAGTGGAACGGGACTGGCCATTGGCGCGCCTTATCGACGCCCTGAACAGCCACGCCTGGCGCCAGCGCAGCGGGACGACACCGAGTTGAACGCCGCTTAGTACGCCAGGCCGTAACCGAACTTGTACAGCGGATGCGCCGTGTCATACGGCACGTCCGATTTCTGTACCTGCACCTCGGCCATCGACGAGGGCAGCTCGAACGGCAGCTTGCCTTGCGGCTTGGCCTTGCCCGTCAGGACGTCGAACAGCGCGCCGTCGCTCACGCCGAAGTTGGCGAGAATCGCGCTGGCCTTGTCCTGCACGTTGCCGAGGATGGCCGGGCGGTCCAGGTACACGGTGACCACCGTTTTCGGCGCGTTCTTCGCCGCGTTTTTGATCGCCTCGTAGTCGGCGTTGCCGTCCACGTAATCGAGGCGGCCCTCGTGCTGCATGCTGCCGAAGATGTAGTTCGGGTGCAGGGTTTCATACGGCGCGGCCACGCGCAGCAGGGCCACGTCCGCTTCCTGCGGCGTGGCCACCACTGTGTAGCCATGCTGCCGCGCCACGGCCGCGTCGATGCCGTATAAATACACCTTCTTGACGCTGGCCGCCAGCGGCAAGACCTTGTCCTTGTTTTCCAGCAAGACCAGCGAGCGGCGCTGGGCCTCCAGGCCCGCCTCGATGAAGTCCGCCTTGCCCACGGTGGCGGCCGCCTTGGCCGCATCGACGAACGGATGCTCGAACAGGCCCTGCTTGAATTTCTGGATCAGGATGCGCCGCGCCGACGCGTCGATGCGCGCTTGCGTCAGTTGGCCCCGTTGCACGGCTTGCGTCAGGTAGGGCGCTTCCGTCACGCCGCCAAACTGGTCCATCCCCGCCGTCACGGCCTTCACGTAACGCTCGGCCTTGGTGGCGTCTTCCATGCCCCACGGCGTGCCGAAGCCGATGAAGGAAGGCGCCACGCCCGGCGCCGTGCCGTTGCGGCAGTTGGCGTCGCAGTCGGAGGTGATGCCCCAGTCCGACAGGATCACGCCCTCGAAGCCGTATTTGCCGCGCAGCAAATCCGTCAGCATGGTCTTGCTGAAGCCGGCCGCCACCTGTTCCAGCGTGATGCCGTCGATTGTGATATTGCCATCCGGCAGAGCGTAGGTCGGCATGACGGACGCCGCCCTGGCCGTGAACGCCCCTTCGAACGGTTTCACGTGATAGGCGAAGTTGTTGCCCGGATAGGTCATGTAGCGGCCATAGTAATTGTGGCCGTCGTAGCCCTCTTTCGTGGCGCCATAGCCGACCCAGTGCTTGACGACGGCCACCACGCTGCCGTCATGCAAACCCGTATTGCCATCCTGAAAGCCCTCGATATAGTGCTGCACCATGCGCCTGGCCAGGTCGGCGTCTTCGCCAAAAGTGCCGTTGATGCGCGACCAGCGCGGCTCGGTGGCCAGGTCCGCCTGCGGCGACAGCGCTTGCGTGATGCCGACGGCCAGGTATTCCTGGCGCGCGATGTCGCCGAAGCGGCGCACCAGCGCATCGTCGCCGATGGCCGCCAGGCCCAGGGTTTCCGGCCACTGGGAAAATCCCTTGGTGCCGGCGCTGGCGCCCACCGTGTACTGGAAATGGTGGCGGGGGTCCGTGCTGATGGAGACGGGGATGCCGTGGCGCGACGTTTCGCTCAGCGCCTGTACCTTGTTGTACTGGGCCGCCATGTTGGCCGTGTCGCCCGCCATGCGGGTAATGAAGGTGTTCACGTACTGCTTGACGATCAAATCCTGCAGGGCAGTCAGGTCATACGCGCCGCCCAGGCCGATGCCGGAAGGGTCGGACACGGTGGGCGCCGTGCCGTGCATCATCAGGCCCGCTTTTTCCTCAAGGCTCATGCGCGACAACAAATCGTCGGCGCGCGCCTCGGCCGGCAGGCGCCAGTCTTCATACGGATCGATCTTGCCGTTGCGGTTCATGTCCTTGAAGGCATAGCCGTCGACCTTCAGCTGGGCGTAGGTGGTGGCGCCGAACACGGGCTGCGTGTATTGCTCGCTGACGGTATCGTTGCCGCAGGCGGCCAGGGCAAGCGTGGCGACGCAGCCGGCGACCACGCGGGCCATCGGTTTCAATGTGCAATTCATCATTATCTCCAAGATTGTTTTTGTAGGTATCAAGGCGCGGCGGCAAGGCCGGCCGAAAACAATATAGCGTGAGAATGCGTGCATTTCTTGACCGCGCAGCACGCGTTTTATACCCGCGAATACAATTTTTGGTTAGACGGCCCGACAACCAACAATCTCCTACAAAGTGCTAATATTTGTGAAAAATTACTACAACAAGCAGGAGACAGCCTTGCACAAACCCGACACGCGCACGGTTTCGAACCGGATCGCGCAGCAATGCGCGCGCGCCATGCAGGCCGACGGGCACGACCCCGCCGACTTTTTCCGCCACACGGGCATCACGCCGGCGCAGCTCACGGAACCAGGCGGGCGCATCAACGCCGAACGGCACCGCCGCATGACGGCCTACGCGCAGCAGCTGCCGCAGCACCGGGCCATACTCGACCTCGACGTGACGCACTGGTTCGCGCATTACTCGGGCATCGCCCACGTCTGCTTCAACCGCCCCACCCTGCGCAGCGCGCTGCACGAGTTGCTGCATTTGCGGGGCCTGATCGGCGAATTCGACTTCATGCTGATGAGCGAAAACGGCACGCGCATCGAGATCGAATACCTGTCCGAGTTTTGCCCGGCGGGCGGCGCCATGCAGGCGCTGGCCAATTTCCGCATGCTGTCGCTGGTGGCGCGCGCCTACGACGCCGGCGCGCCCACCGCCTTCCACGCCGGCTTCCAGGGCAAGGCGCCGTGGTTCGCGCCGGCCATTGCCGAGTGCTTCGGCGCCGCCACCACCTTCGGCCAGGCGCGCAACACCTTGACGTTTGACGCACCCGCGCTGGACCGGCCCTTCGCCCAGTTCAACGCCATGCTGGCGCCGCACGCGCTGCGCCACGCGCAGGGGCAATTGCGGCAGCTGCATGGCGCGCAGCTGTTTTCCGCCCGCGTCGAGCAAGCCATCATCGATTTGCTGGGCCGGCAAGGCGCGGCAGACGCCGACGACGCCTCGCTGCTGCCGGCCCTGTGCGACGGCCTGGCGATGAACCGCTGGACCTTGCAGCGCCAGCTGCAGCAGGAGCAGACCTCGTTCCGCGCGCTGGAACTGCGCGCCAAGAGCCGCGAATCGCGCCGCCTGCTGCGCGAAACGACCTTGAGCGTGGTGGAAATCGGCGAGCGCCTGGGCTTTTCCTCGCAAAGCGCATTCACCCGCTTCTTCAAGACCCAGTTCGCGCTGCCGCCGGCGCGCTACCGGCAAGAGATGCAAGGCGGGGCATAGGACCAGGCCCCGAGAAGCGCGCAGGCCCGGGGCGTCGGGCCAAGGTGGCCGGCCGACAAGAAAGCGCAAGATGCGCTAAGCTGCCGGAACCCCAACCACAAGGACCACCATGACCCTGATCGTCGTCGCCACCATCGATGCCCAAGCCGACCATATCGACGCCGTGCGCGCCGCGCTGGAAGCCGTCGTACCGCCCAGCCGCGCGGAAAGCGGCTGCCTGCGCTACGAGCTGCACCTCGACAACAAGACGCCCACGCGCTTCGTCATGCTGGAAGAATGGGCCGACAAAGCCGCCCTGACGGCGCACGAAGCGACGCCCCACTTCCTGGCCCTGGTCGCCGCCACTGACGGCAAGGTCGTCAAGATCGACGTGGCGGAATTGAGCAAGCTGAAATAGCGGCAAACGCGCGGCCATCTTGGCAAGTTGCCATCTATAATGTGGCAACTTTTCTTTATGGCCATCATGACATCTTTTTCCACACTACGCGGCGCCATGGCGGCAGCCGCCTTGACTCTCTGCGCCGGCGCCGCGGCGCAAGCGCCCATGCCCCAGCTCGTGGGCGAATACAATCTGCTCTCGTCGACGACCGTGCCACCCAGCAACTGGGGTTATTCCAAGGCCCGTGTTTCCATCAAGCAGCTCGACGACCATCACCTGCTGATCCTGCTCGCCTGCGAGTGGAAGCGCGAACCGAAGGCCGTCTGCGGCGACTACTTTTACGCGCAGCAGCGCGACGACGGCCTGTATCTGCAGGACATGAACACCTTCGCCATGCGCCTGTATTTCGATCCCGCCACGCGCAAGCTCACCATCATTTCGCGCGGCGCCGACGCCAAACAGAGCGTGCGCCACGAAGTGTTCGGCGCCACGACGGCGCCGCTGACCGACACCGCCCTCGTGCGGCGCATGAAGCGCGAGCAGTCTAATGCCGACAGCAAGGAAAACCGGCGCGTGTTCGGCCCCTACACGAAGTGGGACTACCAGGAAAACCGCATCGAATTCCAGCGCCAGGACATGACGAAGCCGTGATGACGCGCCTGACGGGCATATTGCCCGGCGTTACAGGGAATCGAGCCGGGCCAGCATCGCCGCCGCCTGCTGCCGGAAAGCGGCGACCGCCGCCGCGTCCATCTTCTCCAGCTGGCGATACGCCATGCCGATGCGGGGATTGCGTTCCAATGTGTCCGCATTGCGATGGAAAAAATCCCAGTACAGGGCATTGAAGGGACAGGCGTTCTCGCCGATGCGCGCCTTTTTATCGTAATGGCAGCCTTTGCAATAATCGCCCATGCGGTCGATATACGCGGCGCTGGAGACATACGGCTTGGTGGCCAGCAAGCCGCCGTCGGCGAACTGGCTCATGCCCACGGTATTGGGCAGCTCCACCCATTCGAAGGCGTCGATATACACGCCCAGGTACCAGCCATGCACCTGGGCCGGGTCGAGGCCGGCCAACAAGGCGAAATTGCCGATCACCATCAGGCGCTGGATGTGGTGCGCATGCGCCTGTTCCAGCGACTGCGTGATCGCCTGCGACAGGCAATGCATCTTCGTCTTGCCATCCCAGAACCAGGATGGCAGCGGACGCGCATGGCCGAAGAAATTCTTTTCCGCATAGCCGGGCATATGCGCCCAGTACACGCCGCGCACATATTCGCGCCACCCGAGGATCTGGCGGATGAAACCCTCGACCGCGGCCAGCGGCGCATGGCCGGCGTGATACGCGGCCTGCGCCCTGTCGACCACTTCGCGCGGGTTGAGCATCTTGACGTTCAGCGCGAACGACAGCAGCGAATGAAACAAACGCCAGGCCTTGCTGCTCATCGCATCCTGGAAATCGCCGAAATGCGGCAAGGCCCGCTCGATGAAGGCGTCGAGCTGCCGCAGCGCCTCGTCCCGGTTCAGCGCCCACGCGAGACGGTCCGCATGCGGCGCGCCAAAGCTCTTCACGCCAGCGGCGACGATGCTTTGCCATAACAGGGAATGGTCATGCACGGTGCGCGGATCTTGCGGCTCGGCGGGCGTACCGCGCCAGGGCTTGCGGTTGTCGTGGTCGAAGTTCCACTGGCCGCCGACAGGTTTTTTCGCGTCTTCCATCAGCACCTGGTGGGCGCTGCGCATCTGGCGGTAGAAAAACTCCATCAGCCACTGCTTGCGGCCGGCGAAGATATCGGCCGCCTCATGACGGGCCGTGTAGAAATGCTCGCTGTCGACCATCAACCATGGCATGCGCGAGCGTCGCCCGGCCTGGTACAGCTGCTGGTCGAGGCGCCACTCGTCGGGCGCCTGGTATTCGAAGGCGCCGGCGTCATGGTGGCGAATCAGCGCCTCGATATTGTCCGGTATCGAGCGCGTGCTTTCCACGTCGTCGATGGCGATGTAGTGCACGGTGTGGCCACGCGCGCGCAGCTGGCGGGCAAAGTCGCGCATGGCGGCGAAGATCGCCAGGATTTTCTGCGCATGATGCAGCACATAATCGGTTTCTTGCCGCACCTCCATCAAGACATAGATGGTGGCGTCATCGACTTCGGTGAACCAGCGGTGCTGCGCGTTGAGCTGGTCGCCGAGTATCAGGCGCAGGGTGGGCTTGCGTGAGCTCATGATTATTCTTTGCGATAGTTGACTTATCCTTGCGGTACAGGCTGCGGCTGCGGCACCGGCGCTGGCGCGGGAGCCGCTTCCGGCACCGCCTTGCCATGCGATTCCTGTCCGCCGTCGCCTTCGGCCGGCATGGCCAGCGGCGCTGGCGGCGCGCCTTCCTGCAGCAAATCTCCCGGCTCTTCCACCGGCTCGTCCTCGGGTTCCTCGACCGTTTCCACATGGCGCAGCGGCGGCGGTGGCTTGCCGCCGGGGAAGATGGCGTCGCGCGACAGTTTTCCCGTGTCGAGCGCCGTCTTGAAGAAGTCGCCCACCAGCAGCACGGCATTGTGACCACCCTGGCCCCAATAATTGCTGCGCATGGTGACGCGCGCGTCGTTGAAGCCCACCCAGGCGCCGCCCACCAGTTCCGGATGCATCAAAATAAACCAGCCATCCGCATTGTTTTGCGTCGTGCCGCTCTTGCCGGCCACGTCGGAGCGGATGCCGAAGCGGCTGCGGATGGCCGTGCCCGTGCCGCGGTCGATCACGCCGCGCATCATGTCCGTCAGAGTGGCGGCCGATGCCTGCTGCATGGCGCGCTTGGGCTTGTCTTCGCCGAAACGGGCGATGACCTTGCCTTCGCGGTCCGTGATGTGCGTGACGACGAAGGGCAGGCGCGCCTCGCCCTGGGCCGCGATACTGGCATAGGCGTTGACCATTTCCAGCAAGGTGACGGGACTGGTGCCCAGCGCCAGCGACGGCACTTTTTCCAGCTTGCTGTCGCGGATGCCCAGCGCGCGCGCCAGCTTGATGATCGGCGGCAAGCCGACATCCTGCATCACTTGCGCCGTGATGGTGTTTTTCGAGTAGACGAGGCCGTCGCGCATGGTCATGTCGCGCCCCGTCGTGCCGCTCATGTCCGTCGGGCGCCATATCGTGCCGTCGGACGCCTTGATATCCATCACGGCGTCGCGGTAAACGTGATCGGGGCTGAGGCCCTTTTCCAGCGCCGCGCCATACACGATGGGTTTGAAGGTGGAACCGGGCTGGCGCGCCGCCTGCGACACATGGTCGAACTGTTCGCGCGCAAAGTCGCGGCTGCCCACCCAGGCGCGCACGGCGCCTGTGGCCGGGTCCATGGCCGCGAAGCCCGCTTCCAGACGCGTCTTCGACTTGCGCAGGGCCGCCATGAAGGCGCGGTCGCCCTTCAGCTGCGCCAGTGCGTCGTCCGGCGTAGCGCCGGCCGCCGTCAGCTTGCGGTAGTCGCCCGACTCGCGCACGAAGGCGTCGAGCAAGGCCGGGTGGGACTTCCAGAAATAATCGAACGGCACGCTGCCGCCCTGCATGCCCGCATACATGCCCGTCGAGGTGGACGACGGCACGCCGGCGCGGCTCCATTCCACGTCGGCGATGGACTGCAAGGCGTTCGCCTGGCGCTCGACGGCGCGCTCGGCCGCCTGCTGCAGGTCGTGGTCCAGCGTGGTGTGCACCACCAGGCCGTCGCGCTCCAGGTTGTAATCATTCTCGTCGGCCCAGTCGATCAGCCACTTGCGCACATAGGCCGTGAAGTGGCTGTCCGATTGCACCCGTTCGCTCTGGCGCTCGAAATGCAGGCGCAGCGGACGCTTGATCAACTGCTTGTAGCGGGCTTCGTCGATGACGTCGTGCTTGCGCATCTGTCCCAGCACCACATTGCGCCGCTGCAAGGAACGTTCGGGATTGCCGACGGGATTGTAGTAATTCGTGCCTTTGAGCATGCCGACCAGGGTGGCGCTTTCCAGGATGTCGAGGCGCGAGGCGGGCTTGTCGAAATAGGTGCGCGCCGCCATTTCGATGCCGTAGGTGTTGTACAGGAAGGGCACCGTGTTCAGGTAGGCTTCGAGGATTTCCGTCTTGCTGTAGGTGGCCTCGATTTTGAGGGCCGTGATCAGTTCCTTCAGCTTGCGGTTCAGGTTGCGCGAGCGGCCTATCTCCTCGGGGAACATATTGCGCGCCAGCTGCTGCGTGATGGTGGAACCGCCCTGGGGGTTGCCGCCCGCCGTGTGCAGGATGGCGCCGGCCGTGCGCGTGAAGTCGATGCCGTGGTGGTCGTAGAAGCGGTGGTCTTCCGTGGCAATCAGCGCGCTGATCACGTTGGGCGAAATCTGCTGCAGGGTGACGCGCTCCTGCAAGCCCTGGTCGAAGCGCACCAGTTCCTTGCCATCGGCGCTGACCATGGTGCTGGGCGCGGCGGCGCGCGCCTGGCGCAGGTCGTGGATGCTCGGCGTCAGGGGAATCAGCAGCAGCATGTATAAGGTCACCAGCGCCAGCACGGCCAGGAACGACCACAGGCCCAGCACCAGCGCGCGCCGCACGGGCGGCAAGGTCATCAGGTACGCGTGGCCGCGCCGGTACAGCGCCACCGCCCTCACCCACGCCACGCCCGCCACGCGCAAGCCCTGCGCGCGCGCCCACGTCCATGCCTGCCGTGCTTTTTCCTGAAACTGCTCCATGCCTGATGCCATGCTTGTAACCTTGTCTGATGCCGGATGATCCGTTTCAGCAAGTATATAGGGCGGGCAACAAAGCGGGCCGGATTTTACGCCAGGCAAGCATCAAGGCGCGCCAGGGTGACGCCGACATAGGCGCCCACGCAGCGCGCATCATGCGTATGAAATGCGTCTTCTACCCGCAGCAGGCCGCAGTCGCAGATGACGGGGTCGACCTGGGTCACGACGCCCAGCGCCAGGTAGCGCCAGCCATCGAGGCGCAGCAAGCGCTGCTCCCGGCCCGGATTGGCGGTGAACATCGCGTCCCAGTCGTTCATCTCGCTGGGCATGGCCGACAGTTCCAGCCGCACTTGCGTGCCGGCGGCCAGTTGCCCACCGCCGAACTCGTCCATCACATGCAGGCGCTGGCCATCCACCTCGATGACGGCTTCCAGGTACTCGCCGTCGGTGGCGAGGAAGGTGGCCGTGACGACTGAGTGCGTCACTTCTGCGCCTGCTCCAGCAGGGCCGGCAATTCCTTCAGCATGGCCTCGCGCGTGCGCAAGCCGGCCGACTGCTGGCCCTTCTGTTCATCCTGCACCAGGCGCGCGAAGACGATGCTGCGCTCGCCCTTGCTGGCCCAGCCCACGAACCAGCCGTAGCCATGCGCCTCGTCGAAGCTGCCGTCGGCCTTGCGCGGGAAGGCTGCCCCCGTCTTGCCGTGCACTTGCCAGCCACCCACGTCCGCCAGGCGCGTCAGGCGCCGCGTCTGTTCCATCGCCTGCCTGGTGACGGGCAACTGATCGTTGACCAGCTTGCGCAAGAAGCCCAGCTGTTCCAGCGGCGAGATCTTCAGCGAAGAGCTGATCCACGAGCGCTCCAGGCTATTGTCCTTGCCCGGGTCGCCCGACACATCCGCATTGCCATAGCGCAAAGCCTTCGCATATTTCTGGAAGCGCTCGGCGCCCAGCGCCTGCGTGATCTGCTGCGAATACCAGACGACGGAATACTGCATCCAGCGCGACGGGTCCGTATCCTGGCGCCACGCGTCGCCGCCCCAGTCCACATAGCGCTGGCGGTATGGCAGGGTCGGCTTGTGCTCGTCCTTGAGGAAGCCAGCGTCATAGCCCATCAGGCTGAGGGCGATCTTGAACGTGGAGGCGGGTGTGACGCGGTCGATGCAATTGCCCTCTTGCAGCAAGACGGCGCCCGTTTTGGCATCCGCCATGGCGGTGCAGATGGTGGCGGCCTGGGCTTGCGAGGCGGCCAGGGCGGCGCCTGTCAGGCCGAGGATGACGGGGATGAATGCGTGATATTTCATGGGCCTCCGGGGTTGGGGGAGCAGGACAAAGCGAAATTGTACCGGGCCGCGCGCCGCGATGCCAGCGCCGATACATCCGCTTGCACGCTAGCGGCCCGCCGGCGCGCCCGGCTGGCGTTCCCGCTTCAGGCGTTCCTCTTCCAGCTCGTCCATGCCCAGCTTTTCCTCGTCGATCAGCGCATGCTCGCGCCGTTCGCGTTCCACTTCCCCTTCCAGGCTGTCATCGTTGACGTCCCGCTCGATTTTCTCCGGCATGTTGCCCTCCTCCACAATGGTTGACTAGCAATCTCCGGCAAGCCGGCCCGCCTGCGCCACGGCATCGTGCGGATGCAGGCTTTCCATATGCCGTACGGTAACACGCGCCTGCGCATACGGTGACACCAATGGCGCCAGCGCCGCCTGCACGCGGCGGGCCGCGTCTTCCACATACATCAGGTTAGCACCATTCAGGCGCGCGAACGCTTGCTCGTCGATCCGTTTCACGGCCGTCTGCAGCGGCGTCGCCAGCGCCGCTTCCACCAGGTCAATGAGGGGAAACAGGTCCAGTTCCGCCTGCTCCGTCAAGGGCAGGGTGACCGTCGCCGTGCTGCGCTGGCTGTGCGGCGTGGCCAGGCTCGCGTGTTCCCGCAGCCAGTCGCGCGCGCCCGCGCCATCAATGCCGCCCGCGCCGAAGCGTGCCGCGAAGGCGTCGGCGAGCAGTTGCCGCGCCAGCGCCGCCGAACACGGGCAGGTTGACGAGTAGCCGATCTCCACCGTCAGGGACAGGGCAAAGCCCTGCGGCGAAACACTGGCCTGCAAGCGCACGGGATACGATTTCCAGCCGGACAGCCCCGCCGTCAGCAGCGCCGGCTGGCGCCGCAGCACGGGAAACGCCAGCGCCAGGCGCGCCTGTGTGCTGCCGCAATCGGCGTGGCTGTCCACCATGCGCCGCAGCACGGCGGCCAGCGTGCCCGCATCGAGCGGCTGGGCGGCCGCAAACGCGTCGAGCAGCAGATACAGGCGCGACATGTGGATACCCTTCACGTGCGGGTCGGGCAAGTCGACCTGCACGTCGGCCCAGGCATGCACTTGCTGCGCCTGCCCGCCCTCTTCCAGCCACAGGGGCAAGGCGATGCCCTGCATGCCCACCCACTCGAGCGGCAAAGGGTGGCCCAGATGGGGGCCGGCCGCCACGTCGGGCAGGGGCGAGGAAATCGAATCGCGCTTCATGGTCAGGGCTCCCTATGCAAACAAGTTGCATATCATGGAGAAGAATCGCCGCATTTGCAAGCATCTTGCATTAATGGGGGGGGATATTGACAGCTCAGCTGGCCTTGCGGAACGTCAGGTTGATGCGCTGCGCGCCCAGCAGCGCGTGTACACCCTCCTTCAGCGGCGCCACGCCGTGGAAGCGCAGGCGGTCGGCGCCGCCCCACACCACCACGTCGCCGTGCAGCAGGGCGATGCGGGCCGCCTTGTCGGCCCGCTCGGCGCCGCCGAACAGGAAGGTGGCGGGCAGCCCCAGCGAGACGGAGACGATGGGCGCGTTGAAATCGCATTCGTCACGGTCCTGGTGCAAGGCCATGCGCGCACCGGGCGCATAACGGTTGAGCAGGCAGGCATCGGGCGTGAAGCCCGGATAGCCAGCCGCCAGCGCCGCCTCCCGCGCCAGGCGCAGGAGCACGGACGGCATCGGCGGCCATGGAAGGCCGCTGGCCGGATCGTGCCGCGCATAACGGTAGCCGCGTCCATCCGTGATCCAGCCCAGGGCGCCGCAATTGCTCATGGCGACCGACATGCGCAAGCCGCCCGGCGTGGCCATGTGGCGCAGGGGCGCCGCCAGCACGATGGCGTCCAGCGCCGGCAGCACCTCGTGCAGATACGGCAGCGCGAAGCCGCGCAACAGGAGCGACGCGGACGAGCCTGGCACCAGCGGCACGGGAGCGGCCGGGGCCTGGTCTTCATCGGCAAACAGGGACAGGTTCATGCTGCCTATTGTAGGCCCGCCATGGAAAAAACGCGCGCGACTGGCCCATGGTGCGCTACAGTAGCGCTTCCAGTCACTACTGCCCGCCTCCACGATGGATCATTACGCCGATTTGCTGCACACCCTCGCGCAGCAGGAAGAATCCCTGCAATTCGAACGCTTCGACAACGACGCCGCGCTGGCCGTGGGCCTGTGGATCGTCGAAGAGGTGCGCAGGCGGGGCAAGGCCGTCACCGTCAACATCACGCGCAACGGCCAGGTCCTGTTCCACCATGCCATGACAGGCGCCACGGCGGACCAGGCCGACTGGATACGCCGCAAGAACAACACGGTGCGGCGCTTTTGCCGCAGCTCCTACTACATGGGCATCTCGTATAAAAGCCGCGGCAGCACCTTCGAAGACGTGACATACCTCGACGACATCGAATACGCGGGCCACGGCGGCGCCTTCCCCCTGCTGATACGCGGCGTGGGACTGGTCGGCACGGTGACCGTTTCCGGCCTGGCGCAGGCCGACGACCACGCGCTGGTGGTGGCCGCGCTGCAGGCGCAGCTCGACAATGGCCGCGCGTGACCGTACTTAAATGCGCTGGCCGCCGTCGATGGGAATTTCCGCGCCCGTGATGTACGAGGCGCGCTCGCTGCACAGGAACTCCACCAGATCGGCCACTTCGGCCGTCGTGCCCAGGCGGCGCAAGGGGATTTGCGTATCGACGATGTGCGAGGTGCCGGGCGACAGGATGGCCGTGTCGATCTCGCCCGGCGCGATCGCGTTGACGCGCACGTTCAGCGGCGCCATGTCGTTGGCCATCTCGCGCGTCAGCGACGCCAGCGCCGCCTTCGAGCTGGCGTAGGCGGAACCGGCGAACGGGTGCACGCGGTAGCCGGCGATCGAGCACAGGTTCACGACGGCGCCATGCGCGTTCGACAATTCCTGCGCAAAACCGCGCGTCAGGGCCAGCGGCGCGAAGAAATTCGTGTTGTACATTTCCTGCCACGTCTGCATGTCGGTGGTGAGCGAATTGACGCGCGAGCCGCCCGGCCCCTTCGGCGACACGCCCGCATTGTTCACCAGCGCATGCAATTTGGCGTCGCCCAGCATGGGGCGCAGCGTCTCGACCATCTGCCCGATCTGGCTCAGGTCCGACAAATCCATGCACACGTGCGTGTTGTGCTCGTGGCTGCGCGGGCAGCCGCCGGGAATCGGGCTGCGCGAAACGGTGATGACGCGCCAGCCCAGGCTGCGGAAGCGCTCGGCCACGGCATGCCCGATGCCGCGGCTGGCGCCCGTGACGATGGCGGTTTTCTGTTCAGCGTCCGGTTCAATCCTGTGCTGGAGGTGCGTCATGTTCTTCCTTGTCTTGTTCGTTTGCGCCGGCGTGCATGCGCTCCTGGCGCATGACATAGGCCAGCATCTGCGTGCCGCCGTCGAGAATGTCCTGTTCGATGGCGCGCCGCGCGGCCGCGCTGTCGCGCTGGCGCAGCGCGCTGATGATGGCGTGGTGGTGGCCCACCCGCATGTCGGGCGAAAAGCTGGCGTAGCCGGCGGCGATCAGGGGCGCCGTCTGCATCCACAGATGGTCGACGAAGCGTTTTAATGTCGGCATGCCGGCCGCCTGCGCCAGGCCCAGGTGAAACGCCTGGTTGCATTGCAGCGCCGCCGCCAGGTCGTGCCGCGCGATGGCCTCTTCATTCGCCTGCAGCAGGCGTTCCAGGTCGGCCAGGGTGGCGGCGTCGATGCGCTGCGCCGCCTCCGCCGCGCCCAGGCCTTCCAGCTCCAGACGCAGCGCGCGGATTTCCAGGTAGCGCGCCACGCCCAGCACGGGCACGCGGAAGTCGCGCGGCGAACGCAGCACCAGCGCCTCTTCCTGCACCAGCTGCAGCATGGCGTCGCGCACGGGCGTGACGCTGGTGCCCAGCTGCAGCGCCAGCTCGCGGATGCGCAGCCGGTCGTTCGGCTGGAAGCGCCCGGCCGCCAGCGCTTCGCGCAGCATGGCGTACACGGACTTGCCCAGGTTGACGTGCACCAGATTGTCCAGGGGATGGTTCATGGGTATAGTTCAAATTCCAAATTATGATGCATCATACATCAAGATATAAGACAGTGTTTTGGCAGGCGTGCGCCGCATGGCCGTACCCGGCGGCCGCGCAGGACGCCGGCGCCCGGGGCCGCCGCTTTGCGCGCCGTTCGGCGAAGATACGGGGCTTTTCTTGCGCCCCCGCAGTGCAACATGCATTTCGCTCCTGCTTTGCCCGTCCATGCTTTAGAATCAGCGACCTCAGCCCCGTAAAAACAGGACAACACATATGACGGCAGTCGGGAATACCGAACCACAAGAGCTCAAGCGCGGCCTGAAAAGCCGCCACATCCAGCTCATCGCCCTGGGCGGCGCCATCGGCACCGGCCTGTTTCTGGGCATCGCGCAAACCATCAAGATGGCCGGCCCTTCGGTGCTGCTCGGCTATGGCATCGCCGGCGTCATCGCCTTTTTGATCATGCGCCAGCTGGGCGAGATGGTGGTCGACGAACCCGTCGCCGGCTCCTTCAGCTATTTCGCCGACAAATACTGCGGCCACCTGCCCGGCTTCCTGTCGGGCTGGAATTACTGGGTGCTGTATGTGCTCGTCAGCATGGCCGAACTGACGGCCGTCGGCATCTACGTGCAGTACTGGTGGCCGGGCGTGCCGACCTGGGTCTCGGCGCTCGTCTTCTTTTGCGTCATCAACGCCATCAGCCTGCTCAATGTGAAGGCCTTCGGCGAGATGGAATTCTGGTTCGCCCTCGTCAAGGTGGTCGCCATCATCGGCATGATCGTCTTCGGCGCGTACCTGCTGGCCTCCGGCGACGCCGGTCCGCAGGCGTCGGTGGCCAATCTGTGGCAGCACGGCGGCTTCTTCCCGAATGGCTGGCAGGGACTGGTGATGGCCATGGCCGTCATCATGTTCTCGTTCGGCGGCCTGGAACTGGTCGGCATCACGGCGGCCGAGGCGGACGATCCGAGCACGACGATTCCGCGCGCCACCAACCAGGCCATCTACCGCATCCTGATCTTTTACATCGGCGCGCTCGGCATCCTGCTGTCGCTGTACCCGTGGCAAAACGTCGTCACCGGCGGCAGCCCCTTCGTGCTGATCTTCCATGCGCTCGACAGCAACCTGGTGGCCACGGCCCTGAACGTGGTGGTGCTGACGGCCGCCCTGTCCGTGTATAACAGCGGCGTGTACTGCAACACGCGCATGCTGTTCGGCCTGGCCAAGCAAGGCAATGCGCCGCGCGCGCTGCTGCACCTGAACCGCCGCGGCGTGCCGCTGGTGGCCCTGGGCGTCTCGGCCCTGGCGACGGGCGCCTGCGTGGTGGTCAATTACTTCATGCCGGGCGAAGCGTTCGAAGTGCTGATGGGCCTGGTGGTGTCGGCGCTGATCATCAACTGGGCCATGATCAGCTGGATCCATCTGCGCTTCCGCGCGCAGAAAAAAATCGAAGGCAAGACGACCCTGTTCCAGGGCCTGGGCTACCCGTTCACCAACTACCTGTGCCTGGCTTTCCTGGCCGGCATCCTGGTGATCATGTACCTGACGCCGGGTCTGCGCATCTCCGTCTACCTGATCCCCGTGTGGCTCGCCGCGCTGGGCGTCGGTTACTGGATCAAGCAAAGCAAGGCCAAAGCGTAAGCTGTTTGCGCCGCATCCAACAAAAAGCCCGTCTTCGCAGACGGGCTTTTTGCATGCAACGCGGTCTCGCCGTCATTCCTAAACGGCGGCCGCCGCGCCCTCTTCCGGCAACAGGTCGGCTTGCCACAGGCTGATGGTCTGGCCCGCATACGATTGCAGCAGCACCTCGTCGCTCAAGGTCAGCATCGCCTGCTGGCGCTGCTCCGCCTTCTTCTCGGGCGTCATGCCCAGCTCGCCCGTCTTGTACGGCCCCAGCACGGGCAGCAGGTCGCGCAGCACGGAATAGTTGCCCGGCGTGCTCTTGTCCGATTCCAGCTTGCCCAGGAAATACTTCATGACATGCTCGGACTGGCTGCCTTCCTGCCGCAGGCTCGCCTTGACCATCTTGCCATCCTTGTAAGCTACCTGCGCGTCGCTGCTGGCCGTATCCTCGATCTGGTGGTAGGTATAGTTCTGCGATTCCGTGTTGGCCGTCAGCCGCAGCGGCACGCCGGGAACGAGCGTCTGATGGAAGCTGGCGCTCAGCTTCGATTGCTGCTGCTGCCGCAGCGACCGCGCGTCCTGGCTGGCGCCGGTCTGCTCCGTCTTTTGCGACACTTCATAATTGAAGCCATCCTTTTCCGTGCTGCGCATGGGATTGCTGAATTTTACGGCTTGCGATACGGAGGCGCTGAAATCGGCCAGCCCCGTGAGGATGGACTTGTCCTCGGCCGCCAGGCGCCACTTGCCCGTCTCGGGACTGTCCGTGGCCGCTTGCGGCGCGGCGGTATTGCTGTGCAAGGCAGTGAAACCATCCTTGAGCATGGCCATCAGGCCCGCATCGCCATGGCCGCGCGACGCCGCCTGGTCGAATTGCTTCATATAACTGTCCAGCGCCTTGGCTTGCCGCTCGCGGCTGCCCAGGGTATTGAGCGCGCTGGCGTCGACCTTCAGGTCCAGGCTGCCGGCCTCGCCGCTGAAGCTGACCTTGCGCTGTGCGCCATCGGCCTGGAAATCCAGGGTTTGAATACTTTCCGGCTCGCCGCGCACCTTGACTTGCGCATGCAGCTGCACCGATCCCAGCACCTTCTGGTCGAACTGCATCAAGCCTTCGAGCTTGAGTTTCGGCGTGCTCTGTCCCATGCCGTCGATGGCTTCCTGGAAACCTTTCGCCAGCTCGCCCAGGGCGCTCGTTTCAGCGTCGCTGAGGTCGCCGCTGGTCGTCATGTTCACGGCCAGGCCGTCGCCCTGGCTGTCGAGCGACAGCTTGACTTCCACGCCGCTCCTGGTGGTGATGCTGAGGGCAACCCGGTCTTCGCCATTGCCATGCAGGCTGCCCGGCGCGATGCCGGACGCCGCATAGATGTTCGGCGTGGTGCTCGGCGGCGGCTGCCGCATGGCCTGCGAGAAATTGTAATTCCCCAGCTTGGCTTGTCCCAGCATGGCCGCGCCCAGGCCGCTGAAGCGGCCGCCAAACGCATACGACGAGAAACTCTTCGTCATCGCCTCGCTGACCTTGTCGCGCGTCGCGCTTTCCCACACCATCGGTGGTTTCACCGACGCCGCCGGCGTGCCGTCGTTCACGCTCTCGGGGCTGAGAGCGACGATGGTGGACGGCGTGGCTGCGGGCGGCGGCGCCTGCGTGCGATGCGGCGTGGCGGCGGAGGCCCGCGACGCGGTGCTGTTCCAGCTGGAAAGTGGAGAAATGGAGGTCATGGCGCTGTCACCTTGCAAGTGGCGGAAAGAGGCATCATCAAATATCGATATGGTTAGTTTTTTTTGCAATCACCTGGCGCCAGGCAAACCTTGCGTCACGTTATCTGGCGTGGTGGCAAGTACTGCATGGCAATACTGCATTAACGGCAAGAAACGGCAAAGCATGAGCGTCGGGTAAATGAAACATTTTCATGCCGCCGGCCTCGCCAGTCCCAACAAGTTGAATCACTGCCGGGAATGTCCATTAAAATGCCAATATGGAACACAAGATTCTGCGCGCCCCGCTGGCCAGCTTTACCGACTTGTTGCTCGACGCCATATGCATGGTCGACGTGGACGGGCGCTTCGTCTTCGTCAGCGCGGCCTGCGAACGCATCTTCGGCTACACGCAGCAGGAAATGGTCGGCAAGCCCATGCTCGACATGGTCGCCCCGGCCGACCGCGCCCGCACCCTGGCCGCCGCGCGCGCCATCATGGATGGCCATGCGCAGACGCACTTTGAAAACCGCTACGTGCGCAAGGATGGCAGCCTGGCGCACATCATGTGGTCGGCCCGCTGGTCCGCCGCCGACCAGTTGCGCGTGGCGGTGGCGCGCGACATCACCTTGCTGAAACAGGCGCAGGCAAAGCAGGCCGCGCTGTACGCCATTTCCGAAGCCATGCAGGCGACGCAGGACTTGCCCGCCTTGCTGCACCGCATCCAGCACATCATCGGCGAACACTTGCCGACGCACAGCCTGACCCTGCTGCTGCATGACGAACACGGCATACAGCCGCCCATGACTTGCCATGCCGACGACAGCGCGCCGCAGCCGACCTCGTCCCTGGCCAGCCTGCTGTGCGACGAAGTCCTGCGCAGCGGCCGACCCTTGCTGCTGCAGGCCGGACAACTGGCCGGCCTGCCGGCGGCGCTGCAAACGGCGGCCGGCGCCCTGTCCTCGTGCTGGCTGGCCGTGCCGCTGTATTCCTCGCTGGGCAGCATCGGCGTGCTGGCCTTGCAAGGCGAGCAGGCTGCCGTCATCGGCACGGAGCAAGACCTGGATTTGCTGCAATTTGTTGCCAAGCAACTTGCCACGGCCATCGAGCGCCGGCAGTTGCAGACGCAAATGCAGTTCATGGCCATGCACGATGAGCTGACCCGCCTGCCGAACCGCCGCCTGTTCCACGACCGCCTGCACACGGCGTTCGCGCGCGCGCACCGCCAGGAAGGCCGGCTGTCGTTGCTGTTCCTGGACTTGAACAACTTCAAGCGGGTCAACGACGAGCACGGCCATGCCTGCGGCGACCTGCTGCTGCAAACGGTGGCCAGCCGCCTGCGCGATTGCATGCGCGAAACCGATACCCTGGCCAGGATGGGTGGCGATGAATTCGTCGTGCTTCTGGAAAGCAATGTCACGCCGGCGGACGTCAAGCTGGTCGAGCAAAAAATCCACGCAGCCCTGGCCGCGCCGCTACACCTGGGCAACGGACAGCCATTGCAGATCGCCGTCAGCATCGGCGTGGCCCACTACCCCGAAGATGGCGATAGCATGCAACTGCTGCTGCGCCATGCGGACCGGGCCATGTACGCCTCGAAAATGCTTGCTGCCGCCTCGCGCTAGCGGGCGCCGGCCCTCGTGGCGACAGTGCCCCATGCTATACTTTTGCGCGATGCTAAGACTCTTCAAAACATGGCTGATCCTGCTGCTGATCGCGGCGGTGCCGCTGCAGGCGGCGACCGCCGGCGCCATGCGACGGTGCGCCGGGTCGCCTGCCGTCGCAGTGGCGGCGGCTTGCCAGCATCACGCCGCGCCGTCCGCCGCAGAAGAAAACACGCCTCCGGCCAAGCACGCATGCGGCGCCTGTGCCAGCTGTTGCCTGGGCGCGCTGATGGCGCCCGGCCCCGCCCTGCCTGCCGCCGCCTGCATCGGCGCGCAACGAGTCACCATCACGACGCCCACCTTGCTGACGGGCTTCATTCCCGATGGCCCGCGCCGGCCGCCGCGACCGCTTTCCGCTTAAATTCCAAGCTCGTCCCAAGCAAGCCACCAAGGTGGCCACGATAGCCCTATTCCATCTGAAAGCAACACCATGATCAAACACCTCTTACTGCGCGGCGCCTTCGCCGCCATGCTGGGCTTGCCCACGTTCGCCATGGCGGCCCTGCCCGTCATTGAAGTCTACAAGAGCGCCTCGTGCGGCTGCTGCTCCGCATGGATCGAGCATCTGCAAGCGCACGGCTTCACGGTGCGCGCGAAAAATGTCGAGATGCCGGCGCAATACCGCAAGCTGGCCGGCATTCCCGACGCGCTCGGCTCCTGCCACACGGGCCTCGTCAACGGCTACGCCATCGAAGGCCATGTACCGGCCAGCGAGATCAAGCAGTTGCTGCGCGAGAAACCCAAGGCGAAAGGCCTGGCCGTGCCGGCCATGCCCATGGGTTCGCCCGGCATGGAAGGACCGCGCAAGGATGCGTATGACGTCTTGCTGGTCAAAAACAATGGCGGCACCGAGGTCTACAAGCACTACAAGTAAAACTGAAAGGAAATGAAAAACGCCGCCGGAATCGCTTCCGGCGGCGTTTTTTTTATCAGGCAGCGCTAAAAACCCGCTGCCGATCGAGCTTACATCAGATGCTGTCCAGCACGGCGTTCAGGCTGGCGCTAGGACGCATGACGGCTTCCGTCTTGGCCGGATCTGGCAGGTAGTAGCCGCCGATATCCGTTTCCTTGCCTTGTACTTCTTTCAACTCGGCAACGATCTTCTCTTCGTTCTCGGCCAGGGCCTTGGCCACTGGCGCGAAATGCGCCGCCAGTTCCGCGTCGTCCTTCTGTGCCGCCAGGGCTTTCGCCCAGTACATGGCCAGGTAGAAATGGCTGCCGCGGTTGTCCAGTTCGCCGGTGCGTGGCGATGGCGACTTGTTGTTGTCCAGCAGCTTGCCGGTGGCTTCATCCAGGGTTTTCGCGAGGATTTTGGCCTTCGCATTGCCCGTCTTGATGCCCATGTCTTCCAGCGACACGGCCAGTGCCAGGAACTCGCCCAGCGAATCCCAGCGCAGATGGTTTTCTTCCACCAGTTGCTTGACGTGCTTCGGTGCCGAACCGCCGGCGCCCGTTTCGTACATGCCGCCACCGGCCATCAATGGCACGATCGACAGCATCTTGGCGGACGTGCCCAGTTCCAGGATCGGGAACAGATCGGTCAGGTAGTCGCGCAGGATGTTGCCGGTCACCGAGATGGTGTCCAGGCCGCGGAAGGCGCGTTCCAGGGTGTAGCGCATGGCGCGCGTCTGCGACATGATCTGGATGTCCAGGCCCTTGGTGTCGTGCTCCTTCAGGTAAACCTGTACCTTCTTGATGACTTCGTTTTCGTGCGGACGGTAGGAATCGAGCCAGAACACGGCAGGCATGCCCGAGTTGCGCGCGCGCGTGACGGCCAGCTTGACCCAGTCGCGGATCGGCGCGTCCTTGACCTGGCACATGCGCCAGATGTCGCCCTCTTCCACCGTTTGCGTCAGCAGCACTTCGCCCGTTTCCAGGTCGGTGATGTTGGCGATGCCGCCTTCCGGCACTTCAAACGTCTTGTCGTGCGAACCGTATTCTTCCGCTTGCTGCGCCATCAGGCCCACGTTCGGCACGGTGCCCATGGTCTTCGGATCGAAGTTGCCATGCCATTTGCAAAAGCCGATCATTTCCTGGTAGATGCGCGCGAACGTCGATTCCGGCATGACCGCCTTGACGTCCTTCGGACGGCCATCGGCGCCCCACATCTTGCCGCCGATGCGGATCATGGCTGGCATCGACGCGTCGACGATGATGTCGTTCGGCGAATGGAAGTTGGTGATGCCCTTGGCCGAATCGACCATGGCCAGTTCCGGACGGTTGGCGTGGCAGGCGTGCAGGTCCTTCAGGATCTCATCCTTTTGCGACGCCGGCAGGGTGTCGATCTTGTCGTACAGGTTGCTCATGCCATTGTTGACATTGACGCCCAGCTTGTCGAACAGTTCGGCGTGCTTGGCGAACGCGTCCTTGTAGAAGATGCGCACGCAGTGGCCGAAGACGATCGGGTGCGACACTTTCATCATGGTCGCCTTGACGTGCAGCGAGAACATCACGCCCGTCTTGAACGCGTCGTCGATTTCCTTCTCGTAGAACTCCAGCAGCGCTTTCTTGCTCATGAACATGCTGTCGATGATTTCGCCCGCTTGCAGGGAAACCTTCGGTTTCAGCACGATGGTCTTGCCCGAGGCCGTGACCAGTTCCATCTTGACGTCGCGCGCCTTTTCCAGGGTCAGCGATTTTTCGCCATGGTAGAAGTCGCCATGGTGCATGTGCGACACGTGGGTTTGCGACGCCTGGCTCCACTCGCCCATCGAATGCGGGTGCTTGCGCGCGTATTCCTTGACGGCTTTCGGCGCGCGGCGGTCGGAATTGCCTTCACGCAGGACCGGGTTGACCGAGCTGCCGATGCATTTGCCGTAGCGGGCCTTCAAGGCCTTCTCTTCGTCCGTCTTCGCATCTTCCGGGTAATCCGGCAGCTTGTAGCCGCGGCCTTGCAATTCGCGCACGCAGGCGATCAACTGGCCTTGCGAGGCGCTGATGTTCGGCAGCTTGATGATGTTGGTGTCTGGATTCTGGGTCAATTTGCCCAGTTCAGCCAGGGTGTTCGGGACTTTTTGCGCGTCCGTCAGGAATTCTGGAAATTCAGCCAGGACACGTGCCGCCACCGAAATGTCGCTGGCGACCACGTCCACGCCAGCCGGCGCGGTGAATTTTTTGATAATTGGCAGCAGGGAATACGTCGCGAGCAGCGGCGCCTCGTCAGTCAGCGTGTAGATGATTTTGGATTTTTGTGTTGCCATGTTCATTCCCTTGTATGCGGTGATGCCTGGTGGTTAACTTTCTTCATTCCAAACACAGGACGGTTAGCCTTGCTTTGGACGGCTAGTGTGCCGGCGGTGACGCCGTGCTTGCCCACCGCGTATTTTAGACTGTCCTGCCGCTGTTTGTGTATCCGATGGCGACGAATCTTATATAAGACAGCAAATATCCGGACAGGAAGGCCCAGGATGGCCATTTTCCGCGCAGAAATGCCCTCCAGGCACGCGCGCGGCATGCATGCGGCGGTGGCGGCAATGCAGATTTCAATCGCCACGGATAAGAATGATTCCCATTTGCAATATCAAAAGCGGACGCCGATGGGCAGGTCGCCAAGCGCGCGCGCCGGCATGCTGGACGAAAAAGACGTGCGCGACACCCCTTCAGCGTCGACAAGGACGCAGCGCCGAACGACAACTACATTGATATTTATCAAATTGACTACCCGATGCCTGGGCTACTGTCGGTGCCATCTTTGATTTGAAACAGAAACTCTGCAGCCAAGAATCGACCATTCCAGAAACAACGCCAGTTCTCGCCAGGCTCTTCATTCCCCAGCCGATAGCGCTCGCCAAGTGCGGTAACACGCAGCGTCCCCACCTCCCTTGCCTACACGTGCAGGGAGAACTTTTGCTAGCGATTTTGCAGCTTTTTGATTAATGAACGTTAAAAAGGAATTTCGTATGAGCACGTATTCTGACATTTGCATCGTAGGCGCCGGCATAGGCGGCCTGACTTGCGCCAACCGCCTGATCGACGCCGCCGCCAACAGGCAGCTGCGCATCCGGGTCTTCGACCTGAATCCCACCGTCGGCGGCCGCATCCAGTCGCGAAAAATAGATGGCGAGGAAATCGCCGAACTCGGCGCCGCCCGCTACTCGCCGCAGCTGCATCCGCATTTCCAGCAGTTGATGCAGGGCAGCGGACTGCCGCATGCCGTCTACCCGTTCACCGAGGTCATCTCCCACGACAGCGTGCTGGAAGAGCTGAAGGCAACCTTGCATGGCCTGAGCCCGATGCTCAAGGAGCATCCGAACGACTCCTTCCTCGCATTCATCAGCCATTACCTGGGCGCCGCCAAGGCCACCCGCATCATCAAGGCGACCGGCTATGACGCCCTGCTGCTGCCGATGGTGTCGGCGGCCATGGCCTACGACATCATCAAGAAACACCCGGAAACGCAGCACTTTACGGAAAACGCCGCCAACCAGTGGCGCTATGCCACCGACGGCTACCACGCGTTGCTGTGCCAGTTGCAGCACAAGGCCAAGGCCGCCGGGGTGGAATTCCGCCTCGAACACCGCTTGCTGTCCGTCGAGAAATCCGACGATGACCACCATGTGCTCGCCTTCAGCCACCGGGGCGACACGCAGATGCACCGCACGCGCCACCTGGTGATGGCCATCCCGCCGTCCGCCATGCCGCGCCTGAACCTGGATTTCCCGAACGCCTGGAGTCCGTTCCAGTACGATTCGCTGCCCTTGTTCAAGGGATTCCTCACGTTCGACACGGCCTGGTGGGAGGCGCTGGGGCTGACGGACAAGGTGCTGATGGCAGCCAATCCCCTGCGCAAGGTCTACTTCAAGGGCGACAAGTATGTGCTGTTCTACACCGACAGCAAAAGCGCCACCTACTGGCGAGACAGCCTGGAACTCGGTGAAGACGTGTATCTGCAACGCGTGCGCCGCCACCTGGAAGACGTCCTGCCGCCCGAGGGCCAGCCACTGCCGCCGATCAAGGCGCACTTCCATAAGTTCTGGCCGCATGGCGTCGAGTTTTGCGTGGAACCGGAAGCCGAGCACCCGGCCGTGCTGCTGCACCGGGACGGCATCATCTCGTGCTCGGATGCCTATACCGCGCATTGCGGCTGGATGGAAGGCAGCCTGATCAGCGCCCAGCAAGCCAGCGGCCTGTTGCTGCAGCGGTTAGATCAAGGGGAAGACGTCGCCGCCGCCAACGATACCTTCCTCACTTCCTCGACCGAGCGCGCATGAGCCTACTTGACTTCCCCCGCCTGCATTTTCGGGGTTTTGCCCGCGCCAATGTGCCGACGGGAAATCGCAATACGCACGGCAACATCGATATCGCCACGAACACGGTATCGATGGCGGGCGAGCCTGTCGACCTGAGCCGGCCGCCGGCTGAGTTCCATGCGTATCTGAAACAGCTTGCCCCCCGCTTCAATGCAGCGGGCAAGCCCGATCCGGACGGCGTCTTCAGCCTGGCGGCAGGCCACAATTTTTGCGGGAATAATCATTTTTCGTGGGAAAACGCAAGGATCACGGGCGTCCAGCTGCGCGATGGCGCGGTCGATACGCAAGACCCGCTGGTGGGCGCCAAGCTGGGCCTGTGGGGCCACTACAACGCGTACCTGCGCACCACGTTCAACCGCGCCAGGTGGATCGACAACAATCCGGCCCAGCCGGACACCACGCTGATCTACGCCGGCCAGTTCACCGTGAGCGACAAGCTGGCCACGCCCAACACGCCCACGCTGTTTACCGCCGACATCGCGCAGGCGCACTCGGTGCGCTGGCTCGGGAGCGGCCACATCAAGGAACACAGCGGACATTTCCTCGATGAGGAAATCGGTCGCTCCAGGCTGTTCCAGTTCTCCGTGGCCAAGCATGACCCGCATTTCCTGTTCAATCCAGACCTGCCGCTGCCGGCCAGCATGCACGCCTTGCAGCAGGCCCTGGACGACGATGAGGTGCTGGGCCTGACGGTGCAGTATTGCCTGTTCAATATGTCGACGCCGCCAAAACCCGATTCGCCCGTGTTCTACGACCTGGCCGGCAGCATCGGCCTGTGGCGGCGCGACGAGCTGGCCACCTATCCGGCCGGCCGCCTGCTGCAGCCGCGCCAGGGTGGCCTGGGACCGGTGCTGGTGCAACTGCATGCGGACCGCGTTGCGTTCAACATGCCGACCGCCATCCCCTTCACCACGCGCGACGCGGGCGCCGTCTCGGAACAGCATCCCACGCATGCCCTGGGCGGCAAGCAGGCGTTCGGCGACCTGCTGCTGCAAGACGGCGCCGGCGCCTTGCTGGCTCGCATTCCGGAACCGCTGTACCGCGACTACTGGCGCCATCACGGCGTCTTCGACGTGCCGCTGCAACATGCCCCCGCCGCAGGTTCGCTCAGCCTGGGCAGCGCGCAGGCGCAGTGGGACGAAGCCGACTGGGTGCTGCAGTCGGACAGCAACCAGTTGTACCTGGAAGCGCCGAACCGCGACAAGCACGAGGTATTCCCGCGGACGATCACCGTGCAAAGCCGCTTCCGCGGCGCGCTGGCGGCGCCGGATGCCCTGCCGGCACAGGCGGAAGACGACGCGCGGCTGAGCGTGCAGCAGCTGCCGTCGCCGCTCGGGCGCGGCTACACGGCACTGACCCTGACGGGGCGCCAGCCGGGTGCGACCCGCATCGTGCTGGGGACAGGCAAGCACAAACAATACCTCGGCGTGCGCGTGCTGCCCGACGACTGGCATCTGGACGACGTGCCGGCGGAACAGGTCGACTACGCCTTCCTCTACCGGCATGTGATGAGTTACTACGAGCTCGTGTATCCCTTCATGTCGGACAAGGTCTTCAGCCTGGCGGACCAGTGCAAATGCGAAACGTATGCGCGCCTGATGTGGCAGATGTGCGATCCGCAGAACCGCGACAAGAGTTACTACATGCCCAGCACGCGCGAACTGTCGCTGCCAAAATCGCGCCTGTTCCTGAAATACCTGACGCAGGTCGAGGCCAAGGCCAAGGCGGCGGTGCCGGCGCCGGCCACGCCGCACGCCATCGGCAGCAAGGCGGAATTGATCGACGAGCTGAAAAAGGCCATCGACCTGGAACTGTCGCTCATGCTGCAATACCTGTATGCCGCCTATTCCATTCCCAATTATGCGCAGGGGGCGGCGCTGGTGCAGGCGGGCCGCTGGCTGCCGGCCGAGCTGGAGCTGGCCTGCGGCGCCGAGGACCGGCGCCGCAACAGCGGCACGCGCGGCATGCTGCTGGAAATCGCCCATGAAGAAATGATTCACTATTTATTAGTCAACAATGTGCTGATGGCGCTTGGCGAACCGTTCCATCGAGGCGCCCCGGTGCTGGGCCAGCAGGCGCGCCAGCGTTTCGGCCTGGACACGGAATTTGCGTTCGAGCCATTTTCCGAACACGTGCTGGCCCGCTTCGTGCGTTTCGAATGGCCCGACTACATTCCCACGCCAGGCAAGTCCATCGCCACCTTCTATATCGCGATCCGCCAGGCCCTGGCCGGGCTGCCCGGCCTGTTCGAGAGCGGCGGCGGCAAGCGCGGCGGCGAACATCATTTGTTCCTGAAAGAACTGACCAACCGCGCCTATCCCGGCTACCAACTGGAAGTGTCCGACCGCGACAGCGCGCTGTTCGCCATCGACTTCGTTACCGAGCAGGGCGAAGGCGTGGCCGTCGATTCGCCGCATTTCGCCTCGTCGCACTTCCAGCGGCTGCGCGCCATCGCCGGCAAGTTTTCCGCCTGCGGCAAGCCGTTCGAGCCGGCGCTGCCGGCGCTGAAGAATCCGGTGCTGGCGGCGCGGGCGGACTGCAGCGTGGTGACGGATCAAAAGGCGCGCGCGCTGATGCAGCTGTATCAAGGCTGCTACGAGCTGACCTTCCTGCTGATGGCGCACCATTTCGCGCAGCGGCCGCTGGGCAGCCTGCGCCGCTCGCGCCTGATGAACGCCTCCATCGACATCATGACCGGCCTGTTGCGTCCCCTGTCGGCGGCCCTGATGAACATGCCATCGGGCGTGCCCGGCCGCCACGCGGGACCGCCCGTGCCCGAACCGGTCAACAGCCAGGTCAGCAGCGACTACAGCCTGGGCTGCGACATGCTGGCACAGAAGTGCCTGGCGCTGGCGCAGTACGCGCGCGGCCTGGAGAGCGATGTCATCGGCATGGCGCCGATAGAAATGTTGGAGTTTTTCAATCAGCAACTTACCGATTTATCTCGGGGAAAGATGTCAAGAGAGGCCTGAAATGCATAAAATCATTATCGTCGGCGGAGGCCTGGCAGGTAGCCTCAGCGCCATTTATCTGGCGCAACGGGGGCACGATGTCCACGTGATCGAAAAACGCGGCGATCCGCTGCTGGAGAATGCCGCCAGCGCCGACCCGGTCAACTCGCGCGCCATCGGCGTGAGCATGACGGTGCGCGGCATCAAGGCCGTCCTGGGAGCGGGCATCGGCAAACAGGAACTCGACCAGTGCGGCGAGCCCATCGTCGGCATGGCCTTCAGCGTGGGCGGCCGGCACCGGATACGCGAACTGACCCCGCTCGAAGGCCTGTTTCCCCTGTCGCTGGACCGCACGGCCTTCCAGCGCCTGCTGAACCGGCATGCCGCCCTGCACGAGGTGAAGTATTACTTTGAGCATAAATGCCTGGATGTCGACCTGGAAAGAAAAATCGTGCTGGTCCAGGGCCCGGACGGCGCCGTGCAGCAGCTGTATGGCGACCTGGTCATTGGCGCCGATGGCGCCCACTCGGCCGTGCGGCGCGCCATGCAAAGCGGCATGCGCCGTTTCGAGTTCAAGCAAAGCTACTTCCGCCACGGTTACAAGACGCTGGTGTTGCCGAACGCGGCAGATCTCGGTTTCCGCAAGGATTTACTGTATTTTTTCGGCATGGATTCCAAGGGCCTGTTTGCCGGCCGCGCGGCCACCATCCCGGACGGCAGCATCAGCTTTGCCCTGTGCCTGCCCTACACCGGCACGCCCAGCCTGGGCACGCTCAACCGCGAAGCCATGGCCGACTTCTTCAGCCGCTACTTCGGCAACCTGCCGCCGGAGCGCCGCAAGGAGATGCTCGACCAGTTCATGGTGCTGCCCAGCAACGACCTCATCAATGTCCGCTCCAGCACCTTCCACTACAAGGCCAATATCCTGCTGATCGGCGATGCGGCGCATGCCACCGCCCCGTTCCTCGGACAAGGCATGAACATGGCGCTGGAAGACGTCCACGTCTTCGTTTCCCTGCTGGAAAAGCACGGCAATGCCCTGGGCCCTGCCCTGTCCGAGTTCACGCAGCAGCGCAAGGTGCAGGCCGACGCCATGCAGGACATGGCGATCGCCAACTATGAAGCGCTGAGCAATCCGAATCTGATTTTCTTCCTGCAGACGCGCTACACGCGCTACATGCACAAGAAATTCCCCCGTGTTTATCCGCCGGACATGGCGGAGAAACTGTACTTCACATCGGTTCCTTACGATGAGTTGCAGCAAATCCAGAAGAAACAAAACGTTTGGTACAAACTTGGAAGGGTAAATTAATGAACATTCTCGTCATCGGCGCAGGTCCCGCAGGCCTGCTCTTCGCCAGCCAGATGAAACAGGCCCAGCCCGGCTGGAATATCAGCATTACGGAAAAGAATACCCCGGAGGAAGTGCTGGGATGGGGCGTGGTGCTGCCGGGACGGCCGCCGCGCCATCCGGCCAATCCGCTCTCTTACCTGGAGCAGCCGGAACGGCTCAATCCGCAGTTCCTGGAAGAATTCAAGCTCGTGCATCACGACCAGCCCAACCTGATGAGCACGGGCGTTACCCTGTGCGGCGTCGGACGCCAGGCGCTGGTGCAAGCCCTGCGCGCCAAATGCGTGACGGCCGGCATCGCCATCCGCTACGAAACGCCGCCAGCCGACAAGGCGCAACTGGAAGCCGAGTACGACCTGGTGGTGGTCTCGAATGGCGTCAATTACAAATCGCTGGACTTGCCGCCAGCGTTGACGCCGCACATCGATTTCGGCCGCAACAAATACATCTGGTACGGCACCACCCAGCTGTTCGAGCAAATGAACCTGGTGTTCCGCAGCAATGAACAAGGCATTTTCATCGGCCATGCCTACAAATACTCGGACACGATGAGCACCTTCATCGTCGAATGCAGCGAAGAAACGTATGCCAAGGCCGGGCTGGAAACGCTCTCCGAGCGCGATGCCGCCGCGTATATCGCCAGGACGTTCCAAGCCGAACTCGGCGAGCACGGCTTGCAGAGCCAACCGGGCCAGGGCTGGCGCAACTTCATGACCCTCAGCCACGACCGGGCCTGCGACGGCAAGTTCGTCCTGCTGGGCGATGCGCTGCAATCGGGGCATTTTTCCATCGGCCACGGCACCACCATGGCGGTGGTGGCGGCCCTGCTGCTGGTGAAAATCCTCCATACCGAAGCCAGCACGGCCGCAGCCCTGGACAGTTTCAATGCCCGCGCCTTGCCCCTGGTGCAATTGTTCAAGGACCACGCCAACAGCAGCCGCCTGTGGTTTGAAAGCGTGGGCGAGCGTATCGGGCTGAGCAATGCAGAGCTGACCGCCAGCTTCGACGCCCGCCGCAAGGACTTGCCGTCGCTACAAGAAGCGCTGATGGCCAGCCTTGGCTACGCGCTGGGCCGCTAGGGAGCTGCCATGCCGACACACGTCTCCCCGCCGCTGCTGCCGATGCAATGGAGCAGCGCCTATATTTCCTACTGGACGCCGATGCAGGAGGATGACCAGGTCACGTCCGGCTATTGCTGGTTCGACTATGCGCGCAACATCTGCCGCATCGATGGCCTGTTCAACCCCTGGACGGAAAAGGAACATGGACACTTGCTGTGGATGTCGGAAATCGGCGACGCCAGGCGTGAACAAAGCCACAAGCAGAAGGTGGCCTACGCAAGGCAAGCGCAAGCCGCCGGCGCGCAGCTGCAGGACACGGCGCTGGCCGATGAGGTAATCCCGTTCCATGAGCTGTTCCTGCCGCAAGCGGTGCTGCCGGACGGCGGCGCCCGTCACGCTGGCTGCCACAGCGTGCTGGGCCGGGAGGCGGACGCCTGGGTGGTCGAGCGGGAGGGCAAGCCGTCATCGGTCTTTTACCTGGAGGCCGGCGGCAACCGCCTGCTGCGCATGATCACGGGCAACGACCCGCAGCACCTGTCGGTACGCGACTTCCCCAACCTGTTTGTCGGCGCCATTCCGGACAGCGTCTTTACGTCTTGCAACACCTGACCGGAGCGTGGCGCGCGCAAGGGCCGCATGCGGCCGGGGCGCGCGCCACGCATGACGGGTGCTTTAGTGATCACTTTCAAAGGATATTGCTATGCCCTTGGTTGTTTACATTCTGGGGTTGACGATCTTTTCGTTGACGACATCCGAATTCATGGTGGCGGGCATGATGCCGTCGCTGGCCCTGGCCATGGACGAACCGGTGACACGGATCGGCTATCTGATCTCGCTCTACGCGATGGGCATGGTCATCGGCGGTCCGCTGAGCACCATCGTCCTGCTCAAGCTGCGCGTGCCGAACAAGAAGGGACTGCTGTGGCTGCTGTGCTTTTACGTCCTGGCCCAATCCGTCGCCGCATCCGCCACCAGCTATGACATCCTGGCCATCGCGCGGGTGGTCACGGGCGTGGCCGCCGCCACCTGCTTTGGCCTGTCCCTGGCGATCTGCGCCGACATCGTCGCGCCCAACGCGCGCGGACGCGCCGCCGCCGTCGTGATCGGCGGCCTCATGCTCGCTTCCGTGGTGGGCGTGCCGGTCGCCACGCTCATCGACCAGCACCTGGGATGGCGCGCCAGCTTCTGGCTGGTGGTGGTGCTGGCGCTATTGTGCCTGGCGCTCATCGCCGTGCTGGTGCCGCGCGCCAAGCCATCCGAAGTCGTCAGCCTCGGCAATGAACTGGGGGAATTCCGCAACCGCCACCTGTGGGCGGCGTACGCCAGTAGCGGCCTCATCATCGGAGCGATATTCGCGGCGTTCAGCTACTTCGCAGCCATCCTGACGGAAATTACCGGCTTTCCCGCCTCCGCTATCCCCTGGCTGCTGGGCGTCTACGGCGTCGCCAACGTGGTGGGCAATGCCGTGGTCGGCCGCTATGCGGACCGCTATACCACCCTCATCATGGTCTGGGGCATGGTCATCCTGAGTATCAGCCTGGCGCTGTTCGCCGTCTTCGCGCACGACAAGACCATCAGCGTCGCCTTGCTGGTCGTCACAGGCCTGGTCGGGATGTCGATGAATCCCGCCATCATCGCCCGCGTGATGAAGACCGCCCACCCAGGGCCGCTGGTCAACACGGTGCACACTTCCGTCATCAACATCGGCCTGGGCGCCGGATCATGGTTAGGTGGCCTCGGCATCGCCGCCGGCTACGGCCTGCGCTCCCCGCTGTGGGTCGGTGTCGCGCTGGCCGTGCTCGGCCTCCTCAGCTTGCTGCCTTACCTCGGGTACAGGCCGCGCGATTCGGTGCTGTCGCATTAGCGGCTGGCGGGGCGGTGCCAGGCGGTGTTCGATGCCATTGGCGGTACGGACTGTATCGACGGCGTGCTGGCCAGCCTGATTTTTCAGTGCATTTCAAACCATGCAGTAACGGATGCCCTCAAAAACACCCTCAGCGTATCAGTACCTACCTGGTCTGTCGAAGGATTTGACAGCCGTCACTGCAGCAGCCACTTTCCCACAATCATGTTCGTTATGAATCAAGAACTTGCGCATGATGGCCTTGTTCTTGCTCTTGCTCGTGCTGCGGGCATGACCTGCCTGCGAATCCGCCTTGCCCTTCACTCGCAGCACTTCAGGAGAGGACATCATGAACAATTTCGTACGAAGAATCGCCATGGCATGCGCGCGCGGCTGCCGCGGCGGCGCCACGGCGCTGGCCGCCGCCAGCCTGCTGATGGCGGCGCACACCGCCGACGCCGCAGGGCCCCGCACCGAGCTTCTGAGCGGCAACGGCTGGCAGGCCAGTCCGAATGGCGTCAACGGCTGGATCCCCGCCTATGCGCCCTATCCCAATCCGGTCACGATGCCGAATCCCTTCCTGAATGAATTCGGGATACACGCCGACCTGATGTGGTACTGGCCCGGCCCTGGCACCCCCACGGCCAGCAGCCCGCCAAGCACCGCGTATTTCCGCCACCAGTTCCGCCTGGAGGCGGAAAATGGCGTGAAACCGCAAATCGTCGCGCTGATGGCGGCGGACGACGAAATGACCCTGATCGTCAACGGCATCACGGTCGCCAGCTACCGCCTGGCCGACCATATCATGCCCAATGGCCAACCGGAAGCATTGGCGGTCGACATGACGCAGGCATTGCGGATCGGCGACAACCAGATCGACATCCGCGCGACCGATAACGGAATCTATCACTGGGTGTTTTTCGACAGTTACAATATCTTCCGCCCGACGGAAGTGCTGGTGCCGCGCGCGCCGGGCCAGATCAGCCTGATCGGCGACAAGGATGACTTCCATCCCGACGACCCGGCCGACACGGCGCCCAAGTCGCAGCACGTGCTCGACCTGCAAGACAAGCTCCTGCCGACACCCGCCATCGACCTGGACCAGCCCGCAGTAAACCAGTCGGTGGGTTTGACACATGACGTCAGCGTGCCGGAAGGCGCCACCATTACCTCGGCCAGCGTCAAATTGCATATCAGGATGACGGGCGACGTCGTCGACAACGACGTCCTCCTGTTTAACCAGAGCACGATCACCAACGAGGGGCTATCCACCAGGGTGATTGCCTTGCATGACCTGCTGGGCTTTCCGCCACAAGCGGGCGCCACCTACGACCTGATCTGGAACCTGGCGAAGACGCCGCTGCGCAATGTTGCCTCCCCTATCGTGACCGGGCAACCTGACCAGGTGGTCAACCTCCTGCCCATGCTGGTCAGCGACCAGCGCGTGGACGTGCTGCTGGCGGACGGCACCATGGTCGATTATTCGGAGCTGAGCGTCACCTACACCAGCGTCAGCGCCGCACCGGGCGACCTGAACAACGACGGCGCGGTCGACCGCGCCGACGTGAGCATTTTGCTGCTGGGCCTGAACACCCTGGCATCGGGCCCGAACGACCCGCGCGACTTCGACCGTGACGGCCGGATCACGGCGCTCGACGTGCGCAAGCTGGTGGCCGGCTGCAGCCACCCCTTGTGCAATTAGGCAGTACTTTCACGCCGGCCGTATGCGGCCGGCTTCCTCGATACGCGGGAGACTCATCATGAAGAAGCTATGTTTTTTAGCCATGTTCTGGCTGGCGTGCCTGAGCTGGGCGCCACTGGCCCAGGCCCTGCAAATGTCCCTGGTGCCGCGCGGCGGCTACCAGATCGCGCCGGGCGGCCTGCTGCTGGTCGACCTGAACATCGCCGGCCTGCAATCGGGCGGCCTGAGCACGGAACTGGGCGCCTTCCACCTGGACCTGTATTACGATCCGCTGCTGCTGTCCTTTTTGCCCGGCGCGCCATCGGGCTGGGGCACGGCGCTGGGCCAGACGGCTGGCGGCGCCCAGGCCCTGGCGTTCGCCGACGCCAGCACGCCCGGCCTGCTGCACCTGGACGAAGTGTCGCTGCTCGACGCCCTGAGACTGGACCAGCTGCAAGGTGATAGTTTCCGGCTCGCCACACTCGCCTTCCATGTCCTGGTGCCTCCCAAGCCCGCGCCGGCCAATACCATCCTGTTCGCCGACGACATCCTGCTCGCTAATGCTGCCGGCAACGTGATTCCGGCGACGCTCGAACAGATACCGATCCTGATACTGCAGGTCGACGAACCGGGCACGCTGTCGTTGCTGGGCCTGGGGATGGCGGCGCTGGCCTGGCAACGGCGCAAGCCCGGCCGGCTGCCCGGGCGCGCCTGAGCGTGCGCGCCGCGCGTCAGCGGGCGCCAGCGGGCCAGCGGGCTCGCCGCAGCAAGGCGCACCACGCCAGGGTCGCCACCGCCACCAGGCCGCACAGCAGCAACGGCCCTGCGGCGGGGATGGCAAAGGCAAACAGCTGCCGCAGCCCTGGCACGCCCAGCACCACCAGCAACAGCGACACGGCCGCGGCGGCGCTCCAGCCCACGTACGGGTTCCTGCCGCCCGGCGGCTCTCCGCGCCTGCCCGCCGCGCGCCGGTTGGCATGGATCAGGGCCAGGTTGGAGAGGGTCAGGGCGATGAACACGGCGGCGCGTGCCGCCTCGTCGGACTGGCCCGCTAGCCGCGCATGCCAGAACAGGGCCAGCAGCATGGCCAGCAGGCCGGCGCCCTGCAGCAAGCCGCGCAGCACGATGGCGCCGTCGAACAGGCGCTGTCCCGGCTTTCTCGGCGGCTGGCGCATGGCGTCCGCCTCCATCGGTTCGGCCTCGAAGACGATGGAGCAGGTGGGATCGATGATCAGTTGCAGAAACAAAATGTGCACCGGCAACAGCAGCAGCGGCCAGCCCAGCAGCACAGGCAGGATCGACAGGCCGGCGATCGGCACGTGTACGGCGACGATGAAGACGATGGCCTTGCGCAGGTTGGCGAACAGGCGGCGGCCATGGCGAACGGCCGTCAGCAGCGAGGAAAAATCATCCTTGAGCAAGACCAGCGCGGCCGCCTCGCGCGCCACGTCCGTGCCGCGCGCGCCCATGGCCACGCCGATATGCGCGGCCTTGAGCGCGGGCGCATCGTTGACGCCGTCGCCCGTCATGGCGACGATGTCGCCGCGCGCCCGCAGGGCTTGCACCAGGCGCAGCTTTTGCGCAGGCGCGATGCGGCAGCAGACGTCCGCCCCGGCCAGGCGGGCCTGCAGCGCGGCGTCATCCATGCCATCGAGCTCGTCGCCCGTGAGCGGCGCGCCGTCCGTGGCGATGCCCGCCTGGCGCGCGATCGACAGGGCCGTGGCGGGATGGTCGCCCGTGATCATCACCACGCGCATGCCGGCGTCACGGCACTGCGCGACGGCCGCCGGCACCTCGGCGCGCACGGGGTCTTCCAGCGCCAGCAGGCCGAGAAAAGCAAAAGCAAAGTCGTGCTGGTCGGACGGCAGCGGCGGCGCGGCGAAGTTGGCGCAGGCGACGCCGATCACGCGCATGCCGCTGTCGGCCAGGGCCGCCACCTGCGCCGCGATGCGCGCGCCATGCGCGGGCGCCAGGTGGCACAGGTCCATGATGGCTTCCGGCGCGCCCTTGGCGGCGATCACATAGTCTTGCCGACTGGCCGAACGCCACACGCGCGACATGGCCAGCATCTGGCGCGACAGCGGGTAATCGTCGATCAGCGCCCAGTCCGCATGCAGGTGTTCCGTGTTCGCCAGCAGGCGCGCGCCGGCCGCGCCGATGGCCGCTTCCATGGGATCGAACGCTTGCCGGTGACTGGCCAGCACCGCGTATTCGAGCAAGCCGTGCAGTTCTTCCGGCAGCGGCGGCTCCGGCGCCTGGCCGCATGCGTAGGCCGCTTCTTCCGACCACAGGCGGCGCAGCTGCATGCGGTTGCTGGTCAGGGTGCCTGTCTTATCGACGCACAACACCGTCGTCGCCCCCAGCAGTTCGATGGCCGGGATGCTGCGCGCCAGCACCTGTTCGCGCCCCAGGCGCCAGGCGCCCAGTCCCAGGAACAGCGTCAGGATCACCGGCAGCTCTTCCGGCAGCAGCGCCATGGCCAGGGTCAGCCCAACCAGCAAGCCGCGCAGGGCGTCGCCGTGCAGCCCCCAGTAGGCGATACCGAGCCCGGCCGCCAGTACCAGCGCGCCGATGGCCACGCCGCGCACGACGCGCCGCGTTTCCTGCTGGATCGGCGTCAGTTCCCCGCCCAGCGCCGCCAGCGAGGCGCCGATGCGCCCCAGCGCGCTGTGCGCGCCCGTCGCCGTCACGCTGCCGCTGGCCGTGCCCTGCGTGATCAGGGTACCCGCATACACGCAGCACGGCGGCAACTTCATGACCGGCACCGACTCGCCCGTCAGCATCGATTCGTCGGCCATCAGGTTCGACGCCGTCAACAGGGCGACGTCGGCCGGCACCCGGTCGCCTTCGGCCAGCAGCACCAGGTCGCCGCGCACCAGCTCGCGCCCGGCGATGCGCGCCTGACGGCCGTCGCGGATCACCAGGGCGCGGGGACTGGACAGGTCGCGCAAGGCGGACAGCGAGCGTTCGGTGCGCTGCCGCTGGACATAGCTGATGCCGATGACGAGCACCACGAATCCCAGCAGCATGAGGGCTTCCTGGCGGTCGCCCAGCAGCATATAGATGGCGCCGCACGCCAGCAGCAGCAAGAACATCGGTTCGCGCAGAATATCGGCCAGCAGGCGCCAGCGCGCCAGCGGGCGCGCGGCGGGCAGTTCGTTCGGTCCATCGGCGGCGAGGCGGGCCGCCGCCTCGGCGGCCGTCCATCCGCCGGAATGCGGGCGCTGCTGCGGCATGCTCATCCTCCTGTGTCGGGCAAGAATACATCGGGGCATACGGCAGGCGCAAGGCCCGCATGCTTGCCGCTGCAACGGGCTCGGCGCAAGGTCCGCCGCCCCATGCTTTTTGCCGCCGATCGCCGCGCACATGATGTAGATCACACTCAGGGTGACGGCGCTTTGCTACGCTGGCAGTCAGTCATCCGAAAGGAGCGTGCCATGTACAAGACCATCGTTGTTCACGTGGACGGCACCCCGCAGTGCCGCGAGCGCATCGCGCTGGCCGCATTGGTCGCGCAGCACCAGCAGGCCCACCTGGTCGGCGCCGCGGCCGCGCCAGCGGCCCTGCCCGACGCCAGGCGCCCGCTGCAGGAAGCGCTGGAACGCTTCGAGGCGCAAGCGCGCACCTTCGACGTGTCCTATGAAACCCGCCTGGGCGAGCAGGAGGCGGTGGCGAACCTGACGCTGCAGGCGCGCCATGCCGATCTGGTCGTGCTCAGCCAGGGCGGACCGGACAACGGCGCGGCGCAGCCGGCGCATCTGCCCGAGCAAGTGGCGCTGCATGCGGGCCGGCCCGTCCTGATCATGCCGCACATCGGCAGCTGCGCCCACCTGGACCGGCATGCGCTGGTGGCCTGGGACGGCAGCCGCGCCGCCACGCGCGCCATCGGCGACGCGCTGCCGCTGCTGCGCGCCAGCAAACTCGTCACCGTTGCCGTCTTCAACCCGGAGCGCGAATATGGCGTGCATGGCGCCCAGCCAGGCGCCGACATCGCCCTGTACCTGGCGCGCCACGGCATCCAGGTGGAAGTCCTGCGGCAAACCACGCCGCCCGACCTGCCGGTGGGCGAGGCGCTGCTGTCCCTGGCGGCGAACCTGCAGGCCGACCTGTTCGTCATGGGCGCCTATGGCCATGCGCGCTGGAACGAAATCCTGCTGGGCGGCGTCACGCGCACCCTGCTGCGCTCGATGACCTTGCCGGTCCTGATGTCGCACTAGGCGGCGCGCACGCCATGAGCAGCATGCCCGGCACGCCATTTTCACTGCTGGGCAAACGCGGCCTGATCCTCGGCCTGGCCAACGCGCACAGCATCGCGTATGGCTGCGCTTGCTGTACGCAGGCACTGGGCGCCAGGCTGGTGCTGTCCTGCGCCGATGAGCGCGCCCTGCCCTACGCCACGCCTGCCGCCACGAGCCTGAATATTCCCCTGCTCACCTGCGACGTGCAGCAGAAAGGCGCGCTGGAAAGGCTGGTGCACGGCGCGGTGGCGCAACTGGGCGGACTCGATTTCGTCATCCACTCGATCGCCTGGGCGCCCCTGGCCGACCTGCACGGCCGCGTCACCGACAGCAGCGTGGACGGATTCCTGCGCGCCATGGATATTTCCTGTCATTCGTTCGCGCGGCTGGCCCGGCTATGCGAGGCGCACATGCCCGATGGCGGCAGCCTGCTGACCATGAGCTACCTGGGCGCGGATGAAGCCATGCCCCAATACGGCATCATGGGCCCCGTGAAGGCGGCGCTTGAATCGCTGGTGCGCTACCTGGCCTGCGAGCTGGGGCCACGCAACATCCGCGTGCATGCGCTGTCGCCCGGTCCCTTGCCGACCCGCGCCGCATCCGGCCTCAAGGATTTCGACGCGCTGATGGAACGCAACCGCCGCGACGCCCCGCTGCGGCGCCTCGTCACGCTGGCGGAAATCGGCCAGCTGGCCGCCTTCCTGGCCGGCGACGGCGCCTCGGGCATGAGCGGACAGACCATTTACGTCGACGGCGGCTACCATGCCATCGCGGGCGGCACATGAGCGATGCGCCGCCCGCCGACCTGCCGGACGTCCTCGTCAACGTCCCGTACGAGGACCTGCGGGTGGGCCAGACGGCCGAGCAGTACCGCACCCTGGGCCGTGACGACATCGCGGCGTTCGCCGCCATTTCCGGCGACGTCAACCCGGCCCACCTCGATCCCGCCTACGCCGAAACGACGCGCTTCCATGGCGTGATCGCGCACGGCATGTGGGGCGCGGCGCTCATTTCGCGCTTGCTGGGCACGCGCCTGCCGGGTCCCGGCACCATTTACCTGGGACAAACCCTGCGATTCCTGCGGCCGGTGCGCATCGGCGACACCTTGCGCGTGCAGGCCTGCGTGCTGTCGAAAGAGGACGACAAGCGGCGCGTCGAACTGCAGTGCGACATACGCAACCAGACGGGCGCCCTGGTGCTCGATGGCGTCGCCAGCGTGATCGCCCCGTCGACGCGCGTCAGCCTCGCGCGCACGCATCTGCCGCAACTGTACCTGTTCGACAGCGCGGCGCGCTTTGCCGCCCTGCTGGCGCACGCGGCCGGCCTGGCGCCCTTGCGCTGCGCGGTCGTCCACCCGTGCGACGGCATGGCACTCGAAGGTGCGCTCGACGCCGCCGCGCGCGGCCTGATCATCCCGGTACTGGTGGCGCCGGCGGCACGCCTGGCTGCCGTGGCCGCCACCTGCGGGCGCACGCTGGACGGCCTCGAGATCGTGGATGTGGCGCATAGCAGCGCCGCGGCCGAACGGGCCTGCGCCATGGCCGCCGCCGGCGAGGTCGCACTGCTGATGCAAGGCAGCTTGCCACTGGACGAGCTGCTGCAAGCGGTCGCCGGCACCGCCGCCCTGCGCACGGGCCGCCTGCTGTCGCATATTCTGCACCTCGACACCCCGGTGTGCGACAGGCCGCTGCTGCTGTCCGATGCCGTGCTGAACTTGCGGCCCGGCCTCGAGGACAAGGCCGCCATCATCCGCAACACCATCGAACTGGCGCATGCGCTGGGTATGGAAGAACCCAGGCTGGCCATCCTTGCCGCGCAGGACGCCGTCACGCCAAGGCTTGCCTCGACCATCGATGCGGCGGCGCTGTGCAAGATGGCGCAGCGCCAGCAAATTCACGGCGCGCTGCTCGACGGTCCGCTGACGCTGGCCAGCGCCATCGCGCCCGCCGCGGCACGGCGCCATGGCCTGCCGCAGCCGGTGGCCGGCCAGGCCGATATCCTGATCGCACCCGACATGGAGTCAGGCAGCATGCTGGCGGGACAGCTCGAATGCCTGGCTGGCGCGTGCGGCTGCGGACTGGTGACGGGTGCGGCGATCCCCATCGCCCTGAATCATGGCAGCGACAGCAAGGAGGCGCGGATCGCGGCGGCGGCCCTGGCGCTGGTGCTGGCCCACCATCAGCGCGGCCAGCGCCCGACGGCCGCCTGAAGCGGCATTGCTCCCGCACGCTGGCCTGCGCTCACGTCGGCAGGGTCGGACTGTCCTGCCGCATCGGACCAGCCTGCCGCGCCTGTCCTCCCGCGCCAGCACGGCACGCCGTCGATGCCAGGATCGCGCACTTTCGCTGCGCCCGCCCGATGGCGTGGCGGATGATGACGGCCCTGTCGATCAGGCCACACGCCTGCCGCCGCGGCAAACGCCGTCACCATGTCCACTGCTTGCCGCGGCAAGCGTATCGGCCGCCGGAAACCGCATTGTTGTCGTGCGCAAAAACGGTGTCGAATTTATAATTTTCATAATACCGGCATCAGCACGGCCGCGCCATCGATGGCGCCGTCGCGCAAGGCCGCCAGGGCCCGGTTTGCCTCGAGCAGCGGAAATGTCGTCACCACCGTCCGCAGGGGCAAGCGGGCGGCCACGGCGAGGAACGCTGCGCCGTCGGCGCGCGTCAGGTTAGCCACCGAGCGCAGGCAGCGCTCCTGCCACAGCAGCGCATAGGGAAACGCGGGAATGTCCGACATGTGGATGCCGGCGCAGACGACAGTACCGCCCTTGGCGCAGGCCGCCAGCGCGGCCGGCACGAGCGCGCCGTGCGGCGCAAAGATGATGGCCGCATCGAGCGGTACGGGCGCGTCGGTGTCGCTGTCGCCAGCCCAGGCAACGCCCAGCGACAGCGCGAAGCGTTGCGTACGCAGGTCGCCCGGTCGGGTAAACGCATACACTTCGCGTCCGTGCGCCAGCGCCACCTGGGCAAGCAAATGGGCCGCGGCGCCGAAGCCGTACAGACCAAGGCGCCGCCCGGCGCCGGCCATGACGTACGCGCGGTAGCCGATCAAGCCGGCGCACAGCAACGGCGCCGCATGCGCGGCGTCATAGCGGTCGGGAATGGCCAGGCAATACCGTGCATCGGCAAGCGCATACTGCGCATAGCCTCCATCACGGTCATAGCCGGTGAACACCGGTTGGTCGCACAGGTTTTCGCGCGCCGCGCTGCAATACGGGCAATGCCCGCAAGTGCCGCCCAGCCATGGCACGCCCACGCGCTGGCCCACCTTGAAGCGCTCGACATGGGCGCCTGCCTGGACCAGCTCGCCGACGATTTCATGGCCCGGCACCACAGGCAGGCGATGCGGCGGCAACTCCGCATCGACGATGTGCAAGTCCGTGCGGCACACGCCACAGGCCAGCACGCGCAGCAGCACCTCCTCCGCGCCGCAGACGGGAATGGGCAAACGCACCTGCCGCAATGCCTGGCCTGGCCCCTGCCATTGCATCGCCAGCATGCTGCCTGCCTGCGTCATGGCCATCCCCGCCGCCACGCAAATACGGTCAACTTACCGGCACATACCGGCCCCGGCCGGATTTCTTTTTCGGCAAGCGCAGCTCCAGGACACCGTGGCGATACCGGGCCGCCGCCGCGCTGTCATCGAGGGCATGTTCCAGCGTGAAGTAGCGGTATTGCCCCTCCGATTGCCGTCCTTCCTTCCCGCCCTGCTCCTGACGGGGCGCCTCTGCAAAGATCAGCACGGCATTGCCATCAATTTCCACCCGCAAGGCATCCTTGTCACAACCGGGCAGTTCCGCCTGTACCAGGTAAGCGTCGTCATCTTCCGAGACGTCCAGCCGGAAACGCCGCCGCCCACGCAGGGTGTGCAGTGCATGCCGCAAACGCCATAACCGAAAACGCTGTTCCAAGCGCGCCACGGAGGGAAAACGCCCGGCCAAAGGATGCCCAGCCAAAGGAGCACTCTGTTGCAAAATCGCAGCCATGTTGCTCTCCTGTAAAAAGCCACCGCATGTAACCGCCCCATGTAGCCAGCCGCGCATGCATCCACCGGCGCGGGATACGGGCACTACGCATTGGGGCACTACTGGATTTGCAGCGTCCTGCCACCGCCGCCAGGTTTTTTCGGCAAGGTCAGCTCCAGAATGCCATCGTGGCATTTGGCCTCGGCCTTGCTCTCGTCGACTTCCTGCGGCAAGCTGAAGCTGCGATACTGCTGGCCGTAATACCGTTCGCTGCGCACCATATTGCCGTTTTCCTGGCGCTCCTCCTTCTTCACCTCGGCGGTAATGGACACCTGGTTGCCATCGATGGCCACCTTGATATCTTCCTTCTGGACGCCGGGCACTTCGGCCTTGAGCATATACGCCTGGTCGGTCTCCGACATATCGACCCGGATGCGTGGGGCGGTATCGGCCATGCGCAGCCTGGGGAACGCCGCGTAGTCCTGGAAAAAATCATCGATTTCACGAAACGGATCGAAACGGGCAATGTCACGTAATGGATTAAAGGGCATTAAAGTGTTGGCCATGGCAATCTCCTTGAATGTGATGTGCCTGCAGGGCGGACTGTGGTTCTACGCGGTCACGCATGTACATGTATAAGCATGTACACGTGCCTATATACATAAACCCGAAGGTGTGCCGACAGGCGACCCTTCAAGCTTATATCGCCGCCACAGTATCTCCCTGACATGCATCAAACAAGCCGTCTTGCTATTACTCAAACAGCCAGTGGAAAAAATCCCCTTCCTGTTGTGGTCGACGACACGCCCTCAGGGTATTAACTGCACCGGGCATGATCTCGATCAAGGTGCGTTCATACAGGACCGCCGCAACCAGCGTAAGCTGAAACACACGGCTCGTCCCTGTTCGCCTACTCACCTATCAAGGAGCGCCATCATGCTGCTGGACCACCACACCCGACAGTTCGTGCTGCACCTGCTCGACGAGGTACCCGACCTGACCTTGGCCACCATACGCCCGGACGGTTATCCGCAGGCGACCACGGTCAGCTATGCCCACGATGGGCTGACGCTGTATGTCGGCGTGGGCCTGGGTAGCCAGAAGGCCTGCAACATCCAGGGCAACAATAAAGTCTCGCTGGCCATCACCAAGCCGTACGCGGACTGGCAGCATATCCAGGGCCTGTCCATGGCGGCCACGGCGCGCATCATCGATGACCGGCAAGAAACGCAGCATGCGTCCGAGTGCATCTTGCGGCGTTTCCCCCGCATTAAGGACATGATGCAGGGAACAGACGCCCTGCCATGGGCTGGCGCCGTCTTCCTGCGCATCACGCCCAGCGTGATCTCCGTGCTCGACTATAAGCAAGGCTTCGGCCATACCGCCCTGTATGAAGTAGCGTGACGGAAGTGCGCTGACGGGCAAGCCCCTTGTGCGGACTGGCGGCGGCAAAGGCGCGCGGCGCGGCGCTCATGCCCCGCCTGGCCAACAAGCCAACAAGCCAACAAGCCCGATCCCGGCAAAAAGCGGCCTCCACCGGCCACCTTCGCATGCCGGTGGCGGCATTTCTCACTGGACAGACGCTGGCCTGTCCGATCACAGTACCGTGCCCTGCCCGCCTGGCAAGGCCCGCGCCTGGCGCCGCAGGCGTTCGCGCACGCGCGACGCCAGCGCCGCCACGACCTCGCCATCACAGCGCGCATCGTTGACGACAGCCACGGCCTCGTCCAGCTCGTCCGCCGACAAACCTTGCGCGCCGGCATGCATCATCTGATAGGCCAACACGGCCTGGTCCGCATCGGAAGGGTCGCCGCCAGCCTGTGCCCGCGCGGCCAGACGCGCTTGCAGCACGGCCAGCGGCGCACTCACCTGCAGCAGCAGGAACGCCGCCCGGCAGCGCCGCGCCAGGCGGCGAAAGGCCTGGCGCCGCTCGCGTTCCAGGAACGCGGCATCGACCAGCATCGGGAACCCGGCCACCAGGCCCGTGCGCGCGAACCGCGCCAGCTGACGATAGGTAGCGGTATTGCTGGCGCGATCATACATGCCTGCGCCCGGCAGGGACGGATGGCGCGATGTCAGCGCGCCGGCATGCAGCCGCTTGCGCTCGACATCCGAGCGCAGGCGCACTGCCTCCAGCGGTTCGACCAGCCTATCGCACAGCCATGACTTGCCGCTGCCGGACAGGCCGTGGGCAATGATCAGCGATGGCGCGCCAGGCGCGGCACACGCATGCGCGAACGCCAGGTAGCGTGACGCCCGGGCCAGCGCCGCGATGCGTCCAGGCTTGCCGGACACGGCACGCAGCAAGGCAACCTTGCAGCGGACCAGCGCCCGCTGCACCCGATAATAAGGCAGCACGGCCAGGCAATCGTAGTCGCCGCTGCGTTCCAGATAGTCATTCAACAGGCGCGCGGCAAGGACGCCCTGCCCCTGGCATTGCAGATCCATCCAGATGAACGCCAAATCCTGCGCCACATCGATCCAGCGCAAGCCCGCATTGAATTCGATGCCGTCGAAAACGCGAACCCGTCCATCCAGCGTCAGGATGTTGCCACAATGCAAATCACCATGACATTCGCGCACCCGGCCTTCCGCCTTGCGTCTCGCAAACACCCGCGCCAGGCGCCGGTGTTGCTCCCTGAGCCAGCCGGCTATCGCGGCCAGCAGGGTGCGCTGGCGCCGGCTACTCAACAGGGTAGCAACGCCATCGCAGTCTTCCTGCGTGCGGGCAACCACCAGCCTGGCGCTCCCCCAAGGCTGCGCCCGCGCGGTACGCGGGGCGCCAGCATGAAAATCCGCCAGCAGCACCGCAAGGCCCCTGACCTCGGCCGTTCCAAGCTGTCCGGCGTCAAGCCGCGCCTGCCACAATGCGGTCTGCGCGAAGCGACGCATGCGCACCGCCACCTCCAGCACCGTTCCCGGCCCGTCGATGACGGGACGCGAGCAACTGCCGTTGACGCTCGCCAGGCCCAGATACAGTTCCGGCGCAAGGCGCCGATTCAGGCGCAACTCTTCTTCGCAGGCAACGCGCCGTGCCGCCAGGCTGCCATAATCAAGCACGTCGCGCCGTATGGCCTTCTTGAATTTGTAGGCCAGATCCCCCGTCAGCAGTATCCAGGAGATATCGGTCTCGATCAGTTGCGTTCGCGCACCATCGCTCCCCAAGCGACGCGCCAGAAGGTGCAATAGCCGAGCCTGTTGCATGGCCACGCGGTCCTGCATGCCTGGCGATACAGGACGTCCATCGAGCGAGAAATTCAATTCGGCCTGCCTTGCAAAAGTCCTTCCTGTCCCCGGGCGTGACCGGTGGAAGCGAGACCGCACCAGCAAACCGGCTACGGCCTCTGCAGGGGGAAGCATGAGAACCGACGCGCTGACGCAAGACAGCATCGCTTGCTTCCCCATGGTTGCGGACCAGGCCGCCTGCGCCCATCCAGCTGACGCAATCGGTGCGATGGCACACGCCGCAGGGCTACCTGTCAGCGATATACGAGCACTGGCAACTTGCTGTGTGTCAGCACTTTCTGTGTCTCGCTGCCCATCAGCATACCCCGCATCCCACGCCGTCCATGCGACGCCATGGCGATCAGGTCGCAGTGGCGGCTGTGCGCAGCCTCGATAATCGCCTCATGGGGATCGTCGTGTTCCATGACCAGCGTCTCATACACGACGCCTTGCGCGCGAGCCGCCTCGGCCACTTGTTCCAGGCAAGCCCTGGCACGCGCCTGGCTATGCGCCGCATAGGTTTCAGGCGTATCGCGCAGCATTTCCGCGCTGGTGCTGAGCACGTGGAACGGCGCCACGACGTGTACGGCCGTCAAGCGTGCACCGCAATCTTTCGCAAACGCCACGCACTGCGCCAGCGCCGCGCGGGACGGGGCTTCCCCATCCGTGGGAAACAAGATGTGTTGAAACATGGCGTACTCCCTGCAGGGTACTAAATTACTTAGCATTAACATCAACCAGCTCGCTACCACGATGCCTTGCTGCCCGGCCACCTGCCAATATGGCAGAGCTGGAACAGGCAGCAAACACGGCTCTGGCGCCAGAGGATATCTGGCATGGCGCCGGCAACGAGGCTGGCCCTATCTGGCAACAGTGGATGCGCTGCCCAAGGCTTGCTGCAACGGCTGGGCCTGCGGATTGCTCACGGTGCCGGCGGCGATATCCTGCGGCCACAGCGCACGGCCATAATAGGCGTTGGTCATGCGCTGATTGAAACGGATATCGTTCACACCCACCGTCAGTACGTCGCCAAACAAGCCCTTGGAGGCGCTCCAGGCCACCACATCGCCGTTGCCCGCCGTGCTCTGGGCCAGCTTGCTCCAGTTGACCACCGTCAGGCCCGCATCGGCGCTCAGCGAGAAGTTATTCTTCTTCATGAATTCCTGTACCGCCTTGTCGTTGTTGAGCACCAGCGCCATCGGCCCCCCTTCGATACCGGCCTGCAGGCCGACCGTCAGGCCGCCCAGATTGTAGAAGGCGGGGCCGCTCCAGCCGCCATCGGCGCGCTTCAACAGCAAGAGTCCCGCGCCGCCATGCGCGCCGATACCCAATGCGGCCCGCCCGTAGGAAGGAACGATCAGCACGCCTTTTGCCTGCTGCAGCAGTTGCTTCATGCGCGGTTCCGCGTCGAGCTGGCGCACTACCGCCAGCGCTTCCGTCACCCGTTGCGCCGCCGTCTGCGCCGTCTCGGCGCCCGCCTCATTCCTGGCAGCCGCGCCATCGCCGGACTGCGCCGTGGCGCCACCGGCGAGTGCGCCTAAGAATCCGGCAAAAAGCCATGCCTTGATATGGTGCTGGATATGCATACGTCCTCCTGTGCTTGCAGCCTGTCGTGATGCGCCGTACATGACCGGCGCGGAAGCATCATACTAGGACGGCGCGCGCTGGGCACTTTGATGTGCGACAAAGGCGTGGAAAAAAATATGAAGGAGAGTTGACGCGAAACAATACGGTAAATGCTCAGTCTGCCAAGTGTCCAGGCAGGCGCCATTCAGCGCCGCCGCGCCATGGCAAAACAGCGCGAACTCTTTCCCCCGTCCGCAGGTCGAACCCACATCCGGAGGCAGCCGCCTCCTGCTAGCTGTCACGACCCTGAACCAGCCTTATCTGAAGGAGCATGCCATGAGTCCGGAAACGAGCCTGCTGACCAGCGATCCGCTACTGCACAACCTGCCACTCGAGAGTGGACAAAGCGCACTGACACCGCTGAGCCAGTCGCTGTGCCAGCTGCTGGAGCAACGGCGCAGCGAGCGTCTTTTCTCGTCGCGCCCGGTACCGGCGCCGGTGCTGGCGCAGCTGCTGTGGGCCGCCTGCGGCGTGAACCGCCAGGAGACGGGACAGCGCACCGCGCCATCGGCGAAGAACTGGCAGGAGATCGATATCTACGTGGCCCAGGACGACGGGCTGTTCCTGTTCGAACCTGCCGCCGGCGCACTGCGCCAGCTGGGACAGCGCGATGTGCGCGCCGCCACCGGCTGGCAGGACTTCGTCGCCGGCGCGCCCGTCAACCTGGTGTATGTCGCCGATCTGGCCAGGATGGATCACGCTCCCCGCTGGGAGCAGAAATTCTATGCCGCGCTCGACACCGGCTTCATCAGCCAGAACGTCTACCTGTTCTGCGCCGCGCAGGGCCTCGCCACCGTGGCCCGCGCCTGGGTGGACCGCCCGGTGCTGGCGCACGTCCTTGGGTTGCGGGACACCCAGCGCATCATGCTGGCGCAGACGGTGGGTTTTCCCGGCCAAGCAATGCAGGCCGCAGCCACGACTGACGGGCAGCCGAACGGTAGCGCCAGCTGACGCGGCCCCGCCCCACCACCACCTCGCCACCATCTGTCCATGGAGGAATGCACCGTGAAAAGCTGTCTGATCGTCTACTATTCGCGCACCGGCGTGACCGACCAGGCCGCCCATGCGCTGGCCGCGGCATGCGGCGCCGATATCGAAGCGCTGCAGCCGCTGCGCTCCTACCGCAACGCCGGCGGCTTCCTGCGCGCCGTATGGGATGCCGTGCGTCGCATTCCCGCTCCCATCGCTGCCACGCAACGGCATCCCTCCGACTATCCGTTCATCGTGCTCGGCACGCCAGTCTGGGCGGGCCATATGAGCGCGCCCATGCGCAACTATATTGAGCAGCAGCGGCAGCACTTCCACCGGGTTGGCCTGTTTTGCACCATGGGAGCACGGGGTGGCGAAGATGCGCTCGACGAAATGGCCGCGCTGTGCCATCGGGAACCGATTGCCAGGCTGTGCTTGCGTGAACACGAAGTGCGATCTGGCCACCATCTCGAACAATTGACGGCACTGGCTGCGGAACTGGGTCGCCTGGGACAAGGCACGCCCGAATTCGCCACCCGGCTATCGCCCGTCTAGGAGATACCGTTCAGCAGGCAGCCAGACGTTGCAGGCCGCCACGATCCAGGCGACCTCACCTAAGTTTAAGTACTAAGAAGTAGAGATAGAGAGTAGGTAGTCGTCGCCAAAGGCAGCAAGCCAGCACGAGATGACTGCGGGCAGGGCCAATCCCGAGAGCGCATACCGGGACGAGAGCGCACATTCTCACGCCGTGCCGCAGCACTCGCATGGAACGGCGCAAGAAAGAGCCAAGGGCACACGGTCATGCCCCGAGCTGCGCCCTGCCGCACTAGGCCAGCGGCACTACGCCGACGGCCATGGCTATGTCAGCGTCGGATTGATCTTGACGTGGTTTTCCACTTCCGTCACGCCAGGCGCATTCCAGGCCGCTTTTTCGGCATCTTCACGCTCCGTCCACGAACGCACCGTGCCGCTCAGCACCACGCGCGGGCCGTGTGCCTCGACGGTCAGGCGCGCCGCGTCAACGGTGGCGCTGCGCTGAAAGGCCGAAATGATCTTTTGCCGTACTTCACCGGCCGAGGCGCTGGGCCGCAAGCTGATCTGGTTGACGACGCTGCGCACGCCGCGCACGTTGTGCACCGCCTCCTCGGCCCGCTGGCGCTGGTAATTCCACGCCACCGGTCCTTCCAGCCGCAGCACGCCATCCTGCACCACCACCTTGATCGCTTCGGACGAGCTGGGCAACTGTGCCTTGAGGGCCGCCACGGCATCGCGCGCGATTTCAGGATCGGGCCGGGCCTGGCCCGCCAGCCTCACCTCGATATCGTTGGCCACGCCGGCCACCCCGGCCACGCCCTTGACGCAGCGCTCGGCCCGCATCTTGTCGCCGAAGCTGTGCGCGAAACCCGACAGCGTGACCACGCCATCCTTGACCGCCACGGCGATATCGCTGGCGGTCACATCAGCCGCCCAGTCCAGTTCATGTTCCACGTTCTTCCGTAGCTCACTATCGCTCAACATATGCACCTCCGTTATTCCGTTGATGTTGGCCCCGCCGTCAGGCCAGACCGCGTGGCGCTCCCACCAGCATAGGAGCCGCTCGACTGCCACCCTTGATCCGCATCAATCGTGCATGCAGGCTCACGACTACGTCGCCACAAGCCGTACCAGCTGAAATCTTCCGCCTTACCGACCCCAGCGCCGCTCGACATAGCGTTTTGCCGCATACGCCAGCACACCATATGCACACAGCAACAGCGGCAGCAGGAGCCAGTATGCAGATGGCAAGGGACGCAAGCCCAGGATGCCCCCCAGCGACGAGTACGGCAGCCAGATGCCGGCCAGGCAGACGATGGCGCCGGTTGCCGTCAGGGTGGCGCTGGCCCGGCTGTGCACGAAGGGCGGTCCCGCCGTACGGATGATATGGATGATCAGGGTTTGGCTCAGCAGCGACTCGACAAACCAGCCTGTCTGGAAGAGCGCCGCGTCCTGCCACGCATCGAATACCCATAGCATCATGGCAAAAGTGGCGTAATCGAACAGCGAACTGACCGGTCCCAGCAACATCATGAAGCGGAAGATGCCCTGGATGTCCCATTGCCGCGGCAGCGCGATGTCGGCCGCGTCCACGTTGTCCGTCGGGATCGCCGTTTGCGAGAAATCATATAGCAGGTTATTCGTCAGCACCTGGATCGGCGCCAGCGGCAAAAATGGCAGGAACAGGCTCGCCCCCAGCACGCTGAGCATGTTGCCGACATTCGAGCTGGAACCCATGCGGATGTATTTGGTGATATTGACAAAGACCCTGCGCCCCTCCAGTACGCCGCTGCGCAGTACCAGCAGGTTCTTTTCCAGCAGAATGATATCGGCCGCCTCCTTGGCAATATCGACGGCGCTGTCGACCGACAGGCCCACGTCGGCGGCTTGCAGCGCCGGACTGTCATTGATGCCGTCGCCGAGAAAGCCGACCACGTGCCCCTTGCTGCGCAGCAAACGCACCACGCGCGCCTTCTGCGCCGGCGCCAGCTTGGCAAAGACGCGCGTGCGCTGCGCCAGATCGGCCAGCGCCACGTCGTCCAGGCTGTCGATGCGGCTGCCCAGCACCACCTCGCCCGCGTCCAGGCCGACCTCGCGACACACCTTGCGGGTGATGACGTCGTTATCGCCGGTGAGGATTTTCACGGCCACGCCACTGTCCGCCAGCGCCTTGAGCGCGGCGGCGGCGCTCTCCTTGGGGGGATCGAGGAAGGCGATATAGCCGGCCAGGGTCAGGCCCGCCTCGTCGGCGACGCGATAAGCATCTTTATTCTCGGCAACGTCCTTGTAGGCGATGGCGACGACGCGAAAACCATCGTCATTCAATGCCCGCGTCTGCTCCTTGGCGGCGGCAATATGCGTCGCATCGAGCACGCCACGCTCGCCGTCCGCCTCGTAGCCGCTGCAGACGGCCATGATTTCTTCGACCGCTCCCTTGCAGACCATCAGGTGGCGCCCTTCCGGCGTGGCCACCACCACGGACAGACGCCGCCGGGAAAAATCGAAGGGGATTTCATCGACCTTGGCATAGCCCGCATCCACGCCCAGCAAGCCATGTAGTTCGACATGTTTTAACACGGCCACGTCGAGCAGATTCTTCAAGCCCGACTGAAAATGGCTGTTCATCCACGCATAACGCAGCACGCGTTCGGATTCCTTGCCGTGCAAGTCCAGGTGGCGCTTGAGCAGGATGCGGTCCTGCGTCAAGGTGCCCGTCTTGTCGGTACACAAGATATCCATCGCACCCAGATTTTGAATCGCATCAAGGCGCTTGACGATGACCTGCGTGCGCGACATGGCCAGCGCCCCCTTGGCCAGGTTGACCGTGACGAGCATCGGCAGCATTTCCGGCGTCAGCCCGACGCCGACGGCCAGCGCGAACATCAGCGCTTCCAGCCAGTCATGCTTGCTCAAGCCGTTGATCAGCAAGACCAGGGGCACCATGACGGCGATGCAACGTATCATCAGCCAGGTGAATTGCCGCACGCCCACATCAAAAGCCGTGGCGGGCCGGCTGCCGGCCGCCTGGTCCGCCAGTTCGCCAAAAAAAGTCATACCGCCCGTGCGCACGATCAGGCCCGTGGCATAGCCGCTCAGCACGTTCTCGCCCATGAAACACATATTCGGCAGGTCGAACGGCGAATCGGCGGCCAGGGTGCTGGGACCGGCAAACTTCTCGGCGGGCATGGATTCCCCCGTCAGCGCCGCCTGGTTGATGAACAGATCCTTCGCTTCCAGCAGGCGCAAGTCGCCAGGAACCATGTCGCCCGCCGTCAGGGTGACGATATCGCCGGGCACCAGGGTTGCCATCGGCACGTCCGTGCAGGCACTGTCACCGGCCGCGCCACGGCGGCGCACGCTGGCGCTGTTCGTGACCATCGAGCGCAGGCGCGCCGCGGCGGCACTCGATCGATGTTCCTGCAGGAAAGACATGCCGATCGCCAGCAAGGTCATCAGGACAATCAGCAGCGCCGCCCGCCCATCGCCCAGCACGTAGGCCGCGGCCGCAAGGCCCAGCAGCAAGGCATTCAGGGGATGACGCGCGTGCTGCCGCAATTGGCGCGCCATGCCGGGCGGCTCTTCCCGGCTGACGGCATTCGGGCCATAGCGCCGCAGCAGCGCCCGTGCGCTATCCCAGTCCAGCCCCGCCGGCGTGGAACCGAGCGCCGCGCAGCATGCGTCGGCATCGAGCTTGCTCAAGGCGAGCAGCTGCGCCGTTTCCGCCTGCCGGTGTTGCCGTTTCGCCTGCCACCTGCGTGTCGACATGGCCCTCTCCATCGTTCCGCCGACGCACCCGCGCCGGCGCGCCGCGCGACCAACGCGCCGCTCAAGGGGAAGGCGCCCCGCCCAAAGGGCGCGGATCGATGCGGGCGCACAACTGACCGGCCCTCAGCCGGGTATTGAAATCGCACAGGACGGATTGGATGACGCCCGACACATAGGTGCCGAAGGTGCCGACCTGTATCGTGGTGACGGGATTGACGGTGCCGCTGGACACGACCGCCGGCGCGACGCTGCCGCGCCCGGCCGTGACGGTCGCATAGTGCGGCAGCGGTCCTGTGGCATGGCGCCAGGCATAGCCGCCGACGAGCAACAGTAACGCCTGCACGCCGATGGCGGCCAGCAGCCATGCCCGCTGCCGCCAGCCATGGATGGCACTGCCCGGCCCCGCTTCAGACGGACTGCCGATCGTGCCTGTCGGGATGGCATGCATAAGCCAGAAGGCCTCCTACGGATGAATGAAGCAGCGCTCTGTCATCCTATATCGCGGCATCACCATGCCGCATGACGCAGATCAAGCCGCGCCCAGACGACATCTGATCCAGATCATCCCCCATATCGGCACGCCGGCCATAATGAAAATTTCCCTGGGCGTACGGGATTCGCCTGCCATCCATGAAACGGCAAATCGGCCTCAAATCCCCTTGCCTGCCAATGCGGAGCGGAGCATGTACAAGACCATTCTCATGTATGCGGACCAGTTTTCCGGTTTCGAACGGCGCCTGGAAGTGGCGGCAGCGCTTGCGCGAGACTACGACGCCCACCTGATCGGCACGACGGCCAGCGGGGGCGCCCAACTCGACTACATCGTATTTGGCGCGGCAACATTGGCGCCGCCGCCGCCGCTCGACTATGAACCGCTGCGCGAGGCGGCCAGGGAGCAGCTGCTCCGCTTCGACAGCAGTTGCAGCCGCCTTGGCGTGCTCTCCTATGAAACCCGTTTTCAGGACAGCAGCGCCGCCGACGCATTAATACTGCAGTCCCTGTATTGCGACCTGCTCATTGCCGGCCAAAGCGACATGAGCGATCCAGGCCTCGTCTGGTCGACACGCCTGCCCGGCTATCTGGCGCTGCACTGCCCGCGCCCCCTGCTGGTCATCCCCGACGACGGCGCTACCGCGACATCGCCCGGCCGCAACATCGTCATCGGCTGGAACGCGAGCGCGGCAGCCAGTCGCGCCGTGGCGGGCGCCATGCCCATGTTGCTGCGAGCACAACGCGTACAGATCGCCGTATTCAATCCACGCCAGCGATTTGGGCAGCACGGCGATGAACCCGGGGCCGATCTGGCCACCTATCTGGCGCGCCACGGCATGCGGGTGGAAGTGCACAGCAGCGTCACCGCCGAGGAGTACGGTATGGCCCTGTGCCGGCACGCCCGGGACAGCGGCGCCGACCTGATCGTCGCGGGGGCATACGGGCACAGCCGCTTCCAGGAATGGATACTGGGCGGCACGACGCGCCATTTGCTCAGTCAAGCGAAGCTCCCCGTGCTGCTGTCACACTGAGGAGGTGGCAAAGCGAGACGATGCATGCATCCCCTGTTTAAAAATCGTTTTCATGCAGGCCATTTACTCGCTCGGCGGCTGCTGGCGTACGCTGCCCGTCAGGATGTGCTGGTGCTGGCATTGCCGCGTGGCGGCGTGCCTGTCGCCTATAGGGTGGCGCGGGCGCTGGCCGCGCCCCTCGACATTCTGATGGTGCGCAAACTCGGACTGCCAAGCCAGCCTGAATATGCCTTGGGCGCCGTTTCGGGAGAAGGGATGTGCCTGGTGCGCCTGGACAAGATCAAGTCATCCGGGACGGAGATGGCAACGGTGCGCGCCCTGATCGACCGGGAAAGAGCGGAGCTGTCAAGGCGCGAGCTTCTATATCGCGCCGGCAGACCCGCGCTGCCGCTTCACGACAAGATAGTCATCCTGGTCGATGATGGCATTGCGACCGGCTCGAGCATGTGCATGGCGATTCGGGCCGCCCGACGCATGAAGCCGGCAAAAATCATCATCGCGGTCCCCGTCGCTCCCCGCACAGGGCGCAAAGCACTGATACACGTCGCCGACGAGGTGGTATGTCTGCACTCGCCGTTCCCGTTCACTTCAGTGGGCGAGTGGTATGCCGACTTTCGGCAAGTCGGCGACGATATAGTAATGACCTTGCTTGAGAAACGCTGGAAACAAGTCAGTCGCGCAAGAGCAGAGCTTGGGAGGGAGGCGGTACACGGAAGTATGTAAGCTCGTCGTGGTCAAGCCAGCATCGCAGTCAATACGAGAGAACCGGCGTTTGCGCAACCAAGCCTGGCGCAGACTATCGCTTGGATTGACCGCCCATATTATTCGCATTCATCGAGCCTGTAGAATTTCTGTGTGGAACGGGGTCATGAAATAATACCGAAAGGGCTGTTCCACGACCGACACGATGACCACCAAGAAATCACGCAAAAAGAAAGAGCCGTATCCATTCCCAGTTGATCTGATCGACCAGCGGCTGGCCCAAGTTCAGGACAAGAACGCTGAGTCTATCCTTGGCGAGTCTGGTTTGGCCGTCCAGTTCAAGAAGATGCTCGCCGAGCGGATGCTGGCGGCCGAATTGACGCATTACTTGGCCAACGAAGCTGCAACGAGCAAGAATCACCGAAGTGGCACGAGACCCAAGAAAGTGCTGGCGCCGGGCGGCGAACTGCACCTCGACAGTCCACGTGACCGTCTGTCTAACTTTGAGCCGCAGTTGATTCTCAGGGAAATCGACGCGCTGGCAAAAATCTAGTGCAGCGGGATCGCACCGACCTTCCATGGGGCATCCTACGTAGGCCAAGCTTTCGCAATGCATCGCTTTACCGGAGAGTGATGCAACTTGCAGTGATCCGGAAAGGAGATAAAAATGAGCAAAGGTAGCGGCAATAACGGGGGCCGTATTGGTGGCTCCCAAGGTAATGGCAGTAAAGGTGGCGGGGCAGCTGGGAGTGGCCGTGGGCCAGGAAATGGCGGAGGGTGGCCAAGTGGCACGGGCAAGCCATCCGGCGGTGGACGCAGCAACGCACCGGCTGGCGCTGGCAACAAATAGGTGTGGCGCTGGTTTAGCTTAACAATTCCGTCGAGAGGAACCGCCCGCAAGCTAAGCTTGTGGACTCCCTGAACGTGAAAACGGCCGCAGGAAGCGGCCGTATCGTTGAGGCTAGGCGGTGGAATAAAAATCCCATTGCCCCAAGTTCATATTCCGACAAGATGTAAAATCTCAAGTCATTGAATATAGACGAAAATTTTGGTGGGAAGTGCAAGTTTCGAACTTGCGACCCCTGCAGTGTGAATGCAGTGCTCTACCCCTGAGCTAACCTCCCGAAGCGAGGCGAATTATCGCATAGGTGTTGCGGCATCTGCAAGGGCTGGCGACAGGAAATTTACCATCTCCCCGCTTTTTCCTCAGGCGGCCGCTGGCGGCGATGTGACGGCGGTCCAGATGCACTGGCCTTTTGCGGCCTTGTCGAGGCCGGCGATGGTGGCTTCGTGGGCGGCCAGCTCGTCGGCCGTGGCGCTCTGAAAAATGACTTCGGCCAGGGGCACGATTTCCAGGGCGGCGCCGTCGGCGGCCACCTCCACTTCTTCTTCCATGCTGAGGCTGTTCTGGCCGCGCGTCATGGCCAGGTAGACGTCGGCCAGCAATTCGGAGTCGAGCAGCGCGCCGTGCAGTTTGCGGTGGGCGTTCGAGACGCCGTAGCGGTCGCACAGGGCGTCGAGCGAGTTGCGCTTGCCGGGATGCATTTCCTTCGCCTGCACGAGGGTGTCGATCACGCCATGCACCTGCTCGTGGACGGGCGGCAGGTTCAGACGCTTGAATTCCGCATTGAGGAAGCCGATATCGAACGGGGCGTTGTGGATGATCAGTTCGGCACCGGCGATAAACGCGCGGAATTCTTCCGCGATTTCCGCGAATTTCGGCTTGTCGCTGAGAAATTCCGTCGTCAAGCCGTGGACGGCCAATGCGCCCTCTTCCGAGTCGCGCTCGGGATTGATGTAATGGTGAAAATTATTACCCGTCAACATGCGGTTGTTCAGTTCGACCGCCCCGATCTCCAGGATGCGGTCGCCCGTGCGCGGGTTCAGGCCGGTGGTTTCAGTATCGAGAACAATTTGACGCATGGCAGATTCAGTCGTAAAAGCAAAAAGCGAAGGGCACAGTATAGCAAACCTGTGCCCTTCGATTACATCACGGTATGCCCGAATGCCCAACAAAACCGTAGCGAGCGACAGTGATTTGTGGCAGAGAAGCGCAACCGTACTTGGTACGGGGGCGCCGAGCCGGTGAGCATCGCCAGCCGCAAAGCGCGACGCGCAGTAGGTCTGGTTGGGCGTTCTCAGGCGCGCACGGTTTCCACGCCCAGGTTGGCCAGCTGATCGGCGCGCTCATTGCCCGGATGGCCGTTATGGCCGCGCACCCAGCGCCATTCCACTTCATGCACGGCCTGGGCCGTATCGAGCGCCTGCCACAGGTCGACGTTCTTGACGGGCGCCTTGGACGCCGTCTTCCAGCCGCGCGCTTTCCAGCCGTGGATCCATTCGCTGATACCCTTTTGCACGTACTGGCTATCGGTATACAGCACTACCTGGCAGGGACGTTTGAGCGCCGTCAAGGCTTCGATCACGGCCATCAATTCCATGCGATTATTCGTCGTATTCAGTTCCCCGCCGTAAATTTCTTTCTTGGCGCCATCGGCCACCATCAGCGCGCCCCAGCCGCCCGTGCCGGGATTGCCCTTGCATGCGCCATCGGCATAAATTTCAACCTTATCCATCTTGCTGTTCCCGCCTTTTATTCGTGACCGGTGCGCCTGCGGGCGCCGTCGCCGGTTTCTTGGTCCACGCCGGACCGATCAAACGCATCCCTTTGACGCGCTTGATCGCCTGCACTATATACACTGCGCCCAGATATGGCCACCAGCGCGCACCGGCCTTGTCCATGAAGGCGTTGCGACGCAGCCATTTTTCCGTCTTGCAGGCAGGCGCGTAGCAGCCGAAGTGGCTTTGGCTGACGCCCATGTTCAGCAATTTTAACCAGTCTTTCATGCGCGGCATAGAGATCAGTTCGCCCGCTTGCGGCAGATAATGACGGCCCGTGACCCGTCCCAGGCCCTGGCGCATGCCCCACAGGCTGGCCGGATTGAAGCCGCAGACGATCACGCGCCCTTCCGGGATCAGCACGCGCTCGACTTCGCGCAAGACCTGGTGCGGCTCGGCGGCAAATTCTAGTACGTGCGGCAAGACCACCAGGTCCAGGCTTTGCGAGTCGAACGGCAGCTCGTCGAAGGCCGACACGAGGGTCAAACGGCTTTCCTGCGGCGGGCGCGACGGCAGGCGCGCGTCGAGCAGCCATTTGTTCGGCATGCGGCTGGCCGCCAGCGCGTCGAGCTGTGGCAAGCCGATCTGCACGGCGTTAAAACCGAAGATATCGACGGTCAGGCTGTCGAGGCATTGCTGCTCCCAGGCACGCACGTAGAGACCTGCCGGCGTCTGCAGCCAGCCGTCAAGCGCTATAATGGATTTTTCGGATGCCGCACTGTCCATTCAGTTTTCTCTCTTGCTCATGACACACTCCCCTGAACACGCTTTATCGGTACTTGCCGTGCCCGCCTTTGCCGACAATTACCTGTGGCTGATCCATGACGGCCGCCATGCCGCCGTGGTCGACCCCGGCGATGCGACGGCCATCCTCGATGCGCTGCAAGCCCATCAGTTGACCTTGTCCGCCATTTTACTCACGCACCACCACGCCGACCACACGGGTGGCGTGCCTGCATTGTTGCAGCATTTCGCCGTGCCCGTCTTCGGCCCGCGCAATGAGGCTATCACAGCCATCACGGAACCGCTTGCCGAAGGCGATGTCGCCTACGTGCCAGAGCTGGGTTTGCGGATGACCGTCATCGACGTTCCCGGCCACACCAAGGGGCATATCGCCTATGTGCGCCAGCGCGACGCGCGCAATGGCGCGCCGTGGCTGTTTTCCGGCGACACCTTGTTTGCGGGCGGCTGCGGCCGTCTGTTCGAAGGCACGCCGGGGCAGATGGCCGACTCGCTGGGCAAGCTGGCCGCCCTGCCCGACGATACCGAGGTATTTTGCGCGCATGAGTACACCTTGTCCAATCTGCGCTTCGCCAACGCCGTCGAGCCGGGCAATCAGGCCTTGCAGGAACGCATCGCCAGCGACACGGAAAAGCGCCAGCAAGGTTTGTCGACCGTGCCGTCGACCATTGCTCTGGAAAAAGCCACGAACCCCTTCCTGCGCTACCGCGAACCGGCGATCCTGACCAGCCTGAAGGTGGAAGGCAAGCTGGCGGCGGACGCCTCGCCCGTGGAAGCGTTCGCCGCGCTACGGATGTGGAAAAACAGCTTTTAAGTCCACCCTTCCGCCATAAAAAATCCCGGCAGATGCTTTGTGGCATCGCCGGGATTTTTTTTTATCGATCTATTTGATCAGGATCAGATTTCCTCATACAGCGGCAAGGTCAGGAACTCGGCGAACGACTCCGACGTCGACATTTCCTCGAAAATCTGGCCGGCGCGCACATAGGTCGGGCCGTTGCCGCCTGGCGCATCGCGCTGCACCTTGGCCAGCTCTTCCGGAATCATGGCGCGCACCATCTCGGCCGTCACCTTGCGGCCGTCTTCCAGCACGCCCTTGCTGGAACGAATCCATTGCCACACTTGCGAGCGGCTGATCTCGGCCGTGGCCGCGTCTTCCATCAGGTTATGGATAGGCACACAACCGTTGCCGGCCAGCCAGCTGCCCAGGTAATGGATGCCCACGTTGATGTTGTAGCGCAAGCCCGCTTCCGTGATCGGTGCTTCCGGCTGGAAATTCAGCAAGTCCGACGCTTTCACGTCGATGTCGGGACGCTGCTTGTCGATCTGGTTCGGCTTGTCGCCGAGCACTTTGGTGAACTCGCCCATGGCCAGCTCGACCAGGCCAGGATGGGCAACCCAGCCGCCGTCGTAGCCGTCGGTGGCGTCGCGCGCCTTGTCGTTGCGCACACCGCCCATGGCGATGTCGTTCTTTTCCGGATCGTTCTTGATCGGGATCAAGGCAGCCATGCCGCCAATGGCTGGCGCACCGCGTTTATGGCAGGTTTTCAGCAGCAGCAAGGCGTAGGCGCGCATGAACGGCGCCGTCATCGTGACTTTCGCGCGGTCAGCCAGGCAGAAGTCCTTGTCCAGCTTGAACTTCTTGATGCACGAGAAGATGTAATCCCAGCGGCCCGCGTTCAGGCCCGAGCTGTGTTCTTTCAATTCGTACAGGATCTCATCCATTTCAAACGCCGCCAGAATGGTTTCGATCAGGACCGTCGCCTTGATCGTGCCTTGTGGCAAGCCCAACTCGTTTTGCGTCATGACGAAGATATCGTTCCACAGGCGCGCTTCCAGGTGCGATTCCATCTTCGGCAGGTAGAAATACGGGCCGGCGCCGCGTGCCAGTTGTTCCTTGGCGTTATGGAACATGAACAGGGCGAAATCAAAAATACCGCCGGAAATGCGCTTGCCGTCGACCAGCACGTGCTTTTCATCGAGGTGCCAGCCGCGTGGACGCACGACGAGTGTCGCGATCTTGTCGTTCAGCTTATACGACTTGCCATTTTGCTCCAGCGAAATCGTCTTGCGCACGGCGTCGAACATATTGATCTGGCCCGTCAGCTGGTTGTCCCAGTTCGGCGTGTTCGAATCCTCGAAGTCCGTCATGTAGCTGTCCGCGCCGGAATTGAAGGCGTTGATGACCATCTTGCGCTCGACGGGACCGGTGATTTCCACGCGGCGACATTCCAGCGCCTTCGGGATCGGCGCGATCTTCCAGTCGCCGTCACGGATATGTGCGGTTTCTGGCAGAAAATCAGGACGCTCGCCCGCGTCGAGGCGCTTGGCACGTTCCACGCGCACGGCCAGCAATTCCTGGCGGCGCGGCTCGAAGGCGCGCGTCAGCTTGGCCACCAGCGCCAGCGCCGCCGGCGTCAAGATCTGTTCGTAGCCGGGCTTGATTTCCCCCGTGATTTGCATGCCTTCGGGAAGGGCGATCGTGTTCTGCGTCATGAAGTTCTCCGGTTTTTAGTAAATATAAGCAAAGGTAATCTGGTGATCCAAGTATAAGCGGAACGACTGCGCTGGCAAGCCGGACAGAGGCGCAAAAACACTCTGCCAGGCGGCGCGTTTGTTCTATAGTATTGCACTATAAGGCATGGAAACGAGATTAAAAATCACTTCATCTATGCGTTTTTATCACAAATGATGGCATTGCGGGAGCACAACATGGGCCAGTTCAGACAAATATCAACGTTCGTGGAAGTCGTGGCGAAAGGCAGCCTGTCGGCCGCCGCGCGCGCAGAGGGGATCGCGCCGGCCATGATCGGCCGCCGCCTCGACGCGCTGGAGCAGCGCTTGGGCGTCAAGTTACTGCAACGCACGACGCGCAAGCTGGCCTTGACGAACGAGGGCGCCGCCTTCCTGGAAGATTGCCAGCGCATCCTGGGCGAACTGGAAGAGGCGGAAGCGGCCGTGGCCGAGCGCAGCGTGAAGGCCAGCGGCCATTTGCTCATTTCCGCGCCGGCCGGCTTCGGCCGCCAGCACGTGGCGCCCCTGATCCCCTCGTTCGTGGCCGAGCACCGCGACGTGACGGTGTCGCTGAACCTGAATGACCGCCTCGTCGACCTGATCGGCGAAGGCATCGACGTGGCCATCCGCATCGCCAGCCTGTCCGATTCGTCTCTGGTGAGCACCAAGCTGGCGGACAACCAGCGCGTGCTGGTCGGCTCTCCCGCCTATCTGAAGCGGGCCGGCACGCCGCGCATCCCGGCCGACCTGGCGAAACACAATTGCCTGGCGATCAGCAGCGAAGGCAGCCAGCGGGGCTGGACCTTCCGCGAAAACGGCAAGAACGTGATTTTAAAGGTGGCCGGCAATATGGTGTGCAACGATGGCGAAGTGCTGCACGACTGGGCCTTGGCCGGCAAGGGCCTGGCCTGGCGCTCGATGTGGGAAGTGGGCGCGGAGATCGCCTCTGGCCAGCTGGTGACGGTGCTGGACCAGTTCGCCGCGCCGGGCAATGACATTTACGCCGTGTTCGCCCAGCGCCGCCACCTGCCGTTGCGCATACGGGCGTTCGTGGATTTTCTAAGGCATTCGTATTCGCAGCCTGACTACTGGCGTGAGCGCGCTATTTGAGGACGCCCAATCAGACCTACTGCGCGGCGCGCTTTGCAGCCGGCGATGCTCACCGGCGCGGCGCCCCCGTACCAGGTACGGGGGCGCTTCTCGGCAACCTCTTCCTTCCGCTCGCGACGGTTTTGTCCGGCGTCGTGACGTATGAGGAAACAGCCTTAGCACCCGGATCAGCATTAGTTGGTGACGCGAAGCATGCCAAAAGAGCCACGTAGCCCACGCAAAACCGGTGCCTCACGGAAATTCAGGCGAAAAAAAATCCCCGGAGACCGAGGATTTCTTTATTTCGTTTGATCCAGCGTATTAGATTGGCTGAATGTTCGAAGCTTGCTTGCCTTTAGGGCCAGCGGTCACTTCAAAAGAAACGCGTTGGTTCTCTTGCAGGGACTTGAAGCCGTTCGACTGGATAGCCGAGAAGTGAGCGAACAGATCTTCGCCGCCTTCGTCAGGGGTAATAAAGCCGAAACCCTTCGAATCATTGAACCATTTTACGATGCCAGTTGCCATTACAATTTCCTATTTCAGTTAAGTTGGGCTTGCGCCCGTTATATCGTTTGAAGCAAGAAAGAAATGACAGACAAACTGCACTACTACCTCGAATCCAACGATGCCCAATTATACCAACAAAACTGAGAAAAACCATTCTTTCGCAAAATAAACTTGCGAACACCACTTTAATAGCCAAATCCCCGTCTTGCGGCGCCCTGTACCAGCGGCATGGAGACACTATATCCCAATCTGCGACGCGGGTGCTTTGCGTTGCATCAAATGAATCATTGCAACCACATCTCGATAGCGCTGTCGCTCATACGCTGAAATGGGTGGCGCCCGCATCGCGCGCGGCCCAGTCCAGCAGCGCCGCCACCTGTGCCCGCACGGCGGGCCAATCCGCCACCGCTTGCGCAGGGGCATTGAGCATGGCGCGTACCAGCTGTTCGATGCGGCGGCACTCCTGGCCCAGCGCGGCAAAGCCGAAGGTGGCGGCCGAACCGGCCACCGCGTGCAGTGCGCGGTGCAGCTCCGTCAGCGGCGCCAGACGGGGGCCTTCGCTATCGCAGCGGTCGCTTGCCTGCGTGATCGCCAGCATCTGGGCCGGGATGCCGGCCGCATATTTTTCGTTCAGGGCGCGCAAACGCGCGCGAAAATCCGGGTCGATCAAGGTTGCCATCGCAAGACTCGCCTGATCGGCTTACTTGGTGCCGAAGATACGGTCGCCCGCGTCGCCCAGGCCCGGCACGATATAGGCGTGGTCATCGAGGTGCGAATCGAGCGCGGCGCAGAACATCTTGACGTTCGGATGCGCGTTCTGGAACACGGTCACGCCTTCCGGTGCGGCAACCAGGGCCAGGAAGATGATCTGTTCGTCCGTCACGCCGCGCTTTTTCAGCACGTCGACGGCGTACACGGCCGAATTGCCGGTCGCGACCATCGGGTCGCACAGGATGAAGGTGCGCTCGTTCAGGTCTGGCAGGCGCACCAGATACTCCACGGGCATGTGCGTGGCCGGGTCGCGGTACACGCCGATGTGGCCCACGCGCGCCGATGGCACCAGGTTCAGCAAGCCATCGCTCATGCCGATGCCGGCGCGCAGGATGGGCACGATGGCCAGTTTCTTGCCTGCAATGACGGGCGCGTCTATGGTGACGAGCGGGGTCTTGATTTCGCGCGTGGTCAGCGGCAGGTCGCGCGTGATTTCATAGCCCATCAGCAAGGTGATTTCCTTGAGCAATTCACGGAAGGTGCGCGTCGACGTGTCGTGTTCGCGCATGTGGCTCAGTTTGTGCTGGATCAATGGGTGATCGGTAATGAACAAATTCGGGAAGCGTGTATCTTGTTTCATCTTGTTGTTCTTTCTCTGCTCTCTGGCGCGGCGGCAAGCATCGCCGCAGGCGCCATGTATCGATAAAATAATGGATTGCAGCATTATCCCAGCCCCCAGCCCGCCTGTGGCCGGAATTTTTGAAATAATTGCGTGCCCAGGCTGACGCGAACTCAGCACTCGCGCAAGGCGCGCGCCAGGATGGCCGCGCAATCGGTGCCGGCCGGCAAGCGGCCGTACGCCCCGCCCGGCGCCTGCGCCAGCCGCGACTGCAGGAATGGCTGCGCGACAAACGGTGGCGCATGGCGCAGCAGCAAGGCCGCCTGCACGGCCAGCACGATGCGCTCGGATAGTTGCCTGGCGCCAAATTCATCCGTCTGCGGCCCGTCCAGGTCGGCCAGCAGGCGCGCCCGATAGCTGGCAAAAATGGCATCGTCATCACCGGCCAGCGCCAGCTCGGCCGCCAGGGCGTCACGCGCGGCCGGCGACTTGCCGAAGGCGCGCAAGACGTCGAGGCACATGACGTTGCCCGAGCCTTCCCATATCGAATTGACGGGCAGTTCGCGGTACAGGCGCGCCAGCGGCGCGTCTTCCACATAGCCGGTGCCGCCCAGCACCTCCATGGCTTCCGCGCCGAAGCCCGGCCCGCGCTTGCAGATCCAGTACTTGCCGGCCGGCGTGAGCACGCGCGCCAGCAGCGCTTGCCCTGCCTCGTCCTTTTCATCGAAACAGCGGGCCAGGCGCAGCGCGAAGGCCGTGGCGGCTTCCGATTCGAGCGCCAGGTCGGCCAGCACGTTCTGCATCAGGGGCTGCTCGGCCAGCGGCTTGCCGAACACGGCCCGCTGGCGCGCATGGTGCAGCGCCTGCGTCAAGGCGGCGCGCATGATGCCGGTGCTGCCCAGCACGCAATCGAGGCGCGTATGGCTGGCCATTTCCAGGATGGTCGGAATGCCCCGCCCCGCCTGCCCCACCAGCCAGCCGTAGGCATTCGTAAATTCCACTTCCGACGAAGCGTTCGAGCGGTTGCCCAGCTTATCCTTCAGGCGCTGCACGCGGATGGCGTTGCGGCTGCCGTCGGGCAGGTAGCGGGGCAGGAAGAAGCACGACAATCCCCCCTCGTCCGCCTGCGCCAGGATCAGGTGCGCGTCGCACTGGGGCGCCGAAAAAAACCATTTGTGGCCGACGATGCGCCAGGCGCCGCCCGCCTCGGCGCCGAACAGGGCTTGCGCCTCGTCCGCCGGCACGGGCACGGCGCGCGTGGTGTTGCTGCGCACGTCGGAACCGCCCTGCTTTTCCGTCATGCCCATGCCGACCAGGGCGCCGCGCTTCTGCTCCACGGGCAGGGAGCGGGGATCGTACTGGCGCGAGAGGATAGTCGGCAGCCAGCGCTGCGCGATCTGCGGCAGGTCCAGCGCCTGGCGCAGGGCCGGCACCGAGGCATACGTCATCGTCACGGGACACTGCGTGCCGTTTTCCACCTGCCCCACCAATAGATAGGCCGCCGCGCGCGCCACCTGGGCGCCGGGACCGGGCGACGCCCAGGGCGACGCGTGCGCGCCCGCGCCGACGAGGATGGCCATCAGCTCATGCCAGGCGGGATGGAACAGCACCTCGTCGATGCGGCGCCCGGCCCGGTCGAACTGCTGCAGCTCGGGCGTGTGGATATTGGCCAGGCGCGCCAGCGCATACGTCTCGGCGCGCCCCAGCTTTTCGCCCAGCGCGTCAAGCTCCCGCAGCGCCGCGCCGCCGCCCTCGCGCTGCAGCGCCTCGGTCAGCGCCGGGTCGCAGGCGAACAGATTGACGTTTTCAAACGGCGCGGCCTGGTTGAAAACTTCATGCGTGTCAAAGGCATTCAAGGGCGTCACCTCCGATTTGTTATCATGGCGCCCTTGCCGTCGCTGGCGCACCGTCAACACCGTCTGCCAGCCAGACTAGCGCAAAGCGCATGGCGGGGCAAGCGCGCCAGTGGAAGCAAGCGCAGATAAATGTTTCCATGCGGAATGAAAATACCCACGTGTGTCGCGCGTATGATTTTTTTCATACAAGGCAGGAATATTTACAAAACCTGAAGCAATGTTGCTCTATTTCATGTAATCGGGTGCTTTTCAATGATACATTTCGTGTGGATCGCGTTCCTGTTGCCGCCCTTCCGGCCCCTATGGCGCGCGTCACGCACGATGCACTCTTTCCGTTGGCGCCCTGCCCTGCAGCGAGCGCCGGCACTGATAACAAAAAGGTAAAAGCCAGCACGATGTTTTCCAGTACCCCATCCGCCGCCCACCGCGAGGCCCGCCACGAGTTGGACAACCTCATGGAAGAGGCAGGCGACGTCGTGTTCCGGCTCGATACGGACGGCCTGATCCTGTTCGCCAGCAAGCGCGCGGCCACCCTGTTTGGCGCCCCCTCGGGCCTGTCCGGCCATTTGCTGCTGCCGCTGGCCACCGAGGCGTCGCGCGCGGCCCTGCAAGCGGCGCTGGAAGACGCGCTGGAAGAACCGGGTCGCCTGGAAGTGCGCCTGCAAACGCCGGACCAGGAAATCTGGTTCGAACTGCGCCTGTCCTCTTATATGAACGCGTCCGGCATCGCCGAATTGCTGGTGGTCGGACGCGACACGTCGGCCCAGCACAACACGGAAGAACGGCTGCGCCACATGGCCACGCACGATGCGCTCACGGGCCTGCCGAACCGCTTGCTGCTGTCGGACCGCATCCGCATGGTGATCGCCCAGGCGGCCCGTTCGGGCCAGGGCTTTTCCGTCGCCACCATCGGCCTCGATGGTTTTAAAAAGGTCAACGATGGCCTGGGCCACCCGGTCGGCGACGCCGTGCTGCGCCTGGCCGCGGCGCGCCTGCGCAAGACCCTGCGCGACAGCGACACCCTGGCGCGCGTGGGCGGCGATGAATTCGTCGCCGTGCTGCCCGGCAGCGCCACCGACGCGCAGATCAAGCTGGTGACAGGCCGCCTGCTGGCCACCCTGCAGGCGCCGTTCGAAGTCGACGGCCACACGATCTACGTGGGGGCGTCCGTCGGCGTGGCGATCTATCCGCTGCACGCGGAAGATGAGGTGCGCCTGGTGGCGCTGGCCGATGCGGCCATGTCGCGCGCCAAGGAAACGGGCAAGGCCCGCTGCCTGGTCTACAGCCCGCGCCTGAACGGCCCGTCGGAACACGATATTTCGCTGGAAGCGGCCATGTTCCACGCCGTGCGCGAAGGCGAATTCCTGCTCTTTTACCAGCCCATCGTCGATGCGCACACGCGGCAGATCCAGGGTTTCGAAACCCTGATGCGCTGGAAGCACCCGACCCTGGGCCTGGTGCCGCCCGTGCGCTTCATCCCGATTGCCGAAGCCAATGGCCTGATCAACCTGCTGGGCGCCTGGGCGCTGAAGGCGGCCTGCGTGCAGCTCAAGCAGTTCCAGGAAGTGGCCCGGCGGCCGCTGTACATCTCCGTCAACATCAGCCCGCGCCAGTTCCGCAACGACAAATTCCTCGACGTGCTCGATGACGCCATCGCGTTCTCGGGACTCTCCGGCGAACACCTGGTGCTGGAAATCACGGAAGGCACCCTGATGATCGATCCCGTGCATGCGGAAACCATTCTCGTCAAGATGACGGAGCGCCGCGCGCGCATCGCCATCGACGATTTCGGCACCGGCTATTCCTCGCTCGCGTATCTGAAGCGCTTTCCGATTTCCGTGCTGAAGATCGACCGCACCTTCATCAAGGACTTGCCCGAATCGAGCAAGGATGCGGCCATCTGCAACACCATTCTCGACCTGGCCAAGCATTTGAACCTGTCGGTGGTGGCCGAGGGCGTGGAAACCGAGGAGCAGATGCACTTCATCGAGTCGCGCGGCTGCCAGTATGTGCAAGGCTACCTGACGGGCAAGCCGATGCCGGCCCACGCCGCGCTTTCGGCCTTGAGCGACAAAACCTATGCGGCGCTGGTGCCTGTGCCGTCTGCCAATGAACCGCGCGGAGGGGTGCAATGAATCCAGGTCATTTCACGGCGCCGACACAGCTCGGCAAAAACACCCTGGACCTGCTGTGGGCGCGCACGCGCCAGCAGGGCGACATGCCCGGCTTCGCCAAAGCCATCAGCGCCATCCTGGGCGCCATGCGCGGCGAGGATGACCACGAATTCGACATCACGCAAACGGTGCTGTCCGACCCTGTCCTCACGCACAAGGTGCTCAGGCTGGCCAACAGCGGCATGTATTCGGCCTTCGGCCAGCGCGTCAACACGGTGTCGAAGGCCGTGCTGGTGCTGGGCATCGACGCCATCGGCCACCTGGCGCTGGGCCTGAAACTGATCGAGGAGCTGTCGCAGGCCTCGCCCGATTCCGTCAGCGCTCACGTAGAAATGGAAAAGGCCGTGCTGGCCGGGATGGTGGCGCAGCAGGTGGCCACCAGCGCCGGCAGCCTGCAGGCGGAGCAGGCCGTCGTCTGCTCGATGCTGCATACGCTGGGCCGCATGATGGTGACGTTCTATATGACCGATTTCTGGGCGCGCATGCAGGCGCACGGAGGACCCGGCAACGAGGCGGCCGCCGCGCGCGAAATCCTCGGCCTGTCGCTGCCGGAGGTGGGCTATGCCACGGCCGCCCACTGGGGCTTGCCGCAGCACCTGATCAACGGCATGCGCCCGATGGAGCCGTCGCCGGACGACTCGCCCGTCAGCGGCGCCGACTGGATGGCGGGACTGTCGACCATGGCGGCGCGCTGCGCCGACTCGCTGTGGCATGACGACGCGGCCGGCGCGGCGCAGGTGCATGCACTGATCGACGACTACGCGGGCACCCTGGGCATCACCGCGACCGACCTGGTGGCGGCGGTGGACAAGGCGAAAGCCATGGCGGCGGCCGACCTGTCGATCGCGCCCCTGTCGAAACCGGCCGAACGGCGCGCGCGCCAGCTGGCGTCGACGCGCATGCGCGCCGAAGGCAACCGCGTGCTGATCGGCGGCCTGGCCGACCTGCGCGGCGCCATCGGCAGCGCCAGCCCGGGCCAGATGGTGTCGATGGCGCTCGAAACGCTGCACCAGGGTTTTGATTTTTCACGCTCGGTGGCGTTCGTGCGCAACCACAGGGATCATCTGTATTCGGCGCGCATCAGCATGGGCGAAGGCATGGCCGACCTGCAGGATCTGATGGTGTTTGGCGACGCGTATGAGCCGAACGTCTTCCACGCCGCCCTCAATAGCGACCGCGTGATCTTCATCGACAACGCGCGCGACCCGAAATTCGCCGCCAAGCTGCCGCAATGGTGGAAGGCCACGCTGTCGGAAGCACGCAGCTTCGTTGTGCTGCCCCTGTCGGCCAACGGCCATCCCACGGGATTTTTGTATGGCGACTGGGACGACAGCTTCCCGCCGATTCAATTGAACCAGACGGAATTCAACCTGATCAACGATATCCGGGCGTTATTGGTGCAGTCGGTGGAGATGCGGCACCAATTGGAATTGGTGGCGAATAAGGTGGCATGAGGACACCTGACCAAACCTACTGCGCGTCGGCATAGGCGGCCTGCGATGCTCACCGGCTCGGCGCCCCCGTACTTAGTACGGTTGCGCTTCTTAGCCACCTCTCCCTTCCGCTCGCTACGGTTTTGTCAGGTGTCGCAAGTGTCGTTGTTAAACGAGAAAACGACCATCCAGGTCGCAGGTCGGATCAGGGCCGCAGGCCCGTCATCCGACAACATTCAGCTTACTTCAACTTCGGCGTATTCACGCTGACATCGCCGCATTGCGCGCGGTGCATCAGGGCGTGGTCGATCAGCACCAGCGCCAGCATGGCTTCGGCGATCGGCGTGGCGCGGATGCCCACGCACGGGTCGTGGCGACCGAAGGTTTCCACCATCACGGGATTGCCCTCTTTATCGATCGAACGGCGCGGCGTGCGGATAGACGAGGTCGGCTTGATGGCGATCGACACGCTGATATCCTGCCCCGTCGAGATGCCGCCCAGTACGCCGCCGGCGTTATTACCGATAAAGCCTTCCGGTGTCAGCTCGTCGCCATGCTCGGAACCCTTTTGCGCCACCGAATCGAAACCGGCGCCGATTTCCACGCCCTTCACGGCATTGATGCCCATCATGGCGTAGGCGATGTCGGCGTCGAGCTTGTCATAGATGGGCTGGCCCAGGCCGACCGGCACGTTTTGCGCGATCACGTCGATGCGCGCGCCGATCGAGTCGCCGTCGCGGCGCAGCTGGTCCATCGCCTCTTCCATGCGCGCGATCAGGTCCGCGTCGCCGCTGGCGGCAAAGAAGGGGTTCGCATGCACGTGTTCCCACGACTGGAACGGCACGGCGATGTCGCCCAGCTGACTCATGCAACCCTTGAACGTGGTGCCGTACTGCTGCAGCAGCCATTTCTTGGCGATCGCCGCCGCGCCCACGACGGGCGCCGTCAGGCGCGCCGACGAACGTCCGCCGCCGCGCGGATCGCGCACGCCGTACTTATGCCAGTAGGTATAGTCGGCGTGGCCGGGGCGGAAGCTTTCCGCGATGTTGCCGTAATCCTTGCTGCGCTGGTCTTCGTTGCGGATCAGCAGGGCAATCGGTGTCCCCGTCGTCACGCCCTGGTACACGCCGGAGAGAATCTCGACCGTATCGGATTCTTGGCGCTGCGTCACGTGGCGCGAGGTGCCCGGCTTGCGGCGGTCCAGCTCGGGCTGGATATCGGCTTCCGACAGGATCAATCCCGGCGGACAGCCATCGATCACGCAGCCGATGGCCGGACCATGCGATTCGCCGAAAGTGGTAACAGTAAACAGCTTGCCAAAAGAATTGCCGGACATAGTAGGAAGTGTGAGGACTGGAAAACCTAATTCTACCAGCCTGCGGGGCATGCCATGCCGCTAATGCCGCGCCTGGGCCCGATATTGCCCCACCCATCTCGCCATTTTTAAATCCCGCGTTTTTTTTCATATAAAAAACACCAAATATGAGTTGCAATCATGCAATACAAGAAATATTGCTCGACGGAATAGATTTAAAAAAACATTTTGCTTGTTAAATAGCTATATACTTGGATTAAAGCGCGCTACACAATACTGGTGGCCGAACCGGATATGGGCTGCGCCGAGAGCACGTCACAAGATGCCCAGGGCTAGGCGTCGTTGCCGAAGACAGTACGCGAGTACGGCGAGGCAACGCAACAACGCCATGGGCTTTTTGTGACGCGCTCGTAAAAATATCGAGTCATCCTGGAGAAGCTATACATGCCCGCACCGATCATCCCCCTTGACGCCAACAAGGACGATCACGACGACCTGGTATTCCTCGATGAGCAACCAGCGGCGCCGCTGGCCGTCGCGCCGCGCAGCGTCTGGCGGGTGATGATCATCGACGACGATGAAGACGTCCACTCCACCACCACTTTCGCCCTGGGCAACCTGGAAATGCAGCACCGCCCGCTGGAATTCGTGCATGCGTACTCGGCCGGCCAGGCGCGCGAGCTGCTCAAGCATGAAGACGACATCGCCGTCATCCTGCTCGACGTGGTGATGGAACAGGATGACGCGGGCCTGCACCTGGTGCGCTACATCCGCGAAACCCTCAAGATGACGGACGTGCGCATCATCCTGCGCACGGGCCAGCCCGGCTACGCGCCGGAAATCGACGCCATCCGCGATTTCGACATCAACGACTACAAGACCAAGTCCGAACTGACGCGCATCAAGCTGTTTACGACGGTGACGGCGGCCATCCGTTCGTACGAGCAGATCCGTTCAATCAGCAGCAGCCGGCGCGGCCTGGACCGTATCGTCCACGCCAGCACGCAGCTGATGGCGCTGCACGGCGTGCAGAACTTCTCGGCCGGCGTGCTGGCGCAGATCGCCGACCTGCTGGGCATCCGCGCCGACGGCGTGCTGTGCGTGCAGGATTTGCAGGACAATGGCAGCAAGGAGCTGCTCGTCTCGGCCTGCACGGGCAGCTTTTCCAGCTTGCCGCACAGCGCCCTGTGCGGCCTGCAAAACCCGCGCGTGATGGCCGCCATCGAGCACACCCTGACGCAGCGGCGCAATGTGTACGCGCACGACTACGCCACGCTGTATTTCGCGGGCAAGGCCAGCCGCGATGCGGCCGCCTACCTGGTGCTGCCGCGCCCTCTGTCCGCCATCGATGAAAGCCTGCTGGAAGTATTCTGCAGCAATGTCGCCGTGGGCCTGGACAACGTCGAGCTCGTGTCGCACCTGCACAATGCCGCCTTCTACGACCAATTGTCGAAGCTGCCCAACCGCACGCGCCTGGTGGAAATCCTCGACGCCACCCTGGCCGGCCCCGCGCGCGACGACGCCACCCTGTCGCTGGTCGACCTCGACCACTTTGCCGAGACCAACGACGCGCTGGGGCACCAGTTCGGCGACATGCTGCTGGTGGCCGTGGCAGGACGCCTGCAAACCCAGCTGGGACCGCAACTGACGGTGGCGCGCCTGGGCGGCGACATTTTCTGCGTACTGGGCGACTCTTCGCAAGTCAACCCAGGCAATATCCTGGCCCTGTTCCAGGCGCCGTTCAGCATCGATGGCCAGGACGTGCAATTGTCCGCCACCCTGGGCCTGGTGCGCCTGGGCGAACACGCGGGCACGGGCGCCGATGCGCTGAAGGATGCCGATATCGCCCTGAAACGGGCGAAAAGCCAGCAGCGCGCCGGCCATTTCTATTTTTCGCGTAGCATGGGCATCGAAATCCGCGAGCGCGTGCGCATGATGCACGCGCTGCGCACGGCCTTCAGCCAGGGCCAGCTGTTTGTCGTGTATCAACCGCAGATCGACCTGACCACGCGTCGTCCCGTGGGCGCCGAAGCGCTGCTGCGCTGGCAGACGCCGGACGGCAAGTTCATCTCGCCCGACCGCTTCATCCCCATCGCCGAGTATTCGGGCATCATCATCGACCTCGGAGAATGGGTGCTGCGCACGGCGTGCCGCGAACTGGTGCTGCTGCGCGAGCAGGGCCACCGCAACTTCGTCATGTCCGTCAACGTGTCGCAAGTGCAGTTCCGCCACCCCCTGTTTTTGGAAATGCTGCGCGCGGCACTGGAAGAGACGCAGGCGCCGCCCGAGTTCATCGAGCTGGAAATCACGGAATCGATGGCCATGGAAGAGCCCGATTTATTGATCAAGATGTTGTGGCAGATCAAGCAGACGGGCGTGAGCATCGCCATCGACGACTTCGGCACGGGCTTCTCGTCGCTGTCGTATTTGCAGCGGCTGCAAGTGGACCGATTAAAAATCGACAGGGCTTTTGTGACGGAAATCACGGGATCGGCGCGTGGCAGCAGCATCGCCGAGATGGTCATCCAGCTGGGCCGCAACTTGGGCCTGGCCGTCATCGCGGAAGGCGTGGAAGACGAGCGGCAAGCGCAAATCCTGCAGGCGCTGGGCTGTCCGATGGCGCAAGGCTTTCTGTTCGCCCGCCCCATGACGGCCACGGCGCTGGGCAGCTGGCTGAACAATGAGGCGCTGCAGGGCGCCGCCTAGGCGCCACAGTGACGAGTCGATGCAAAACGCCGGCGGTGCCGGCGTTGTTTTTACTGCGGGAGCAAAGCTTAATCGGTGGTTTCGGCCGGCCAGTCGCGGATGTACGCTTTCAGCATCTGGTTTTCAAAGCTTTGCGCTTCGAGCACGGCGCGCGCCACGTCGTAGAAGGAAATGACGCCTAGCAAGGTCTTGGCGTTCATGACGGGCAGGTAGCGCGCATGCTTTTCCAGCATGATGCGGCGCACTTCATTGACTTCCGTATCCGGGGTCACGGTGATCGGGTGGTCATCCATGTGCTTGCGCACGGTGCCGCCGCCGATCTGGCCCGCGTTTTCATGCAGCGCGTTCAACACTTCGCGGAAGGTCAGCATGCCGACCAGGTCGCCAAATTCCATGACCACCAGCGAACCGATGTCTTTTTCAGCCATGGTATTGGCCGCGTCAAGCAGGGGCTGGTCAGGCGTGACCGTGTAGAGGATATTGCCCTTGACTTGGAGAATTTCAGATACTTTCATATTGGCCGTCCTGTCCGCGTGATTGGTATTTTAGTTATTCTAGCCCTTACTGCGACTGTAGCCTATGCCTGCGGAAAAATCCAGCCTTGCGCGCAATCAAATCGAGGGGGATTGTCGGGCAAGAAAAACGTAGCGAGCGGATGCGCGGCGCGGCCGAGAAGCGCAGCTGTACACCAGTACAGCGAGCATCGCCGGCCGTGCCCCGCGACGCGCAGTAGTTTTTTCACGCTCTGCGACGGAACCAGCCTGCGATCGAGAGGCGCTGGCGCGCCGTCGACAACACCTCGTGCAGCATCTCGCCGGACAGGAACATGGCCATGCGGCCCGCTTGCGGCGCGATATCGACGTGCCCGCCAGCCTGCGGGTGCAGGCGCAGCGCGCCGCCGTGTTCGGGCAGCCAGTCGTCGTTCAGGTACAGCACGACGGACACGGTGCGCTTGTCGTCGTCGCGGAAACGGTCCAGATGGGCCCGGTAAAAGGCGCCCGGCGCGTACAGGGCGAAATGGCTTTCGTACTCGTCCAGTCCCAGGAACAGCTCCCGGTTCAGGGTCTGGCGCAGCGCTTCCATGTGTTCCAGGTAGCGGTCGCAAGCGGCTGAACGGCCCGTTTCCAGCCATTCGATATGGTCGCCGCGGATGTCCGGCTGCAGCAGCGGCGCATGGCCGCTGCCCACGCCGGCGCCCTTCATCTTGCCGCTGCGCATGGATTGCAGGCATTCGGCGGCCAGCTGGCGGCTCAGTTCAGGGGAGATAAAATGCTCTTGCATGAGCCAGCCTGCGTGACACAGGCCGTCGACGATGGAAGGTCCGGGAACGGCAAGGGCGCCGTCGAACGATATTGCGGGCATAAAATCTTTCCTGGTGGACATGCGATGAGAGTTCGCCTGAAGCCCAGGATTTCGCTGGCACGTGGCCGCCTTCCCTGCGGCGCGGCGCACGCGCACAAGTCAGACAGCCCGAATATCGCTGATCCGATATCCTACCACCGCCGTGCCGTGCCGGTCACTTTTTTTACACTTCAGGTTACACGCCCTGCCCGCAGGCATGGCGCCATGCGCCCTGCACGGCAGCCCTTTTGCTCAACTGCAAATCAGGTTACGATCTTGCCACCATAAAACTTGGCGGAGACACCATGAGCGGCCCGAAATACCCCGGCTTTGACACCCTATCCCTGCATGCGGGCGCCGCGCCCGACCCGGCCACGGGCGCGCGCGCCACGCCCATCCATTTCACCTCTTCGTTCGCCTTCAAGAGCTCGGAACATGCGGCCTCGCTGTTCAATATGGAGCGGGCCGGCCACGTGTATTCGCGCATCTCGAATCCCACCAACGCCGTGCTGGAAGAGCGCATCGCCGCCCTCGAAGGGGGCGTGGCCGGCCTCGCCACGGCCAGCGGCCAGGCCGCCATGCACCTGGGCTTGTCCACCATCGCCGGCGCCGGTTCGCACATCGTCGCCTCGCGCGCCCTGTACGGCGGCTCGCACAACCTGCTGGCCTATACCTTGAAACGCTTCGGCATCGAGACGACCTTTGTCGACCCGCGCGACGCGGACGCCTGGCGCGCCGCCATCCGCCCGGAAACGAAAGTGCTGTTCGCCGAAACCCTGGGCAATCCCGGCCTCGACGTGCTGGACATCCCGACGATTGCCGCCCTGGCGCACGAGCATCACTTGCCGCTGATGCTCGATTCGACGTTTACCACGCCGTATCTGCTGCGCCCCTTCGAGCACGGCGCCGACCTGGTGTTCCACTCGGCCACCAAGTTTTTATGCGGCCATGGCACGGCCATCGGCGGCCTGCTCGTCGATGGCGGCACCTTCGACTGGCAGGCTGCCTACGACAAGACGGGCCGCTACGCCGAACTGTGCGAACCGTATGAAGGCTTCCACGGCATGGTCTTCGCCGAGGAATCGACGGTGGCGCCGTTCGCCCTGCGCGCGCGGCGCGAAGGCTTGCGCGATTTCGGCGCCGTCATGAGCCCGCACAATGCCTTCGCCATCTTGCAAGGCATCGAAACCCTGGGCTTGCGCATGGACCGCCACGTGGCCAACACGCGCAAGATCATCGACTTTTTGCTGGCCAATCCGGCCGTGGATGCCGTGTCCTATCCCGAACTGCCGTCGCATCCCGATTACGCACTGGCGAAAACGCTGCTGCCGAAAGGCGCGGGCGGCGTGTTCACCTTCCGCCTGCGCGGCGACCGCGCGGCCGGCCAGCGCTTCGTCGACAGCCTGAAGCTCTTCTCGCACCTGGCCAACGTGGGCGACGCCAAATCGCTCGTCATCCACCCCGCCTCCACCACGCATTTCCGCGTGCCCGACGATCAACTGGCCCAGGCGGGCATCACGCAGGGCACCATGCGCCTGTCGGTGGGCCTGGAAGACGCGGACGATTTAATTGAAGACCTGGCCCGTGGCCTGAAACTGTCGCAGAAAGGCGCCTGAGATGCTGCTCACCATCGACAATACCGTCGCCTACTGCTACACGGGCGGCAAGCCATTCAAGCCGGGCCAGCCGACGGCCGTCTTCATCCACGGCGCGCAGAACGACCATTCCGTATGGGCCCTGCAAACGCGCTATTTCGCCCACCACGGCTGGAACGTGCTGGCCGTCGACTTGCCGGGCCATGGCCGCAGCGGCGGCGCGGCGAAAAGCAGCGTCGGGGAACTGGCGCAGTGGATCCTGGCCGTGCTGGACGCGGCCGGCGCGGACAAGGCCATGCTGATCGGCCACAGCATGGGTTCATTGATCGCGCTGGAAGCGGCGTACCTGGCGCCGGAGCGCGTCAGCCACCTGGCCATGCTGGGCTCCACCTACCCGATGAAGGTCTCGCCCGCGCTGCTGGAAACGTCGCTGCACGACGAACAGGCGGCCATCGACATGGTCAATATCTGGTCGCACTCGTCGATCGCGCAAAAGCCGTCGTTTCCCGGCCCCGGCTTCTATGCCATGGGCGGCGCGCGGCGCCTGAAACAGCGCATCGCCGCCCTCAACCCCGATCACGTATTTCACACGGATTTTTATGCGTGCAATGCCTACGCGAACGGCGACATCGCCGCCGCTTCGGTACACTGCCCCACTTTATTCATTTTCGGCGCGCGCGACATGATGACGCCGCCCAAATCAACCAAGCTGCTCATGTCTGCCATCGCGCATGGCACGGTGGTGCAGGTCGACAGCGGGCACGAATTGATGGCCGAGCAGCCGGACGCCGTGCTCGACGCGCTGTTTGCGTTTGCACAGACGGCGTGAATGCATGTTTTTAGGATAGATGGATGATGTTGTTGCATACCCTGTTTGACGAATTGACTGGCCGCGGCAGCGGCACGGAAGCGGCGCGGCGCGAACGCTATACATGGCTGGAGCAGTTGCGCTGCACCAACCCGGACGCGGCCGAGGGTGGCCCGATGGCCGGCATCCCCGGCCACCACTGGTACCGGCTGCCGCAGGCGCTGACGGTCGCGGGCCAGCAGACGGACCTGCTGGTCGGCACCCTGAATGCGCAATACCTGGTGTTCGCCGGCCGCCACGCGCAAGCGTTCGCGGCCGAACTGGGCCTGCAATACGATGCCAACAACCGCATCGACCGCCCCGGCGGCATCGATGAACTGCTCGACGCCTATGAAGAAGAGGCCGACGGCAGCTGGACCACTCTGCCGGCTGGCCAGGCGGCGCCACCGCTGGCGGGCTGGGACGACGTGCACTTCCGCGTGCGCGACCTGAGCGACGGCAAGGCCATCCAGAGCGTGACCACCATCGCCTACGAAAGCAGCCGCTTTCCCGGCTACACCTTGCTGGGCACGACCCTGGTGGGCGCGGGCGCCATCGCGCACGACGACGAGACGGCGCAATATCTGCGGCAAGTCTTCGCCGACTGGGCCATCCAGCGCGACTGCGCCGACGCCTGCCCGGTTTCAACCACGTCCTGGCCCCATGCGCCGCGCCAGGCGCCGCCGGCCCCGTTCGATTTTTCCCGCAACCTCGCCTACCTCGACGCCCTGCTGGCCGCCTATGTCCGCGCGCAGGCGCAGGCGGAAAACGACGGTGGCGACGCGGCCTACTGGGCGTGCGCGGCCGCCAGCACGGCCTATCAAGTCTTCTCGCTGCGCTACACGGCGGGCCTGCCCTTGCCCGACGTGGAAGCGGCGCTGGAAGCGGCCGTCGCCGCCTGCGAAACGGCGCGCGCGGCCCTGGCCTCCGCCTACGATGACGATGCCTTGCCCGCCTTCGATTTCGAACAATTGACGGACTACGCGCGCACCCTGCAGCTGCTGGGCGCCACCCTGCTGTTCGGCCGCCACGACCTGGCCACCCGCCTGGCCGCCCTGCAGACGGCCTTCGATGGCGCGGATGGCGTGTATGAAGCGCTGCTGTCCTTCGTCGATCCGCGGCGTCCCGCCGTTGACGAATGGTATTTCGCCGAGCCCTACACCGCCCTGTACGACTGCCTGGATGCGGACGATCCCGCGCAACGGCTCGAGCACCTGCGGCACTACCTGGCCGGCTGGCATGGCGCGCTGGTGCGCGAAGACTGGTTCAACGGCCATCTGCGCGCGCAGGGTCTGGGCGGCTATTACGGCCTGTGGGCCTTCGAGGCGGCCGCCGTGGCAAAGCAGCTGGGACTCGATCGCGGCGCGCTCGCGCACTGGGTCATGCCGCCATCGCCCTGACTACCCCGTACACTTTTAGATACATATTCATGATCCATACCGCAGCCCTGTTCAGCACCGCCTTTTTACCCGGCCAGGCCGGCTTCGACACCGACGCCATCACGGGCCTGGCCGAATGGCGGCTCGATAGCCCCATGCTGTTCAAGCTGCTCATCGGCGCCGAGGCGCAAGCCGTCGCCTGGCCCATCTACGGCGCTGGCGAAGACTGCCCCTGCGTGCTGGCCGCGCCGATGGCGCAGGCGCAGGCCAGCTGGCAAGCCTTGTGCGCCCTGATGGACAGGCCGCGCGACGCGGCCGCCATCGTCGCGCGCAGCGCCATCAGCACCCTGCTGGCCGGTGGCCAGGCGTGGCTGGTGTTGGACTGCGTGCAGCTGATCGCGCACGATATCGGCACGCCCGACTACGCGGCCGCGCTCGATGCCCTGCGCGCCGAAGCGCAAGCCCTGCACCTTGCCCTGCAACGCGGCGAGCGGGCAGCGCTGACGCCCCTGCTGGCCGCCGGCGCCGCATCGCCTGCCACCGGCTACTGGTCGGCGTCTGCCAGCGCACAGCTGGCCGATGTCGAGGAACTCGATGCGCAAGATGTACCGTTCCTGCAGGGCCTGGAAGTGGTGGGCTGGGAGGAAGACGCGCTGTGTTATAAAGTGCGCGCCGCCGGCGAACCGGAGGTCACCGGCCTGGTCACGCCCTATGGCCGCTGGATCGTGCCGCTGTCGCGGCGCTATGTCGACCTGGGCGTTTACTACGCGGACGATGGCTGGCTCACCTTTGCCACGGCGGACGCTCCCGACGCACACGGCGTGCTTGACCTCAATGGCACGGTGGTGCTGCCGCCCGCCCCCGGCGCCCTGTATGTGATCAGCCCCCACTTGCTGCAGCAGATCGATGCAGACGGCGCCAGCCGCCTGCTGCGCCTGCCCGATGGCGCGCTGCTCATCGACAGGGTGGACAATATGTGCCAGCGCGACGATGGATTGATCGACATCGAGCGCCAGATGCACGATGGCGAACGCAATGTGCACGGCGTGGTCGACAAGATGGGCAAGGTCGTGGTGCCGCCCGCCTACAGCTCCGTGCAGGATTTCGGCACGAAAAAGAAGATCGCCATCGTCAGCCAGCGCATCGCCGGGCGCTTCCTGTTTGGCCTGGTCAATAGCCAGGGCGAGCTACAGGCGCCGTGCCAGTACGAAGCCATCGATTGCGCCACCACCTCGTCGCCGCCCAGGCCGCGCAAGAACCTGATCTTCGCCATCGATGCGCAAGGCCTGGCCTGCATGCTGACCCTCGATGGCAAACAGGCGTTCACGCCCCTGTACCCACCGGCCCACCATCTGCGCGGCGTGGCCGTGCAAAGCGACTTTTTATATGTGGTCAAGGATGGCATGGCCTGGAGCATGGATTTCACGGGCCGGCTGCTGGAACGGTTCGACACCGTGGACAACTTCAAGGCGGCCATCACGGCGCAACTGAGCGAGTCCATGGGACTGGGCAAGAAAAAATCCGCCGAGCGCCGCAGCTTTACGCCCGCGCACATCCTGGCAAAGGCCGACCGCGCGCAGTTGCGCGCCATGGCCGCCCTGCTCTTGCTGGGCGACGCGGCACTGGCCGCGCGCTGCATGGACATCACGCTGGAAGAACTGGCGCAGGACGATCCGGAAGAAGAATACGAAGGCGACACGCCCGAGGCGGCGTGCTTTTTCCTGCTCTGGTCCACCGCCGCCCACACGCTGGGCCACGGTACCACCCTGGACTGGAAAGCCGTCGATGAAGTGCCGCGCATAGTCCAGCATATGGACCTGCCCGCGCTGCGCGATTTTTCGTGGCCAGAGCGCGAGGATGGCGACGCGATGGCCGAGGGCCTGGCCGCCATCGCCGCCCACCTGGCGCCGCACCAGCTGCGCCTGGTCAACCTGCACGGCGGCGAAGACACGTATTACCTCGGTGTGGTGCGGGCGCAGGATGCGGCGGCGTTCAGCAAGGTGGCGCTGCAGGCGGCCTTGCGGCCGGTGCTGCTTTAAGCGGCTTCGTTACAGCGCACGTCCCCGAAATGCTGCGCCAGGCTCATGCCCAGTCCCTGCTCCACGGCGTTTTCCACCTGCGCCGCCAGGGCTGCGGCTTCTTCCGCCGCCTGGATGTCGCGCTCGTTGGTGGAACCGGCCGGATAGCCCGAGTTCACGCGCATGCCGCCGAAGACGAACAGCCGGTAGACGTCGGCCAGGCTGATGCGGTTGACGTTGCCCAGCAAGACCCAGTGGTCGGAACTGTCGGCCACGCGCTTGCCCCACTGCACCCGCACGGCGCCCTCCACGTTGACTCTTCCCACCCAGCCCTGCTGCACCATCTTGTCGAGCAGGGTTTCCATCTCTTCGAAACCCAGGCGCGTGCTGCGGCGGATCTCGGCCGCGCCCACCAGGGCGGAGTCGGCGCAGTGGCACGCCTGGTGCAGCACTTTCAGGATGGCGACGGCGTCGACGAACTCGCTGCCCGGCGCCGCCTCGTACCACCAACGCTCGTATTTCACGACGGGCAAGGCGGCCACCAGCAAGGCGCCCACCAGGGTGATCATCCAGCTCAGGTAAATCCACACGAGGAACAGCGGCAAGGCGGCCAGCGCGCCATAGATGCGCGAATAGGTGGGGAATTCCTGGATGAATTCACCGAAGCCCCGCTTCGCCACCTCGAACGCCAGCGCCGCCAGCAAGCCGCCCCAGGCAGCGTCGCGCCAGTCCACGTCGCGGTTCGGCACGGCGATGTACAGCAGGGTAAATGCCAGCATGGTCAGGCCGACCGACACCAGGGTATAAAACACGGCGCCGAGGAAGGGCACGGCGCCCACCACTCCGCTGGTGGCCATGAAGAGGCGCGAGGTCACCGTCAGCGACACGCCCACCAGCAGCGGCCCCAGGGTGACGATGGCCCAGTAAACAAGTAAACGTTTAGTCCAGCGGCGCTCCTGGCGCACGCGCCAGATGCGGTTGAAGACGCGCTCGATCAAGCCCATCATGCCCACCGAGGTGACGATCAGGGCGCCCGCGCCGATGGCCGACAGGCGCGTGGCCTTCGAGGCGAACGTCGTCAGGTAGTCGAGGATGGTGTTGGATATCCCCTTGGGCATCACGCTTTGCACGAAATAGTCTTCCAGCGCGTGGCGAAAGGTATTAAACAGGGGGAAGGTGGTGAAGATGGCCAGGGCCAGGGTCAGCAGCGGCACCAGCGCGAACACGGTGGCGAACGTCAGGCTGCCCGCCACCTGCGGCAGGCTTTCCTCGCGCACGCGGCGGCGCGCGAACTGCAGCAGGTCGCGCGTTTCGGACCACGTCAGGCCGCGCACGACGGCCAGTCCCATGCTCAGGGCGCGCCACAGGTAATGAAAGATGGGAAGTATATATTTTGAAAACATGTGCAAAATCAGAACGGCGCCATGACAGCAGTCGTATCAGGCTGTAAAGCGCCCTATAATACCAATGATGAAGCCAACCAATCTGATTATTCTCGTATTGTTTTATTCACGCCATGGCGCCACGCGCCAGTTGGCCGAGCTGATAGCCCAGGGAGTGGAAAGCGTGCCTGGCTGCGATGCGCGCCTGCGCACCGTGCCCGCCGTCTCCACGGTGACGGAAGCGACGGCGCCCGAAGTGCCGCTGGACGGCGCGCCCTACGTGGAACTGGAAGACTTGCAGGAATGCGCGGGCCTGGCCCTGGGCTCGCCCACGCGCTTCGGCAACATGGCCGCCGCCATGAAGTACTTCTGGGACGGCACGGCCAGCGACTGGCTGGCCGGCAGCCTGTCCGGCAAGCCCGCCTGCGTGTTCACCTCCACGGGCAGCCTGCACGGCGGCCAGGAATCGACCCTGCTGTCGATGATGATCCCCCTCTTCCACCACGGCATGCTGGTCATGGGCCTGCCCTACACGCACCCCGAACTGATGACGACGTCCACCGGCGGCTCGCCCTACGGCGCCACGCACTGGTCGGGCATCGATGGCGACAAGGCCTTGAGCGACGATGAAAAGCGCCTGGCCATGGCCCTGGGCCGGCGCCTGGCGGAAAACGCCGCGAAACTGGCGGGCGCCTGATGCACGGCGCGCTGCACAAGTATTTTCACTGGGGCGCCATCGCCAGCCTCGTCACCCTGATCGCCTGGTGCGTGCTGTGGGAAACCGTCGTCGCGCCGCTGCAGCCGGGCGGCTCCTGGGTCGTGCTGAAGGCGGCGCCCCTGCTCATTCCCCTGTATGGCGTCATCAAGCGCGACGTCTACACCCTGCAATGGTCGTCGATGGTGATCCTGCTGTATTTTACGGAGGGCGTGGTGCGCGGCTACAGCGACACGAACCCCACCTCGGCCCTGATGGCCTGGGGCGAGGCGGCCATCGTCTGCGTCTATTTTGCCTGTGCGGTGCTGTATCTGCGCCCGTATAAAAAGGCCGCCAAGCGCATGGCCAGGGAACTGCTGGAAAAAGTGAATAAAGTGAGCATCAAGAAATGAACGACAAGCCCATGACTGACCAAGCCGATTTCCTCGCCGCCTGCCGCGAGCTGCTGGGCGACACCTACGTCCTCACCCAGGATGCCGACACGGCGCCCTTCCTCACCGACTGGCGCGACCGGTTTACGGGCAAGGCCCTGGCCGTGCTGCGCCCCGCCAGCGTGGAACAAGTCGCCGGCGTGCTGCGCGCCTGCGCGCAATGGCAGGTTCCCGTCGTGCCGCAGGGCGGCAATACGGGCCTGGTCCTGGGCAGCATCCCGGATGCCGCCGGCACGGCCATCGTGCTGTCGCTGGCGCGCCTGAACGCCATCCGCGCGCTCGATCCCGTCAACCGCACCATCACGGTGGACGCGGGCTGCATCCTGCAAACCATCCAGGAAGCGGCCAGCGCCGCCGGCTGCCTGTTCCCGCTGTCGCTGGCGGCCGAAGGCAGTTGCACCATCGGCGGGAATCTGGCGACGAACGCGGGCGGCACGGCCGTGCTGCGCTACGGCAACACGCGCGAGCTGTGCCTGGGCCTGGAAGTGGTCACGCCGCAGGGCGATATCTGGAGCGGCTTGCGCGGCCTGCGCAAGGATAATACGGGCTACGATTTGCGCGACCTGTACATCGGCGCCGAGGGCACCCTGGGCGTGATCACGGGCGCCGTGATGAAACTGTATCCGCAGCCGAAAGCCTGCATCACGGCGCTGGCCGCCATGCCCTCGCCCGCCCACGCCCTGCGCCTGCTCTCCCTGATGCAGGACCATTGCGGCGCCAGCCTGACGGGTTTTGAACTGATGTCGCAGTATTGTCTGCAACTGGTGGCCGAGCAGTTCCCGCAGCTGCCCCGCCCCTTCACCGACGCGCACGGGCAGTACGTGCTGCTCGAACTGTCCAGCAGCCAGTCCGAGGCGCACGCCGTGGAACTGCTCGAAGCGAGCATCGGCGCGGCCCTGGAAATTGAGTTGATCGCCGACGCCGTCGTCGCCAGTTCCGTGGCGCAGTCCGAAGGCCTGTGGCAGCTGCGCGAACACATCCCGCTGGCGCAGGCGCAGGCGGGCAAGAACATCAAGCACGATATCTCGCTGCCGATTTCCCGCATCGCCGATTTCATCGCCGTCACGGACGCGGCCCTGGAATCAGCCTTCCCCGGCTGCCAGCTGGTGTGCTTCGGCCACCTGGGTGACGGCAACCTGCATTACAACGTGGCGCCGCCCGCCGGCATGACGGATCGCGACTTCCTGTCCAACCAGGATGCCATCAACCGCATCGTGCACGACCAGGTGCACGGCTTTGGCGGCTCGATATCGGCCGAACACGGCATCGGCGCGCTGAAAAAAGCGGATCTCGCCCGCTACAAGTCGCCGCTGGAACTGCAACTGATGCGCGCCGTGAAGCAGGCGCTGGACCCGCAGAACATCATGAATCCGGGGAAAATATTGTGAAGCCGTCGTCCCTGCTGCTCATGGCCTTGCTGGCCGGTTCCGCCGGCGCGCAGGACGTCTACAAATGCGTGCAGGATGGCCAGACCAGCTATAGCGCCACGCCGTGTGCGGGCGGCCAGCTGCAAATCCTGGAAGTCCCCTCGCCCCCGCCTGCCGTCGACAAGGGCGCGGCCACGCGCCAGGAGCGCGTGGCCAGCCAGATGGAAGCGGCGCGCAAGAAGCGCGAAAACCTGGAAGACCAGGCGCGCGAACGGGCCGCCAAACAGAAGGAACTGCTCGATAAACACTGCGCCCAGCTGCGCCTGGAGCAGAAATGGACGGCGCAGGACGCCGTCGGCGCCGGTGACAAGACCCGCGATGCGGCGCAACTGAAAGCGCGGCGCGCCGGCGAACGCCTGGCCGTCGAATGCCTGCATTGAGTGCGCCGGCAGCACATCCTGCGGGCGCGCGCCTGCTGTCGCGCTGGCTGCTGCTGGGCGAATGGCGCGCGCATCCCGTGCGCGCCCTGGTTGCCATCCTCGCCATCGCCATCGGCGTGTCGCTGGGCTTTGCCATCCATTTGATCAACGCGGCCGCCTTCAATGAATTTTCCACGGCCGTCAAAAGCTTGTCCGGCCAGGCCGACGTGCAGGTGGCCGGGCGCGAAGCGCTGTTCGACGAAACCATCTACCCGTGGCTGGCGCAGCGCGACGGCGTGGCCGTCGCTTCGCCCGTGCTGGAACTGCAGGCCACGGTGGCGGGCAAGAAGGACGGCGGCCCGCTGCACATCCTGGCGCTCGACGTCTTTCGCGCCGGCTTCATCTCGCCCGACCTGATCGGCGCGCCGGCCGAAGGCCAGCCTTTCGACACCCTGGCCGACGACGCCATCTTTCTATCGCCGGCCGCCTTGCGCTGGCTGGCTGTGGCCGAAGGCGGCCACGTCGCGCTGCAATCGGGCACGGGCACGGTGCCGCTGCGCGTGGCCGGTTCGCTGCAGCGCGCGCGCGCCGGCCAGCGCATCGCCGTGATGGATATCGGCGCGGCGCAATGGCGCTTCAACAAGCTGGGCAAGCTGTCGCGCATCGACCTGAAGCTGCGCCAGGGCGTCAACCGCGACGCCTTCCAGGCCGACCTGGCGCGCGCGCTGGAAGCGCGGTATCCGGGGCGCTTCCAGGTGGGCCAGCCGAATGACGAGAACCAGAACAGCCGCAACAATAATCTCAGCCGTGCCTACCGGGTCAACCTGACGGTGCTGGCCCTCGTCGCCCTGTTTACGGGCGCCTTTCTGGTCTTTTCCACGCAGGCGCTGTCCGTCATCCGCCGCCGCGGCCAGTTCGCGCTGCTGCGCGTGCTGGGCATGGAGCGGGGCGCGCTGCTGCGCCAGGTGCTGCTCGAAGGCGCCAGCCTGGGCATCGTCGGCGCGGCGCTGGGTATCGCCGGCGGCTACGCCATGGCGGCCGTCGCCCTGCGCTTCTTCGGCGGCGACCTGGGCGCCGGCTATTTCGCGGGCGTGCAGCCGCAGGTGCAGTTCACGCCCGTCGCCGCCTGCGTGTATTTCGCGCTGGGCCTCGGCGTGGCCTTGCTGGGCTGCGCCGCGCCCGCGCTGGAAGCGGCGCGCGCGGCCCCCGCCATCGCCCTGAAATCGGGCAGCGAGGAAGTCGTGACGACGCGCCTGGCGAAAACCTGGCCCGCGCTGGCTTGCCTGCTGCTGGCCGGCGCCCTGACGTTCTTGCCGCCCGTCTTCGAGCTGCCCCTGTTCGGTTATCTGTCCATCGCCCTGCTGCTGATCGGCGCCATCGCCCTGATGCCGCAACTGGCGGCCGTCGTCTTCCGTTTCCTGCAGCGCGCGTGGCTGCGCACGGCGTCCAGCCAGCACGCGCCCGTGCGCAGCCTGACCCTGGCCCGCCTGGCGAACGCCTCGGGCCAGGCCGGCATCGCGCTCGGCGGCGTACTGTCGAGTTTCAGCCTGATGGTGGCGATGGCCATCATGGTGTCGAGTTTCCGCGTTTCCGTCGACGACTGGCTGCTGCAGATCTTGCCGGCCGACGTGTATGCGCGCACGGCCGCCAGCGGCGGGACGGCGGGTTTGACCCCGCGCGAACAGGCCAGCATCACCGCCTTGCCCGAGGTGGCCAGGGTGGACTTCCAGCGCGTGCGCTCGCTGTCGCTGGCGCCCGACCGCCCGAACGTGGCGCTGCTGGCGCGCCCCATCCATTTGCCCGATCCGGGCAAGAGCATGGTGCTGGTGGGCGACACCCTGCCCGTGCCAGACGGCGCCAGACCCGTGTGGCTGTCCGAGGCGGCGGCCGACCTGTACAGCGTCAAGCCGGGCCAGCGGATAGCCCTGCCGCTGGCCGGCGGCCTGCACCAGTTCTTTGTCGCCGGCATCTGGCGCGACTATGCACGCTCGTCCGGCGCCATCCAGATGCCGCTGGACGACTACCGCGCGCTGACGGGCGACCTCGATGTCAGCGACGCGGCCCTGTGGCTGGCCAAGGGCGCCACCAGCGACGCGCTGCAGCGGCGCCTGAAAAGCCTGCCCTTCGGCGCCAGCCTGGAAGTATCGAATCCGTCGGCCATCCGCGCCCTGAGCCTGCAGATCTTCGACCGCAGCTTCGCCGTCACGTATTTATTGGAAGCCATCGCCATCGTCATCGGCCTGTTCGGCGTGGCCGCCACGTTCTCCGCGCAGACGCTGGCGCGCGCCCGCGAATTCGGCATGCTGCGCCACGTGGGCGTGACCAAGGGTCAGGTCCTGTCCATCCTGGCGCTCGAAGGCGGCGCGCTGACGGCGCTGGGCATCGCCACCGGTTTTATCCTGGGCCTGCTGATCAGCTTTGTGCTGGTCTTCATCGTCAATCCGCAATCGTTCCATTGGACCATGCAGCTGCACCTGCCGTGGCCATTGATCGCCACCGTGGCCGCCGCCCTGCTGACGGCGGCCGCCGCCACGGCGCTGATCGCGGGCCGCCAGGCGCTGTCCGCTGGCCCCATCCGCGCCGTCAGGGAGGACTGGTGATGCGCCGTGCTTTCATCTTGCTGGTGGCGCTGGCCATGCCTGCCCTGGCCGCGCCGCCCGCCTTCGCCCCCGTCACGCCGCTGCCGGCCGGCCAGACCCTGCGCCTGCCGCACGACTTCGGCGCCCATCCCGCCTATAAAACGGAATGGTGGTACGCCACGGGCTGGGTCAAGACCGCTGCCGGGGAACAACTGGGCTACCAGGTGACCTTCTTCCGCAGCGCCACGGCCACCGATGCCGATAATCCCAGCGCGTTTGCGCCGAAACAGCTGATCATCGGCCACGCGGCCCTGTCCGACCCGAAGGTGGGCAAGCTGCTGCACGACGAGAAAAGCGCGCGCGAAGGCTTCGGCCTGGCCTACGCCAGGGTGGGCGACACGGACGTGAAACTCGATGACTGGCGCATGCAGCGGCAGGCGGACGGCAGCTACCGGGTCAGCCTGGCCGCACGCGAATTCAACTTGCAGCTGACCCTCGCGCCCACCCAGCCCGTGCTGCTGCAGGGCGTAGGCGGCTACTCGCGCAAGGGCGCGCGGCCAGCGCAATCGAGCTACTACTACAGCGAGCCGCAGCTGCGCACGACGGGCACCATCGCGCGCGCGGGCGGCAAGCCGGAAGCCGTGACGGGCGCCACCTGGCTCGATCACGAGTGGTCGAGCCAGGTGCTCGATGCGGACGCCAGCGGCTGGAACTGGATCGGCGCCAACCTCGACGACGGTGGCGCCCTGATGGCCTTCCAGATCCGCAGCAAGACAGGTGCTAAACTATGGGCGCACGCGACATGGCGCGACGCGTCCGGTAAGATGACGCAGTTCGCCCCCGGCGACGTCGATTTCACGCCCACGCAGCTGTGGCGCTCGCCCCGCACGCAGGCCGAGTACCCGGTCGCCACCGAGATTCGCACCGGCGCCACGCGCTGGCGGATCAAGCCGCTGCAAGCGGACCAGGAGCTCGATTCGCGCAGATCCACCGGCGCCGTGTACTGGGAAGGCGCCGTGACGGTGGAGCGCGACGGCCAGCCGGCGGGCCGCGCCTACCTGGAAATGACGGGCTACGTGCAGCCGATGAAGTTGTAAGCAATTATAAGTAAGCAAGACCGGATACAGTACCTACCAAGCGAAAAACAATGACAACCAGTACAGAAACAGGCAGCACCAGCAGCACCGCAAGCGCAGCAACTCTTGACACCGGCACCAGCCGCGAACTGAAAAAAGGCAGCCTGGCCGCCTTCAAGGGCTTGATGCCCTTCCTCACGCCGTACCGCAAGCAGTTCTTCCTGGCCGGTATCGCCCTGGTGGTGGCCGCCGCCTCGACCCTGGCCATTCCTGCCGCCTTCAAGCAGATGATCGACCTCGGGTTCGGCGGCGCGGCCGGTTCGAAGAGCATCCAGCACGTCGACCTGGTCTTCCTCTCCCTGTTCGGCGTGGCGTCCATCCTGGCGCTGGCCACGGCCGCGCGCTTTTACACGGTGTCATGGCTGGGCGAAAGAGTCACGGCCGACATCCGCAGCGCCGTGTACCGCCACGTCGTCACGCAAAGCCCCGCCTTCTTTGAAACGACACAGACGGGCGAAGTGCTGTCGCGCATCACCACCGACACGACCCTGATCCAGGCCGTGGTCGGCACCAGCATCTCCATGGCGCTGCGCAATGTGCTGCTGTTCCTGGGCGGCCTGGTGATGCTGTTCGTTACCAGCGCCAAACTGGCCGGCATCATCATCGGCCTGTTGATACTCGTCGTCGTGCCCATCATCGTCTTTGGCCGCCGCGTGCGCAAGCTGTCGCGCGACTCGCAGGACCGCATCGCCGACGCCTCGGCCATGGCCGGCGAAATCCTCAACGCCATGCCCACCGTGCAGGCGTTCACGCACGAGAAAATCGAATCGAAACGCTTCGGCGACTCCGTCGAAGGCGCCTTCATGACGGCCATGCGCCGCATCCGCGCGCGCGCCCTGCTGACCATGATCGCCATCCTGCTGGTCTTCGGCACCATCGTGTTCGTCCTGTGGCTGGGTGCGCGCGCCGTGCTGGAAGGCGCGATGACGGGCGGAGACCTGGGCCAGTTCATCCTGTACGCGTCCATCGTGGCCGGCGCCATCGGCGCCCTGTCCGAAGTGATGGGTGAAGCGCAGCGCGCCGCCGGCGCCACCGAGCGCCTGCTGGAACTGATGGCCGTCCAATCGGCAATCGCATCCCCGGCCAAGCCCCTGCCGCTGCCCGCGCGCGCCGCCACTGGCGCCGCGCTGTCGCTGGACGATGTCATGTTCTCGTACCCGTCGCGCCCGGACACCCACGCGCTCGACCACGTCAGCCTCGACATCCTCGCCGGTGAAACGGTGGCCGTCGTGGGGCCGTCGGGCGCCGGCAAGACCACCCTGTTCCAGCTGTTCCTGCGCTTTTATGACCCGCAAAGCGGCAGCATCCGCCTCGACGGCGTCGACATCAAGCAGCTGGACTTGCACACCCTGCGCGACGCCATCGGCATCGTGCCGCAAGATACCGTGATCTTTTCGGCCGACGCCATGGAAAACATCCGCTACGGCCGCGCCGGCGCCAGCGACGAGGAAGTCATCGCGGCGGCCAAGATGGCGGCCGCCCACGAATTCATCGAACGCCTGCCGAACGGCTATAAATCCTTCCTCGGCGAACGGGGCGTGCGCCTGTCCGGCGGCCAGCGCCAGCGCATCGCCATCGCCCGCGCCCTGCTGAAAAACCCGCCGTTGCTGCTGCTCGACGAAGCGACCAGCGCGCTGGACGCGGAATCGGAACGCCTGGTGCAAAAGGCGCTGGAAGCGGCCATGGTCGGCCGCACCACGGTCATCATCGCGCACCGCCTGGCCACCGTGCAGCGGGCCGACCGCATCATCGTCATGGAAGACGGCAAGATCGTCGAGACGGGCACGCATGCCTCGCTCGTCGCATTGGGGGGCATCTACGCCAATTTGGCGGCCCTGCAATTCCATCACGCTCAAATCAATTAAACAAAACCATCATGAACGCACTTTTCCACGCCAACATGGGCATCACCGATTTCTGGACCTTTTTACTGGGCACCATTTTCATCGTCATCCTGCCCGGCCCCAATTCCATGTATGTGCTGTCGGTCGCCGCCCAGCGCGGCGTGCGGCCCGCCTACCAGGGCGCCTTCGGCATCTTCGCCGGCGACCTGATTCTGATGGTGCTGTCGGCCTGCGGCGTGGCCTCGCTGCTGAAAGCCAGCCCCGCCCTGTTCTACGTCGTGAAATACATCGGCGCGGCCTACCTGGGCTGGATCGGCCTGCAGATGCTGATAGGCTGCTGGCGCAAGCTGCGCGCGCCAGGCGCCGCCGACGGCGAAGCGGCGGCTGTCCCTGCCCCCGTCAAGGAAAGCGATCCGTTCCGCAAGGCGCTGATCATCAGCCTGATGAACCCGAAGGCCATTTTGTTCTTCATTTCCTTCTTCATCCAGTTCGTCGACCCGGCCTTCCCGAATCCCGTGCTGTCCTTCATCGGCCTGGGCCTGATTTGTCAGGTGATCAGCTTTACCTACCTGACGGCCATCATCTTTGTCGGCGCCCGCCTGGCAGACACCTTCCGCCGCCGTCGCCGCCTGTCTGCCGGCATGGGCGGCGGCGTGGGCGCCATGTTCATCGGCTTCGGCGCGAAACTGGCCACGGCCACCCTGTAAGGAAACCACCGTGAACGAGCTTGAGCTGCGCCAGCGCTGCCATACCATCCTGCCGGGCCAGCGCCAGCCCACGCCAGCGGCCACCTTCGCCGCCATGGCCGCCTGGTGCGACGCCAACGATGTTGCGCACGACACCTATGGCGAAGGCGCGCTGATCGAACAGTTCGAGAACAAGATCGCCAGCCTGCTCGGCTTCGAAGCGGCCGTGTTCTGCATCACGGGCACCATGACGCAGGTCACGGCCCTGCGCCTGGCCTGCCAGGACCGCGGCTCGCCGCTGGTGGCGCTGCATCCCACTTCGCACATCCTGCGCCACGAGCGGGGCAACCATGAATTGCTCGATCACTTCAAGGGCTTGATGCTGGGCGACCCGCACCGTCCGTGGACGGTGGACGAGCTGCGCGCAGTGCCCGATGCGCTGGGCGCCGCGCAGCTCGAACTGCCGATGCGCGAAATCGGCGGCCAGTGCCCGTCGTGGGAAGAACTGAACGAGATCAAGCGGCACTGCCGCGAGCACAACATCCACCTGCACATGGATGGCGCGCGCCTGTGGGAAGCGCAAGCGGGTTTTGGCCAGCCCCTGCCCGCCATCTGCGATGGTTTTGACTCCGTCTACGTGTCGCTGTACAAGGGCATCGGCGGCCTCGGTGGCGCCATGCTGGCCGGCAGCCGCTCGTTCGTCGAGCGGGCGCGCGAATGGTTCCGCCGCCAGGGCGGCAATATCGTGCACCGCACGCCCTGGGTGGTGGCCGCCGCGATGCAGTTCGACGCGCGCCTCGCCGCCATGCCCCGGTATTTTGCGCGCACGCAGTGGCTGTACGCGCTGCTGCGCGACTTCCCGGCCATTGCCGTCAATCCCGCCCGGCCGCAGGCGAACATGCTGCACCTGCACTTGCCCGTCAGTCGCGAACGGGCCATCGCCATCCGCAACCAGGTGGCCGCGGAACACGGCATCTGGCTGTTCGGCCGCGCCAGCCACGCGGCCCTGCCCGGGCACAGCGTGGTGGAATGGTATGTGGGGGATCAGTTGCTGGAACTGCCCGATGACAGCGTGCGGCTGGCATTGCGCCTGCTGGACCAGGCCATGCGCGCCACGGATTAATCGGCCGTCGCGACACAAAAAAAAGCGCCCGAAGGCGCTTTTTTCATTTCATGGCGGCCGGGTCGGCCGCCACTACCTGCTTAGAACTTGTAGTTGTAAGCGAGACCGATCAACTGCATGCGGGTCTTGAACAGGCCCTTGGTGGTTTCACCGTTGCCGGTGCAGCCAGTCTTGACAGGCGAGCAGTCGTTTGTGTAGTTGACGTCAGCATCCTTGAAGTCGATGTAGCTGTAAGCCAGGTCGATCGAGGAATTGGCGTTCAGCTTCCAGTTCGCGCCGATCGAGTACTGCATGCGGTCGCTGTCCGGCAAGGCCGGGTGGCGCAGCTCGGCGCTGCGCACCGGCGCCTGGTCGTGGGCGATACCGGCGCGCAGCATCAGGCTTTCACTGTACTTGTAGTTGGTGCCCAGCGAGACGCGGTAGGTGTCTTTCCAGTTCTGGCGGATGCGCTCGGCGCCTTCGGCCGTCGGCGGAAACTGGATGTCCAGGTTCTGCAGGCGCGAGGTGCGGGTCCAGGTGACGTCGCCCATCAGGGCCCACTTGTCATCCATCTGGTGGAAGGCGTTGACCGACAGGGTTTCCGGCGTGCGCAGTTCGACCAGGGCACCGGAATTGACCTTGTTCGAGGCCTTGGCGATGAAGGCGTTCACGGCAGGATTGCTCGTCACCTGCGAGAAGTCCCAGATGGTGCTGCCCTTGAGCTTGTGCGAAATCGACGAGCGGTAGGCGATACCGAAGCGCGTGCCTTCGTTCAACTGATACAGATAGCCGAGGTTGAAGCCGAAGCCCCAGTCGTGGCCGTCCATCGACGCATGGCCATCCTTGATCTGGCCCTGCAACGCCGCGCCCGCAGCTTGCGCAGCGGCCAGGCCCTGGGTCTTGGCGATATTGGCCAGGAAGGCCTGCGAAGCGCTAGGCGCGAACTTGCCCAGGTAGGCAACCGAACCCGGCACGTCCACGCCCTGGCCCAGCTCCGCCTTCATGTATTCGGCCGTCACGCCGAAACCGAACGAGTGGTGCTGGTCCAGCTTGAACGATACGGAAGGATTGAGGGCGATGGCTTCGAGCTTGATGTTGGTGATCGCGTAGCGGCCATACCAGTCATTGCCGTAGTCGAGCTTGGCGCCATACGGCACGAACAGGCCGGCGCCGACGGTCCACTGCTCATTGATCTTCTTGCTGGCGTACAGCGCAGGCGCGAATACGGCGTCCGGCGCATAGTCCTTGGTGGCCGCGAAAGGCGTGCGATTGCCCGGGAAGAAAGGCTTCGAACCCGCATCCGTGTAGGTCGAGTGCGGCACGACGAGGGTGCCGCCGCCCACGAACTGCGTGCCTTCGAGGCGCGACAGGCCGGCCGGGTTGTAGAAAATGGTCGAGGCGTCAGCCGCTTCGGCGCCGCTGGCATCGGCCGTGCCTTGGGCGGAAACGCTTTGCGAGCCGAAACGGTAGCCCGATGCCTGGGCGGTGGAAGCGAAGCCGGCGCATGCGACGGCGATCAGAAGGGGCAGATATTTATGTTTCAAGTTGGTCTCTCTTTATTATATGAAGTGTCTTCGTCACATTGTCTCGGGTAGCTCAACCTCACCCGTCCTGCACTGTTCTTACCGCCGTGAACTCCCTCACTGACGGTATGAGCGAAGCATATAATATTTTTTAGAAAAAAGCGAACGTTCGCTCTTTTTATGAAACGGCGTTGTTTTCCCGCTCATCACGACGTTCTACGATGCCAGCGCAGGCGCTGGAAGCGGTATCAGGAAGCGCTGGTGCATCAGCGACAGCATCTGTTCGGCGGGCACGGGGCGCGAGATGAAATAGCCCTGCACCTCGTTGCATTGCAGCGCGCGCAGGATGTCGAGCTGCTCGCGCGTCTCCACCCCTTCGGCCACCACGCTCATGCCCAGCGCATGGGCCATCGACAGGATGGCGCGCACGAACACTTCGCCCTGCTCCGAGCGGCCCAGCTCCATGGTGAAGGCGCGGTCGATCTTCAAGCCATCCATGGCGAACTTCTGCAGCTGCGACAGCGAGGAGTAACCGGTGCCGAAATCGTCGACCAGCAGGCGCACGCCCAGCGCGCGGATGGCCGACAACTGCTCCACGGCGCGGTTCTGTTCATCCATCATGGCCGATTCCGTGATTTCCACCTCGATCAGCCGCGCATCGATACGGTGGCGCGCCAGCGCCGACGCCAGCACCTGGTGCACGTCGCCGCGGCCGAACTGGCGCGCCGAGACGTTGATGGACACGGGCACCAGTTCCAGTCCGCTGGCCTGCCAGCGCGCCATCTGCAGGCACACCTTTTCGATAACGACTTCACCCAGCTGGGAAATCAGGCCGCTGCTCTCGGCCACGGGAATGAATTCCAGCGGCGGCACCATGCCGTGCAGCGGATGGTGCCAGCGCACCAGCGCCTCCATGCTGCACAGCTGCCCGCTCATGGCGTCGACCCGCGGCTGGTAGACGACGAGAAACTGGTCCTGCTCCAGCGCCGCCACCAGGCTTTGCTCGAGTTCGCGGCGGTTGCGGATGGTTTCGAACAATTCCGGCTGGAAGAAGCGGTGATGGCCCTTGCCCGCCACTTTCACGGCATACATGGCGATATCGGCGTTCTTCAGCAGCACTTCCGTCTCGGCTCCATCGCGCGGATACAGGCTGATGCCGATCGAGGCGCCCATCTTGTGGCGTTCGCTGCCCAGGTAGAACGGCTCGTCGAAGGCGATGGCGATGCGCTGCGCCACCTGTTCGGCGCGGCTGTCGTCCTCCACCGGGTCGAGCACGACGACGAATTCATCGCCGCCCAGGCGCACCACATGGTCGCCCGGCCGCAGCACGGCCTTCAGGCGCAGCGAGGCGGCGCGCAGCACCTTGTCGCCCTCGGCGTGGCCTTGCGTGTCATTGATGTCCTTGAAACCGTCCAGGTCGATGAACAGCAGCGCCAGCATGTGGCGCGCGATGGCGGCGCGGCCCAGGGCGCCGGGCAGGAATTGCTGCAGCCAGTAGCGGTTGGGCAAGCCCGTCAAGCCATCCTCGTTGGCCAGGCGGCGCAAGTCGCGCTCGTGCTCCTTGGCCGTGCTGATGTCTTGCAGGGTGACGGCCAGGCGGTCGCCGCTGCGCACGAGGCGCCGGCGTATCCAGCGCAGCTTGAACGGATTACCTTCCGGCAACTCGATCTCTTCTTCCGAAAAGCCGGACTGCATGGCGGCCCGGTAATTATGGATCAGGTCGCGGAAATACGGCTCGTGGGCGCGCGACTGCAGGCGCATGCCCAGCAACTGTTCGCGGCGCACGCCGAAGTAGCCGGCGCCCGGCTCGTTGCAGTCGACGATCTCGAAATCGAGGATGCTGCCGTCCGCGCCGCGCAGGGCGGCGATGATATAAAAGCCGTCGCTCGTGCCTTCGGTGGCCATGCGGTAGGCATTGCGCACGCCTTCGGACTGGTGGTGGCGCCACGCCAGGCGCAGCGACAGCACGGTGGCGACGGCGGCAAAGGCCAGCAGCAGCACGGTGACGGCCAGGGCGATGCCGATATAAATGGTGCGCGTTTCCTCGTAGGGATGCAGCATTTCGCCATCCGACAGCCCGACCACGGCCGTGAACGGATAGGCTTTCAGCGCTTGCCAGCCCACGTAGCGGCTTTGCTTGTCGGAAAAAGCGATCCTGCCGCCCGAATGCAGGGCGCCGCTGTCCGTTTCCAGGAAGCTGGTGTCGAGAAACGGCGTACCCGCGCCGCTCTGCATGGGCAGCACGCGCGAGCCGAGGCGGGTGCTGAACAGCTCGCCCTCCTCGCCCACCATGGCCGACATGCCGAACTTGCCGAAATTGACGCTGTTGTAGAACTCGGAAAAATAGCTGGAATGAATCGAGATCAGCAGCACGCCGTCGAAATTGCCATCCTCGTCTTCCAGCCGGCGCGTGAAATGCACGAGGCTTTCGTCGGCGCCCGGCGTGGCCTCGCTGGCCGCATTGGCCCTCCCCAGCGCGATGCGCAGCGCGCTGGAATTGCTGCGCCAGTGGCGCAGCAGGAAATCGCTGCGCTCGTTGACGCGCAAGCGCTGCAACGGCGCCGTGGCCGTCACGGGGTGGCCCTTGCGGTCGAGGATGGCGACGATGGCAAATTGCGGCAAGGCATACATGCCCTGCGTCTTCAACTGGTCGAGGCGCAGCTGCCCGCGCGAGTTTTCCCACTCATACTTGAGCTGCAAGGTCAACTGGTCCATCTGTTCCAGGGTGCGCAGCAGGTACTGGCCATACGCTTTCGACAGCGACGACACGCTGTCGAGCGCCTGCTGCTGCGCCACCTTCTTTTCCGCCTCCAGCTGCAGCAAGGTGGCCGTCCACAGCACGGCGCACAGGACCAGCCCCAGCAAGGGCCAGGCCAGGATCAGGCGCAGGTTAGCCTTGAGAAAATCGGCCCTGCTCATCTCCACCACGGCGCCGTTATTATTATTTACAAATTGTCGCAAGAACATGGTGCAGCGTCTGCCGTTTCTGTGTATTTCCTTAAGGACACACAAATTACCACAGAGTCATGTTTGCAGGTGAGCCGGCGGCGTAATTATGTGCGCGGCCCGCGGCCCGCCTGTCGCGCCTGCGTTACAATCACCATCCTTACCGTTGGAGAAATACATGCAGCAATATCAAGATTTGATCAAGACCGTGCTCGAAACGGGCAGCTGGCAAGACAACCGCACGGGCATCCGCACCCTGAGCGTGCCGGGCGCCATGATGCGTTTCGACTTGGCCAACGGCAATTTTCCTGCCGTGACGACCAAGAAACTGGCTTTCAAATCCGTGATCGGCGAATTGTGCGCCTTCCTGCGCGCCTCGCGCAACGCGGCCGAATTCCGCGCGCTGGGCTGCAAGGTGTGGGACCAGAATGCCAATGAAAACGCGCAATGGCTGGCCAATCCCTACCGCGAGGGCGAGGATGACCTCGGCCCCGTGTACGGTGTGCAATGGCGACAATGGCCGGCCTATAAACTGCTGGACGCCGGCCAGCCCGCGCAGATCGCCGACGCACAGGCGAACGGTTTTACCCTGGTTGCCCCCATCGTCGAAGACGGCGTGCAAAAAGTATTGCTGTACAAGGCCGTCGACCAGTTGCGCGAATGTCTGGACACCATCATGACGAATCCTGGCAGCCGGCGCATCCTGTTCCACGGCTGGAACCCTGCCGTGCTGGACGCCGTCGCCCTGCCCGCCTGCCATTTGCTGTATCAGTTCATCCCGAACGCCAGCACGCGCGAAATTTCGCTGTGTCTCTATGTGCGCAGCAACGATATCGGCCTGGGCACGCCGTTCAACATCGCCGAGGGCGCGGCCCTGCTGCACCTGGTGGCGCGCCTGACCGGTTACACGCCGCGCTGGTTCACCTACTTCATCGGCGACGCGCACATCTATGAAAACCACCTCGACATGGTGGAAGAACAATTGAAGCGCACGCCCTTCCCCGCGCCCCGTTTCGTCATTTCCGACCGCGTGCCCGATTACGCGAAGACGGGCAAGTACGAGCCGGAATGGCTGGAAAAGATCGAGCCGTCGGATTTCTCGCTGGAAGGCTATGAACACCATGCGCCCATCAAGGCGGCGATGGCCGTCTGATGGCGGTCGCACCGCTGGCAGCCCTGCACCGCAAGCTGTTTGACGAAACCGATGGCGTCAAGTTTTCCAAGCTGAAAGACAGGCTGCTGACAAAACACGGGGCCGGCGAACGGCTGGCCGTGCTCGCCATCCTCATCTGCTACGCGAAAGAGGGGCAGCTGCTGCACTGGCGCGCCTTCCTGATGACGGATATCGTGCAGCTGGCGGAAGCCCATGAACACGCGGCATTTTTCGCCTGGGCATTGGAACAGCCCGAGCTGGCGTACCGTGCCGTCGATGGCATGCTGAAAAGCATAGGCAAAGACGCGTATGCGCCACTGGTGGCGCTGGCGGCATCCGGCGCCACGCGCCTGGAAGTGCGCGCCAAGGCGATCAAGAGCCTGGCCGTCTTCAGCCGCCAACCCTTCGATGCGGGCTTGCCCCGCGATCCCGGCCACTGGAAGGCGGAGCAGCTGCGGCTGGACGCCGTGCTGGCCTGGCAGCGCGACGGCTACCCGGATGGCGCAGGCCATGCGGCGCCGGCCACGCATGCGGCCCTGGGCGAGCCGCGCACGCCGCTGGAAAAAGCGGCGGCCAAACTGGAGAACAAGCTGGCGGCCAGGCGCAGGAAGGAGCAGGACCTGGCGCAGCCATCGAACTGGCTGGTCATCGCCAGCGCCGCCGACATGGCCGGCATCGCGCAGCACTGGGCCTTGCCGGAGCATTACCGGCGCTTCCTCGCTTGCCATTCGCCGCTGCGCGTGCATATCGACAGCCGGCAGTATTTCCAGGGTTTGCACCTGTACGGCGCGGCCGAGCTGGTCAAGGCACAGCACGGCTACGCCTGGCATCCCGTCACGCAAGAACCCATCGCCGGCTGGCCGGACCAGTATCTGGTGATCGCCGACGCGGGCGCCGATCCCTACTGCCTGGACCTGGGCGCCGTCACCAATGGCGATGCGCCCGTGTACCATGCGCAACATGGCATGGGCGCATGGCGCTTCGAGCGCCATGCGGACGGTTTCATCGACTTCCTGAACGAGATCGCGGCAGCGGCCTAGCCCGGTTCGCCTCCCGCCCCGCCCGGGCCGGGGCCGCCAGGGCCGCCGGGCCCGCGTCCGCCCGGCGGACCGAAGCGCGGCTCGCGCTCGCCCTCTTTCGCCGCCGACGTGGCGCCGCCCAGGCGGTACGACAGCCCCACATAAATCATGCGCCCATCGAAGCGCCGCGTGCTCGTCTCGCGCAGGGAAGCGCTGTTGATGACGGTTTCCATCTTGTTGCTGCTGAATACATCGGTCACGTTCATGACCAGGCTCAGCTGCGGCGTCACCGTGTGGCGCCAGCTCATATTCAAGGTATTGTTCGGCGAACGATAACCCTGTCCCGACAGCATCTTGCCTTGCATTTGCAGGGCCAGTTGCAGCTGGTTCCTGGCATCGAACTGGTAATTGAGGCGCGCGCGGCCGCTCAAGGCGTTCGCCGTGCGCGTGCTGCGGTTGCCCAGGTCGTCCGAACTCGTTTGCTGGCTGCGCGCCAGGTTGCCGCTCGTGTTCAGGGTCAAGGATGGCGTCAGCTTGCCGCTGACGCTGAATTCCAGGCCGCTCGAATGGCTGCCTTCGCCGTTTTCGCGCGTCGTCAGCAGCACGTTGTCGCTGATGAAATAGCGGTAATCGACGATGGCGTCCGTGTCGCGCCGGTGATAGGCGCGCAAGCTGCTTTCCAGGCCGGCGATCTTCGTTTCATAGCCGATTTCGAAGGAATCCGTCTGCGTCGGTTTCAGTTTCGGGTTGCCGGCCGATACGTTGAACTCGTCGCGGTAGACCACATACGGATTCAGGTCGCCCGCGTTCGGGCGGCGGATGCGGTGCGCATAGCTGAAGCGCAGATTGCTCTCGTCGCTGACTTTATACGTGGCGAACAGGCTGGGAATGTAGTTGACGTAATTGTTGTTCGCCTCGACGCCGCTGCTCATCTGGCGCACGTTCAAGTCCGTGTATTCGGCGCGCAAGCCGGCCAGCGCGCCCCAGCGTTCATTCAGGCGCATCTGGTAGGAGCCGTACAGCGCGATGGTGCGCTCGTCCATCTCGAAACGGTTGCTGCGCATGGGGTTGACGGTCTCGGCCAGGCTGGCCGGGTTGATGTCCGTGTACAGGGTGTCGAAGCTGCTCTTGTTGTCCGCCACCTTGTAGCCCAGCTTGGCCGTGCCGCCCGCCAGCGGACGCTCGTAGTCGCCGCTGAAGTCGACGATGCGGTTGCCCGTCTCGCTATGCTGGCGCGCGCGGCTGTCGAAGGCGCTCACGGGGGCGACCGCGTAAGTATTCGCGTAATCGCTGTCGCTCTCGTTGGTCGAGGACGACACGCGCAAGTCGATTTTCAGGGTTTCGCCCGGCAATTCGCCCTTGTGGTCGTAGCGCCCGCCCCAGCTGACATTGCGGCTGTCGCCGTTGCGCACGGTGCTGCGCACATAATCGCCGATGGTACTGCCCGTGCTGTCGCCATTCAGGTAGCGGTCGAGCGAGCGCTGGTCGTTGCTGCGCCCGTTATATGACACGCTGGCGGCCAGGGTGTCGTTCGTGTTCAGGTTGTAATTGACGGTGCCGTGCAAGCCCAGCGAGTCGTTCAAGCCATTGCTGGCGGATTGCTGGCTGCTGGGGGCGAAAGCGCCCGTGCCACGGTCCAGGCGCTCGCGGCTGACCTCGCCCACCGAATTGCGGCCATCATGACGCACATTGATGCCGCCCTGGTAGCCCCATGGCCCTTCGTTGTAGGTGCCCGACACGGAACTGTTGTAGCGCCCCGCGATGCCCGCATTCGCATTGACGGTGGCAAAGCCGCCCGGCTTGCGGTTGCGCCGCATCACCAGGTTCAGGATGGGGCCGCCGCCGGCTTCGTTGCCGAACTGGGCGCCGGGATTGTTGATCACTTCCACGGATTCGATATCGTCGGCCGCCATGGCGTTCAGGGTGGCGCCGCGCGAATCGCCCTGCAGCATGGCCGACGGCTTGCCATCGATCAATATCTGCACATTGCTGCTGCCGCGCAAGGATACGGAACCGTCGGGGTCGACGGCCACGGACGGCACATTGTTCAAGGCGTCGGCCGCCGTGCCATTGGTACTGCCCACGTCGGACTTGACGTCGTAGACTTGCCGGTCGATGCGGCCCGTGGGACGTTCGGCCGTCACGCTGACGGTCGCGGGTGCGTCAACCGCTGGCGCCTTGGCGGGGGCAGGCTTGACGGCGGTATCGCCGGTGACGGTTTGCGCCTGGACGGCGGCGCCGGAGACGAGCAGGCTGCCGCCCGCCAGGCAGTGGAAGAGAAGTTTATGCATTTGGCTAAAAAATAATCGAGACGCTACGGATGAGGCACTACGCCGCAGCGTGAGAGCACATGCCAAGCATGCCACGATTGCAAGGAGCAAAGCAAATGCGAACCATTGTTATTTACTTCAATTTACAAATCTCTTGCGCTTGTGGCATTACAGCCGCATCCGATGCCCCTTGCCCTGCCTTGACGCTACCTCAGCAAGCCCTTGCCGCGCGCCAGTGTCAGCCAGCCCGGATATTCCGTCATCAATAAGTCATACAGTTCCGCATCGCTGTGCTCATCGGGCGAGCTGACGGCAAAGTAATTGGCATTGTCGACCAGGCGCCCCTGCAATTCGTCGAGCTTTTCCAGGAAGGGGAAGTCGGAATCGGCGAAGGCGGCGAGGAATTTGCTCTTCGATTTGCGCCCCTTGCCGATGCCCATGAATTGCCAGAAGATCGGTTCATTGCTGGCCCAGCGCAATTGCTTCTCCGTCGTCGCCTGGTCGCTCGTGCCGCCGTCCGTGACGAACATCACGTACACGGGCAACTCCGCCGCGACTGGCCGCGTGCGCTCGCCACCGGCCCCGTCGGGGAAATAAAACGCGCGGATCGCCTGCATGGCGGCGCCGTAGCGCGTGTCACCTTCCAGCGGATGGCGCTGTATGGCCTGGCCCACGTAGGTATTGCAGTTGCTCAAGGCCATCGGTGCCGGATGGTGGACGTTCTTGCCGAACAGGAAAACATCGATCTCGCCATCGTCGTCGAACTTGCAGCCCAGCGCCAGGATGCGCTCGGCAAAGCGCTGCACCAGCCCCTCTTTATACAGCCGCCCCATGGACCCGGAAATGTCGAGGCATAAACACACCTTGGCACGGTGCTCCGACAAACCCACTTTTTGCAGCGACACGCCGGCCTGCTTGACGAGGCTGACCAGTTGCGGCGCTTCCCGTTCGACGCGCTTTTCCAGCTTGATCTTCGCCTGCATGACGGCCGAAGCCGCCGCAGGGACAGCAGAAGCGGCCTGCTCGACTTCGCCGCCGAAGTGGCGCACCAGCGCGTCCAGGCCGCCGTTGAAACCTTGTCCCACGGCCATGCAGCGCCAGCCGCCATCCTTGCGGTAGATTTCCGCCAGCATGACGGCTTTTTCCTGTGCGAAATCACTACCGGCAAAAGCGAAGCGGGCCAGTTCGCGCCCGCCCGCCTGCAGGCGCACGTGGCCGGCGTGCAGCTGCGACATCACGCCGCCGCCATCGATGGAGGCCGTCACGACGAGGCGGTCTATGCCGGCCGGCAAGCGCGCCAGTTGCAAGGCAAACTCGGCCATATCGCCGCCGCTGCCGGGGCGCGCCTCCACGCCGCCGCACGGCGTGCGCGGCTGGTTGAAAAAGGTCATGTAGCGCTCGTCGGACAGTTTTCCGGCCGCATCGAGGCCGAAACAGGCCACGTCGAGCGCCAGCCCCTGTGCGGCGACGCCGACCTGCAGCACGCCGTCGGGAACGAGATTGGCCAGCGGCAAGCGCTGACCCTTGCTCAAGGTTTCCATCAATATCTCCTAAACAATATAGCGGCGCGGATTGTCCGCATTGAAATCCTCTTCGTCTTCCTTGTCCTCGCCCTTGAAGACGACGGGACCGTTGAAGGCCAGCTGCAGGTTCCCGCCCTGCCAGCTCAGCCACGGCGTCGCTTCGCTGCCGGGCTCCGAGGTCTTGCCCGAAGGTTCCAGAATGATGCTGTCCGGCGTGATGCGCGCCATGCCGATCACATAGGTGTAGACCGTGTCGTCCTCGGCCGCCTTGGACAAGCGAAAATCGAAGTCGCACTCGACGATCTGCTGGCCGTATTGCATGACCATCTTCGGCCGCATCGAGGCGACCGACACGGCGCCGTTGGCCAGCGCCGAATACACGCTGAAGACGAGGCCCACCGTGCCGCCGTAATGCTGCGCCAGCGCGGGATTGACTTCCACCGTTTCCGTGGCCGGCTCCTTGCCCGACGCGCCCGCCACGTCGCCCAGATGGCGCACGAAGGGCATGGCGTCAAAGCTGCCGGGCGTATCGGGCGCCTGGATGAAGCGCATCTGGCCGTTCGGCAAGAGAATGCCGACCCTTAAATCGAGGTCGTCGTTATCGTCGTCGCCATCGCCGTTGTCGACCCAGGTGGCCTTGACGGTCAGCTTGGCCGGCGCGCCGGCGCCCTTTTCCAGCGACACCTTGTGCGTCTGGCCCGCCTTGGTCAGCGAAATTTTCGACAAGGAAATTTTTGGCGCCGGTGCCGGTTGCGCTGCCGCCTGCGCCACTTCGCCGCCGAAATGGGCGACCAGCGCGTCCAGCCCGCCATTGAAGCCCTGGCCCACGGCCATGAAGCGCCAGTTCCCGTCCTTGCGGTAGAACTCGCCCAGCATGACGGCTTTTTCTTGTGCAAAATCAGCGCCCGCATAGGTGTAGCGGGCCAGCTCGCGCCCGCCGTCCAGCAGCCGCAGGTAGCCGCTGCCCAGCTGCGCCATGCAGGCCATGCCATCGATGGCAGCCGTGACGACGAGGCGTTCGATGGAGGCCGGCAAACGATCGAGCTGATAGCTGAATCCGGCCGCGTCGCCCAACGGCGCCGCCGCTTCCACGCCGCCGCACGGCGTGCGTGGCTGGTTGAAGAACGTCATGTAGCGCTCGTCGGACAGCTTGCCGCCGGCGTCGAGGCCGAAACAGGCAAAGTCCAGCGGCACGCCGGCGCTGGCCAGACCCAGTTGCACGACGTTGCCCGTGACGAGGCCGGACAGCGCCAGGCGCTGCCCCTTGATCAGGTTTTCCATGGAGTCAGGGAGAAAGAAAGGAGGAACAGAACCGGGCAGCGATGCCACCCGGCACATTTACGCAAACAATTACTTTTTATGCATTAATGCCGAACGAGCGTGCCAGAGGGCCCAGGCCGCCCTTGAAACCCTGGCCGATGGCCTTGAATTTCCATTCGCTGCCGGCGCGGTAGATTTCGCCGAAGATCATGGCCGCTTCCGTCGAGCCGTCTTCCGACAGGTCGTAGCGGGCGATTTCCGCGCCATTGTCGCCGTTCAGGCAGCGGATATAGGCCTTGCCGACCATGCCGAAGTTCTGCTTGCGGTTTTCCGCATCGTGGATGGTGACGGCCACGGCGATCTTGTCGATGTCGGCCGGCACGTTGGCCAGGTCGACGGCGATTTTTTCGTCATCGCCATCGCCGCCGCCCGTGGTGTTGTCGCCCGCGTGGACGATGGAACCGTCAGCCGATTTCAGGTTGTTATAAAAAATGAAATCGGCATCGGAACGGGCCTTGCCATCCGTTTTCAGCAGGAAGGCGCTGCCGTCCAGGTCGAACGCGGCGCCATCGGTGGCGCGCGGGTCCCAGCCCAGGCCAATCACGATTTTCTTCAAGCCAGGAGCTTCCTTGCTCAGGTTGACATTGCCGCCTTTTTGCAAACTGATCGCCATGGTATTTCCTTTTAATTAGTAGGTTGCATTCGGTGTTACGGTATACGACGCCGGCGCGCTGGCCGGGCGAGCCATGAGCCTACCATAATGCGCGAGAATTGCCAGCCTCACACTATTGAAAAAAGGGCCATGGGATCCGTCCTGCCCTGCCGCATTGCGCAAAATCGCCGATAATGCCGCTCTTACCCTGATTGCATGAGCGAAGTGAACAGCAAAACACAGACACAAGAAAACCGCACGCGCCTCGATTGCATCCCCGGCACCCTGTGCGACGAGCGCCTGTGGTCGCGCCTGGCGCCTGCCCTGGGCGACGCCTTTGATCTACAGCACATCCCCCTGCATCAGGCCGGCACGCGCCCGCAGATGCGCGAGATGATCGCCAGCCACAGCGCGCAGCAAGCCCATCTGATGGGTTTTTCGCTGGGCGCCTACCTGGCGCTCGAACACGCGCTGGCGCACCCGCGGCGTGTGAAATCCCTCACCTTGATTGCCAATTCGGCCAAAGGCTTGCTGCCGGCGGAAGTCGAAGCGCGCCGGCGCATCGTCGCCATGCTCGAGCGCAATGCCTATGCGGGCATCACGCGCCAGCGCCTGCGCGAACTGCTGCACCCGTCCCACCTGGATGACGCCGCCATCACGGGGCTGATCCGGCAGATGGGGCTGGACCTGGGCAAGGACGTGCTGCTGGCGCAATTTCTCACCACGATCGATCGCCCCGACCTGATGGCGCGCCTGCCGGAACTCGCTTGTCCCGTGCTGATCGTGGGCGCCGAAGACGACAAGCTGGTCGATCCCGACGATCTGCGCGCCATGGCAAGCCGCCTGCCGCAAGCCACCCTGCACCTGTTAAAAGACAACACGGGCCACATGATACCGCTGGAGGCGCCAGACGCGCTGGCCGACGCCCTGCGTGCGCATCTGGAGGCCGGCGGCAATTTCAACGATAATGACGGGCATCGGGCCATGCCCCCACCTTTTTCACGGAACCAATGAGCTTACTGACCATCATCGTCGCCACCGACCAGCAAGGCGGCATCGGCATCGACAACACCCTGCCGTGGAAACTGCCGGAAGACCTGGCGCATTTCAAGCGCCTGACGACGGGCCACCCCATCCTCATGGGCCGCAAGACCTTCGATTCCATCGGCCGTGCGCTGCCGAACCGCCGCAACATCGTCATCACGCGCAATCCGGACTGGCGCCATGAGGGCGTGGAAGCGGCGCCGTCGCTGGAAGCGGCCATCGCCCTGCTGGACGGCGCCGAAGGCTATGTCATCGGCGGCGCCGACATCTACCGGCAATCGCTGGCCCTGGCACAGCGTTTGATCGTCACGGAAATCGGCCAGACGTTCGATTGCGACGCGTTTTTCCCCGCCGTGGACCATGCCGTGTGGCAAGAAACCGCGCGCGAGGCGCATGTGTCGGAGAAATCCGGCCTGCCTTACGCCTTTGTCACGCTGCAACGCAAAGCCTGATAAGGTTATATTGATAGCCAGAATGTTGCTGTAATACCCCTGTCACACCGTTGCGTCACGCTAGCGCAAGCTGGCGACGCCGTGGTGCGATATTTTTTTCCCGCAGACGCCGCATTTCTGCGAGAATCCCGTTCTTATTTTTTTTCTGCGGCTGCCGGGTTGCATGACCGCCTGACCGTCGCGCCCTAGTCCGCCCCTTCACATTTGTCAGGGGCGGCTTGCTTTTTTGGAGACATGCATGAAATTTCGTTTCCCTATCGTCATCATTGACGAGGATTTCCGTTCTGAAAATACGTCCGGCCTGGGCATTCGCGCCCTTGCCGCCGCAATGGAAAAAGAAGGCATGGAAGTGCTGGGCGTGACCAGCTACGGCGATTTGTCGCAATTTGCCCAGCAACAATCGCGCGCGTCGGCCTTCGTGCTGTCGATCGACGATGAAGAATTCGGCGGCGGTTCCATCGAGGAAACCGATCACGCCTTGAAATCGCTGCGCGCCTTCGTCGAGGAAATCCGCTACAAGAACGCCGACATCCCCATTTACCTGTACGGCGAAACGCGCACCTCGCGCCATATTCCCAACGACATCCTGCGCGAACTGCATGGCTTCATCCACATGTTCGAAGATACGCCGGAATTCGTCGCGCGCCACATCATCCGCGAAGCGAAATCCTACCTGGACGGCCTGTCGCCGCCGTTCTTCCGCGCGCTGGTGCACTACGCCAACGACGGTTCCTACTCGTGGCACTGCCCCGGCCACTCGGGCGGCGTGGCCTTCCTGAAGTCGCCGATCGGCCAGATGTTCCACCAGTTCTTCGGTGAAAACATGCTGCGCGCCGACGTCTGCAACGCCGTCGAGGAACTGGGCCAGTTGCTCGACCATACGGGTCCCGTCGCCGCGTCGGAACGCAATGCGGCGCGCATCTTCAATGCCGACCATTGCTATTTTGTTACCAACGGCACGTCGACCTCGAACAAGATGGTGTGGCACTCGACCGTGGCGCCAGGCGACATCGTCGTCGTCGACCGCAACTGCCACAAGTCGATCTTGCATTCGATCATCATGTGCGGCGCCATTCCCGTGTTCCTGATGCCGACGCGCAATCACCTGGGCATCATCGGCCCCATCCCGCTGCATGAATTCACGCCGGAAAGCATTGCCCGCAAGATCGAAGCGAACCCGTTCGCGCGCGAAGCGAAGAACAAGAAGCCGCGCATCCTGACCATCACGCAATCGACCTACGATGGCGTGATCTACAACGTGGAAACCTTGCGCGAAATGCTGGACGGCAAGATCGACACCCTGCACTTCGATGAAGCCTGGCTGCCGCACGCCACCTTCCACGATTTCTACAAGAATATGCACGCCATCGGCAAGGACCGTCCGCGCGCCAAGGAATCGATGATCTTCTCGACCCAGTCCACGCACAAATTGCTGGCCGGCCTGTCGCAGGCCTCGCAAATCCTCGTGCGCGAATCGGATACGGTCAAGCTGGACCAGGACGCCTTCAACGAGGCTTACCTGATGCACACCTCGACCTCGCCGCAGTATTCCATCATCGCCTCGTGCGACGTCGCCGCGGCCATGATGGAAGCGCCGGGCGGCACGGCCCTGGTGGAAGAATCGATCATGGAAGCGCTCGATTTCCGCCGCGCCATGAAGAAGATCGACCAGGAATGGGGCCAGGACTGGTGGTTCCAGGTGTGGGGCCCGTCCAGCTTCAACGACGAAGGCATGGGCCGGCAGGAAGACTGGATGATACGCGCCGAGGACGACTGGCACGGCTTCGGCGACCTGGCTGCCGGCTTCAACATGCTCGACCCGATCAAGGCGACCATCGTCAACCCGGGCCTGTCGCTGGACGGCCAGTTCGGCGACACAGGCATCCCCGCGTCCATCGTCACCAAATACCTGGCCGAGCACGGCGTCATCATTGAAAAATGCGGCCTGTACTCGTTCTTCATCATGTTTACCATCGGCATCACCAAGGGCCGCTGGAATACCCTGCTGACGGCCTTGCAGCAGTTCAAGGACGACTACGACAAGAACCAGCCGATGTGGCGCATCCTGCCGGAGTTCGCGGCGGCCAACCCACGCTACGAAAAAATGGGCTTGCGCGACCTGTGCCAGCAAATCCACGATTTCTACAAGGCTTACGATGTGGCGCGTCTGACGACGGAAATGTATCTGTCGGACATGATCCCGGCCATGAAGCCGTCGGACGCGTTCGCCAAGATGGCGCACCGCGAAATCGAGCGCGTGGCCATCGACGAGCTGGAAGGCCGCATCACGTCCATCCTGCTGACGCCGTATCCACCGGGCATCCCGCTGTTGATCCCGGGCGAGCGCTTCAACAAGACCATCGTCGACTACCTGCGCTTCGCGCGCGACTTCAACGAGCGCTTCCCCGGCTTCGAGACGGATGTGCATGGTCTCGTGAAGCGCGAAGTCGATGGCAAGCGCGGATATTTTGTAGATTGCGTGAAATTGGATGAGAACGTCTAAAAACGTCGACGTTCGTTGAACTTCATTAAATAGCGCCACCTGATGCAAATCAGGTGGCGTTTTTCATTGTTAGCTACCGCGCACGCTTGCGCCAGATCAAACGGCTGGGGTATCGGGCTTCTAAGATGGGCCACTCGCGTACTGGGATGGCCCGTCTATGGCGCTCAAGGTGTGGCTGGAAATCATGCAGCAGGCGGCGGCTGGCAGTGGCGCCTTGCTGATGACGGCCCTGAAGCAGGCTCAGGTAACTGTGGCCCGGCGGCATGATGGCGAAGACGATGGCGCGGGCATCGTGCTGTTTGCCGAGGCCGATGGCGCGCTGCTGCAGGCGCTGCCGGCGCTGTGCCGCCACGCGCGCGTGCTGGCCATCGCCGCCTGCGGCCAGCCTGCCAGCTGCGCGCAACAGCGCGCCCTGATGGCGGCAGGCGCGCTCGATGTGCTGCTGTGGCCGGCGGGCAGCATCGACGCGGGCCAGGTGCTGGCGCGCCTGCAGCGCTGGCAGGCCGTGGCGCGGTTGCTGGCGTCCAACGCCGTGCGCCAGCAGCTGGTGGGTGACAGCGCGGCCTGGACCGCCTTGCTGCACCAGGTGGTGGAAATGGCCGTCTTCAGCCAGGCGTCGATGCTGATCACGGGCGAGACGGGCACGGGCAAGGATTTGCTGGCGCAACTGGTCCACCGCCTGGGCAACTGCGGCGGCGACTTCACCATCCTCGACTGCACCACCCTGTCGCCGGAACTGGCCGGCAGCGAACTGTTCGGCCATGAACGGGGGGCATTTACAGGCGCGGCGGCACCGCGCGACGGCGCTTTCGCCCTGGCCGACGGCGGCGTGCTGTTTCTCGACGAAGTGGGCGAATTGCCGCTGCCGCTGCAGGCGCAGTTGCTGCGCGCCATACAGGAACGCAAATACAAGCGCGTGGGCGGCAACACCTGGCAACCGACCCAGTTTCGCCTCGTCTGCGCCACCAACCGCGCTCTGGAAGACGAGGTGGCGCGGGGCGCCTTCCGCGCCGACCTGTATTACCGCATCGCCGGCTGGCGTTGCCAAACCCCGCCCCTGCGCGAGCGGCAGGACGACATCCTGCCGCTGGCCCGGCACTTCCTCGCCGAGCTGGCGCAACAACAGCCGCCCGCGCTGGACGCCGCCGTGCGCGAATACCTGCTGCTGCGCGACTATCCGGGCAATGTGCGCGAGCTGCGCCAGACCGTCACGCGCATCTGGCACCGCCATTGCGGCCCCGGCCCCATCACCATCGGCGCCCTGCCCCCCGACGAACGGCTGCAGGCGCCGCACTGGCCCGACCAGCATTTCGAGGCGGCCGTGCGGCGGGCCCTGGCGCAGGGTTGCAAGCTGTCGCACATCACGCGCTGCGCCACCGACATGGCCATCCGGCTGGTGCTGGCCGAGGAGCACGGCAACAACCAGCGCGCCGCCGCCCGCCTGGGCGTGACCGACCGCGCCCTGCAGATACGCCGCAAGGCGGCTGCCTGTTCGGCGCAGGCGGGGGCGAGCGCCACGCCGGCCGCGCTGTAATCCGCCTCACGCCAGCCGCGCCAGCCGCAAAAAATTGCCGCCCGTGATCAACGCCGCGTCCAAGGGCGGCAAGCCCAGCAGGTGAATCTTGTGCAACTCCAGTCCCGGATGCAGCCAGGGGCCATCCGAACCGAACAGGACCTTGTGCGGCCCCGCGCGGCGCACGGCCTGCTGCAGCAGGTCGAAGCGGCGCACGCCGGAGCTGTCCGTATGGATGTTACGGTGGCGCGCCAGGTGGTCGAGCAGCGCCAGCTGCGCGGCCCAGTCGTCGCCGAAGCTGCCCAGGTGCGGCAGGATGAAATCGACGTCGGGATACTGCTGCGCCAGCAGTTCGGCCACGGCCACCTCGCCGGCCGGGTCGTACAGCACGGGCAAGCCGAAGAAGCGCGCCGCGTCGCACACTTCGCCGCTGATGCGCGCGTCAAACCGGTGCGCCTTGATGCCGACAAAGCCGTAGCGTTCGACGGCCGTGCGCACCAGATCCATGACGCGGCCCCGGTCTCGCCGCGCATGCACGAAGGCAAAGCCATAAAAACGCTGCGGCTCGGACGCGACCAGGCGCGCCACGCCATGGTTGGCGATGGCGTAATCGGAGTGGAAGGTGGCGAACAGCACGCTGCGGGCGATGCCGGCCGCCTGCGCACGCCGCAGATAGGCCTGCAGCGGCGCATCGCTGTCCCACGGCCCGCTCAGGCCGTCGCCCGGTCCCGCATGGCAATGGCTATCGATGATCATCCCGTCACGCTATTGCCAGTCGCCCATGACGACGATGCGGTTGCCGCGCCGGCGCCAGCGCCCGCTCTCGTCCTCGCTCTGCGGCGCGGCCGCACGAAAATGCGGCAGTTGCTGGTGCAAGGCCCGCGTCAGCGCGCTTTCCACGGCGCGCGCGCTGCCGTCGCCGTCGGCCGCCAGGCGTGCCGCCTGCCCCGCGATGCGCACGAAGCGGCGCGCCAGTTCCAGTTCGCGGTCGGCTGGCGCCTCCGCTTCCAGTTCCAGCTCCAGGGCGCTGCTGGCGGCGCGCCCCAGGGCCGAGCCCAGCGCCGTGCCCACGCCCGGTATCGGAATCATCGAGCCGAGCGCGCCGCCGACAAAGGGCAAGGCCGTCTTGGCCATCGCCTTCAAGGCGCCGCCCAAGGGCTTGGCCACCTTGGCGATGGTAGCCCCCACCTTCTTGACGCCCTTCCACACGCTTTTGAAGACATTGCCGAGAAATTGCTCCAGTTCCTCCTCGCTGGCCACTTCCAGCAATTCCATGGCCAGTTGCAGTTCCTCCTCTTCGCTGAAGACGGCCGGTGTGCGGCCCTTGCCAGGCCAGTCCTGGCCAAACTCCAGCACTTCAAACGCCGCGCCGGCCCGTTGCCGGCATTGCGCGCATTCGCATTCGGGTTGGTGCATGATGTTCTCCTTCCCAGCCAACTAGCTGCTATCGTCAGGCCCACATTTCACCGAGCACGGCCAGTTCCAGTTCGCGCCGCTGGTTCGTCAGCACACCGCGCTGGTTGGCGAACATGTCGTCGTGGATGCGCTGTTCGATGCGGCGCCGCTGCGCCGCCGATGACAGGTGCGCCACGTACACCTGATGCCCGCTCACGTCGACGCCCATCATCTGGCCGCACAGGCGGTGCTGCAGCAAGCGCCGGTGCAAGTCGTCCGTCTGCCCGCTGTAGGCGCGGCGCCGTCCCCCCGCATCGAACTCGATCACGTACAGGCCCGGGCCGCGGCCATTCGGGTCGCGCAGCGCATTGGCCAGCGTCCCCAGCGCCTGGTAGGTCAAGGCTGCCGCTTCCGGCACCCGGCCGATGGTGCCGGCCAGGGTCGGCGGAATCTCGCCCTGCTGCTGGTCGTCGTCCTGTCCCTGGTCGGCTCCCTGATCCTGTCCCTGATCCTGTCCCTGGTCCAGGCCCTGCTGGTCGTCGAACGGCGGTTCCGCCACGGGATACGGCGCCGGATAAATCGTGGGATAGATGGCCGGGTAGCCGCCCCAGCCCCGGTAGCGCGGCGGCAGATAGGGCAAGGGCTGGGGAGGAAAGCGGGGCGGGCGGCGGCCCTGCCCCTGGTAGCGCGGCGGCGCAGGACGCCGCTGTCCGCGCAAGGGCGGCCGCGCGCGCAGTCCGCCGCCACGCATGCCGCCGCGCGCACCACCGGCTTGCCAGCGCTCGCCCTCCCATTCGGCCTCGTCCTCCCCTTGCCACTCCTGCGACCATTCCCCCAGCCATTCCTGCTCGCCGGCGGCGGCTGGCTGCCCCGCAAAGGACAGCATTTCAAACGCTTCGTTCATATCGCCTCCTGATGTGATGTTCAAGCAAGTCCATCGCCTGCTCCAGTTGCCGCGGCGTCTGGTCGGCCCGCAGCAGAAAAGTCAGCGCGCCGGGACCATCCCCCGTTTGCGCCAACGCCAGTACGCCTGCCGCACGCAAGGCTGGCTGCAAATGGGCGCGGCCTGGCAGGCGCTGCACGGGAAAGCTGCCGCCCCGGCAGGCGATGCCGGCCGCCGCCATTCCCGAGCGCCATTGCGCCACCCGCTCCGCCAGTCTGGCGCGCAGGGCGTCGCCATGCCGTGCATTGAGAGCCAGCGCGCGCCGCCCCGCCGCCAGCACGGCCGCCGATGGCGGACTGGCATGCACGCGCGTCTGGCTGTGCGCCGCGAAGCGCCGCAACAGGGCGCCGCTGCCGGCCAGCACGGCCAGCGGCACGCCGAATCCCTTGGCCAGCGAGGCGCCGACGATGAGGTGGCCGCCTGCCTTGTCGCAGCCGCCCGGCAAGCCATGCAGCCGCGCCGAGCCGCCGCCTTGCGCACCGGCCAGGCCCAGCACCTGCGTGTCGTCGAGCAACAGATAACCGCCGCCCTGCCGCGCCAGGGCCGCGTAACCAGCCAGCGGCAAGACCTGTTCGCTGCCCGGCACATAGCCGTCGGCCAGGATCAATGGCCGCCGTCCCTGCCGGCCCCAGGCCGCCACCAGGCGCCGCAGCGGGGCCATCTCGCCGCTGGGAAACAGTCGCAGCGGCAAGCCCAGCGCCTGCGCCCGCTCGGCGCCCCAGCGCGCGATGGCGTAGCTGCCGCCATCGACGAGGATCACCAGCCGCTCGGCCGCCAGCATGCCGAACAGGTCCCAGAACAGGTGCAAGGTCGACGGCAGTACGCAAGCCGCTTCGCAACCTTGCAGCACGGCCAGGCTGGCGGCCAGGGCCAGCGCGCCGGGCGGCTCCTGCAGCGCGGCCGGCTGGCCCAGGGTCAGGCTGCTCCACGGCGCCAGCGAGGCCGCCGGATGGCGCATGCCCAGGTACAGGGCGCTGGTAAAGTCGAGCATGCACGCGCCTCGCCTCCGCCCTAGACGCTGCGCAGCTGCTGGCTCAGGCGCTGGCGCAGCAACACCGAGGGCATCGTCGCCTCGACCACCGGGTCGCTGCTGTCGACGGACAGGTCGACCCCGGTGGCGGCGCGGTAGCCGTGAATATAGCCCTGCACTTGCGGACGCCAGAAGCGCGCCCAGTTGAACGCCTGGGTTGGTTCATAGATGTCGCTCCAGTTGCCATAGCGCACGGAGAGCAGCAATTGCTCGCCGAAGATGGCCAGGTTACGGAAATGCATCACGCTCGTATCCGTCCAGCCCTGCAGTTTCTTCATGGCGTCGACCCGGTCCATCCACGGTTCCGGGTACGCCACCATCACGCGCGTAGGTAAAAATTCGCGAAACTCGGGCCGCGCCAGCATCCATTGCTGCATCAGCATCTCGATGCGCGCCGTCGATGGCAAGTCGCCGAACTGGTTGTGCGCGCCCTGCGACAGGATCAGGTGGATTTCCTTCAAGGCGTTCAGCACGGGGAAGGCGTCCGCCTTGACGGTGGTGTCGTCATCCTGCTTGTAGAACGAGGTCAACAGCCGCAGCAAGTGGTGGAACGCCTCCAGGAATTTGGAGCGGCTATCGGCCGGCCGGAAGTGCTGTACCGCCTTGCCATCGAGACGCACGCCGTAATGGTGGTCATACTCATAGTTGCGGCGCACCACGGTCAGCCGGTGCTGCTCATCCTGCGTGTAGCCCCACAGCAAGTTGTTCAGGGGCCGCAACATGTCGATTTCCGTATTCGACAGGGGATCGAGGCCGCCGCCGGCGGCGCGCAGATTCTGGAAGCGCTGCGTGATGGCATTCATGGTCTGCACCAGCATGCCCTCCTCATGCCAGTACGACCATATCAATTCCAGAAGGCAGGGATTGGCCAGCTTCTCCTGGATGATGCCAAAGCACAGGTCGACTTCGCCTTCCTGGCCGCGCGGGATGCTGATGGGAATGTCGGGCAGCTTGCGCCGGATCACGGCCAGGTAGGGCAAGGTCTGGAAGCCGTCGATGTTTTCCAGGTAATCGTTGCGCAGCACGGTTTCCAGGTCGCGCCCCTGGGGGATGTCGCGCCGGTCCAGGTAGGCGTTGTCCTCGGCAGGATTGAAGGCCAGCGGCTGGTTCAGCACGCCGCAATTGACCATCACGAACGCTTCCGTCGCCACCTTCAGCACGCGGTAGGAATCGGCATCCGAGAACGGCAGCGCGCGGCGCTGCTTGAGCTGCTGGAACATGTCGGCCTTCTTCACGAAGCGTTCCTGCTCGAAACCGCGCACATTGGCCAGGTCGCCGCAAAACAGGCTGTCCATGAAATGCAGGTAATTCGTAAACGACATCGCTTCGGTGCTGTTGCGTATCAGGGTCCACAGCGGCAAGTCTTCCGTCGGCTCCGTTTCCGTGCGCGTCAGCGACACGCCCACGTTGCCGGAGATGGGTTGCGGCTGGCGCTCTTCCGTCTCGTACTCCGCGTCCAGGGCCAGCATGGCGTTCGGACTCAGTCCTTCCGGCACCGGCAAGGCGCTACGCAGTTCGGGCCGCTGCGACAGCATCATCTGGGCCATGAAACGGTGCATGCCGGCGCGCCGCACTTGTGTGGAAAAGGCGTTCGGCGTGCCGCGCATGGGCACCCACGGCGCGGCGGCCAGCACCTGCACCAGGTCGCGGCCGTCGGCGCTCTGATCGCCGTCGAACGAGACGGTGGCCACGGCACGGTCGCCGACCCTGCCGAACTGGCAGTCGCTGGGATGGCAGTCCGGCGTTTCGAAGGCCAGCGCCACCTGCGGATTGAGCTGCGGCGTGAAGCACAGCACGGCGCTGCAGCCTGCCTGCACCGTCACGCACTGGGGCGCGGTGGTGGGGAAATTGCCATACAGCCCCACGTAGCTGCCCGTCGCCAGGTCGGAAAACACGGTGCAGCCATTGCCGTCGGTCCAGCGCACGCCCACCAGCATGGCGGGATCCGCCACCCAGGTGGCGGGGTTGAAATTATGGCAATCCGCATCAAGCCCCCGGTACAGGCTGACGGCCGCATTGACGACCATGACCCCGCTCTGCTGCTCGTGCACGGTAACGGCGATGCTGCCACCGTGCTGTTTCGGGCCCGCCTGGCCCGCCACCCCGCTTTTGCTATTCCTCTTGCTGCTGATCTTGCTGCTCATGTCATTCTCCTCAATGGATAATCAAACGGGATGCCAGGGGCGCTAGCGCCCTGCCGGGCTGGCGGCCGTGCCGTACGACGTCGGCGCACAGCTCCGATGTGTCCAGGGTGCTGCGCAGGGCCCAGTGGGTCAGCAAACGTCCCAGCAGCTCGCTTTCGTCTTCCGGACTCAGGCTGCCGCTGGCGCGCGCCTGGCCCAGGACGGCGAACACCAGGGTCGGCGTCGCCTGGTACATCTGCCCCGGCGCCAGGTTCCAGCTGCGAAACAGCCGCGCCAGCATCGCCGGCTGGCGCGTGTGCACGGCCATGGCTTCGACCAGCGAGCCGCCGCGCAAGGCGGGCGGCCGGTGCTGCACCAGCAAGCCCACCAGCGCGGCCATGCTGGCCTGCAACTGCTCCAGCAGCCGCTGCCGGGCCGGCGGCAGGCCGGCCAGCGGGTAGTACGACAGCCACAGCTGTTCCAGCCGGTCCCACTGCGGATGTGGATACAGGGCCCGTCCCATGGCGCAGCTCAGGCGCACCCGCAGCCAGGGCACCGGGTGGGGATCGTCGATATTGAGACGGAAGACAAACACGCGCGGCAGGCTGACCACGCCGATCAGGCCCAGGGTGGCGGCCACGCCGACCCGCGCCAGCGACCAGAAATCGGCCACGATCTCGGAGATCCACCGTTCCCACAGCTGCCACACGTGCACGGCCCCGCTGCCGCCGTGCTGCATGGCTTGCAGCACGGGCCGCAAGGACGCCACCAGGTCCAGCAGCGCCGCGCCCTGGTGGCCCACCTCGTGCACCAGCGACGAGGCGATGCTGCTGCCGATCATGCGTTCGCGCGGCAGGCGGATGATGGCCACGGGATTGTCGCCGCCGCCCGGCAGTCGCGTGCGCGCGCGGCGGATGGCCGCGCCAGGGCCCCGGTCCAGGTAGCAGATCACGGGCGGCGCCTGGTACACATTGCCGGGTAGCGCCAGCGCGTCGGCGGCGACGATGTCCAGTCCGGCCAGCCACACGCCCGTCTTGTGTTCGCTGCGCTGCGTGATGACCTCGTTGAACAGGTCGAACTGGGTCAGCGCGGCATTGAATTTCAGGCGCAGGAAAGTGAAGCGGCGCTGCGCCTCGGCGGCCGTGGCCATGCTGGCGCCATCGGACTGCTCGCGCCGCAGCCACCACTGGAACTGGGCCACCATGCGCCGCAACTCGCGCCGGCCCTGCACCAGCTGGCTTTCGATGGCCGACTGGGCGCTGGGCATCAGGGCGGCCGCCAGCACCGTCGGCTCGATCAGCGCGAACGGCTCCAGCCGCGCCAGCCGCGTCAGCAGCGAGCGCGCCTCCTGCGCCAGCATCCAGGCAGCGTAAGCGCCGATGGCCATGATGTCAGACGCCGTACAGGACGATCTTGTGGCCCTGGCGCGCCCAGCGCCCGCTGGACGGACGCATGCCCGATGCCGGACGCGCACCGGCCGGCGCCATGGCGCCCGCGCCGCTGCCGTTCTGCGTGGCGACCTGGCTGGCCGCGCGGCCCAGCAGGCCGGGCGCGAACTGGCGCGCCGCCGCGCTGGCCGCCGCCTGGGCGATGGCGCGCGGGTCGCCATTGCCGCGCGCTTGCGCGGCGCGGTTGACCGTGTCGGCGGCCAGGCGCACGAATTGCTTGGCGCCCTCGAATTCGCGGTCTTCATTCGACGACGCTTCCCCTTCCAGCCCCAGCGCGCTGCCGGCGGCCGAGGCCAGGCCGCTGCCGATCTTGGCCCCCAGCGGCCCCCCGAAATAGCCGCCGATGGCGCCGCCGGCCAGGGGAATGGCCTTTTTCGCCACGCCCTTGAGCACGCCGCCGATGGCTTGCCCCACAGGCGATTTGATGATGCCGCCCGCCACCGAGGCGGCCTTGCGCAGGAAGTTGCCGAGAAACTGTTCCAGTTCGGCTTCATTGCTGACCGACAGCAGTTCATTGGCCAGCTCCATCTCCTCGGCCTCGGAAAACATGGCGTTCGCGCCGCCCTCGCCGCTCCACTCGCCCTGGCCAAACTCGAACTGTTCCGCTTCAAAGCCGGACATCTCCTGTCCGTATTCCAGGGTCGTACGATCTATGTCATGCATGATGAACTCCTCAAAGTTAGCACCTCGTTTCACACCTTGGTTGACACCTCGGTTGACACTACCTGGCCGGACTGAGCAGCCGTCCGGCTAACAATCGAGCACGACGATGTGCCCGCCCTCGCGGCGCCAGCGGCCAGCGTCCCGTCCTGGCGTTTGCGCCGCCTGCCTGAGCAAGCCTGGCGCCACGGTGCGGGCCACTTGCAGCAGGGCAGTTTCCACCCGCGCCCTGGGCGCGCGCGCAGCCATGGCGCCGTCCTGCGCCAGCGCCGTGTTGACGGCATCGATCAGATGCACGACCTGGCGCGCCAGCTCAAACTCCTTGTCTTCCGGGCTCAATCCTTCCAGTTCCATGCCGAAGATGCCTGCGGCGCGGCGCTTGAGCGCCTGCGGCGAACCACCATGCAAGGGCAGCAGCGGCGCCACCGCCCTGCCCAGCAGCTGACGTAGCGGCCCTTCCAGCGGCGTGCCGCGCACCTGCTGGCCCGCCGCCGTGGCGCCCAGCTGGCGCGCCAGGAAAGCGTCGAATTGGGCTGGCCCCTGCAGTTCCAGTAACTGCGCCGCCAGTGCCAACGCATCTTCCTGCTGCAGGGGCAGCATGACTGGTGCGTCAGGCAATTCCATTTCGGGACGATAGGCAAGCAGACGGCTGGTCATGACAGGCTCCGGTGACAGGCGGGCGGCTGGCCCATGCCTCCTTGACGCAAGGCTTATGCCAGCCACAGACAGAGGGAAAAGCGGGGTGGGCGGCGAACGGCGTTTCGCCGATAGCGTAAAAACCATGGTTTCCGGCGAAGCGGGTTTCGTTATCGGGATGAGCTTTCCAGCAAGCTTAATTGGCAGGAATGATTACGTCGCCTATGCGCCACAACGCCCGCGATGCGCAAGAATTATTTTCCGTTTCCAAAAAACAAAGTTCGCGCTACCGCGCCGAAATCACCGCCAATACCCTGCCAACGCGCAGCAAAAAATAAACGTCGCCAACACGTAAATAGTTTCGTGGGTGGCGCCGTGAAGGGCAACGACGTCTACGGCGCCTTTCCCGTCACGGGCCTGGGCCATGCGCTGGACGTGGGATCCGGCGCCCTGCTGCCGACCACCTCCGTCGACCAGTACGGCGCCACCCTGGCCACGTGGTTCGGCGTGGCCGACAGCCAGCTGGCCGAGGTGTTCCCGAGCATCGGCAACGTCAGCCGGCGCGACCTGGGTTTCATGACGGCAAGCTAACCGTTCACGGCGATGAGCAGGGTGGCGACATAGCCATCCGTGGCATTGCCCATCACCGTGGCCATTTGCAGGCTGGTGCCGTCGGCAAAGACATTGTCGGTGGCGTAACTCATCTGCGCCAGGTTGCGCACGCTGGCCGTGTAGCCGCTGGCCGTGTAGGCTTCGCTCAACGTTGCCATCGGGAAGGTGAACTGCGAGGTCTTGAGGCGGTTCGCCGCGCTGGCCGCCTTGGCCAGGCTGGGATAGACCTCAAAGTGCACGTGCGGCATGCGTCCCGCGTAGCAGCCGGGAAAGATGGTCGTGAACACAAGGTTGCCGGCGCTGTCCGTTTCCTGCACGCCGCGCAAATAATTCTGCGCCGTCACGCCGCTCGAATACAGCGAATACAGGCCGTCGCGGTCGCAATGCCACAGATAGACGGCGTAGCCGGCCAGGCTGGCGCAACCGCCGCTGGCGTTGAGCAACTGCAACTTGATCGTCAGCGGCACGCCCGCCGCCACGCCCGTGGCGCCATTGAAACTGGCACGGATATCGCCGCGCACGACGCCCGACTGGTTCAGCACGTTGATGATGCTGCCGCCGTTCGTGTTCGTGCCGTCGGCCGGATACGGCCCGCCCGTTTCCTCGGGGATCACCGTGCAGGCGCCCGTGCCAGGCGTCGCGGCCGTCTCCGTGGCGGCGGTGCCGGTGCTGGCGCCGCCGCTCGCGGCGCTACCGCTGGCGTCCGACCCGCCGCCGCAGCTCATCAAAGGCAAAGTAGCGGCGCCGGCCAGCAGCCAGCGCAGGACTTGCCGCCGTTCAAAAGCCTGTCGCCGCATCATGTCGAGGTCGGATGCCAGGCCGAGATCATGTAATTCCATACATACTCCATCAAGTGGGGCAAGCCCGCCAAGGCGGGGTTCAGGCTGGCGCACAGGAACACAAGCTGCATGACCCGTCGCGGCAGCGCCTGCAAGCGGCTGTCCGGACGCAAGGCATGGATGCGCATGCTGACTCTCCCTGTGCTCGCGCCAGCCGTCTACTGGCGGCGCGGGCCGGGGCGGCCGTCGTCCCGCTGCTGCGCCTGCTTGCGCTGTTCCGGCGTCAGCACGGCCAGCAATTGCTGCTCCAGCCGCGCCTGCTGCAAGCTGATCGTCGCCATGGCTTGCGCCGCCGTGCTGGCCAGCGCGCTGGCCTTCGCATCGTCGTAGGCGCCGGACCCGGCCAGCGCGCGCAGCTGGGCATGGGCCTTGAAGGCGATCTTTTCCTGTTCCCGCAGCAAGGGCGCCAGGGCGTAGGTGGCGGCGAAAATCTTGTCCTGCTGCGCTTCGCTCAGCTCGATGCCGCGCAGGAAGGGCGGCAAGCCTGGCGCGCCCGGGCCGCCGGGACCATGGACGACGCCGGGCGGCGGCCCTTCCATGGCGTGCGCCGGCGGGCCGTCCGGTGCGGATGCTTGCTGGGCCAGCGCCAGCAGCGGCATGCCGCAGGCGGACAGCAGCAACAGGGAGACGGCGATACTCAGGTATTTCATCGGGATTTCCTTTCGTGGCGATCAGCCCTGATTGTCGGCGTCTGGCGTGTAAAGCAACGTTAGGGCCGCGTAAAAGCGGGTAAAGGAAGGTGCGCAAATGTAAGCGGACGCATGTAAAAGCGGGTAAATGCGTCCTGAACGGCCCCCTTTGACTGCTATCATCGGGCGATATTCACCCGAAAAAAGCATAGGCATGAGCAAGGTTTTGTTAATCGATGACGACGTGGAACTGGTCGGCATGTTCCAGGAATACCTGACGCAGGAAGGTTTTGACGCCCGCGCCGTGCATGACGGCGAAAGCGGCGCGGCCGAAGCGCTGACGGGCCTGTATGCCATCGCCATCCTCGATGTCATGATGCCGCGCATGAATGGACTGGAAACCTTGCGCCGCATCCGCGCCGGCAGCAACCTGCCCATCCTGATGCTGACGGCGCGCGGCGACGACACGGACCGTATCGTGGGACTGGAGCTGGGCGCCGACGATTATGTGACGAAGCCGTGCACGCCGCGCGAGCTGACGGCGCGCATCCGCGCCATCCTGCGCCGTTCGCAAGCCGCGCCGCACGATACGTCGGGCCTGGCGCCGCTGACCGTGGGGCAACTGACGATGTGGCCCGAGCAGCGCCGCGCCGCCTGGGCCGGCGTGCAGCTGGAACTGACGAGCACGGAATTCAACCTGCTGGAAGTGCTGGTGCGCCATGCGGGCAAGCCCGTGAGCAAGAATCAGTTGTCGGAACTGGGCCTGGGACGGCCCATGGCCCGCTTCGACCGCAATATCGACGTGCACTTGAGCAGCCTGCGCCGCAAGCTGGGCAGCCTGGCCGATGGCCGCTCCTGCCTGCAGACCGTGTACCGTCTCGGCTACCAGCTGATCAAGGAGTAAGCGTGGGCCGTCTGTTCTGGAAGTTTTTTCTGTGCATCATGCTGGCGCAAGTGACGGCCACCATCGGCATCGGCGGCACCTTCTGGCTGAAAAACCGCGCGGCGCAGCAAGAGCGAGCCCTCGACATCGACACCAGTCCGCCCGCGCAAATGATCATCGAGGCCGCCAGCGCCACCCTGGAAGCGGGCGGCAGCGGGGCCTTGCGGCAATTCCTCGGCAAGCTCGAACGCATGCGCGTGTTCGCCGTCGATGCCAAAGGACAAGAACTGATGGGCCGCGCGGTGCATCCCGCCATGCTGGCCAAGGCGCGCGCCATGCTGGAGCAAAGCCAGGCCCATCCCGTGGTGCGCGACGTGGCCGGCAGCGACGGCCAGCGCTACCTGCTGTTCCTGCCCTCGTCCGAACGCTTCCGCAATGCCGAGGCGGGCGCCGCGCGCGACACGCTCAACGCCGTCACCCTGAGCGGCCCGCGCGCCATGGGCCCGGCGCCACGGCCCCACGACGCGGGCGCCCCGCCACGCGGCGAATTCGGCCGCGGCATGCCGCCCGGCCCGCGCATGGACAGCCCCTACCGCACCTTCATTCCCCTGGCCGCCGCCATCGCCGCCAGCCTGCTGTTCGCCTTCCTGCTGGCCTGGTATTTTGCGCGCCCCATCCGCGACCTGCGGCAAGCGTTCGAGGCCGCCTCGCACGGCAACCTGGCGCCGCGCTTTCACGCCAGCGGCAAGCGCGGCGATGAATTGACGGACCTGGGACGCGATTTCGACCGCATGACGGGCCGTTTGCGCAGCCTCATGGATAGCCAGACGCGTCTGCTGCATGACGTCTCGCACGAGTTGCGCTCGCCGCTGGCGCGCCTGCAGGCCGCCATCGGCCTGGCGCACCAGCAGCCGGAAAAGATGGCCGCCTCGATGCGGCGCATCGAACGCGAAAGCGAGCGCATGGATAAACTGATCGGTGAACTGCTGACCCTGTCGCGGCTGGAAGCCGGTGCCGGGCACTCGGGGGCCGGGCACGCGCACGGCGAAGACGTCGGCATCGCCGACCTCGTGCACGACATCGTGGACGACGCCCGCTATGAGGCCAGGGCGCGCCTGCTGGGCATCGATCTGGCGGGCGACGCGGCCACGGCCGACGCCATGGTCACGGGCCAGCCGGAACTGCTGGCGCGCGCCGTGGAAAACGTGGTGCGCAATGCCGTCAAGCACAGCCCCGATGGCGGCACGGTGGACGTGGAGCTGTCGTGCCAGCATGACTGGCTGCGCATCGCCGTGCTGGACCGGGGCCCCGGCGTGGCCAGCGCCGACCTGGCCCGCATTTTTCAACCATTCTTCCGCGCCAGCAATACCCAGCACAGCACGGACGGCCATGGCCTGGGCCTGGCCATCGCCCAGCACGTCATCAACGCCCATGGCGGCCGCATCACGGCCAGCTTGCGCAGCGGCGGCGGCCTGTGCGTGGAAATGCTGTTGCCCGTCAAAACGCCAGGCTGACCTGTCGGCGAGCCTGGCGTTCTTTATGCCCGGAGATGCTGTCAGGCCTGCGTATCGATGATGCTGCCCAGGGTCGACGCGCTTGACTTGGCCGGGCTCGTCGCCGTCTCGGCGCCGCTGGCCGGCTGAGCGTCTTGCTGCGCCGCCTTCTGCGCGGCGGCCGCTTGCAACTGGGCAATTTGCGCCTGCAAGGCCTGGATTTGCTGCGCCAGCTGCTGCTGCAGCTTTTGCGACGCTTCCGTCTGCTCACCTTTCTGCGATTCCGTCAACTGCTTTTGCGCCGCCGTGATCTGCTTCTGCAGCGCCGCGATCTGCGCACCGCCGCCCGCACTGGCGCTACTGGCCGCGCCGACTGTGCCGACCGCGCCGCCTGAACCGATTGCCGCTACCATGATGCCTCCTCAGTGTTTCGATACCAAGGTTAACGGCAGGCATGGGCACGGATGTAGTGCGGCGGGTGTAAAGGCAGGTAAAGACGGCCGCCGGCACGCACCCTTGCTCCTCGGCACAGAAAGCTGGCACACTGGCATGTCCCCAGACACACCTTGATCGGATCGCCATGCCCTTGCTGCCCGCCCTGCCCGACCTCGTGCTGCGCCAGCGCTGCGGCGTGATCGAGTTTCCCGTCCACCACATGCGTGGCGGCACGTCGACGGGCCTGGTTCTGCATGCGGCCTGCGTGCCGCCGGACCTGGCACTGCGCGAGGAATTGCTGCGCCACCTGATGGGCACGCCCCAGTCCGGCCCGTTGCCAGGCAACCGCCAGATCACGGGCCTGGGACGCGGCGCGCCCACCAGCAACAAAGTCTTCCTCGCCGAGGTGGAACGGCATGCGGGCCGGCCGCGCCTGGTCAGCACCCTGGCGCAGCTGGCTGGCGAGCATGCGCATATCGACTGGAGCGTGAACTGCGGCAATATGTCGTCGGCCTTGCAACTGTGGGGCCTGGACAGCGGCGTGATCGAGGCCCTGGCGATCGGCGCGCACGATATCGATATCCGCAACACCAATACGGGCGTTATCACCACCTCGCGCATGACGCGCGAACTCGATGGCAGCTTTACGGCGAGCAGCATTCCCGGCGTACCCGGCCACTTCCCCCGCGTCGACCTGTTCCTGCAGCAGCCCGCAGGCGCCAAGACAGGCAAATTACTACCGACAGGAAATGTACAAGACCAGGTGCACGGCTATGACGTCTCGTGCGTGGACGTGGCCGTGCCCATGGTCATCGCGCTGGCGAGCCAGTTCGGCAAGACGGCGCAGGAACCGGTATGGGAACTGGAGGTGGACACGGCTTTCATGCAGGCCATCCGCCAGGTGTGGAGCGCGGCGGGACTGTTGATGGGCTTGCGGCGGCGCGATGGCGCATCGATGACACGGGAAGAACTGGAACGCAGCGAAACCATCCCCAAGTTCTGCATCGTGGGCGCGGCGGCGCGAGAGGGAAATATTGCGGTACGCTACTTTACGCCGCAAGCGGGCCACGCCTCGCTGGCCGTCTCGGGCGGCTGCTGCCTGGCGGCGGCGTGCCTGATACAAGGAACGGTGGCGCATGGCCTGGCGCATGGCTTGCAGCCCGTCGGGCTGGCAGACAGGGATATCGAGGTCGGCATCGAAAACCCGGCCGGCATCCTGGACACCACCATCGTGGCGCGTCAAGATCCGGCGGGACACATCGCCATCCACGGCGCGGCGTACCGGCGCAGCGCGCAAATCCTGCTGCGCGGCCATGTGCCGCTCTACCAGGCTTCCGCCGCGCTGAAGGCCTGGCTGCTGAAACAGATCTAAAACAAGGCCAGGCAGGGACGGCGCCCCGCCATCCATCAGGTCTTCGGCAATGTCACGCCGACCTGGCCCTGGTACTTGCCGCCGCGGTCCTTGTACGAGGTTTCGCACACTTCATCGGACTCGAAGAACAGCACTTGCGCCACGCCTTCGTTGGCGTAGATTTTCGCCGGCAGCGGTGTCGTGTTCGAGAACTCCAGGGTCACATAGCCTTCCCACTCCGGTTCGAACGGCGTGACGTTGACGATGATGCCGCAGCGCGCATACGTGCTCTTGCCCAGGCAAATCGTCAGCACGTTGCGGGGAATGCGGAAATACTCGACCGTACGGGCCAGCGCGAACGAATTCGGCGGAATGATGCAATAGCCCTTGCCCGACACGTCGACAAAGTTATTGGCGTCAAAATCCTTCGGATCGACGATGGTGGTGTTGATGTTGGTGAACAACTTGAACTCGTCGGCGCAGCGGATGTCATAGCCATAGCTGGACGTGCCGTAGGAAACGATGCGGTTGCCGTCGCGTTCCTTGACCTGGCCCGGTTCGAACGGCTCGATCATGCCCGTTGTTTCCGCCATGCGGCGTATCCATTTATCGCTTTTAATCGTCATCGCAGGGGTATCTTTCTAGAATATCGGAATGGCTGGAGCCGCACGCCTGCTGCAGGCGCGGCCCGGATGGCAGGATTTTACGCGAAAATCCGCCGCTGTTGGCCCCCCTCCCCTGAAAATCCTTGGCGTCAGGCTATTGTTTCGCCAGCAAGGCAGTGATCATCTCGCGCACCACTTGCGCCGTCAGTTCCGGATTTTCCATGGGAAACAGATGGCCGCCCGGCACCTGGCGGAAAAACTTGCCGACCAGCTTGCGCGTGGCCGTCAAGCCCGCCTGGCGGCACTCCACCGATTCCGTGCCGCCGATAAACCCGATGGGCACGGGAAAGCCATCCTTGACGAGGCCGCCGATGTGGTGCGGCAAGCTGCGATAGACCTGCGTTTCCACTTCGCGCGTAAAGCGCAGCTGCACCCCTTCCGGATGCGGCGCCAGGCCGCTGTCCATGTAATCGCGCAACACTTGCGGGGCCCAGATGGCGAACATGTCCTTGGCCGCGAAGTGTTCATAGGCGGCTTGCGCGCTTGGCCACAGCTTGCGCCGCCGGGCGGAAAAACGCGACGGGGAAAACCGCTCGCCCAGCGCCGTGTTGCGCGCCAGGCGCACCAGCAAGGCGCGCCAGCCCGCCACCACGGGCGAATCGAGCAAGACCACGCAGCGCACCAGGTCGGGCCGCTGCTTGGCCACCATCACGCTGAGCATGCCGCCGAGCGAATGGCCGACGAGGATCACGGGCGCGCTGTAGCGGCGCTCCAGGTCATCGATGTACTCGCGCACCAGTTCGGGCCAGCCCGTGCTGACGGGGTACGCGGGGTCGTGCGCATGCATGTCGAGCGCCTGCACGGTGTAATGCTGGCCCAGCAAGCCGAACAGCTTGCGGTAGGTGCCGGCAGGATAACTGTTGGCGTGGGCAAAGTGCAGTTGCGGGAGGGTCATCGTGGGACGGGGCCGGTGAATGCGATGGACAATTGTAATGGCATGCCGGCAAGACGGATCAGAGGAAGGCCTCTAATTGCGGGCGCGCTGGCGCCATGCCGGGCACGAACGAGGCCAGCACTTCGCCCAGCTCGGCGTTGGAATCCACCACGCAAAAAGCATCGTCGAACGCATGATCGCGATTCATGTGGTTGCGCACGATGATGCATTCCAGTCCGGCCGCGTTGGCGGCGCGCAAGCCGCGCGGCGAGTCTTCCACGGCCACGCAGTCGGCGGCGGCCAGGCCCAGGCGCTGCAAGCCCAGCCGGTAGCCATCGGGCGCCGGCTTGCTCTCGCCATACATTTCACGCGTCAGCACAAAATCAAAATGTTGCAACAAGCCCGTGGCCGCATGGCTGATCTGGAAATGCTGTTCGTAGGCGCTCGTCACCACGCCCATGGCCACATGCGGGCGCAGCGCGGCCAGCACGGGCTCGATGCCGGGCATGGCCAGCCGGCGCGCCTGACGCAGGCGTTCGCTGAACAGCCTGGAGCGTTCGCCCCGCAGGCGCTCGACCAGCTCAATGGCGTGGCCCTGCCCCAGCAGCACATGCCAGGCGCCGTAGTGATTGTCCAGGAACCAGTCAAAGAATTGCTTCGGCGTCAGGTCTATGCCGTAGGGCAAGAGCAAGTCGCGGTTGCTTTCATAAAACAGCTGTTCGGTATCGACCAGCACGCCATCGTTGTCCCACAGCACGCCCTGGATGGTTTTCATGGCTTGTTGTCGTTTAAAAAACTTACTTGAAGAAGATGTCGTAGGACAACTTGACGATCAGCAGCACCAGCAGCACGAGGAAGAGGATGCGCACGAAGGCGGCGCCGCGGCGCACGGCGATCCAGGTGCCCGTCAAAGCGCCCAGGATATTGCACACGGCCATCGGTGCGGCCACCGCATACACCACGTGGCCGGCGGGAATGAAGAAGGCCAGCGCGGCCACGTTGGTGGCGATATTCACCAGTTTCGAGCAGGCCGAGGCGAGGATGAAATCGAAGCCGAAGACGCGGATGAAGAGGAAAATCAAAAAGCTGCCCGTGCCCGGCCCGAACAGGCCGTCATAAAAGCCGATGGCGCCGCCGATGACGATGGCGAGGATGCGCTCGCGCGGACCAATCGGGCGCGCTTCGCGCGTCGTGCCGAAATCCTTCTTGATGAAGGTGTAGATGGCCATGATGATGATCAATACCAGCACCATGGGCCGCACCACCTGCTGCGGCACGTACGACACGGCGGCCGCGCCGATGAAGGACATGACGAAGGCGCTGGCCACGGCCGGCAGCACCAGCAGCCAAGGGATGTGCACCTTGCCGACAAACGAGCGGGCGGCGAACGTGGTGCCGCAGGCCGACGCCAGTTTATTCGTGCCCAGCAAGGAGGTCGAGGCCATGTTCGGCATCAGGTTGAACAGGGCCGGCAACTGTATCAGCCCGCCCCCGCCCACGGCGGCATCGATGAGGCCGGCAAAGAAGGCAAATAAACACAGCAGCGAGATGGTCAGCATGATAGGCAGTAGGGAATGGGCGACAGCGGCAGTATAGGCGTCGTGGATTTTTCCGGATGCAACTTCAAATTGCGGAAAACGCAATCAGGCGTAACGCTTGACGGAATGCGCCCGGGTGCCTGACTACTGCTTGCTGGCAATCATTGTTAACACGTTTTACATCGGCACCAAGTTGCCAGCGAAACTAGCAGTGGCCGCATTTATCCAGTCGTTCTGCACCACTTTGGTGTAGTCCAGGTCAAAACCGGCATGCCTGGCCAGTTGCTCGATAAATTGCCGCATGCTGCGGCCATTGCCTTCCCTGAACGGATGCAGAGCGTTGATTTCAGCATAGTGAAAAGCGAGGCGCTTGACGAATAGCGGCTTATCGAGCCCGACAAGTAGCTTGTCGCGCTCGATGGCAGGAAAGATTTGCTTGTCTGCATAGCTCTGGATTGCCGCATGATGCGCGAAAAACGTGGAGCCCTTGGAAATATCCACGGTCCGAATTTTTCCGGCCCAGGCATACAGGTCTTGAAAGAGGTAGGAATGTATTCCTTGCAAGTGTACTAAATCGAATCGTCCGACCACTGGGCTTTCCTGAAGCTCCATGGAGCGCTCGGCTGTTTTACGGAATTCGAATTGCCTCAATCGTTCCTTGTCTCGGATATCCAGCTTGTTGCGCAGGATATCCGTACCAGGGTAACAATAGGGGTCATTGAAAGTCACGCGGCATGTAACACTGGCGATTTTTCCCCGCTGTCCGTGCCTGCAGCAACTTGGACATCGGTAATGGCGCGCACCTGGGCAAGCGTGAGTTCTCCTTGAACATAGCGCTCAAGCAAAGCCAGATATTCCGGGGCGGGCTCGAAGCCTTCAAGCGCCCAGCTTGCCAATGTTTGATTTACCGATCGTTGACGATCTTGCTGGGTAAATTTGGCCATCAATTTCTCCCGAATGCGCGATGAATCAAGCTTTATTTTAGCACGACGGGCAACGACCGACGCAGTCGCCAAGCGGCGCCGGACGAAGTTGCCCGTCGTCAGAATTCAGCCAGGTGACGGATATCGTCCCGCACCTGGCATTGCAGAAAACGCTACGATTCATGGCGCTTGACGAAATACATGCCATGCGGTCTACTGGCCTCTTTTGCCGGGAGCCACGCGATGTCGATGAAACTGATGTGGGAGATCCGCGCCTTTTGCACCGTGGTGGAAAAGCGCAGCTTCATCCACGCGGCGCGCATGCTGGGGCGCTCGCCGTCGGCCGTCACGCGCGCCATCCAGTTCCTCGAGGACGCCATCGGCGCCGAGCTGATCCTGCGCACACAAAAGCAGTTCACCCTGACGACGGCAGGCGAGACGTATTATGCGTCGGCCAAGCACTTGCTGGAAACGCAGGCCGAGGCGGAAGACCAATTGGCGGAATTGAGCAACTCGCCGCAAGGCTGGGTGCGCCTCTCGGCGCCGGAAATCCTGTCGCTGGGCTTCCTGCCGAAAGTGGTGGCGCAGTTTTCGCGTGACTACCCGAACGTGTCGGTGGACATCCATTTCTCGGATAAATCCATCGATCCCATCCAGGAAAAGCTGGATTTCGCCATCCGTGGCGCCTTTCCCCAGTCCAGCGAGCTGATCGGCTATCCCCTGTGGAATTACCGCCGCTACATGTACGCCTCGCCCGACTATATAGAACGCATGGGCGCGCCCGACGAGCCGGAAGAGCTGGCCGGCCACGACATCATCATGCACTCGGCCCCCCGCATCCTGCGCGACTGGCATTTTGTCTCCGCCACGCGCAACGTGCGCTACCAGGTGCAGCCGCGCTTCCGCTTCACCTCCGGCATCGCCACTTTCCAGGCGGCCCTGGAAGGCGCCGGCATCGTACGCCTGGCCAGCTGGCTGGCGGAACCGGCCGTGACCAACGGCACCCTGCGCCGCGTCTGCACGGCGTACCGGCTGACATCATCGAAGGAGCTGGACCCCAGCATTCACGCCGTCTACGGCAGCTCCAGGATGGCCAAGGGGGCGCGGCTGTTTCTGGAATATGTGCGGCAGCGGGGGCTGGAGATACCGGACGAGCGGCACGGCTGACGGCTGCCCCGATGCTGGGCCGCTATGCCTTTATGTGGACAGAAACAGGCGTGTCCAGGACCCACGCCACGTCATAGATCGGCGCCTCGCCACGAAACGCTATCGCGATGAGTTCCAGCGGGGTGACCGTGCCATACGCAATAAAAGTCTCCACATAGCCTTCGGAACCGACATGGTGGTACGCCACCTCCGGCGCCTTGCTGGCCGGCGTCATCCCGACAACGGCCTGTCCCTGGAAGCGGAAAATCAGCACGCATCCCTTTCTTTCCGCCTGCGAAAGCGCCCCCTGCAGTCCCTGCGACAGCGTCACATGCTCAAAAGCGCCTTGCAGCAGCCGATGCGTCACGATGGCCTCGGCGCTTGGCAGGTCCGTCACGTGAAACAGATAGGGATGCTGCCGGCGAACGGCATCAGCCTGCCGCCCCTGCAAATCATATGACAGCGTCTTCGACGGCTTGCTTTGGGAGCGGACCCACTCCTCGAAGCTGATCGCCGGCACGGCCGCCTTTTTCCTCCAACTAAACAGGCCCATCTTCACCCTTTCAGAATAATCCAGGCAGCGCCGGGGCTGCCAACCCATGAGAAATATATACCATTAAAGCTATACCATTAAAGCCGCGGCGTCCGCTAGCGCCCATGCCAGTAGCGCGGCCGGCTGGCCCGATACCGCGTCACCTCGATATTGTCCCCAAACGCCAGCAGCACCGCCCCCTCCTCATCCGTGCGCAGGCGCGCAATGCCCATCTCGCCATAGCGCGCATATACCTGCGGCTTCGGATGTTTATAGCGATTCCTGTGTCCCACCTGGAAAATCGCCAGGGCCGGATGCACGGCCGCCAGGAATGCCGGCGTGGAAGACGTGCCGCTGCCGTGGTGCGGCGACAGCAAGACGTCGGCCGCCAGTTCGCCGTCGCCAGAGCGCGCCAGCAATTGCGCTTCCTGCGCCGCTTCGATGTCGCCGGCCAGCAAGATGGCATGCTTGCCAGCCGTGATCTTCACGCTGCAGCTGCGGGCGTTGGGTTTCAGGGCAATGTCCGTATGGCTGGCGGGCAGCGGGTGCAGCATGGCAAAGTGCACGCCTTCCCAGGTCCAGCGCTGGCCCGCCGTGCAGTGCAGATAGGGCCGGTGCGACTCGCGCCGGGCCTCGACGGCCGGGTGGCCGTCGAACAGGGACGAGGCCAGCCATCCCACTTGCACGTTCTCCAGCAGCGACACGGCGCCACCCGCGTGATCGAGGTCGCTGTGGGAAATGATCACGCCGTCGAGTCTGGCGATGCCGCGCGCGCGCAGATACGGCACGATTACCCGGCTGGCGCCATCGGCATCGAGGCTGTAGGCGGGCCCCGTGTCGTACAGCAGGCGGTGCTTGTGCGTTTCCACCAGCACGGCCATGCCTTGTCCCACGTCAAAGGCCGTGATCCACATGCGCCCAGGCGGCGGACTCGATGGCAAGGCCGTCAACAGCGGCAGCCAGCCCAGCATGCCGGCCCAGCGGTGCGGCCATCCCCGTGGCGCCAGCAGCCAGGCCGTGCCGAACAATGCCCAGCAAAAACTCCACATTGGCGGCACGGGCGCCGTCCACACGGCAAAGCGGCGCGCACCCAGCCAGTCCAGCACCTGCGCCAGCATCTGCACGATGGCGTGTGCCAGCAGCAGCAACCCATCGGACAGCGGCGCCGGCAGCAGGCTGCCCGCCAGCGACAGGGGCGTGACGAGCAGGCTGATGACGGGGATGGCCAACGCATTGGCGACGGGAGACACCAGCGACACTTGCGAGAACAGCAGCATCGTCAACGGTACCAGCCCCACCGTCACCACATACTGCGTGTGCGCACCGAGCGCCACGGCCGCGCGCAGGCGGCGCCAGCGCCCGGCTTGCGGCGGCATGGGCGCCGTGGTACGGCCCGCCGTCGCGTACAGCATGGTGGCGACGGCGCCGAAGGACAGCCAGAAACCGGGCCACAGCACGGCCCACGGGTCGAGCAGCACGACGACGCCCAGCGCCAGGCACAGGATGTGGCCTATGCTGGTGATGCGTCCCAGCCACAAGGCCAGCGCCACCACCAGCAACATATACAAGGTACGCTGCGCGGGCACGCCGAAGCCGGCCAGCAGCACATACACAAATGCCGCCAGCGCACCGGCCAGCGCCGCCACTTTTTGCGCCGGCAGCAGCAAAGGCAGTTGCCGCTCCGTGAAAAACGAGCGCCGCCACAGCGCGCCCGCCCCGAGGGCGAACAGACCCGCGATCATGGTGATGTGCAGGCCGGAAATCGAAATCAGATGACTCACACCCGTGCGGTTGAATACCTGCCAGTCCGACTGGGGAATGGCGCGCTGGTCGCCCACCACCAGCGCCACGATCACGCCCGCATACGGTTTATCGTCCAGGCTGCGCAGTATGCGCGCGCGCAAGGCCGCGCGGCTCGCTTCCACCACATTGCCAAAGCCGGGCACGAAGGCGGCCAGGCGCACGTTCGGCGTATCGGCGCGCGGCTGCGGCCGCACATAGCCGGTGGCGCGCACGCCCTGCTCCAGCAGCCACGCCTCGTAATCGAAGCCCATGGGATTGGCGTTGCCGTGCGGACGCTGCAGCCGCACGGTGAGGCGCCAGCGCTCGCCCGGCTGCACGTCGCCCACGGCGTTCGTCACTGCATCGCGAAAACCCGCGTACCAGGACAGCGCGATCAGGGGCGGCACCTTCGCCCCCACAGCCTTCTCCACGGTAAAATTGAAGCGCACCCCCTGCTCGAAGCGGTACGGCAGGCTGGCGATGGTGCCCGTGACAACAATATCCTGCCCCTCATCGGCCAGCGCCAGCTGCGGTGCCATGGCTGTCTGGGCCAGCCAGGCGGCCCAATAAAAACCCAGTCCCACGCCAGCGGCGAGCGCAACAACGGAACGCCAGCGCGCGTGACGGCGCAGCAGTAGTGCCAGCAACAGCGACATTCCAGCGATAACCCACAGCAACATGGCCGCATGCGGCGGCAAGCTGGCCTGCGTCTGCAACCAGGCGGCGCCAGCGGCAAAGCCGAGTATCAGGGTGCGCATGAAAAAGCCAAATCCGCTCGCTGCGAAAGGGACCCAGTTACTGTGAGCGTTTTCCACTCCTTGCCACCTGATCTGGCGCAATGGTGCATGGATAAGAACGCGCATGCGCGCCATCCGGCGCCACCGCAGGCGAAACTTTCCGCATGCTAAGATGGCCATCCGGCGCCCTGGCGCCACGACCTTGCGGACCTTGCATGACGACACTGACAGCGGCAGAAACCTATTTGCAGGACTTTCATCAAAGGCAAGTGGGCGTCACCCGCGCCGCGTTTGCCCATCTGCCAGCCAGTTCCCCCGCCAGCACCTGGACCTCGTCCGACGACATGCTGACCAGCCTGATACCGGCCTCGGACACGCCATTGAGCGTGCTCGACCTGGCCTGCGCCTGGTGCGCGCGCGTGCCGCCTGAATCTGCCAGTGCCAGTGCCAGGGCTGTCGCCACCGCCCGCCCCCATCGACGGTATAATCGGCCTCGCTTACTTCTACACCCAGGCACGACATGACTTCCTCCGCACTTCCTCCCGACACTTCCACCGACATTTCCGATAGCACCGAAGACAATAACGACGCCACCCTGGTCGCGGAACTGGGGGAACTGGCCGAGCATATCCGCCTGGTCAAGATGGAAGGCCGCGTCTTCGTGCGCTTTTCCGGCGTCGTCAAGGCGGGCCACCTGGTGGTGCCGTATGCGCTGGTACCAAGCCAGGGCGTGCTGGCGCGGCCGGCCAAGTGGCGCAAGATGGACCGCGAGACCAAGCTGGCCCTGGTGCGCGAACGGGCCAGCGCGGCCGTCTTCGAGGAACTGCGCCAGCACGTGATCGATTTCGTCGCCGATATCGCGGGCCTGAGCGAAGACGTGGACACGGACCCGATGGTCTTCCTGCATACGCTGGCCGACATGCAGACGTCGGAGCCGGCCGGCATGGTGTTCGACCGCATCCGCCAGCGCTTCAATCACGCCATCGAGCGCCAGCAGGAAGAACAGCATGCGGCGCGCACGCGCCAGAGCATCAACCTGGCCGAGTATCCCGCCTCGTTCGAGATGGCGCGCCGCCTGCCGCGCCGCTTCATCGCCCTGCTCGGCCCCACCAATTCCGGCAAGACGCACCGCGCCATGGAAGCGCTGGTCAAGGCGAAAAGCGGCATCTACCTGGCGCCCTTGCGCTTGCTGGCCCTGGAAAACTACGAACGCCTGCAGGAAGCCGCGCCGCATGGCAAGCCGCTGGCCGTGAGCCTGATCACGGGCGAGGAGCGCCGCGTGGTCGACGGCGCCACGCACGTGGCCAGCACGGTGGAAATGCTGGACACGAAAACCGTCGTCGACGTGGCCGTCATCGATGAAATCCAGATGCTGGCCGACCCGGACCGGGGCGCCGCGTGGACGGCGGCCGTCTGCGGCGCGCCCGCCCACACCGTCTACCTGGTGGGGGCGCCCGAAGCGCGGCGCGCCATCGAGGCGCTGGCCGAGCGCCTGGATTGCCCGCTGGAGGTGCACGTACTCAAACGCATGGCGCCCCTGTCGATGGAGCCGACGGCCGTGCGCAAGGTGCGCAACCTGCGCCGCGGCGACGCCGTCATCGCCTTTTCGCGCCGCGAAGTACTGATGTGGCGCGACATGATCACGGAAACGGGGCTGTCCGTGGCCACCGTCTACGGCAACCTGTCGCCCGAGGTGCGGCGCGCGCAGGCGCAGCGCTTCCGCGACGGCACGGCCGACATCGTCGTCGGCACGGACGCGCTGGCGATGGGCCTGAACATGCCGATCGCGCGCATCGTCATGACCACCTGCGTCAAATACAATGGCCGCGAAGAGGAAGAGATTTCGGCCGCGCTGGCGCGCCAGATCGCCGGGCGCGCGGGCCGCTACGGCGTGCATGAAGAGGGACTCGTGGCCGGCTACGACAACGAGACGCATGAGGTCATGCGCGCGCTGCTCAAGGAAAAGCTGCATGCGCTGAACACCAGCGGCTTTGCCGTGGCGCCGTCGCTCGAACATCTGCACCGTATTTCGTCGGTGACGGGCGAACTGTCGCTGTCAAAACTGCTGCGCCGCTTCATCCACAACATCGACGTGCCGGACGGCTTCTTCTTCCCCCGTATCACGGAAGACCAGAAGGAGCGCGCCGTCTGGCTCGATACCCTGCCCCTGTCCGTGGCCGACAAGTTCACCCTGTCGCTGGTGCCGATCTCCAGCAAGGTACCATCCCTGCAAACGGCGTGGGAGCACTGGGCGAAGAATCTGTCGCAGGGAAAAACGAGCACTCTGCGCCAGCACGCCTACGGCGGCGGCACGCAGAATTTGCAGCAGGTGGAAGACACTTGCCGCTACTATTCCGCGTATGCTTGGCTCAGCTACCGCCTGCCCGAATTCTTCCCCGATATCGCCGTGGCGCAAAACCTGTCGCGCGATGCGTCCGAGCGCGTCGACTCCATCCTGCGCGCGCACAATGCGGCCTCGCGCGGACGGTCGAAGAAGTTCAAATAGGCCTTATCTCAATTCCCAGAACCACACTTCGGCGCAGGTCCAGTAGCACTCCGAACCGCACACCTGCACGCCGATGGATGGCAGCAGGATGTCGATATGCCCGCCCGCGCCGCCCAGGTAGCCGGGAATGCGGAAGAAGGCGACGAGGCCCTTGCGCTGGCCGATGCCGGCGATGGCCCCATCCCGGCTGAATTTTTCGGGCGCGCCAAACATCGAGGGGCTGGCCAGCATGTGCGCCAGCTTGGCCTGTCCCGGCTCGATCAGCGCGCCCTTGAATGGCCCCTTGCGGATGGCCATGCGGCCTTTGACCTGGACGCCGGCCTTGATCAGGGCCAGGCTGACGCGGATGGCGCAGGTATTGGCAAAGCTGTCCTTGCCGATCAAGTCTTCCCAGCCGATTTCGCCGAACAGGGCGGCCTGGTCAACGGCGGCCACGCTCGAATAATTCTCTCGCAGCTTGATGAATGCAGGTTTCACGTCAGCCTCCCGTGGGTGATGGAGTGGGACAGGGAAAACGCCGCGCCAGGATGGCGACGACCAGGGCCGATGCGTCGCCCTGGCGGGCGCGGAGCGGCAGCTTTTTCAGTTCAACGATGACTTGCGCATCGATTTCCACCGTTTTCACGCGGCCCGTATCGCACCACTGCCTTCCCTGCGCCGCATCGGCCACGCCGGCCAGGTAGCCTTTCGCAAAACGCTGACCGAGAAGGAAAGCGGGATCTGGCGCCTCCCCCGCTGCCGGTACCTCTTGGTAATACGCGATCAGCTGGTCGGCGCTCAGGCGTGGCGCCGGCGCGTAAATGCCGCCCTGCGCACGCGCGCTCGGCAGGCACAGGCACAGCGCAACGACGAGCAAGGGTGAATGCATGGCCAACCCTGATCAGTGGGGAACGTCTGGCCGATTGTAGGAGCATGCGGCAGGCCCGCACTGAGCGAGGTCAAGCGCAGGTAGGGTAGGTCGGATTAGCGCGTCCGCAGGGCGCGCGTCATCCGACGACATTGTGGGCGCTACGGGTGTTGTCGGGCTACGGCCTTCAGCCTAACCCGACCTACTGCTGAAAATGCAGCTTGAGCACCAGGCCATTGTGGTCGTCGGCCATGTAGATATCGCCATCCTGGCCCTGCTTGACGTCGACGGGCGCGCCCCTGCCCTGCTTGCCCTTGCGCTCCCAGTTGCTGATCAAGTCGACGGACTTGCCCAGCGGCGCGCCGGCCTTGTCGGGCAGCAGCGCCACCAGGCGGTGGCCGTTGCCGCGGTAGCCATGGTAGCCGATGATCAGGCTGTTCTGGTACAGTTCCGGGAAACGGTTGGCCGTGTAAAAAGTCATGCCCAGCGGCGCGGCGTGGCCGGGCAGCAGGCGCTGCGGCGCCGTGTATTGGGCGTCGCAAGCCGTCTTCGGGTACTCGGGGCTGGCCACATTGTCGTCGTAGCAGTACGGCCAGCCATAGTGCCGGTCGGCCTTGATCAGGTTCAGTTCTTCGTGCGGCAGGTTTTCATCGCTTTTCAGTTGCGGCATGGCGGCCTGGATGGCGTCGCGCGCGTTTTCCGCCTGCCACAGCTCGCCCGTGGCCGGATGGAAGGCAAGCGCCATCGAATTGCGCAAGCCGCGCGCATGCGTGCGCCAGCTCGTCACCGTGCCGGCCGGCCAGGCCATCTTGTATTCTCGGATGGCGCCCAAGGCCTCCGGGCCTTCTGCCGAAGGGCAAGCCTTGGCCGGATCGGGCGCCTTGCCATCGTTTTCGCAATGGTCGGTGCTCGAGCCCACGTTCACGTACAGGTCGCCCTTGGGACTGAAGCGCATGTTCGTCAGCAGGTGCAAGCCCAGGCCCGGCAGGCGCGGCGTCTTCGCCTTGCCGCCGATGACGTCGGTGAGCGCGCGCGACGGATCGCGCAAGTCGAAGCGGAAGATGCGCCCCACTTCGCCCACGTAGACCATGCCATCCGGTCCCTGCACGATGCCGTTCGGGCGATCGAGCTTGTCGAGCAGCAGCTTGCGCTCGTAGCTGGCGCCGGCCGTCTTGCGCTGCAACAGCCACAATTTACCCTGCTTCGGCGCCCAACCCGCCATGTCCGTGACGAGGATATCGCCATTCGTCAGCGGCAGCACGCCACGGGGGAATTTCAGTCCGTCCGCCAGCACGGCCACGCAAAAGCCGGGCGGCGTGGCGACGTCGAGGCGCGGCATGCCGTCGCACTGGGCGCCTTGCGCCGCCATGGCGGGAACAAACGCGCCGGACAGGCAGGCTGCCAGGGCGCCCGCGAGCATTTTCTTGTTCATGGTCTCATTCCATCAGGGGTAATCTGGGCATCACGGCGCGCGCGTTGGCGCTGGTAACAGCCGCCACTTGGGCGATATCGAGGCCGCGCAGCTCGGCCAGCACGGCGCCGATGCTCGGCAATTCTTCGGGGCTGTTGCGGCCAGGGTGTATCCAGGCCGGGGAAATATCGGGCGCGTCCGTCTCCAGCACGATGGCGTCCAAAGGCAGGTCCGCAGCCATGCGGCGTATCTGCAGCGCGCGGGTGAACGTCATGGCGCCGCCGAAACCGAGCTTGAAACCGAGGTCGATATAGCCCTGCGCCTGCTGGAAGCTGCCATTGAACGCATGCGCGATGCCGCCGTTCGGGCGGATCTGGCGCGCGTGCTTGAGGACGATGTCCTGCGAACGGCGCACGTGGGTCAGCACGGGCAGATCGAAGTCGCGGGCGATTTTCAGCTGCTCGCGCAAAAAATGCTCCTGCCTGGCGCGCATGGCCGGTTCGCACAGCATGGGGATGAAGAAATCGAGGCCGATCTCGCCGATGGCGACGAAATTCGGATCGGCCATGGCGACCTGCACGGCCTCGCGCAGGGCGAGCAAATCGTCCTCGGTGGCGTGCGGTACGTAGATCGGATGGATGCCCAGCGCGTAGCAGGCGTTGGGCGCCGCTGCCGCCAGCTCGCGCACGATGGCGAAATTGGCCCGTTCAACGGCGGGAACGACGATCATCGCCACGCCTTGCGCACCCGCGCGCGCCGCCACCTGCAGCGATTCGCCGCCGAATTCGTGCGCGTCCAGGTGGCAGTGCGTGTCGATCCACGGCATGGCTAGTCTCCCTGGTATTGGTACGGCTGCAGTCCTTCGTCCGTCAGGCGCAGCACGCGGTCGCAGCGCCTGGCCAGTTCGATATCGTGCGTGACGATGACGAAGGCCGTGCCCAGGGTGCGCGACAGTTCCAGCATCAGGTCGAAAATCTGTTCGGCCGTGGCGTGATCGAGGTTGCCCGTCGGTTCATCGGCCAGCACGCAGGCCGGCTGCGTGACGAGGGCGCGGGCCAGGGCCACGCGCTGGCGTTCGCCGCCCGACAATTCACCCGGCGTATGCGTGACGCGCTTGGCCAGGTTCACGCGCGTGAGGATCTGCTGCGCCAGCTCGGTGGCGGGCGCGCGCTTCATGCGCCTAATCATCAGCGGCATGGCGACGTTGTCGAGCGCGGAAAACTCGGGCAGCAGGTGGTGGAACTGGTAGACGAAACCCAGCGAGGCGTTGCGCAAGTCGCCGCGCGCCTTTTCGCTGAGGTTGGCGAAGTCCTTGCCCAGCAGGGTCACCTTGCCGCTGGTGGGCGTATCGAGGCCGCCCAGCAGGTGCAGCAGGGTCGACTTGCCCGAGCCGGACGCGCCGACGATGGCGACGCGCTCGCCGCGGTGAACGTCGATGTCGATGCCGGCCAGCACCTGCACCTTGTAGCTGCCCTGCGTGAAAGTCTTGCCCAGGCCGCGGCAGGAAAGCACGGCGGAATCGGCGGAAGCGCCGTTGGAAGCAGGTTTGTTCAGATCGGTCATGGTCGTAGTCAGTGGTTTATTCATAGCGCAGGGCTTCCGCGGGTTTGACGCGGGCGGCCCACCAGCTTGGGTACAGGGTCGCCAAAAAGGCGAGGATCACGGCCAGCACGCCGATCTTGGCGACGTCGGGCCAGCGCAGGTCGGACGGCACGGTGCTGATGAAATAGATGTCCTTGGAGAGGAATTGCACGCCCAGCAGGTGCTCGATGAAGGGCACGATGACGTCGATGTTCATGGCCACCAGCACGCCGCCGCCCACGCCCAGGATCGTGCCCAGGATGCCCACCAGCGCGCCCTGGATCATGAAAATCTTCATGATGGAACGGGGCGAAGCGCCCAGAGTGCGCAGAATCGCGATGTCGGCCTGCTTGTCCGTCACCGTCATCACCAGGGTCGACACGAGGTTGAAGGCGGCCACCGCGATGATCAGCGTCAGGATGATGAACATCATGCGCTTTTCCGTCTGCACGGCGCTAAACCAGTTGGCGTTCAGCTTCGACCAGTCGCGCAGCCACAGGTCGCCCGGCATGGATTTTTTCAATTCCGCCGCCACTTGCGGCGCCCGGTTCATGTCGGCCAGGCGCAGGCGCAGGCCGGACGGGCCATCGATGCGCAGCAAACGCTGGCCGTCTTCGATATTGATGAAGGCCAGGCCGGCGTCGAATTCGTTGTGGCCCGCCTGGAAGATGCCGCTGACGGTAAAGCTGCGCATGCGCGGCAGCACGCCGGCCGGCGTGACCTGCCCCTGCGCCAGCATCAAGGTGACCTTTTCGCCGAGGTTGACGCGCAGGGCGCGCGCCAGCTCGATGCCCAGCACGATATTGAAGGTGCCAGGCTGCAGCGCCTTGAAGCTGCCCATGCGCGTCTGGCCGGCCACGTCGGAGACGTTCGGCTCTTCCTCCGGCAGCACGCCGCGCACGATGGCGGGACGCAGCGCATCGTCGCGCAGCAGCATGCCCTGCGTTTCCACGAACGGCGCGGCGCCCTTCACGGCCGGATTCTTGAACGCTTGCGCCGCCTCGGCGCGCCAGTCCGGCATGCTGCCGCTGTTGTCGAACACCTCCACGTGGGCCAGCACGGACAGCATGCGGTCCGTCACTTCCTTCTGGAAGCCGTTCATCACGGACAGCACGACGATCAGCGCGGCCACGCCCAGGCCGATGCCGGCCATGGAAATGAGCGAGATGAAGGAGATAAAACTGTTGCGGCCACTGCGCTTGCCGGCTCGCGTGTAGCGCAGGCCGACCAGCCATTCGAAGGGCAGATTCTTGAAAATACTCATTGTTCAGGCGGTCTTTATCGTTTCTTGATGTGTTATTCGTAGCGCAGCGCCTCGGCCGGCTTGACGCGCGCGGCGCGCCAGCTCGGGTAGATGGTCGCCACCAGCGCCAGGCCAAAGGCGATCAGGCCGATCTGCGCCACGTCCAGCCAGTGCACGTCGGACGGCACGGCGCTGATCTGGTAGATTTCCTTCGAGATGAAGTGCAGGCCGAAGATGCCTTCGATGAAGGGCACGATGACGCCCACGTTCAGCGCCAGCACGACGCCGCCGATCACGCCCAAGGCACTCCCCAGCAGGCCGACCAGCGCGCCCTGGATCATGAAGATCTTCATGATGGAGAATGGCGAAGCGCCCAGGGTGCGCAGGATGGCGATGTCGGCCTGCTTGTCGGTCACCGACATCACCAGGGTCGAGACAAGGTTGAACGCGGCCACGGCGATGATCATGCTGAGGATGATGAACATCATGTTCTTCTGGCTTTGCACCAGCGCATACCAGCTGGCGCTGGCGCGCGACCAGTCGCGCATCCACAGCTGGCCCGGCATCGAGGCCTTGAGTTCACGCGACACCTGCGGCGCCTGGTTCATGTCGTGCAGGCGCAGACGCAGGCCGGACGGGCCATCGAGCTGCAGCAGCTGCTCGGCGTCCTGCATGTTGACGAAGGCCAGGCTGCCATCGAGTTCATTGTGGCCCGCCTCGAAGATGCCCGTCACCTTGAGCGCGCGCATGCGCGGCATGACGATGCCGTTGGCCGGGTCGCCCGCCTTTGGCTCGCGTTCCAGCATCAGCGTGACGTTCTGCCCCACTTTCACGTCGAGCGCCTTGGCCAGGTCGATGCCCAGCACGATGTTGTAGGAACCTGGGGTGAGGTCCTTGAAACTGCCCTGCTTCATCTGGGAGGCCACGCTGGAGACGGTCGCTTCCTGCTGCGGCAGCACGCCGCGCACGATGGACGGGCGCATGGTTTCGTCGTTCAGCAGCATGCCCTGGGTTTCCACGAACGGCGACACGGCCTTGACTTGCGGGTTGGCGTAGGCGGCGCGCTCCTGCGCCTGCCAGTTCGGCATGGAGCCGCTCGTGTCGAACACTTCGACGTGGGCCAGCACCGACATCAGCCGGTCGGTGACTTCCTTCTGGAAGCCGTTCATGACGGACAAAACGACGATCAGGGCGGCCACGCCCAGGCCGATGCCGGCCACGGAAATGAGGGAGATGAAGGAAATGAAGCTGTTGCGGCCACTGCGCTTCCCGGCGCGCGTATAGCGCACGCCGACCTGCCACTCGAAGGGAAATTGTTTGATGATGCTCATGCGCTCCCGCGACAACGATGATATGCGAGCGCGCAGTGTGCCACACAATGGGCATTTCATGCATCAACTCTGCGTGAAACAGCGCACGCCGGCCCTATTTTACCTCCTGCGCCAGGCCGAAAACCCGCAACAGCTGCCCCGCCAGCGCATATTGCCGCATCTGCGCCAGGGTCAGGCGGTGCAGCTGGTCGATGCGCCGCTGCTGTATCGTGAAATAGCTGTCGCGCGTCTGGATGACCTGCTGCAGGTTGCGCCGGCCCGCCTCGTACTGGATGGCCCCGCCGCGCACGACGAAGGCCATCTTCCTTTCCTGCTCGTCGAGCAGGGCCAGGGTGCGCTGCGCATTGGCGATGCGCGGCAGCATGCTGGCCAGGTCGGCGCGCGTGCCCTGCTCGGCGCGCGCCACGTCCGCCTCGGCCGCCTGGGCGCGGCTGACGCTCTCGTCGCGCTGCGCCAGGCTGCCGCCGCCAAGCGGGAATTCCCAGCTCACGCCCACCGACCAGCCCCGCTGCTGGATGGTCGACGGCGGCGGCGTCGTCTTGTTATTCAGCAGATGGCTGACATTCAGATCGATTTTGGGGGCCAGGGTGGCCGCCACGCCGCGCACGCGCAGCTGCGCCGCGGCAGCCCGCTCGCGCGCGGCGCGCAACTGCGCCTGCTGCGTATCGGCATGCTCCAGGGCTTGGGCCGGCAGCGGTGCAAAGGCGAAATCGGCAAACTGCGCCACCGGCTCGAAGGCCAGCGCCTCGAGCTTGATGCGCGCCGCCTGCTGGTCCGTCAGCAAGCCGTCGTGCACCAGTTCCGCGTCCAGCTGCGAACTTTGCGCCAGTTCGCGGTCCACTTCCGACGATTTGCCCAGCTCCGCCTGGCGCGTCACCTGCCGCACCAGCTGCGTCACGTCGCGCAGACGTTCCTGCGACTGCAGCAGGTTGCGTTCCAGGCGCTGCATGTCGAAATACGCTTCGGCCAGCTTTTCCGCGCTTTCCGCGCGCGCCCGCTCCACGTCGAAGGCGGCGCCCGCCATGTCGCGTTCGGACGCATCGAGTTCGGCGCGGTCGGCGCCGCCGTTGTACACGTTCCAGCGCACGCTCGCTTCCACCTGGTGCGTGCGCCGTTCCACGTCCAGCGCGCCATCGAGGTCCTTGCCGCGGCCCCGCGTCGCCTGCAGCGCCGCCGTCGGGAACAGGCGCGAACGGGCCTGCCTGTAGCGCGCTTCGGCGGTGGCCAGCGCCGCCTGCGCCGCGATCACCTGCGGATCGCGCGGCACCGCCCGCGCCAGCAAGGCGGGCAAGCCGCGCGTGGACTGCGCCTGGAAGGTGGCCGGCGGCGCGGTTTGCGCCGCCGCATTGGCGCAGGCGAGCGCCATGCACAACAAAAAGGCACGCATCACCGCTCCTGCAGGGAAGACTGCAAGCCGCGCAGCACGGGCTTGAACACATATTGCAGCACCGAGCGGCGCCCCGTCAGGATGCCCACGTCGACGGGCATGCCGGGCGTGACGGGCAAGACCTTGCCATGCGCCGTCAGCTGGCTGCGGTCGGTACTCAGCTGCACTTCGAAATACGGCTCGTTGCGCTCGTCGGGGATCGCGTCGGCGCCCACGCGCACCACCTGCGCCTGCATGCGTCCATAGGTAGTGGCGTCATAGGCCAGCACATTGGCCGAGGCGCGCTGCCCCACGTGGATAAAACCGATGTCCGACGGTTTCACGCGCACGGAAATCAGCATTTCCGAATCGGCGGGCACGATTTCCAGGATAGGTTTGCCCGGCTGCGCCACGCCGCCCACGGTCGCCACCAGCACGCGGTTGACGACGCCGTCGACGGGCGCCGTCACGTCGCGCCGGCTCACCTGGTCCTGCTGGCCTTTCACGGTGCTGGCCAGCGCGCCCGCCTTGGTTTCATATTCGCTGCGCTGCGCGCCCCACTGGCCGCGCATGCGCGCTTCCACTTCGCCCGCCTGCGCCTGCGCCTCGGCCAGGGTGGCCGCCAGGCGCGGCACGGACGCGCGCAGGCCGTCGAGTTCCGTGCGCTGCTGCTGCACGCGCTGCTGCGCATTCAGGTAGTCGCCGCGCGAACCGGCGCCCTCCTTGAACAGGCGCTCCTCGATCGACAGGCTTTCCAGCGCGATCTTCAGGCCCGTATCGAGTTGGGCGATGCGGCTGTGCGCCTCGGCCAGCTCGCCGCGCCGGCGCGTCACGCCTTCGCGCGCGGCCGCCGTGGCCGAGGCGAATTCGCGCTGCCCATCGCGCCACAACTGCGTTTCCTTGGCGATCAGCTCGGGCGCCTCTTTCTGCCATTCCGGCGCAAACCGGGGAGCAGCACCGGACAGCAGCGCATCGAGGCGCGCCCTGCCCGCCAGCGCGGCCAGGCGGTTCTGCACGCTGGCGCCCAGGTTGGCCTCGTACTGGGCCGTGTCCAGGCGCAGCAGCAAATCGCCGCGGCGCACCCGCTGGCCCGGCTTCACCAGCATGTCGCGCACGATGCCCCCTTCCAGGCTTTGCACTTCCTGCAGGTGCGACGGCGGCGTGATGGCGCCACGGCCATGCACGGAGACGTCGAGCTGGGCGAAGGCGGCCCAGGCCAGCACCAGCACCAGCAGCACGGCGATCAGGGCCAGCATGCGGATGACGATGCGCCGCGGCTCCCTTTCCGGGTCCGGATGGGCCGCCGGCAGAGGGCGGGCGTTCGGGGCGTTCAGCGCGCTCATGCCGCCACTCCCTGTTCCACCGCAGGCTTGGCCGCCTGGCTGTTCAGCACCCGCATGACCTCGTCGCGCGGGCCATCGGCCACGATGCGCCCCTTGTCGAAGACGATCAGCCGGTCCACCAGCGCCAGCATGGCCATGCGATGGGTGACCAGCACGATGGTCGTCTCTTTTAATGTCCGCAGGCGGGCGATCAAGCGCTGCTCCGTGGCCGGATCGAACATGCTGCTCGGCTCATCGAGCAGCAGCATCGGCGGTTTCACCAGCAAGGCGCGCGCCATGGCCACGGCCTGGCGCTGGCCGCCGGACAGGCGCTCGCCCCGCTCGCCCACTTCCGTCGCCACGCCGTTGGGCAGCTGGGTGATGATGTCATCGAGGCAGGCCAGGCGGATGGCGTCGAGCAGGCTTCCGTCGTCCGGCTGGCTGCGTCCCAGTTCGATGTTTTCGCGCAGGCTGCCGTGGAACAGGGTCACGTCCTGCGGCACGTAGCCGATCTGGCGGCGCAGGCTCAAGGGTTCCAGCTGGGTGCTGGCCAGGTCGTCGAACAGCACGCTGCCGCTCTGCGGGCCATATTGATTCAGCAGCAACCGCAGCAGGGTGCTCTTGCCGGAACCGAGCTTGCCGATCACGCCGACACGTTCGCCGGGGCGTATCTGCAGGTTGAGCTTATCGAGCAGCGGCGGCGAATTCGGATAGGCAAAGCCCACGTCGCGAAATTCGATGCGCCCGGACAGGGGCGGCGCCTGCAGGCCGGCCGCGTCGTCGTCGGTCGGCGCTTCCATGATTTTATTGAGTGCGCGATACGACAATTTGGTCTGTTCCCAGCGCATGATCAGGCCCGCGATCTGGCTCACGGGGGCCAGGGCGCGCCCCGTCAGCATGCTCACGGCGATGATCTGGCCCAGGGTCAGCAGGTGTTCGCCCATCAGCAAGGCACCCGTGGCCACGACGGCCACGCCGGACAGCGCCAGCACGGCCGTGTTGATGTAATTGACCCTGCTGACGATTTCGCGCGTCTCGACGCTGTTGGCGGCGATGGCCACCGTCAGGCTTTCCCATTTGCGCCGGCTCCATGCTTCGGCGCCCAGCGCCTTGATGGTGTCGAGGCCATTCATGGTTTCAAACAGGTGCGCCGTGCGCTGCGCGCTTTCCTGCATCGAGGCGGCCACGTGGCGCGCCAGGGCCGCGCGCGAGGCAAAGGCGACCAGCAGCAGGATCGGGATGGCGGCCAGGGGCACGAGCACGAGCCAGCCGCCCACCAGGGCGATCACCAGCAGGAACAGCAGCAGGAAGGGCAAGTCGCCCAGGGTCGTCAGCGTGGTGGAAGCAAAAAATTCGCGCACGGATTCGAAATCGCGCACGGTATTGGCCAAGGTCCCGCCGGAAGCGGGCCGGCTGGCCGCGCGCAGGCGCAGGCACTGGGCGAAGATATTCGACGACAGCGCCACGTCCATGCGGCGCGACGCCGTTTCCACCAGTTCGCCGCGCAGCAGGCGCAGGGCCAGCTCGAAGCCCGTCAGCACCACCACGGCGATCGTCAGCACCCACAGGCTGGCCGTGGCATTGTTCGGTATCACGCGGTCGTACACGGCCATCGCATAGAACGGCACCAGCGCGCCGATGACGTTGAGCACCAGGGTGCCCAGCAAGGCCCAGCGGAAGACCCAGCGGTTGCGGTTGAAGACATCCCAGAACCAGCGCCCCGCCGCCGGCACGCTGTAGAGCAAGCTGCGCTGGTCGAAAAACATCACGGGCCGCACGGCCACCCAGCGTCCATCGGGCACTTCCCGCGCCAGCGCCGCCGCATCGAGCCAGGCGCTGCCGGCGATGCCGGGCACATGGCATTCATATTTACCATCGGCAATCGCCAGCACCACCAGCGCCTGCCCTTCCCCGTTGAGCAGCAAGGCCGGCATTTCCGTGGCGCGGCGCGGCTTGTCCGCCGCCAGCGCGGTGCCGGCCAGGGTGGCTTGCGCCAGCGCCTGGTCGAGGAAACCGGCGGCGGCCGGGCCGGCCTGGGCCGCCACGCTGGCGCGCAGGCGCTCGGCCTGCACGGCCACGCCGAAAAAACGCGCCAGGAAAACGATGGCCTCGGCGATGGCATGGCTGGACGTGCCGGCGGAAGCGGTGGAGGTGTCGGGGGGTCGGGTCATGATGGATTCACAGTAAAACGCTGCGGCGCGCCGGTCGGGCGCGCCGCAGCGGGATCCTATCGCTTGCGCGACGGGCGAGGATTAATGCAGCGCGGCAGCGCCCTTGCGGCGGCGCGCCATGAAGCCCAGCAAGCCCAGGCCCGCGACCAGCATGGCCCAGGTTTGCGCTTCCGGCACGGGCGACACGCTGAGCAGGGTTTGCGAAGCCGGGTTGACGCTCGTCAAGCTCGTGTAGTTGTACAGGTTCTGGATGGCGCCATTGCCCGTGGCCACGCCCAGCATGGTGTTGGCCTGGCTGACGACGGCATTGCTCAGGTTTTTGAAGCGCAGCTCGCCCGTCAGCAAGTTCGTGTTGTCGTTATTCAATTCCCACAGGGCCAGCTGGAAGGCGGCGGCACTGTTGGCGCTGGTCGACACATTCGCGACGGACGAGGCGTAATACCCTTCATACAGGCGCTTGACGGCATCGCTGGCGGCGAAGGCGCCGCTGCTGTAGCTGTTCGAACTGTTGCTCAATGCGACGTGGGGATCGAGGCAAAACGCCAGGAAAGTGTTGCTGTCGTACTTGACTTCCCACAAGGTCGGCGAGATGGCGCTGCCCGGGCCGAAGGCGCCGCCGGCAGCCGTAAACAGGCTGACGCTGTGGGAATCGACAACTTGCAGGTTGGAAACGGCCAGGGCGTTGCCGCTGGCAAGGGCGAACGTGGCTGCGGCGATGGCGCCGCGAACGAGCAGGTGCATGGATTGTTTCATGGTGGTTTCCCTATTTCTGTTATCAAGTGTGGAAAAAAGCGTGGAAAAGCGCCGGCGCCCCGTGACGGGCGCGCCGGTGCGGCATTGCCGGGCAGGATTACGGGCCGGCAAGGGACATCAGGCAGCCATTTCCTGGGGCTGGGCATGCGCGTGGGCCATGGCGCGGCGCAAGACTTCGGCCATCTCGGATTGGGCATGGACTTCGGCGGCCGGGGCCGCAGGGGCGGCGGCGACGGTGGTCACCGCGCCATCCTGGCCCAGCACCACGTCGAGCGTGCTGTCGTCGCGCAGCAGGTCGGCCATGCTGGGCAGGCGTACGCCGGCGGCGGCCGCATCCTTGGCGTCGACGTTGAAATACACGTCCGTCATGTCGACCGTCTTGCCGTCGGCCAAGGTGGCGCTGCTGCGTTCCAGGTGCAAATTGCTGTTGGCGTCGAGGAATGGCAGTTCCGTGTAGCTGACCGCCAGGCTGGCCACGCCCGCGTCGTGCAGCGACATCAGCTCGCCGTCGTCCGTCACGCCGTTGCTGTTGGCGTCGCGCCAGATGCGCAGTTCGGCGAACTTGTCATCGCGCGCATCGACCACGCCGTCGTGGTTCGAGTCATAGCTGGACAGCTTGGCGAAGCCCGTGCCCTTCTCGTTGCCGCCGAACAATTCGGAGATATTATCGATCTTGCCATTGCCATTGCCGTCGATGGCCAGCAAGCCGTCGTGGGCCGAGACCCAGCCCGTCTGGATGGCGCTGCCCGTGCCCAGCAAGTCGAAGCCGCCGTGGAAATCGGCGCGGGCGATCGTGTGCACGCCGTCACCGTTGAGGTCGATCACGATGGGCGTGATGGCCGCATCCCAGCTCATGTCGTTCTGTCCCGACGCCAGTTTCAATATGTCCGTGTAGACCACGTTGGCCGTCGTGCCGTTGCTGTTGACGTCCGAATCGATGTTGTCGTTCGTGCCCACGTTCTTCGCGCCCCAGCGCCACGTGTCCATGGCGTAACCGGCGTGATACACGCCCGACTTGTCGAATTTGAGCGAATAACTGCCCGGATCGAGGTTGCTGAACAGGTAATTGCCGTAGGCATTCGTGTAGGTGGTGGCCAGCAGCACGCCGCTGCCCGAGTACAGCTGCACCTTGATGTTGGCGATGCCCGCCTCGTTGGCGTCCTGCACGCCGTCATGGTCGGCGTCGCGCCACACCTTGTCGCCCAGGCTGGCCTTGCGGTAAATGCCCGCATCCCAGCTCATGTCGTTTTGGCCCGCGGCCAGGTTGATCAGGCCCGAGCGCCCGGTGCCCGTATCGACGTCGGAATCGGCCGTATCGCTGCCGACATTCGCCTTGGTGTAGTAAAAGCCCGAGGGACGGATGACTTCCACCTTGTAGCTGCCGGCCGCCAGTTCGCTGAACAGGTAATTGCCGCTGGCATTGGTCGTCGTCGTGGCGATGACCTGGTTATACGCATTGAGCAGGTTGACCTTCACGCCCGCCACGCCCAGTTCGCCCGCATCCTGCACGCCGTTGTAGTTATTGTCTTCCCACACGCGGTCGCCGATGGAAGCCGTGTTGAGCTTGATCAGGCCCGCATCCCAGTCCAGCTGCACGTCGCCCGATTTCAGGGTGACCCAAGTGGTGGTCAGGCCGGTGGCCGGATTGACGTCCGAATCGGTGGCATAACCGCCGATATCGGCCTTGGTGAAGCCGTAGCCGGCCGGCGGCACGAAGCCCAGGTAGTAATTGCCGGGCACCACGTTGCTGAACAGGTAATTGCCGCTGGCATCCGTGGTGGCGCTGGCCACCACGGCGCCCTGCGCGTTGTACAGGTTGACTTTCACGCCGCCCACGCCCGCCTCGCCCGCATCCTGGGTGCCGTTGCCGTTCGCATCGAACCACACGCGGTCGCCGATGGAGGCCGTCTTGTACAGGCCCGCATCGAGATCCTTGTAGTTCTGGCCGGCAGCTACCGTCACCTGGCCGCTGTTGCCCAGCGCATTGATGTCGCTGTCGAGCGCGTCGTTGCCGCCCGCATCCTTGACGGTCGTCAAATAGCCGGCGGGCGCCACGACGGCGATGGAATAGGTACCGGGATCGACGCTGAAGTTGTAATAGCCGGTGGCGTCCGTCACGGTCGAGCCGATCACGCTGCCGGCCGCATTCTTCAGCTGCACGGTGACGCCGCCGATGCCGGACTCGCCCGCATCCTGCACGCCATTCATGTTGCTGTCATGCCAGACCCGGTCGCCCAAGGTCGCGGGCAAGGCCACGATGCCGGCGTCCACGCCGTGGTTGCTGTCGCCCGAGGCCAGCAGCACTTGCGCCGTGCGGCCGTCGGCATTCGCGTCCGAATCGCGCTGCTCGTCGCCGCCCTGGTCCTGGCCCGTGAAAGCGTAGCCGGCTGGCAAGGTGGTTTTATCGAACTGCACGCTGTAGGCGCCCGGCTTCAAATTCGTGAACAGGTAGTTGCCATTCGCATCCGTGAGCAGCGGGCTGCCGACGGCGTTGCCCGACGCATCGAGCAAGGTCACTTTCACGCCAGCCACACCCGCTTCGCCCCCATCCTGCACGCCGTTCTTGTTGCTATCGAACCAGACCCGGTCGCCCAGTTCGGCCGTGCGGTACAGGCCCGCATCGAGGCTCACATTGGTCTCGCCGGGCGCCAGGGTGACGGGCGCCATCTTGCCGCTGGCATCGATGTTGCTGTCCTTGCCCGCGTCGCCGCCCTGGTTCGCCGCCGTCGGCACATAGCCGGCGGGCGCCACCACGGTGACCGAGTAGGTGCCAGGATTGACGTCGAAGTGGTAGCCGCCGCTGGCGTCCGTCGTCGTGGTGGCCACGACATTGCCGGCCGTATCCTTCAGTTGCACGACGACGTTGGCGATGCCCGCCTCGCCCGCATCCTGCACGCCGTTGGCATTCCTGTCTTCCCATACGAAATCACCGAGGTGGGCCATCGGCACCTTGAAGGTCAGGTAATGGGGCGCCAGGCTCAGGTCCTGCGCATTGCAGCCGGCCGTGCCGCCATCATCGCGCACCTTGAAACCGAGGTCGAAGTCGCCGGCCACGGTCTGGCTCGGCACGAAGACCAGGTGGCCCGCGCGGATATCCTCGATGGAAACCTCCGTGCCCACCGCAACGGCCACGCCATTCAACAGGACCTGGCCCGCCGTGGTGGTATTGGTGATGACGATGGACTTGAAGCCGTCGTGCTCGACGTCGTCGTGGAAGCCGAAATCGCTTTCGCCCAGCACCACGCTGGCGCCGTCGACCAGGGTGAAGGTCTTGTCGGCCGCGTCGGGCGCGTCATTGACGGGATCAATGATGACTTGCAGGCTCAGCTGGACGATGTCGCCGTTGCCCTTGTCGATCGTCACCTGAATGGTGGAAAAGCTGCCGTTGTAGTTGGCGGCCCAGTCGCCGGGACGCACGTACACGGTGTCCGCGTCGAGCATGCCGAACAGGGGCGTGTTCTCCGTCGATTCCGTATCGTCCGGCAACAAAACCGTGAAATTCTTGATATTCAGTTCGCCTTGCACCGAGTAGCCGGCCTGGATCAGCAGGTCGCGGATGTCGAAATTCTTGTTGATGTCTTCGCAGACGTGGACCGTGGTCGACAGGTTGTAGGTAGTCATGCGGCCTCCTGACGGTACGCCACGGCGGCGGCAGGAGCGGAAATACGGGGGGCCAGGGCGCGATCAGCCTGGCCGCGCAAAGCGGCGAATGTATACATAGATGGGCTTCCAAGAAGAGACTTGTTAAAAAAATGAAGCCGGCAGATCTTGCATACAGTTTCGAGGGACACAGGAGCCAGACGACGCAACCACGCATCAGGGAGTGATTGTCTTTCCGATATTTAAGTTGTCGCAATTATATCCGCTATATTTTCAAAAGCAAATTAATTTCCAGTAATATCAATAAAATTTTTATAATTTTTTGCGTCTTTCCAGCGCCGCCGGTGTTGCCATCACGGGCCTGAAAACAGATGCGCCTTCTCGGCCCGCACCACAATCGCCTACAATCTCGGGATGAATCAACTTACCCTCGTCCTGCCCTTCGCCTTGCCCAATGCCGAACTGGCCGCCGACCTGCTCAAGGTCTTGCAGGCGCCCGCCCTGGCGGCGCTGCTGTCGCGCACCTCGACTTGCAATTTAGAAACTTTTGACAACGCCAACCGCCTGCTGCCGCACGAAGCGTGGCTGGCGCACGCGCTGGGCCTGTCGCCCGCGCCCAACGGCGAGGCGGCGCAGGCGGCCTTCGCGGCCCAGGCCATGCGCGGCTACGGCCTCGTGCCGGAACCCGGTGCGCGCTACTTCCTGCTGCATCCGGCCCACCTGGCCATCGCCCGCAGCCATGTCAGCCTGGAAGACTTGCGCCAACTCAAGCTGAGCGAAGCGGACGGCCGCGCCCTGTTCGACATCGCGGCCCCCTATTTCAACGAGATCGGCCAGCCCCTGTCGTATGGCGATGCGGGCACCTGGTTCATGCGCGCCGATGGCTGGAGCGATTTGCAGTGCGCCTCGCCGGACGCCGCCACCACGCAGGACCTGTCCGTCTGGATGCCGGAAGGCGAGCACGCGCGCGCCGCGCGGCGCCTGCAGAACGAAGTGCAGATGCTGTGGCATGAACATCGCGTCAACGCGGCGCGCGAAGCGCGGGGCTTGAAAGCCATCAACTCGTTCTGGATCTGGGGCGCCAGTGTGGCCACGGCGCAAGCGACGCGCTGCGCGGCCAGCCTGCATACCAGGGACGCGCCCGGCTGGCTGGCCGCGCTGGCGGAACCGGCGCGGCGCGATGCCGGTCCAAACAGTGTGCTGGCGGACCAATCCGACGCCATCGTCGTGCTGGGCGGCTTGACCGAAGCGGCGCAGGCGCAGGAATGGGGCCTGTGGCTGCAGCAGCTGCAAGCGCTGGAAGCCCACTGGTTCGCGCCCCTGCTGGCGGCCGTCAAGGATGGCCGCCTGGGGCAGTTGCGCCTGGTGCTCAGCCACCGCGACGCCTGGCTGGACTGCACCACCAGCAAGCATGCGCAGCGCAAATTCTGGCGCGCGATTACCCTGAACAAGTTGAAAGCATCATGACCCGTACCCGCATCGCCACCCGTCCCTGCCCCTACCGCGAATCCGAATTGCTGCGCCAGGGCGGCATCCATCCCGTGCTGGCCCGGCTGTACGCCTCGCGCGGCCTGTCCGACGCGAAAGAACTGTCGAGCGAACTGGCGGCCCTGATGCCGCCGTCCGGCTTGCTGCACATCGGCGCGGCCGGCGTCTTCCTGGCCGACGCGATTGCCGCAAAAAAACGTATGGTCATCGTCGCCGACTACGATTGCGACGGCGCCACCGCCTGCGCCGTGGCCATCCGCGGCTTGCGCGCCATGGGCGCCGACGTCGATTTCATCGTGCCCAACCGTTTTGAATACGGCTACGGCCTGACGCCGGAAATCGTCGCACTGACGGCCCGCGAAAAGTCGCCCGACATCATCATCACCGTCGACAACGGCATCGCCAGCATCGACGGCGTGGCCGAGGCCAACCGGCGCGGCATCCAGGTGGTCGTCACCGACCACCATTTGCCGGCCGACACCCTGCCCGACGCGGCCGTCATCGTCAACCCGAACCAGCCCGCCTGCGGTTTTCCCAGCAAACATCTGGCGGGCGTGGGCGTCGTGTTCTACGTCTTGCTGGCCCTGCGCGCGGAGCTGCGCCGCCGCGGCGTGTTCGATGCGCAGACGCAGCCCAAGCTGGACAACCTGCTCGACCTGGTGGCGCTGGGCACGGTGGCCGACGTCGTGCGCCTCGATACGAACAACCGCATCCTCGTCGCCCAAGGCTTGAAACGCATGCGCAAGGGCAATATGCACGCGGGCGTGGCCGCCCTGTTCCGCGTGGCGGGCCGCGAAGCGCGCAGCGCCACGCCATTCGACCTGGGCTTTGCCCTGGGACCGCGCCTGAACGCGGCCGGACGCCTGCAGGACATGTCGCTGGGCATCGAATGCCTCATCACGGACGACGAGGGACGCGCCTGGGCGCTGGCCCAGCAACTGAACGACATCAACCTGAAGCGGCGCGAAATCGAAGCGGAAATGCAGGATGCGGCGCTGCTGCACCTCGATGCGTTCGAACCGGCCAACAGCAGCACCATCAGCGTCTTCGACGCCTCCTGGCACCAGGGCGTGATCGGCATCGTCGCCTCGCGCCTGAAGGAAAAATTCTATCGCCCGACCATCACGTTCGCGCCCGGCGCGGATGGCTGGATCAAGGGTTCGGGCCGCTCGATTCCCGGCTTCCACTTGCGCGACGCGCTCGACCTCGTGTCGAAACGGGCGCCCAGCCTGATCGACAAGTTCGGCGGCCACGCCATGGCGGCGGGCCTGACCATCCGCGCCGACGCCTTCGACGCGTTTTCCCAGGCCTTCGAAGCCGTGGGCCAGGCCTGGCTCAGCGCCCAGCAGCTGGAGCGGGTGGTGGAAACGGACGGCCCGCTGGAAGACGCGTATTACACGACGGCCTTCATCGAGCTGATGGATGGGCAAGTGTGGGGCCAAGGCTTCGCCCCGCCCGTCTTCTGCGACGAATTTCGCGTCGTCAGCCAGCGCATCCTCAAAGAGCGCCATCTGAAACTGCTGCTGGAAAAGAACGGCGTGCGCTTCGACGCCATCTGGTTCGGCCACACGGACGCGCTGGGCGAACGCACGCGGGTGGCCTTCCGGCTCGATGCGAATGAATACAATGGCACGACGAAAGTGCAGTTGATGGTAGAGCACGCCGAGCCTGCCTGAGCACGCGGCATGCAGCTGTTGCCCTGCCTCAAACATCCGCCAGATAGTCAACATTCCCCCGAAGTAATAGCGTATCTAGTCATACAGGCAACCGCCGGTTGCCATGACTGGGAGGAAATCGCATGGAATACGGGGGATTCTGGCGCCGCGTGGGCGCGTTTTTTATCGATACGGCCATCATGCTGCCGCTGGTCCTGCCGATCATTTATCTGGGGCTGCCCTGGAGCCAGTCATTCCTGCTGTACTGGTTTTTGCCCGGTCTGGCGCTCAACCTTGCCTACAATGTTTACCTCGTCAGCCGTTTTGGCGGTACACCCGGACAGTTGCTGTGCAAATTGCGGGTGCGCATGCTCGACGGTGCGCCAGTGACGCATCAGGCGGCGCTGCTGCGCTATTCCATAATGCTCACACTGACAACACTGGCTGCCATCGCGGGCATTATCACTACCTTGCGCATCGATGAAGGCGCCTACGCTGCAATGACCTTCACGCAAATATCCGCCCACATAGCCCGTTCTAAACCCGGCTGGTCTGTGACGCTCGATACGCTGACGCAACTATGGATATACAGCGAATTCGTGGTGCTATTATTTAACAAGAAACGCCGCGCCCTGCAGGATTTCATGGCCAGCACGGTCGTCGTCAAGCTGCCGGCCCGCGCCGCGCAGCCGCTGCCATCCCCCTCCACCTGAACGAAAGCCAAACCGTCGTGCTGACCGGCCTGAACCACCTCACCCTATCCGTGCACGACGTGGCGCGCAGCGTCGTTTTTTACCGCGACACCCTGGGCCTGCGCCTGCATGCGTGCTGGGACCGGGGCGCGTATCTGTCGGCCGGGGATTTGTGGCTGTGCCTGTCGCTGGATGAAGAAGGCACTGCCGCGCTGGGCAGCCCCGGCTACACGCACTATGCGTTTTCCATTTCCCCGGAAGACTTCGCCGCCTTTGCCGCCTGCCTGCGCGCCGCCGGCGTACCCGAATGGCAGCAAAACCGCAGCGCCGGCGATTCCCTGTATTTCCTCGACCCGGACGGCCACCGGCTGGAAGCCCATGCGGGCAGCCTGGCGCAGCGGCTGGCGGCGTGCCGCGCGGCGCCGTATCAGGGCATGGTGTTCGAGGATTGACGCTTGAAGGCAGCACATTCGATGAATTCATGAAATTCATTAAAAATTAAAAAATACAAGCAGCGTTACCCTGAAAAAACACTGTCCTCCATCGATACCCCTCTGACAATCTTGTTCTTAATACCTGACCAAGCTGACAAAATTGCTTCCCAGAATAGGCAAATCCGCCACATTTCATTGCAAAACTTGAAATGTTGATTGAAAATAGTTAACACTTATTTGGTAAATTCACTAGAATTGATAGCGCATCAGCTAATTCCTAGTAATGCATGATCAGTTCTGAGGGCAAACCCGTCGAAAGGCGGGGACGCAAAGCCACCGGCCTACCGCGCGCAAGCGCCACGGCAGCGGGGCTGCCAATGCAAGGGCCGGGACCGCCAGCGCGCGGCGCCATGCCTGGATGCATTGTCGAGATGTGGCCCTCGCCCAACTCGGAGAGTTTCGCCATGAAAAAGATCCTTCCCCCGCATCCCCGTCACGGGCGCTTGCTGCTGGGCGCCACCGCAGCCCTCCTGCTGGGGGCGTGCGGCCCCGGCCAGGAGGCTTCGACGCCGCCCGCCGCCATCGCCACGGCCGCGACGCAGTTCACGGTCGAGGTGCCCGTCATCCCCGCCGCCGTCGGCGCACTGGTGGCGCAACCGATGTTCCATGCGGCCCCGGCCCTGCTCGACGCGCCTGACGGACGCGACAGCGCCAACAGCAGCGGTTCGGCCCACTGGCGGCCGCACTTGCAGAACGTGCCCGGCGCCATGCGGGACATGACCACGCGCCGCCTGACGGCGCAACGCATCGCCGCCGCGGAACAGACGGCGCAGAACATCGCGCCGCTGCTGGACGGCGGCGCGGGCGACAGCGCCGCGCCCATGGCCGGCAGCAGCGTGGTGGCGACCTATTCTCCCGCGCAAATCCGCGCCGCCTACGACTTGCCCGCCCTGCCGGCGGCCGGCACGGCGCTGACGCCAACCCAGGCGGCACAGCTGGGCGCGGGGCAGACGATCTACATCGTCGACGCCATGCACAACCCGAACGCGGCGGCCGAACTGGCCATCTTCAACCAGAAATTCGGCTTGCCTGGCTGCACCACCAAGGCCATCGCCACGAATGCCACCCTGCCATTGCCGCCCGCCCCGGCCAGCGGCTGTGAATTTTCCGTTGTCTACAACACGCCATCGAGCACCATGACGGCCACCGCGCCCGCGTACAACTCGGGCTGGGCCATGGAAATCGCGCTCGACGTGCAGTGGGCGCACGCCACAGCGCCGCTGGCGCGCATCGTGCTGATCGAGGCGCCCGACGCCTCCATCAACAGCCTGCTGGGCGCCGTGCGCCTGGCCAACCTGATGGGGCCTGGCGTCGTGTCGATGAGCTTTGGCGCCGCCGAAGGCAGCTGGACGGCCTCCGTCGACAGCGCCTTCACGGGCAAGAACATGAGCTACCTGGCCGCCACGGGCGATTCGGGCAGCGGCGTGTCATGGCCGTCCGTGTCATCCAACGTGCTGGCCGTGGGCGGCACCACGCTCAGCTACAGCGGCAGCGGCGTGCGCAGCGAAGCGGCCTGGTCCGGCACCGGTGGCGGCATCAGCGCCTACACGGCCCTGCCCACTTACCAGACGGTCAGCGTGCCCGGCCTGACCAACCTGCTGCGCCGCAACGTCGCCGACGTGGCCTTCAATGCCGACCCCGCCACGGGCCAGTACACGGCCGTGATGACGCCGGGCAGCAGCACCGCCAGCTGGCTCAGCATCGGCGGCACCAGCCTGTCCACCCCGCAATGGGCCGGCCTGGTCGCCATCGCCAACGCCAGCCGCGCGCTGCAAGCGAAGACGGCGCTCGGCTTGCCGCACAATATCTTGTACGGCCAGATCGCCACCGTACCCGGCACCTTTGCCAGCAGCTTTGCCGACATCACGCGCGGCAGCAATGGCACGTGCAGCGTGTGCACGGCCAGGGTCGGCTACGATCCGCTGGGCGGCCTGGGCACGCCCAACGTGAAAAGCCTGCTGGCCAGCCTGTCGGGCACGCAGATCGCCCCGGCCGCCCCCGTGGTGGCGCCGGCCAGCATCAGCGGCGCGGCCGGCAAGCCGCTGTCGTTCACCGTCTCGGCCACCGCCTCGAATCCACTCAGCTACAGCATGCTGGGCGCGCCGGCCGGCATGAGCATCGCCGCCACGGGCGTGGTCAGCTGGACCGCCCCCGCCGCGGGCACGTATGCCGTGACCATGGTGGCCAGGGATACCGTCAGCGGCCTCAGTGGCCAGGGCGTGTACAGCATCGTGATTGCCCCCGTCGCGCCGCCCGTCGTCGCCGCAGGCGCCATCACGGGCAAGGTTGGCACGGCGCTGACATTCAATGTCAGCGTCACCGCCGCCAATCCCGTCAGCTACACGCTCGCCGGCGCGCCGGCCGGCATGAGCATCAGCAGCGCCGGACTGGTGAGCTGGGCCGCGCCCGTGGCCGGCACCTACGCCGTCACCGTGACGGCCACGGACAGCAAGACTGGCCTGAGCGGCAAAGGCATCTACACGGTGGCCATCGCCGCCCCGCTGCCACCCGTGGTCACCGTCGCCAGCGTCAGCGGCAAGCCGGGCGTGGCCCTGTCGTTCACGGCCACGACGGTGGCGCCCAACCCCGTCACCTACAGCCTGTCGGGCGCGCCGTCCGGCATGACCGTCAGCGCCGCCGGCGTCGTCAGCTGGGCCAGCCCCGTGCTGGGCAGCTACAGCGTGGCCGTCATCGCCAGGGACAGCAAGACGGGCTTGACGGGCCAGGCCGTGGCGACGGTGAAAATCGCCGCCGCCGGCCCCACGATCAGCGCCGCCGCCATGACGGGCGTGGCCGGCAAGGCCATGAGCGGCAGCATCGTGCTGACGGCGCCGGGCGCGAACGCGCTGTGGATCTCGATCAACGGCGCGCCGCTGGGCATGCAGTTCTCCATGAGCGGCATGACGATCACGGTCACCTGGCCGCAGCCGGTGGCCGGCAGCTATGCGCTGAAGGTCGTGGCGCTGGACAATAACGGCTTGTCGGCGCAGCTGACCGTGCCGGTGACCGTCACGGCCAGATAAGCTGGCGCAGTCCGCCCGCCAACGGGGCGCACCGGGACTCCTGTCCTGGCGCGCCCCGTTTTTCATGCGCGCGGACCTTGCAACGAATCCATAAAAGGAGTATAAATAATCCACAAACAGAGTTTTAACGAAGGATACGCCATGCATCTCGCCTACGCCTACCCCAAGAGCCGCTTCGAGCCGGCCGTGCTCGTGGACCTGAATGCCAAAGCCGAGCGCGAGCGATTGTCGCAGGCGGCATTGAAAGGATTTTTCAAGCTGGCCGCCGCCTGGAAACTGCGCGACGACGATGCGCGCGAATTGCTGGGCGGCCTGTCCAGCAGCGCCTGGTACGAGTGGAAGAAGCACCCGGACCGCGTGCTGGAAGTGGACCGCATCACGCGCATTTCCTATTTGCTGGGCATCTACAAGGCTTTGCACATCCTGTATGGCGACAAGCTGGCCGACGAATGGGTGAGTTTGCCCAACAAGAATCCCATCTTCGGCGGCCGCACGCCCCTGTCGCAGATGCTGGCCGGCGGCTTGCTGGCCATGCAGACGGTGCGCAAGCTGCTCGACGCGCGCCGCGGAGGACTGTGACCTTGCCTGCCGCCCCGCATACCGCCCTGCCGCCGCTGGCCGCCTTGCGCCAGATCGACACCTGCCGCCTGATTCCCTCGCGTTTCGCCGACATGGAAGATTCCGTGCTGGCGCCGTTGGCCGAGGACGACGACCACTTGCGCGAGCTGTTTGAACTCGATAACGCGACGAATGCGCGCCTGGTGGCCGAGTACGGCGGCGCGCCAGGAATTGGCGTGGACGAGCTGGTTTTTGGCGTGCCGCACTTTCGCATCATTAACGCCGCCTACACCTACGCCCGGCCGGAAGGGGCGCGCTTCAACGATGGCGAACGGGGCGCCTGGTATTGCGCCTTCGACATGAAAACGGCGCTGGCCGAGATCATTTTCCACAAGACCGTGGAATACCAGGAAATCGACCATTTCGACGACAGCGTCAGCTACCAGTCGCTGCTGGCCGATTTTTCCGCCAGCTTCCACGACTTGCGGGGACAGGAGCGCTATGCGGCCTGCCTCGACCCGGCCAGCTACATCGCCTCGCAAGACCTGGCCGCCATCCTGCTCGAGGCGGGCTCCATGGGCATCATCTTCCCCAGCGTGCGGCGCGCTGGCGGCACCAACCTGGCCTGCTTCCGCCCCGCCCTCGTGGGCAATGTTCGCAAAGGCGCCGCCTATCGGTTAACATGGCGGGGTACGCCGACGCCGCAGGTGGAAGCGCTGTAAGCTCCGCCCCTGCGCGCAACGGCACCCAACTCACCGCAACCTGATATTTCGCATGCAAACCAATCCTGAAAAAGACACCGAACTGCGCCTCAAAGTCAACAGCGAAACGGCCCGCCTGGCCTGGAGCGAACTGGAAAAGCACTTCGCCCAAGGCAGCGTCGTCTGGGTCGCCAATGAACTCGACCTGGTCGAAGTGGCCGTGCGCATCTCGCACGACGACAAGGCCACCATCACGCAATGGATGGCCGACGGCAAGCTGGCCAAGGTCTCGGACCAGCAGGCGCTGGACTGGCAAGCGGCCGATGCGTCCCTGTGGGCCGTCGTCGTCAGCCCGTTCATTCTGGTGCAGCAGGAAAAGCCCACCAAACACTGACACTTGCAGGCTGCGCTCGGGCATCGGGCGCAGCGTGATAAGTTTGACAATGCGCCAGCCCGCGTCAGTGCCCGCCCCCCAGATACGCCGCAATCACCTTCGGATCGTTCTTCAGGCTTTCGGCCGGGCCATGCACGGAAATGCTGCCGTTTTCCAGCACGTAGCCGTAATCGGCCACGTTCAGGGCGGCGGCGGCGAATTGCTCGACCAGCAGCATGGTCACGCCTTCGGCCTTCAATCGCGTGATGATGCGGAAGACTTCCTCCACCAGGATAGGCGCCAGGCCCATCGACGGCTCGTCCAGCAGGATCACTTCCGGGTTCAGCATCACGGCGCGGGCCATGGCCAGCATCTGCTGCTCGCCGCCGGAAAGCGTGCCGGCCAGCTGGTCGCGCCGCTCCTTCAGGCGGGGGAACAGCTCCAGCGCCTTGTCCAGATCGCCCTTGATGTCGCCTTTCGGGCGCGCCCGCGTAAAGCGGGGGAAGGCGCCCAGCAGCAGATTGTCCGTCACCGACATCGAGGCGAACACCCTCCGCCCTTCCGGCGAATGGGCCAGGCCGGCGCGCGCGATCTTGTGCGAATCGAGGCCCGTGACGTCCTTGCCGCCCAGGGTGACGCTGCCGGACTTGGGTTTCAACATGCCGGAAATGGCGCGCATGGTGGTGGTCTTGCCGGCGCCGTTCGAGCCGATCAGGGTCACCAGCTTGCCCTTCGGGACGTCGAGCGAAATGCCGTGCAGGACTTCGACTTTGCCGTAGGCGGCGTGCAGATTATGAATGGTCAGCATGGTCTTCCTCTCAGTGCGCCGCTGGCGCCAGGGTTTCGGCGCTGCCGCCCAGGTAGGCTTCGATCACCTTCGGATCGCCCTGGACAAGCGCGGGCGCGCCTTCGGCGATCTTCTGGCCGAAGTCGAGCACCGTCACCACGTCCGACAGGGCCATCACCACGTCCATGTGGTGCTCGATCAGGATGATGGTGATGCCATGCTCGCGGATCTTGCGGATGATGGCCATCAGCTCCTTGATGTCGGGCGCCGTCAGGCCCGCCGCCGGCTCGTCGAGCAACAGCAAACGCGGGTTGAGACCCAGCGCGCGGCCGATTTCCAGCAACCGCTGCTTGCCATACGGCAGATTGCGCGCCTCTTCGTTGGCCAGGTCCGCCAGGCCGACGAATTCGAGGATGCTGGCGGCCCGCTCGCGCGCGGCCGCCTCCTCGCGCCTGTAGCGGGGCGTGTGCAGCATCACGTCCAGCACGTTCGATGTAAACGTGTTGTGCAGGCCGACCAGCACGTTTTCCGTCGCCGTCATCTCGCCGAACAGCTGCACGTTCTGGAAGGTGCGCGCCACGCCGCCCAGCGCGATCTCGGACGGCGTGCGCCCGGAGATCACGGCGCCGGCAAACTCCACCTTGCCCGCCGTCGGCTTGTAGATCCCCGTCAGCACGTTCATCATCGTGCTCTTGCCCGAGCCGTTCGGCCCGATCAAGCCATGCACGGAGCCTTGCGTGACGGTCAGGTCCACCTGGTTCAGCGCCTTCAGGCCGCCGAACTGCATCAGGGCCTGGTCCACCCGCAGCAGGGTCGAACCCTGTTGCCCGCCCTGGGCGTGGTCAAACGGCGCCACGCCGTGCGAGGCGACGGCTTGCACGTGGCGCCGGCCCTTGCCGATAAAGCTCATCAAAAAGCCGACGATGCCGTCCTGCAGGTAGTACACGACGAACAGGGTCATCAAACCGAAGATGGTCAACCGCCAGTCGACCATGTTCTCCAGTCTGTAGGAAAACGCGGCCAGGCCGATGGTGGCCACCAGGGGCACGAGCACGCCGCGCAGGGTGGATCGTTTTTTCGCCAGCATGAAGGCGGAGCCGATCACGCCCAGCACGGCGGCGGCCACGGCGATCTTGCGGAACAACTCGATGTCCGACAAGAGGCTGGGCAGCATGACGACGATCAGGGCGCCGATCAGGGCGCCCGAGCGCGTCTTGCGTCCGCCCATGATGACGGCCAGCAGGAACAGGATCGTCAGCTCGAAGTTGTAGGTATTGGGCGAGATATACTCTTCCGAATACGCGTACAGGCTGCCGGCCAGGCCCGCGAAACCGGCGCTGATGACGAAGGCATAGACTTTATAGCGGTAGACGGACACGCCCATGCAGTCCGAGGCGATGGGACTGTCGCGCAGCGCTTCGAAGGCCCGCCCGAGGTTCGACTTCAGGATGCGGTGCACCACCACCAGCGAGATCACCAGCAGCGCGGCGACCATGTAGTAGTACTCCACTTCCGTCAGTTTATGGCCGAACAGGACGGGCTTGTGGATCTTGATGCCCATCGGGCCTTCCGTCAGGAAGCTCATTTCATTGATCAGGATTTGCACGATGGTGCCGAAGGCCAGGGTCACCATGGCCAGGTAGGGCCCCGTCACGCGCAGGGCCGGCAAGGCCAGGATGGCGCCGAAAACGGCCGCGCCGAAAATACTAGCGGGGATGGCCAGCCAGAACGGCGCGCCCAGCTTGAACACCAGCACGCCCGTGGCGTACGAACCGATGCCGAACAGGCCCGCGTGACCCAGCGACACCTGCCCCGTGTAGCCGACGACGATGTCGAGGCCGAACAGCAGGATGGCGTAGATCAGGATGGTCTCGGCCAGGTGGATATAGTAAGGGTTCGGAATGACGATGGGGAACAGCGCGAGCGCGGCCAGGCCTGCCGCGCTCAGCGCCAGCATGGTGATTTTCTTGTTCATGTGATCCTCAGACTTTCTTGATCGCGGCTTTGCCGAACAGGCCGGACGGCTTGACGGCCAGCACCAGCAGCAGGAGCAGCAGGCCTGGCACTTCCTTGTAGCCGGTGGAGATGTAGTAACCGGTGGTCGTCTCGGCGATGCCCAGGATCAGGCCGCCGACGATGGCGCCCACGCCCGACGTCAGGCCGCCGATGATGGCCACGGCAAACGCCTTCAAGCCCAGCGAGGCGCCCATGGTGGCCCCCGTCAGTGTCAACGGCGCCACCAGCACGCCCGCGAAGGCGGCCGTGGCCGACGACAGCGCGTAGGAAAAAGTGATGACCATGCCCGTATTGATGCCCATCAGGCCGGCCGCGTCGCGGTCGTTGGCCGTCGCCACGACGGCCTTGCCGTAGATCGATTTGCGGTTGAACACTTCCACGGCCAGCATGATGGCCAGCGCGCCGACGATGACGGCCACCTGCATCTGCTGCACATTGGCGCCGAACACCTGGAACGGCGCGGCCGACAGCGGCGACGGGAACATCAGGTCATCCTTGCCCCAGATGTTTTCCGCCACGTTCTTGAAAATGATGGCCAGCGCGATGGTCGACATGATCCAGCCGAATTCGGACTTGATCTTGATGGCGGGCCGCACGCCTATCCATTCGACGAACACGCCCTGCAGGGCGCCGAAGACGATGACGATGGGGATCATCAGCAGATAGCTCATGTACGGGCCGCCGTGGATAGTGCCCACCAGGGAAAGGCCCACGAGCGCGCCCAGCATCAGGGATTCGCCCTGGCCGAAATTGAGGGTGCCGGAAGTGGCAAAGGTCAGCTGGTAGCCGAAGGCGATGACGGCATAGATCATGCCCAGCGCGATGCCGCTGAAGACGAGCTGCAGGAAGATTTCCATGGTGTTCCCCGAAGGACGGAAGATAAAAAAATGGCCAGTCCTGATTCCTCAAGGCTGGCCACTGTGCGGCATGCGTCCGCCAGGCTTATTTCGCCAGGACGACCTTGCCGTCCCTGACTTCGCCAAACACGGTCAGGTCGGCCGTGATGGCTTCATGGTTGGTCTTGCTGAACGGCTTGTTGTAGGTGGTGACGGCGCCTTCCACTTTCTCATTCAGGTTTTCCAGCGCGGCGCGCACCTTCGGGCCGTCCGTGCCGCCAGCCTGCGTGATGGCCGCGGCCAGCAGGTAGATGGAGTCGTAGCCCTGCGCGGCCGAGACGGCCGACGGCATGCGGCCGCCCGATGGCTTGTAGGCGGCCACGTAGGCGTCGATGAAGGCCTTGCGCTTCGGCGTGCTGGCATCCTGGATGAAGGTTTGCGGCATGCGCGTGCCATTGCCGTTCTTGCCCGCGTTGTCGATGAAGTTACCCATGGCCAGGGTCCAGCTGCCGATCAGCGGCACTTTCCAGCCCAGTTTTTCCATGCCGTTGGCGATCTGCGCCAGTTCCGGGCCGATGCCGTAGGTCAGCACGACTTCCGCGCCCGCCTGCTTGGCTTTCAGCAGCTGGGCCGTCATGTCGACGTCCTTGATGTTGTATTTTTCAACGGCGACGGGCTTGATGCCCTTCTTGTCGAGCGCCTTTTCCAGGTCTTCGCGGCCCAGCTGGCCATAGTTGGTGGAGTCTGCCAGGATCGCCACTTTCTTGAACTTGCGGTTCTCGATGGCCTCATGCACGATCATGCCGGACTGGATGGTGTCATTGGCGGCATTGCGGAAGATGTAGTTTTCCGGCTGGTCGGCGAATTGCTTGGTGACGATGGAGCCCGTCGCCACATTGTTCATGACGGGAATTTTCGCTTCCTGGTAGAAGCGCTGCGAAGCGAGGGCCACGCCCGTGTTGATGTAGCCGACGGTGGCGGCGACCTTTTCCTTGTTGATCAGCTCCTGGGCGATCTGCACGCCGCGTTCGTTCTTCGCTTCGTCATCGCGCTCGATCAGCAGCAGGGAACGGCCGAGTACGCCACCCTTGGCATTGATTTCAGCGACGGCCAGCTTGACGCCGTCGCGCATCGATACGCCCATCGGCGCGGAACCGCCCGTGAACGGACCGGACACGCCGATCTTGATGGGGTCGGCTGCGACCGCCGCCTGCGAGAAACCCAAAACCAAACTTGCCACGAGCAATTTCTGTTTCAAATTCATTGTCATCTCCTGTGCTACAACGTTTTGAATGCCACTTATTTTTATAGTCGTACGCTGGATAACCGCCCCATCGATAAATCATTGTAGGTGAGTAAACATGCACCAGCAACAACTACATATGACGCGTCGCAACATGCGGAAAAGACGCAATTGCTGGCCCCTTGTCAGTCTTTTGTAAGGAAAATATGACGCAAATTGGCGCAGCTGCGCCATGCGGCAACAGCCCTGCCGCCGATGCGGGACCGCCAGGCGACTGCGACGGCGAACTGATCTGGCGCAATACCGGTGCCGTCCAGCATGCTAACGTCGGCCATGCCAGCGCGTGCGCGCCGGTCCAATCAGCCGCTCCCACCGCATGGAGGCCCTATGCAGCGCCCGTCGAACTCGTCCATTGCCCCACTGTTACTTGGCGCCGTCGCCAGCCTGTTGCTGGGCGGCTGCGCCACCGACCTGGCGCCTGTGCGCACCTTCGCCGAACAGACGCACCAGATGTCGACCCACTTCGAACCCATGCTGGAGGGCGGCGTGCACAGCTGCATGGACAAGGCCATGCGCAAGCGCCTGATCCTGGCGGAGCGTTTCGATGCGCAAGCCAGCGAACAGGCGGCACGCGCCGATTGCGCCGCCATCGCGCAAGCCAGCGCGTCGGTCGCCAGCCTGAACGACGTCCTGCTGCGCTACGCCCACACCCTGGCGGCGCTGGCCGATGACAAGCTGCCCGTCTACAAGGAGGAGTTTGGCGGACTCGGCGATGCGCTGGGCGGGCTGGCGCAGCCAGGCGGCGGCGCGCCCCTGCTCGACGCGGATAAGCTGGCCAAGGTCGTCAAATTGAGCGAACACCTGAGCCGCCTGGCCACGCAGCGCCTGCAGAAATCGGCCTTGCGCGAACTGCTCGACGAACAGGAAGCCGTCGATATCGTCAGCGATGCGCTCAAGGAGTATGCCCAGCGCAGCTACCGCGCCGGCCTGCAGGAGGAATTGCGCGACCTGGACCTGCTGCGCGGCGCCGTCGACAAGGCCGCGCCGCGCGAACCGCTGGCCGCCAACTACATCCGCACGCGCTTGCACCTGGAAGGCCGGCAATTGCAGGAAAGGGAAAAAATCGTCGCCGCGTATGTGGCCGCCGTCGACGCGCTGCAAGCGAGCGTGGCGGCGCTGCGCACCAATCTCGAGCACTTGCAGGCGCCCGAACTGGAACGGCAGCTGGCGCAGTTTTCACGCGACGTCGCCACGCTGCAGCGGCAAGCGGCGTTCTATGCCCCCGCCCGCTGGTAAATGGCAGGCCCACCGGAGAATCCCATGGCCCAACTGACCGAACTGACGAAAGACCAAAGCTACGCCATCGCCGACAGCCTGGCGCAAGCGTCAAGCCTGGTGCTGGAATTGCGCATCCGCGAACGCGAAGCGCTGGCGCCGGACGAGCGCGCGCTGCTGGAGCAATATGAAAACCACCTGGACCAGATGGTGGCCCTGTTCCGCGCGTATGGCATTTACCTGACGGCCGAAGGCGCGGAACAGGCGCGCGGCGACATCGAAGGCGCCATCGCCAAGGGCAAGCTGCAGCTCAAGCGCGTGGCCGACGTCAAGACGGCCATCGCCGCGGCGGCCAGGCTGGTGGACCTGGGCGCCGCCATCCTGTCGCGCGACCCGTTCGCCATCGGCGAGGCGGCGGCCAGCCTGCGGGCCAGGCCGAAGAAGGAAGAGGCGGCCTGATCAGCAGGTTGCCGCCCTATTCGATGCTGAGTACGCCCTGATCAGAGCTCAGGTGCGTACCTGCGCCATCTGCCGTTTCGCGCAGGCTCCGGGCGTAGCCGCCTGCCGCCGGCGCCGACGTCAACGCATAATGGACGCCAGGTTTCAGGCCCGTGGCCAGGATGGCGCCGCCAGCCAGCGGCGAAGTCCAGTCCATGCGGGCAGCGGGAGCCGCTTCGCGATTGAACAAGGCGTGCAACTGTCCGCCCAGCAGCAGCGCCTCCGTGTTGGCCGCCGCCGACAGGCGCGTGGCACTCGGCGCAGCGGCTGGCCCCGTGCCGCCGTCATTGTCGGCAACAGCCAGCACATGCAGGAAGTATTCGGGCGCGTTCAGGGCAGGTGCTGCGGGAGCCGCCACTTCCAGGCGCCAGGCGCCGACATCGCTGGTCAACGATTGCTGCTTGCTGACCAGCGGCGTTTGATTACGCCACAGATAACTGCCATCGGCCTGGCGCCGGCGCACGGTGAAACGGCAATCGGCACCGTTGCCGGCAACCTCGCCGGTTTCGAGATTGGTCTGCGCGCAGCCATTTCCCCCTTCCTGCGCGCCCCCTACCTTGCGCACGCTGGCATTGAGCGGCAGGATCGTCTGTGCCGTCAACATGCCGCCGCCATTGCGAATGGTGACGATGCGCTCCTGGCCCGCGTTGTAGCCCAGCTGATACTGTCCATTGCCCAACGCCGTCACGCCCGGTGCGCCGGATACGGGATCATTTGCCGTATGCAGCAGGAAGGTGGCCGGCAAGGCCTGCTTGCTGCGCACGCTATCGAAGATGACGGCGACCGGCTTGCCCCAGAACGATGGCGAGCGCAGGAACAGCACGTTGCGCACAAAACCGTTGGCCATATCGAGCTTGCTGGACGCATAGGCCTTGCTTGCGTTGCCGCTGGTGTAGGTGTACTGCGGCGTATTTTCGTAACGGATGATGCCGTCAAGCGCATTGACTCCCGCAGGGCTGATTTCCTCTATGGTCGGATAGCCCTGTCTCGGCGCATAGAACCATTGGCCGCCGTCATTGCTAAACTCCCTGTCGCCGCGCGTAAAACGCTCATTTTTATCGAATATCAGCAGCGTATTATGGGCAATGCTGCGCGTATAGTAATTCCACCAGTGGCTGCTGCCATATTCTTCATACAAGCCGGTGTCGAGCAGCAGCGGAGCCTTGTAATTGAGAGAAAAACTGTTCTGATCGAAGTGCTGGTGATTTTCCGCAATAAAGGACGTCGATTTAAATTCCAGCAACGTGGCATTCGCATAGTCCCAGGTATCGCGCATCAACACCTGACCCGACGTCCTGAAATGGCGCGACAGTTCAAGCGACTCCAGCGGCGCCACAGGCAGTTGAACGGGCCACAACAGCCGTTCCAGTATCAAGGCATCGGGCGAACTGCGCGACGCCACGACATGCTCGCGATAAAACTGCCCGGCCACGCCGTCCGCCGTATCCGTGACCGCGCCCAGCGCCAGCTGCCCTATCAATGTACTGCCAAGCGGCGTCGTGAAATTATCACCGCTGGCGGGAAAGCTGCCGTCATGGCGCAAGCCGTAGATATACGGATAAATCAGCCTGGCTTGCCAGTCGGCCTGCATCAGGGGCGCCGTCCCCGTACTTTCCAGCGCGCTGCGCCACAGGAGCAGGCGTTCGGGGATGCTCGATACGCCATAGGCAAAGCCCATATGGTGGCCGCCATCGACCGAAATACGGGCGCGTGCCGCGAGAAAGCCCTTTTCATAGTGCGCATACGACGTTTCGATCATCGGCAATACTTCCGGATGCTCGTCGACGATGGCCAGCAAGCCCACCGTGACATTATTGACAGCGCTAAACGGATGGCCGCTGATATAGAAATTGGCAATGGAAGGCTTCGATTCGCTGCGGTCCCACTGTTCATACACGGGCTTTTTCTTGCAATCAAAGCTGGTGCTGGTGATATATAGCTGCTGGTAGCCGCACATCGAGACAAACAGGTTTTCATAGCCCTTGCCCGTATCGGCGGCGATCGTTTCCTTGATTCTCTGCGCCGTCAGGTCGCGGTAGCTGCCAAAGCCCACGGCGTCGGGAACGGCGCGGGCGCCCGTCTCGGCAAACAGCCAGTCGTACAGGATGCCCATGGCCCCCACCCGTCCACCCGACGACCACTCCCCGCCGGCAACGGGGGGCGTCACCAGCAACTTGTCGAGGTAATTCAGGGCGCCATCCAGATACTTCGCATTGCCCGTCAGGCGGTACGCCATGGCCAGCATCTGCGCACTTTCATAAATCGTGCCGCGACTGCCAGTTGCTACGTTGCACAGGTCCGGCACGCCGCTGGACGGCGGAATCAGCGGGCATGCCTGAAGCGTGGCCACCCGTCCATTGACGCGCTCCAGGAAGCTGTACCAGGCCTTGTTGAGGGAAGCATCCATCAGCGGTGCCTGCCACAATTCCTGGCCGCCGCCATCGAACAAACGGAAATTGCGCATGGTTTCATTGCGCCGCATGCCTATCCGGCTTATCTGACCATCCGCCTGCCACTCGATAGGTGGCGTGGCGCCGGTGCCGTCGACCGTTCGCCAGCCTGTGGGCACGACAACACCATTGACTCTCAATTCAATTTTATGGGCCTGGCTATTCCATGACAATTGAATGCGCGACCAGACATCGGGTTTCAGATCGATCCTGGCGGCAGACAAATACTGGGCCAGTCCATTGACCTGGAAACCGACCTGGAAACCGATGCTTTCCCCCATCGCGCCAGCCGGGCTATCGTAGGAATCAACGTGGCGGATAAAAAAGGCATTGCGGCTCGCATTGAATTCACCAAAAACCTGCTGGTTGACGCTATCGAGCGGATCCTTGCGCTTGGGCAACAACTCCAGGCTGATGCTGCCACCTGCGGCAGGAAATGTAGCTGGCAAATTCGGCAATTGCGGTTTCAGCACATCGAAACTGGCCTGATCAAGAAATAGCCGTGGATGGCCTTGCTTGATGGGCGCGGGCAATTGCGCCATAGCGGGAGAGGCAAGCAGGCAACACATGCCCAGCATGGCATGCGCCATTTTCCTCGGCAGGAACGGCATACGACTTCGGCGGTGGCTTACCACTGTTTTCTGTTGGTGAATCATTTGACTTGGCACACGGGCTCCCGGAATCATCCAGTTAATAAAAAAACCATACGGCGAATATTGCCATACAATTTTTCAAAAAAGCTAATGATGATCTTCAAATAACAGACTATTGAAAGAAAATCTAAGCAGTAATAATTATCACGAAGAATTGATATTTCCATTCAAAAACTAACAATTCCTTCAACACATGACAATTACAACCAGCCTCCTCCGTTAGCCGGCGATACCCTCAGGGCTCGGGCGGACGGTGTCCCATCGCATGCGTGGCCATCTTCAGGTACAGGTTCGCCTGTTCCTCGCTGTGCGCATAGCCCATGCGTCCTTCGCCCAGGGCGACGGATTTCTGCTGCAGCGCTTCCGGGTACTCCAGGTCGCAGGCGGCGTCGAGCCAATGGCGCGCCTGCTCCGGGTCAGTTTCGAGCAGCAGGTTCGCCACGATGAACATGGCCGGCGCCACGCCGCGTTGCGCGGCCAGTTCCAGCCAGCGCAGCGCGGCGGCGCCGTCCTGCGGTCCGCCCATGCCGTTCTTGTGCATCAAGCCCAGGTAATACGCGGCGGGTCCGCCGCCCTGCGCCGCCGCCTGTTCGAACAGGGCGCGCGCCTGCGGCTGGGTCGCCTCTCCCGCGCGCATCAAGACCTTGGCCCGGGCCGTGGCGTCGGGCGCCGCCGCTGCCACGGGGGACGCCAGGGCGGCAGCCAGCAGCAGGTTGGCCAGCATCATTTCGACAGGTCGAGCTGGTACAGCGCGAAACCCTTGCCCGCGCCGTCGTCCGCCTTCAGCTGCTTGACGTTGGCGATGCCGGCCGCCTTCGCCAGCTCGATCACGTTCGGCGCGGAGTGGAACACCACCGGGCCTTTCGTCGCGGCCCTGGCAAAGGTCCAGCTGCGCGCCGAGCCGTTTTTCGCGCGCGTCAGGTTTTTCTGCCGCGTGACGTAGGCGATCAAGAGTTCGCGGTTGTTGTCGGGCGAGGCCACCACCGTCTTGCTGCCGTCGAGGCCAGGGAAATTGCCGCCGCCGCTGGCGCGGTAGTTATTCGTTGCGATGAGGAATTCCTGGCCAGGGTCCACCGGCTTGCCCTGGTACGTGAGTCCCTGGATGCGCCGGCCCGGCGGCTGCGTGACGTCGATCTGGTAGTGCACGTCGGCGCTGGTGATGGCGTCGAAGTTGTAGCTCGGGTGGGCCGTGTTGACCAGTTCCTGCGGCTCCGTCCTGTTGACATCGATGGTATTGAAGCGCCGCGCCGACTGTTCCAGCCAGGCTTTCAGTTCCGCGCCCGTCATCTTCACGCCATACAGCGCGTTCGGATACAGATACAGGTCGGCCGCGTTGTTCAGCGCCACATTGCCCGCCTTGACGTCCGTGTAGTCGGACACGCCGGCCGAACCGCTCTTGAATGGCGACGACATCGACAGCACGGGCAGGTGCGCGTACTGCGGCAGGTTCGCCTTCACATACGCGGCCAGGTAGGCCGCTTGCGCCTGGTTCACCACCTCGATGGCGCTGACGTCGCCCACGTCGGCGAAATACGTCGACATGCGGAAGTCCGTGGCGCCCACCGGCGTCTGCACGTAGGCGATGGTGGCCGCGTGTTCCTCGGCCACCAGCCTGGCGATGGCCGCGTCGGGCTGGACGTAACTCTTGTCCGCGTTCTGGATGCCGCGCGCTTCCACCGTGGTGGCGTTCTTGTCGACCACCCACCGCTTGCCGTCGTGATGCAGGCGCAAGCCGATCACGCCCAGGTGCTTGCCCCACAAATTGGCCATCACGGTGGGCACGCCGTTGACCAGGCCACGGGCCTTGTCGACGCCGGGCAGATTAAACTGCGGCGCCGTGCTGGCCGCGTTCGGGAACAGCTGGTGCGAATGGCCGATCAGCATGGCGTCCACGCCCGGCACTTGCGACAGGTAGTAATTGCCGTTTTCCATGGTCGGCGAATACGGGCTGTCGTCGAGGCCGCCGTGCGAGATGGCCACCACCAGCTCGGCGCCCCTGGCGCGCATCTCGGGAATATATTTTTCCGCCGTCTCGCGCACGCCCTGCGTGTAGACGCGCCCTTCCAGCCAGCGCTTGTCCCAGGCCATGATGGTGGGCGGCGCGAAGCTGATGATGCCCACCTTCACGGTGGCGGTGATGGCCTTGCCATCGGGGCCGGTGGCCGTGATCTGCTTGTCGAGGATGTGATATGGCGCAAACAGGGGCTTGCCCGTCCTGGCGCTGTAGACATTGGCCAGCACTTGCGGGAACGCGGGACCGGCACAGCGCGGCTTGGCAGAGTCGACGCTGTCGACGTCGAACTGGTTGCCCGTCACCTGGCTCAAAAACGCCAGGCCGTAGTTGAACTCGTGGTTGCCGATGCCGCCGCCGTCCACTTTCAGCAGATTCATGGCCTTGTAGATGGCCAGGGTCTGGTCGCAGGCCAGCGGTTTCACGAGGGCCTGGTAGTCGGCCAGCGCCGTGCCCTGGATGGTGTCGCCGTTGTCGAGCAAAAGGTTGTTCGGATACTGCGCGCGCGCCTGGGCGATCAGGGCCGCCGTGCGTTCCAGGCCGATCGACGGTTCCGCCTGCAGCTTGTAGTAATCATAACTGAGCACATTCGCGTGCAAGTCCGTCGTCTCCAGCAGGGCCAGGGTGGCGCTGCTGCCGGCCGGCGCGGCCGATGGCGCCCGGGCAGGTCCGGTGGCGGCGGGCGGCAAGACGCCGCAGCCGGCCAGCAGCAGCGGTAACAGGGCTAGACGGGGAAGTTGAAGCATGATGTATTCCTGTGGAAAGACAATATCGCCAGCATCATACGCAGCCCGGCAGCCATCTTCAAGGCAAAAATATTGTCGTAAAAACAGCAAAATGACGATTTTATTGCCCCGCGCGCCATCGATTCGGCGCCGCCGGCATCAGAAACGCACCGCGCTCGCGTATAATTCAGGGTTTGATTTCACCATAGAAGACCAGAACATTATGGAAGCCGAACGCATCAATATCATCTCCGCCCTGCTCAACGACCTGACGGTCCGCGAAGCCGAACTTCGGAGGTATCTTTGACTTCACTGTCAAGTCGGAGAAACTAGAGCAAGTCAACGAAGAACTGGAAGATCCGACCGTCTGGAACGATCCCAAGCGCGCCCAGGACCTCGGTAAAGAGAAAAAGGCGCTGGAAGCCATCGTCTTCACCCTGGCCAAGGCCGATGCCGACCTGCGCGACACCCGCGACCTGTTCGACATGGCCCGCGAAGAAGGCGACGACGAGACGCTCGAAGCGATCGAACAGGACGTGCAGGAAATCCGCAAGGTCATCGAAAGCATGGAATTCCGCCGGATGTTCAACAATCCGATGGATCCGAACAACTGCTTCATCGACATCCAGGCCGGCGCCGGCGGCACGGAAGCCCAGGACTGGGCTTCGATGCTGCTGCGCCAGTACCTGCGCTATTGCGAACGCAAGGGCTTCAAGGTCGAAATCCTCGAGCAATCCGACGGCGAGGTGGCCGGCATCAAGACGGCCACCCTGAAGGTCGAGGGCGATCACGCCTACGGCTTCCTGCGCACGGAAACGGGCGTGCACCGCCTGGTGCGCAAGTCGCCATTCGACTCGGCCAACGGCCGCCACACCTCGTTTACGTCGCTGTTCGTGTATCCGGAAGTCGACGATTCGATCGAGATCGACGTCAACCCGGCCGATATCCGCGTCGATACCTACCGCGCGTCGGGCGCCGGCGGTCAGCACATCAACAAGACCGACTCCGCCGTCCGCATGACCCATGCGCCGACCGGCATCGTGGTGCAGTGCCAGAACGACCGTTCGCAGCACCGCAACCGCGCCGAAGCGATGGAAATGCTGAAAGCGAAACTGTACGAGCATGAACTGCGCAAGCGCATGAGCGAACAGCAGAAGCTGGAAGACTCGAAGACGGACGTGGGCTGGGGTCACCAGATCCGCTCCTACGTGCTGGACCAGTCCCGCATCAAGGACTTGCGCACCGGTTTCGAGACGGGCAATACCAAGGGCGTGCTCGATGGCGACATCGACGACTTCATCTCCGCCTCGCTCAAGCAAGGCGTGTAAGGATGAACGCATCCGCTCCGGCGCCGGCAAAGCAGGCCTTCCTGTTCGACATGGATGGCACGATCGTCGACAACATGGCCTTCCACACGACGTCGTGGCTGGCGTTCTTTGAACGCCAGAGCCATGCGCTGGATGCGGACGCCTTTTTCCGCGACACGGCGGGACGGCAGGGCCGCGAAATCATCGCCAAGTACCTGGGCGAGGAAGCCGACCACGTTGCCCTGCTGGCGGAAAAGGAAATCGTATACCGCGAACTGTACGGCCCGCACCTGGCCACGGTGGCCGGCTTCGACCGGCTGATCGCCAGCGCGCGCCAGGCCGGAGTCGGGCTGGTGGTGGGCACGGCCGCGCCGGACGAGAACATCGCGTTCACGCTCGACGGCCTGGACCTGCGCCACCGCTTCGACGCCATCGTCGGCGCGTCCGACGTGGAACGGGGCAAGCCGCACCCGGACGTGTTCCTCAAAGGCGCGCAGCTGGCCGGCGCGCTGCCCGAGAACTGCATCGTCTTCGAAGACGCGCCCCTGGGCGTGGAGGCGGCGCGCCGTGCCGGCATGCGCGTCGTGGTGCTCACCACCACCCTGCCGGCCGAGGCGTTTGCCGCATTCGACAACGTCATTGCCATCGTGCCGGATTTCTCCGCGCTCGACGTCGACGCACTGTTTGCCAGCATGGCGCCAGCGCTGGCGCCACATCATCAATCATCACCAACGAAGAACACCATGACTACGGATATCCAAGAACAAGCCGCCGCCCCCGATGAAAACAAGATCATCGCCGAGCGCCGCGCCAAGCTGGCCACACTGCGCGAACAAGGCGTCGCCTTCCCGAACGATTTCCGCCCAGAGCACAAGGCGGCCGACCTGCACGCGCAATACGACGACAAGTCGCGCGAAGAGCTGGAAGCCGAACCTGTCACCGTGGTGCTGGCCGGCCGCATGATGCTCAAGCGCGAAGCCGGCAAGAAAGCCGCTTTCGCCACCCTGCAAGACGCCTCCGGCCCGAAGGCCGACGGCCGCATCCAGATCTACGCCACCCTGGACCTGACGGGCGAAGCGGCCATGGCTGCCCTGCACCACTATGACCTGGGCGATATCCTGGGCGTGACGGGCACCCTGTTCAAGACCAAGACGGACGAACTGACCATCAAGGTCACGCAACTGCGTTTGATCACCAAGTCGCTGCGTCCGCTGCCGGACAAATTCCACGGCCTGGCCGACCAGGAAACGAAGTACCGCCAGCGCTACGTCGACCTGATCATGAACGAAGAGACGCGCCGCACCTTCAAGGCGCGCACCGCCGCCATCTCGTCGATCCGCCGCTTCATGGAAAAGAACGAGTTCATGGAAGTGGAAACGCCGATGCTGCACACGATTCCCGGCGGCGCGGCGGCCAAGCCGTTCATCACGCACCACAATGCGCTCGACATGCAGATGTTCCTGCGCATCGCGCCCGAGCTGTACCTGAAGCGCCTGGTCGTGGGCGGCTTCGACCGCGTGTTCGAGATCAACCGCAACTTCCGCAACGAAGGCGTGTCGATCCGTCACAACCCGGAATTCACGATGATGGAATTCTACGCGGCCTACACCGACTACAAATGGCTGATGGACTTCACGGAAGCCGTCATCCGCCAGGCCGCCATCGACGCGCACGGCACCGCCACCCTGACCTACGGCGGCCGCGAGCTGGACCTGGCCAAGCCGTTCCACCGCCTGACCATCGTCGAAGCGATCAACAAGTACGCGCCTGGCTACACGCCGGAACAGTTGAACGATGCGGAATTCATCAAGGAAGAGCTGAAGAAATTCGGCGTCAAGCCGTTTGCCACGGCCGGCCTGGGCGCGCTGCAACTGGCGCTGTTCGAAGAGACGGCGGAAGCGCAGCTGTGGGAACCGACTTACATCATCGACTACCCGGTCGAGGTGTCGCCACTGGCGCGCGCTTCCGACACGGTGGCCGGCATCACCGAACGTTTTGAATTGTTCATGGTGGGCCGCGAGATCGCCAACGGCTTCTCCGAGTTGAACGACGCGGAAGACCAGTCGGCCCGCTTCCTGGCGCAAGTGGCCGCCAAGGACGCCGGCGATGAAGAGGCGATGTTCTATGACGCCGACTACATCCGCGCGCTGGAATACGGCATGCCGCCAGCCGGCGGCTGCGGCATCGGCATCGACCGCCTGATGATGATCATCACGGATTCGCCGAACATCCGCGACGTCCTTCTGTTCCCGCATTTGCGCCGCGAAGAGTAATCGCGGACGCACACCGATAAAAAGCCGCCTGGTCTTGCGATCAGGCGGCTTTTTTACGTCTGTCGCTGGCCGTCAATCGGCCAGGGTCACGCGCTGGTGGCTGCGGCTGGCCTGCTGCGCCGCCAGCGCCGTGGCCAGCGCGCGCATGCCATCGTCGCCGGTAGCGGCCGGCTGTCCTTCGCCGCGCATGGCGCGCTGGAAGGCGCGCACCGAGCGCACGTACAGGTTTTCATGCTCGACGGGGATGTCGACACTGCCGCCGTCGCGGGTCAGGCAAATTGTGCCGACGGGGCGCTGCGTCATGACGCCGGTGGCGAAGATCGTGCCCTGGGTGCCGATGATTTCCACGCCGGACAGCGAATACAGCGCATTGAACGCGTCGTGCACCTGCACCAGGGTGCCGTTGTCGAACTCGATGACGGCCATCAGGCCCTCTTCCAGCCCGGCCACCGTCATGCCGCCGCTGGTGGCGCAGGCCGTGACGTGGCGCGGCTCCGAGTCCAGCAGGAAGCGCAGGGTGTCGACATCGTGCACGAACATGTCGAGCGTGACGCCGCCCGACTCCGGCGCGTCCAGGCGCCAGCCGCGCAGGTGCTGCGGCAGGTTGTTCGCGTGCAGCACGCGGCCATACAGGGGTTGGCCGATCTCGCCGGCGCGTATCAGCTCGCGCACCTTGCCGTGGCTGGCGGCGTTGCGCAGGTGGTGGTTAATCCCCAGCACCACGCCCGCCTCGGCGCAGCCGTCGACCATGCGGCGCGCGTCGTCCAGGTTCAGCGCCAGCGGCTTCTCGCACAGCACGTGCTTGCCGGCGCGCGCCGCCTGCAAGGTCTGCGCCATGTGCCACTCGTTGGTGGTGCTGATGTAGACGGCGTCCGCGCCAGGGTGCGCCAATGCCGCATCGAGGTCCGTGTAGCTGGCGGCGATGCCGAACTGCGCGGCAAAGGCGGCGCCGCGCGCGGCGTCGCGGCTGACCACGGCCAGCACTTCCGCGTCGCCCTGCTGGCCGATTGCGTCGACCATCCATTCGCGCGCCACGGTGCTGGCGCCGACCAAAATCCATCCGATCTTCTTCATTCGATTCTCCCGTTAAAAAGTGTGGCGCAGGCCCAGGTTCCAGGCCTGGTTGCCGCTGCCGCTGCCGTTGTCGGTGGCGTTGCCCACCACGTAGGCGGCGCCGTTGCGGTTGTCGATATGCGCGTAGGCCGCATACAAGGTGCTGCGCTTCGACAGCGCATACGTGTAGCCGATGCCGATCTGGGAGGCGTCGCCGTTGGCGGCGCGCCGGTCGTCGCGCCGCACGTACGAGAACAGGACGCGGTGCGGGCCCACCGGCACGGTGGCGCCCAGCATCAGGTCCGCGCTGTCGACCGTGGTGGCGGCGCCGGCGACGCTCTTGCTGACGGCGACGGCGCCATGCGCCTTGACCACGCCGAAGTCCCAGGTGGCGCCCAGCACCGTGTTGCGCGCCCTGCCCGCCACCAGCGCGGCGGACAGGGTGTTGGCGTCCTGGTGCGCCATGCGCAGATACAGCGGCCCGCTGGCATAGGTGGCCGCCGCGCCCTTGTAGCGCCGGGCCGACGCGTCGCCGGGCACCTCGCCGAAGCCGTAGGCCAGTTCGCCGGAAAGCCCGCCGCGCACGGGCGAGCTGTAGGTGATGCTGTTGTCGACCCGGCTGATGTAGCCGGCCGTGAAGACATTGCTCATCCTGCCCGCGAAGCCCAGGTAGAACGGGTCCAGCGCGCCCAGGCTGCTGTCGATGAAGGTGTACTGGCGGCCCAACCGCAAGGTGCCCGCCGCGCCGGCGAGGCCGACGAAAGCCTGGCGCCCGAACAGCAGACCGCCCTGGGCCGAGGCGCCCGTGTCGGCCAGGATGCCCGCATCCATCGTAAAGATCGCCGCCATGCCGCCGCCCAGGTCTTCGCTGCCCTTGAAACCCAATCGCGAGCCGTTGGCGATGCCGCTGGTCAGCTTGAGCACCCTGCCGCCGGCGCCGCCGCTCTCGGACACCACACCCAGATCCATGATGCCGTACATGGCCACGCTCGACTGCGCCGAGCACAAGCCGCTGCCGGCGCCGATGATCAATGCCCCTACTACCTTCTTCTTCATCTCTTTTCCTGTCTGTGGATACTGCGCTTAACTCACCAGATGGCGCGGACGCTCGCCGCGCAAACCCGTCAGCAGGTTGTCCACGGCCTGCTGCGCCATGGCGTAGCGCGTTTCGTGCGTGGCCGAGCCGATGTGCGGCAGCGCCACCACGTTGGCCATGCCCGGCAGCGGATTGTCCGGCGCCAGCGGTTCGCGCTCGAACACGTCGAGACCGGCGCCGTGGATGGTTCCCTGCTGCAGCGCCTCGATCAACGCCGCCTCGTCGACGATGCGCCCGCGCGAACCGTTGATGAAGATGGCGCCGGGACGCATCAGCGCGAATTCGCGCCGGCCCATCATGCGTTCCGTCTGCGCCGTCAGCGGCAGCACGACGCAGACGAAGTCCGACTCCGCCAGCAAGTCGTCCAGCGCCACCTGGCGCGCGCCCAGCGCCGCCTCCACCTCGGGTACCGCTTCGCCATTCACGTACAGCACCTGCATGCCGAAACCGAGCGCGGCGCGGCGGGCGACGGCGCGGCCGATGCGGCCCATGCCCAGCATGCCGATGGTCTTGCCATGCACGTTGACGCCGTACTGGCTTTCGCCCACGCTGCGCGTCCAGCGTCCCGCCTTGACGAATTCGGCCAGTTCGACGACGCGCCGCGCGCTGGCCAGGATCAGCGCGAAGATCGTGTCGGCCGTCGTTTCCGTCAGCACGTCCGGCGTATTGGCCAGCAAAATGCCCCGCTCGCGCAGGTAATCGACGTCGAACTGGTCGACGCCCACCGAAATGGTGGAAATGATGCGCAGCTCTTTGGCCGGGTCCAGCAATTCGCGGTCCAGGCGCACGCTGGCGCCCAGCAAGCCGTGCGCGCCGCGGATGGCGGCGGCGAAGGCGGCGCGGTTGCCCGCATCGATCGCCTCGAAGTACGTCACCTCGCACTCGGCGCGCAGGCGCGCCAGCAGCGGCTCGGCCAGTTTTTTATACACAAGCACATGTTTTTTCACGAGTGTTTCCCCTGTTCGGTTCAAGATGGGACCAGCGCGTCGAGCTGGGCGCGGGTCGGCAAGCCTTCCATGTCGCCGGCAACCTGGATGGCAAAGGCGCCGACCCGGTTGCCGCGCCGGACCGCCTGCGCCAGCGGCAAGCCTTCCAGCAAGGCGCTGACCAGGCCGGCCGCAAAGCCGTCGCCGGCGCCCACCGTGTCGACCACGTTGGCCACGCGCTCGCCCGGCACCATGCCGCTGTCGCCCTCGGCCGTGCGGTAATACGCCCCTTCTGCGCCCAGCTTGACGACCACCAGGCGCGCGCCCTGCTGCAGATAAAAGCCGGCGACATCGTGCGGCAGGTCGTGGCCGGTGAGAATTTTCCCCTCCCCCAGACCCGGCAGCACCCAGTCGGCCTTGGCGGCGAGGCGGTTGATCTGTTCGACCATGACGGCTTGCGACGGCCACAGCGAGGGCCGCAGGTTCGGGTCGAACGACACGCTGCGGCCATGCCCGCGCATGAAGTCGAGCGCCTGGCCGGCGAACGCCAGGCTGGTGTCGGACAGCGCCGCGGCCACGCCCGTGGCGTGCAGGTGGCGCGCGGACAGGAAATAAGCGGGGTCGAAGTGCTCGGGCGCCAGCCGGCTGGCGGCGGAACCCTTGCGGAAGTACTCGACCAGCGGATCGGCGCCGTTCTCGGCCTTTTCCTTCAGCAGGAAGGCGCTGGACTGGCCGGCGACGGTGACGACGCGGCTGCAATCGACACCCTCGGCCTGCACGCTGGCGCGGATGAAGCGGCCGAAGGAATCGTCGCCCACCCGGCTCAGCCAGCCGACTTTCAAGCCCAGGCGCGCCAGGCCGATGGCGACGTTGGTCTCGGCGCCGGCCAGGCGGCGCGTGAAATGCGCCACACCCGCCAGGTCGCCCGTTTGCTCGGCCACGAACATCGCCATCGCCTCGCCGTAAGTGACGACGTCGAGCGCGTGCCCCCCTTGAATGTCCTTTTGGCGCAGTTCTTGTTCCCTCATGCGGCCTCCAGCATCTGAATGTAACGGCCCGTTTCGGCCACCAGGTCGGCGCCCTCGAGCGGGAATTCGATGGCCCGCTGCACGCCCGGCGCGAAATGCGCGAAGACGGCGCGCCAGGCCGGATCGGCCTCGGAGACGGCGCAGGCGGACAGCCGGCCCGCATCCTCGATGACGGCCTTGCAATGCACATAGCGCACGTACGGCGCCAGCTGACGCGCCGCCTGCTGCGCGTCCTCGCCCACCCAGCGCCAGTTGCCGATGTCGAAGGTCAGTCCCACGGGCAGCCCGGCCTCGCCTGCCGCCGCCAGGAAGCGGGCCATGCTCGCCAGCTTGCCGCCATGGGCCGTCTGGTCGTTTTCCACCAGCAGCGCCACGGGCGCGGCCGCCAACTGAGCTTTCAAGGCTTGCAGGTCCGGTGCGGCCGGGTAGTGGCCGAGCGACACCTTCAGGTAGCGCGCCCCCAGGCGCGCCGCCTCGTCCAGCATCTGTTGCAGCTGCGCGTGCCGCGGCAGTCCATCCGCGCCCCACAATTCGATGGGCGTGGAATACACCGAGTACATGCCGCGCGCTGCCACCGCCGCGCCCATGCGCGCCAGGTCCGGCAAGTCGGAGGTGAACAGTTCGCGACGGATCTCGATGCCGGCGCCGCCCGCATCGGCCACCACGTCGATGAAATGGCTTTGCCCCAGCTGCCTTACCCTGCTTGCGCCATAGGCCGACGCGGCCACCAGGACAGGGCTCACTTGATCGCTCCCGCGCCGACGAACTGGCGCGCTTCCGGCGTTTGCGGATTGCTGAAAAAGGCTTCCGACGGTCCGCTCTCCCACACCAATCCCTGGTGCATGAAGACGGTGACGTCGGCCATGCGCCGCGCGAATTCCATTTCGTGCGTCACCAGCAGCATCGTCATGCCCGCCTGCGCCAGTTCTTCCATCACCTTCAGCACTTCCTGCGTCAGTTCCGGGTCGAGCGCCGACGTCACTTCGTCGAACAGCATCACCTGCGGCTCCATCGCCAGCGAACGGGCGATCGCCACGCGCTGCTGCTGGCCGCCCGACAGCTGCTCGGGATAAGCCTCGCGCTTGTGCTCCAGGCCCACTTGCTTGAGCACGCGCAGCGCCGTGGCGCGGCCCTGCGCGTCGGGCACCTTCTTGACGATGCGCGGCGCCAGCATGACGTTTTCTTCCACCGTCAGGTGGGGGAACAGGTTGTAGCTCTGGAAGACCATGCCGACATCCTTGCGCAGGTCGAGCAGGTGCTCCTGGCGCGCCGTCAGCGTATGGCCGGCCACGACGATGCTGCCGCTGGCTATGGTTTCCAGGCCATTGATACAGCGCAGCATGGTGCTCTTGCCCGAGCCGCTGCGGCCGATGACGGCGACCACCTGGCCGCGCTCGACGGCGAACGACACGCCCTTGAGCACGTGGTTGGCGCCGAAGCTCTTGCTGATATTATCGATTTCAACGATGGGCATGGAATTTCCTTTCCAGTGAATGGCTGTAGCGCGACAGCGGATAGCACAGCGCGAAGTAGATCAGGGCGACGACGGGGAAGACGATGAAAGGCAGGAAGGTCGCGTTGCTGACCAGTTGCCCTGCGCGCGTCAGTTCCACCACGCCGATGATCGAGGTGATCGAGGTGTTCTTGATGATCTGCACCATGAAGCCCACCGTCGACGGCAGCGAATGGCGCAGCGCCTGCGGCAGGATCACGTAGCGCAGCTGCTGGTAGCGGTTCAGCGCCAGCGCGGCGGACGCTTCCCACTGCTGCCGCTGCACGCCTTCGATGCAGCCGCGCCAGATCTCGCCCAGGTAGGCGCTGGCAAAGATCGTCATCGCCGCGCCGGCCGCGATGAGCGGCGACAGCTTGTAGCCGAACAGGGCCAGGCCGTAATAGGTCAAGAACAGCACGATCAGCACGGGCGTGCCCTGGACCAGCTGGATGTACAGGGCGCTGAGGCAACGCAGGAACGGGCTGCGCGCCGTGCGCAGCAGCGCCACCGCGAAGCCGGCGATGCCGCCCGTGATGAAGACGATCAGCGACAGGCCGATGGTCCAGCGCGTGGCCTCGAGCAGGAATTGCAGGTTATCCCAGGAAAAGTCACTGATCATGTCATGCTCCCATGCGCGCCGCGCCCAGACGGCGGCGGCGTTTGAAGACGATCTGGCCCAGCACCCAGAAGCCGAAGCGGAACAGCAGGGCCAGCAGGATGTACAGCACCATCACGACGATGTAGATCTCGAAGCTGCGGAAGGTTTCCGCGTCGAGCAGGTGGGCGGCGGCGGTCAGCTCTTCGGCGGAAATGGCCGACACGACGCTCGAGGCGAGCATCATCAAGGTGAACTGGCTGGCCAGCGCCGGATACACTTTTTCCAGCGCCGGCAGCAGCACCACGTGGCGCATCACCTGCCAGCGCGTCATGCCCAGCGCCTGCGCCGCTTCCAGCTGCGACGGATGCACGGCGCCGATGCCGGCGCGTACGATTTCCGCCGCGTAGGCGCCCAGGTTGACCGTCATGGCGACGAGCGCGGCGCCGTTCGCGTCGAGCTGCAGGCCCAGCGACGGCAAGCCGAAGTAGATGATGAACAGCTGCACCAGGAACGGCGTGCTGCGGATGATCTCGACATACGCGCGCACCGCCGCGCGGGCATGGGCGGGACCGTTCTTCAGGATGACGGCGGCGCACACGCCCACCGCCAGCCCCAGCACCATCGCCATGGCGCTCAGGCGTATCGTCAGCGCCGCGCCCCACAGCAGGCGGTCCAGCGATTGCATGACGAGTTCGAAATGAAATTCATACGGCATACTCAACTCCTTGTCTGCGTGCGCATCCCCGGCCGCGCCACCGTGGCGGCGCGCCGTGCGGACGAACACTCGCCTGTGGTATCAGAAGGTCGGCAGCGCCGGCAGCGGCGCGCCGCTCCACTTGCGCGCGATGGCGTCGAGTTCGCCGTTCAGCTTGACGTAATAGATGAAGTTGTTGAGCCACTGGTGCAGCTCGAAGTCGCCGCGGCGCACGGCCATCGAATTGGGCTGCAGCGAGTAGGCGAAGCGGACCTCGATCTTGCCCGCGCCGCGCGTCTTGATGATGTCGAGCGCCATCGTGCTGGGGATCGAGACGGCGTCGACCTGCTTGCTGAGCAAGGCCTGGGTGACGGTGGCGTCATCCTCGAAACGCACGATATTGGTGCCGGCCGGCGCCATGCGGCTCAGCGCCGTGTCATTCGTGGTGCCGCGCGTCACCCCGACCTTCTTGCCTTTCAAGTCGGCCAGGGCCTTGAACTTGCCGCCGACCGGCGCGACGATGGCCAGTTCGAAGGCGCTGTAGGGCATGGTGAACATCAGGGTCTTGGCCCGTTCCGGCGTGGGCGCCAGGGTCGCCACGAGGAAATCGACCTTGCCCGATTCCAGCGACGGCACGCGCGACGGCGCCGTCAGCGGCACCACTTCCACGGGCAGGTTCAGATATTTGCCGATCAGGTTGGCGACATCGACGTCATAGCCGACGGGCGCGCCCTTGGCGTCGATGCTGCCGAACGGCGGCGTGCCGCTGACCACGCCGATGGTCAGCTTGCCTTTCTTGAGCAGGTCGCCCAGCGTCTGGGCGCCGGCGTCGGCCGCCGCGCCCAGGGCGCACGTGGCGGCCAATGCGCAAGCCAGTATTTTCGAATAGAACAGTGTCGTCATCTTCATGTTTCCGTCTCCTGTGATCCCGGTGCCGGCCTCGTCGAGGCACTTCCGGGAATAGTGTCAAATGGACGATTTATTTCGTCTCTTGCCGTATCACTCCAACTGCATGCCAACCATTGCCCTGCCTGACTATTCACGCCCCTTTCCAGTGTGAAGAAATTCCATGAAACCGGTTCCAAAACTTACCCAAAAAAAAGGGCAACGCCCTCTTCCCCGTCAATCGCCGTTCTTGCGTGCTGCGTTCCCCTGGGTGGAATTGCGCACAATCAGCTTGCCTGGCAACAGCACCTCGCGCGGCGGGCATTGCTCGCCCTGCAGGCGCGACAGCATGCACGTCATCGCCGAAAAGCCGATCTCGTAGGTCTGCTGCTCGATCGTGCTCAGGCCCGCCAATGGCGACCACGGCAATTCGTCAAAGCCCAGCAAGCCCACGTCCTGCGGCATGCGCAGATCAAGACGCTGCAGCATCAGCGCCAGTTCCAGCGCCACCATGCCGTTCGAGGCCAGCAGCGCCACGCGGCGGCCGCGCCACTGCGCCAGGCATCGACGCACCTGCGCGTCGATCAAGGGCCGGTCGTCCAGGTCCACCGCCAGCACTTCGCCCACGCAAGCCGGATGTTCGGCCATCACGGACTGGAAACCATCGGCGCGCATCAGGCGCGAGCTGACGCCCGTCAAGGGCGGCGCGACGAAGGCGATGGCGTCGAAACCCTGTTCGATCAAGTGTCGGGTTGCCAGGCGGCCCGCCTGCACATTGTCCAGGCCCACCAGGTCGAAATCGACGCCCTCGATGCGGCGGTCGACCAGCACGATGGGCATGTCCGCCTGCTGCAGGTCGGACGACTCGATGTTGCGCCCCTGCGTGTTGACGATCAGCCCTTCCACGCTGTACGAGCGCAGCGCCGCCAGCGACTGCCGTTCGCGCTGTTCGTCATTGCCGGTATTACACAAGATCAAGGTATAGCCATGCTGCTGGCAAGCCGCCTCCACGCCTTGCAGCACGGCCACCGTGTAGGGATTGAGCATGTCGGCCACGACCATGCCGATCAGGCGCGTGCGTCCGCGCTTGAGGCCGCGCGCCATCTGGTTCGGCTGGTAGCCGAGGCGCGCGATGGTGCTGCCGATCTGCTGGCGGATGTGCTCGGACAGGGCATCGAGTTCGCCGCCGAGAAAGCGCGACACGCTCGTCTTCGACACACCCGCCTCGCGCGCCACCTGGGCGATGGTCACGGGCCGTGCCGGCTCGCCGGAGACTGTTTTTTTATTGCCGCGTACTGAATCCAAGCTTGCTCTCCACTACCTGTTGACATGTATGTTTTGATTTTGGAACCGGTTCCAAAGATAGCATCCGCGCATCGATGACGCAAGCGATTTGATTGCCTGTGGCGGCGAAGGAACACGCTGGCTGCATGGATGGGAACGCGGAAGAAAAGACGCCGCCCGCCCCCGGCGGATGCGGGGGACGGGCGGCGCAGATTGATAGACGGCTTACTGGATCACGGTATAGCAAGGCACGTACGCCGTGCCCGCCAGCTTCATGCGGTGCTGCGCCACGAACGAGGCCAGCAGCGCATCCATCGGGCCGGCGATGGATTTGTCGCCGTGGATCTCGAAGTTGCCGTGCTCTTCGATCGAGCGGATGCCGTCATCCTTGACGTTGCCCGCCACCACGCCGGAAAACGCGCGGCGCAGCTGGGCCGCCAGCAAGTGCGTGGGCTGGTTCTTGTGCAGGCTCAGGTTGCGCATGTTTTCATGCGTGGGCTGGAACGGCTTCTGGAACTCGTGATCGATCTTCAGCAGCCAATTGAAGTAATACGCGTCGCTGTGCGCCTTGCGGAATTCGCGCACCTGGCGTATGCCTTCGAGCATCTCGCGCGCCACCAGTTCCGGGTCGTCGATGATGATCTTGTAGCGCTGCTGCGCTTCCGGGCCCAGGGTGTCGCTGATGAACTGGTTGATCTGCACGAAGTACTCGCGCGACGTTTCCGGCCCCGTGAAGATCAGCGGGAACGGGATCTCGGCATTGTCCGGGTGCAACAAAATGCCGAGGATGTACAGAATCTCTTCGGCCGTGCCGGCGCCGCCGGGGAACACGACGATGCCGTGGCCGGCGCGCACGAACGCTTCCAGGCGTTTTTCGATGTCCGGCATGATGACGAGGTCATTGACGATGGGGTTAGGCGACTCGGCCGCGATGATGCCCGGCTCGGTGATGCCCAGATACCGTCCATTGTGCAGGCGCTGCTTGGCGTGGCCGATGGTGGCGCCCTTCATGGGGCCCTTCATGGCGCCAGGGCCGCAACCGGTGCAGATATCGAGGCTGCGCAAGCCCAGCTGGTAGCCCACTTCCTTCGAATAGTTGTATTCGGCGCGATTGATCGAGTGGCCGCCCCAGCACACGACCAGGTTCGGGTTGAGCTGGGTTTGCAGCACGTTGGCGTTGCGCAGGATGTGGAAGACGGCGTCCGTCACGCCTTCCGTGCTCTGCAAATCGAATTTCGGGTTGCCCGTGACTTCATCGCTGACGAAGATGATGTCGCGCAGCACGGCAAACAAATGCTCGTGGATGCCCTTGATCATCTTGCCGTCGACGAAGGCGATGGCTGGCGCGCCCTTGATGTCGAGCTTGATGCCGCGCTCGCGCTGGATGATGGAGATTTCAAACGATTGGTAGCGCTCCAGCAAGGCGCGGCCATCGTCGATGGTGCTGCCGCAATTGAGGACCGCCAGCGCGCAGCGGCGGAAAGTGTTGTACAGGCCGCCCTGGCTGGTGTCGAGCAGTTTGTTGACTTCAGTCTTGGAGAGCACGTCCAGGCGGCCTTCCGGTGAAACCAGAGTATCGATAACGTCGTGTTCCATAATGCGAAAAATCCCTTTAAAAATCGATGCTCGAAGGTCTTGCAGCCTCAATATACGACAAGTCAGGCAAGTTGTGCTGTGCCGCCAGCAAATCGCCGGGGCCGCCCTTGCCTGCAAACCGGTTTGACTAATATGAAACAGTCATTCTTGCTAATGCGAATCGAAATCTTCGCTCAGCGCAATTTGTAGATTAGAATGCCAGCCTATTGGAATTCCCGTGCGTGAGGTTCTTCATGAGAGTCCCCGCCGCCCGCAGGCTTCCATAAGTTCGTTGTATCGATTGACTATAATAATTTTTCAGGAGGAACCGCATGAGCGGTGCGACTACGCCCAACAAGGAAGCCGTTATTCCCGAGTTCAAGCAGATTATGGGCCATCCGAGCCCATTGTGGATGTTGTTCATGACTGAATTCTGGGAACGCTTCGCGTTCTACGGAGTTCGCTGGGCGCTGGTACTGTACATCGTGGCCCAGTTCCACGGCGGCGACGGTTCGGGACAGGCAGCGGCCAACCTGACCTACGGTTCCTTCCTCGCGCTGGTGTACGCCGGCGCCCTGTTCGGCGGCTACATCGCCGACCGGGTCATCGGTTACCAGCGCTCGATCTTGCTGGGCGCCATCTTCATGGCCGCCGGCCTGTTCTGCATCTCGGTACCGAACCAGGACATCTTCAACCTGGGCCTGGCCACCATGATCGTCGGTAACGGCATGTTCAAGCCGAACATCTCGACCATGGTCGGCAAGCTGTACACGACGGCCGATCCGCGCCGCGACAGCGGCTTCACGATCTTCTATATGGGCATCAACATGGGCGCCATGGCAGCCCCTGTCTTCACCCAGTGGCTGGCCGAGTCGATCTTCGGCACCAGCGCCATGCCTTCGTACAAGATGGTCTTCATGGCCTCCGGTTTCGGCATGCTGATCAGCCTGGTGTGGTTCTTCATCGGCCGCCGCGCCCTGAAGGGCATCGGCGCGCCGGAAGCCGGTTCCGGCAACCCGATGCGCGTCGTCTGGGTGGCCGTCGGCTCCCTGTGCGTGATCCCGCTGATGTACTTCCTGCTGACCGTCGGCGCTGAAAAGCTGCAAATCGTGCTGACCGTGCTGTTCGTCGGCCTGGCCGTGATGCTGATGATCGAAGGCATACGCAACGGTAAAATTGCGCGCGACCGCGTCATCGCCATGCTGCTGATCTTCGTCTTCAACATCCTGTTCTGGATGTTCTTCGAACAGGCTGGCAGCTCGTTTACCTTCCTGGCCGACAAGATCGTCAACCGCGACCTGGGCTTCTGGATCTTCCCGACCGCCTACTTCCAGACCGTCAATTCGGTCGCCATCATCGTCTTCGCGCCCATCATCGCCGCCGTCTGGGTCTTCCTGGCGCGCCACAACGTCAACCCATCGATCCCGCGCAAATTCGGCCTGGGCTTGCTGGGCAATGCGCTGGCCTTCGGCCTGCTGATCTTCGCTCTGTCGAGCCTGGTTGGCGCCGATAACAAGATCCCGTTCTGGACCCTGACCACCGTGTACGTGCTGCAATCGATCGGCGAGCTGTGCCTGTCGCCTATCGGCCTGTCGATGGTGACCAAGCTGGCGCCGGTGCGCCTGGTCGGCCTGGGCATGGGCGGCTGGTTCCTGTCTACCGGTATCGGCAACAATCTGTCGGGCATCTTCGCCAGCCACGTCAGCGGAACCAGCGGCATGTCGGTGCAATCGGCCCTGTCCGGCTACACCTTCGGCTTCTGGTCCCTGCTGGGCGCCGGCGTCGTGCTGTTCCTGATCGCACCGTTGATCAACAAACTGATGCACGGCGTGAAGTAAGCGTCCAGTCGTGACTCCGAACGGCGGCCTGCGGGCCGCCGTTTTTCATTCCGGCAGCCGTTTTCCCCGTGCCGGACGGTACAATACGGCCAGGGCCAGCGGCCATCCACCCACATTACTGAAAAATCCCATGTCCAGCATCTCCACCACCACGCCCCTCTCCGACGACGAATACGCCGAACTCGACACCCTGCTGGCCGCGCCCGCCCTGGCCGGCCGCGCCATGGATGTGTCGATGCTGGAAGGTTTTCTCACGGCCGTTGCCCTGAGCCCGAAACACATCGCGGCTGAGCAATGGCTGCCCTGGGTGTGGGACAAGGCGGCCGGCAGCGCCGCGCCGGCACAGGACGAGGCCAGCGAACGGGCCGCCAGCCTGGCCCGGCGCCACCACGCCTACATGGTCGAATGGCTGGCGAAAGACCCGGACAGCTTCGAGCCCATTTATGTGTGCGGCCCCGAATGGAGCGTGCCCGCCTGGTGCGCCGGTTTTGTCCTTGGCACCAGCCTGGACAAGCCCCAGTGGGCGGCCCTGGCCGTCAGCCACCCGCAGTACCTGGCGCCGTTCCAGCACCTGGCCACGGCCAGCGAACTCGATGACGAGGCGGCCGAAACGGCCATGGATGGCGTGATTCCTTCCGTGATCGCCATCAATGCGGCCTGGGCGCGCCAGCGCCACCTGAAACAAAGCCAGCCCGGCGCCACCGTGCTGCGCGAACTGCCGAAGACGGGCCGCAACGACCCATGCCACTGCGGCAGCGGCAAGAAGTATAAAAAATGCTGCGCCGACGCCGATAGCGCGGCGAACTAAGGCAGCACCTCCTTGCGCCAGCTGCTGACGGCCATCCTGCGCTTCCTGCTGCGCCACGCGCTGCAGTTCGCGCTGTTCATCGTCATCCTGCTGGCCGGCCGCCTGCTGCTGGCCGAATGGCGCGCCTACAGCGCCGGCAGCGAAGCCGTCGCCGCGCTCAGGCTGGCCGCCGACGGCGCCGATGATCATGGCGCCGGCCTGGCCGCCGCAGCCACGGCGAGGGTCAACGCCCTGCAGCACGCTTCCCAGGCGGCCATCGCGGCGCGCCTGGCGCACGTGCAGGCGCAATTGACGGCCTTGCGCGCGCGGCAGCAACCTTCGCTGTTTACCCTCCCCCTGCCCGACACGCACACCCTGGCCCTGCACGCGCAGGACGAAGCGGCGCGCCGCGTGGAGATCGAAGTGCTGGCGCAGGAAGCCCGCTATCTGACCTCGCTGCAAGCGGCGCTCAAAGGCGAGGATGCGCGGCACACGCTGGCGCGCCTGCATGCGCAGCACGTCCAGGCTTACGCGGCGCTGCAAAATAATCTGCGCCAGCGCCGGGAACTGGAAGCGCGGCACCCGCTGGCGGCGCACCTGCCCGGCAACGACGCCCACACGCAACTGTCGCGGCTCGAAGCGGAAGGCCAACGCCTGCGCGAGATCAACCTGCAAGCCTACCAGGCGTGGCAGGCGCAACGCGCCCGTACCGGCGCTGCCACTCACGCCGCCCATCCCGCCCCATTCGCCATCGACGAGCAAGCCTTGAGCGGCGCGCTGGCGCCCGTGCACGCGGCCATCGCGGCCGGAGAGAGCCAGCTGGCGCGCAACTGGATCGCCCGCTGGCGCGCGCCCGTCATGGACGTGGCGCCCACGGCCGCCCTGCTGGTGCTGTCGGCCATCCTGCTGCCCCTCATCATCAAGGCATTCTTTTACTTCGTGCTGGCGCCCGTCGCCGCGCGTCTGCCGCCGCTGTCGATCGCGCGCGAACTGCAACTGGCGGGCAGTTCGCTGCCACTGCCGCCGCAGGGGGAGTCGCGCATCTCCGCCGTCTCGCAGGGATTGCTGCTGCAGCCTGGCCAGCGGATGCTGATCCACCCCGAATACCTGCAATCGTCACCCGTCAGCAGCACCAAGCGCACGCAGTGGCTGCTGGACTGGCGCTTTCCGTTCACCAGCCTGGCCGCCGGCATGGTGGCGCTGACCCATTTGCACAGCGACGAGCAAGCGTGCGTGACGATTTCCGCCAGCGACGACCCGCTGCTGGAAGTGGCCGTCGTCCACCTGCCGGCCGGCAGCGCATTGGTCTTCCAGCCGCGGGGACTCGTGGGCCTGGTCTGCGACTCGAATGAGCCGCTGGCGATATCGAGCCACTGGCGCCTGGGCAGCCTGCATGCCTGGCTCACCTTGCAGCTGCGCTTCATCGTCTTTCGCGGCCCCGTCACGCTGATCGTGCGCGGTTGCCGCGGCGTGCGCCTGGAGCGGGCCGGCCAAGGGCGCTCCATCAGCCAGTCCGCCACCCTGGGTTTTACCACCGACGTGCTGTACTCGACGCTGCGCAGCGAAACCTTCATCCCCTACCTGCGCGGCCAGCAGGCGCTGCTCAACGACCGCTTCGACGGCGACAACGGCGTCTACCTGTACGAAGAAACCCCGCGCCACGGCAAGCAGCCGGGCAAGGTGGGCAGCTGGTTCGAGGGTTTCACGGACGCGATCCTGAAAGTGTTCGGCATCTAGCCGCGAAAATACGATGGACGATTTCCTGTTTGCCGATTTCCTCGAGGACCATGCCGCGTATGCGGCGGTAGAGGCTTACTGGCGGGCGCGCCTGGCCTTCCTCGACGGCCACTGCGCGCCGTATCTGCGCACGGCGTTTGCCAACGGCCAGCCGTTTTATGACGGCAATCCCATCGTCAACCTGGCCGACCGCAACGCCGGCAAGGCGGCGCGCATCGTGCAGCAATGCCCGTTGGAATGCGGCCACGGCTACACGAGCTTCGAGCGAGCCATCGAGCTGGCCGACGGCGACGGACACCGCCCGGCGCAGGAAAAGGTCATCGTGCTGACCCTGACGCAGGCAACGGCGCAGACGGCCGAAGATGAGCTGCGCGCCTGGTTTGCGCCGGCGTAGGGCCGCACGCTACGCCGCAATCGAATGCGACACCGTCAGCCACTCGCCCGGCTGCAAATTCGCTGCCGCCTCGCGCGTGGCCAGCACGCCGTCCGGGTCCAAATCAGACCGGTTCAGCTTGTAGGAATAGGCGAAATCGTCGGCATCGAATGCCTGCCCCGCCTTGACGTAATACTTGAAGCCGACAAAGGAGTCGGGATTGGTGACGACCGAATACTCAAGCGTGACATTGTTCATGGCGGGCCTCGTCGACGGTGGTGTAGCGTCCATTATGCGTCAATTCCGGCGGCGGCGACGCGGCGGATGATCCTTGCGGCAAGTCAATAGCCGTGCCGGCGGCCAGCGCTACAGTAGCCAAAGCCAACCACCACGCCATCGCCGCCATGCGCACCTTGCTCACGAAAATCAGAAACACCCTGGCGCCGCAGGCGGGCCTGCCGGCGGCGGCGCGCATGGAGCGGCTGTCGGACCGGCGCGGCCTGCCCGCGATGGACCCCGGCGCGCAGGCCGTCGTCAAGGCCTGCACGGCCTGGCTGTGCGCGGCGCAGGACCATTCCAGCTCAAACGACGGCGGCGTCGCGCGCGACTACAGCCTGCTGACAGGCTGGTCGAGTTCCTACCCGGAGACCACCGGCTACATCATCCCCACCTTCATCGCCCTGGCGCAGCGCACGGGCGATGAAGGTGGGGATGATGCGCTGCACCGGCGCGCGCGCCGCATGCTCGATTGGTGCGTGGCCATCCAGTTCGCGGAAGGCGGTTTCCAGGGCGGGAAGATCGACTCGACGCCGCGCGTGCCCGTCACCTTCAACACGGGCCAGATTCTGCTTGGCCTGGCCGCCGGCGTGGCAGCATACGGCGCGGACTACGACGACGCCATGCATCGCGCGGCAAGATGGCTGCGCGACAGCCAGGATGCCGACGGCTGCTGGCGCCGGCACCCGACGCCGTTCGCCGGCGCGGGCGACAAGGCCTACGAAACGCACGTGGCATGGGGATTGTTCGAAGCGGACCGCATCGCGCCGGGCCACGGCTATGGCGCGGCCGGCCTGCGCCAGGTCGACTGGGCGCTGAGCAAACAGCGCCCCAACGGCTGGTTCGATTCGAACTGCCTCGACAAGCCGCTGCTGCCCCTGACACATACCATCGGCTATGCCTTGCGCGGCCTGCTCGAAGCGCAGCGCTTTTCGGCGCGCGCCGACTTGCTGGACGCCGCCGCGCGCACGGGAACGAGCATCGCCAGGGCCGTGGCGGCCGACGGCTACCTGGCCGGCCGCCTCGGTCCCGCCTTCCAGGCGGGTGCCCGCTACGCCTGCCTCACGGGTTCCGCGCAAAACGCGCACTGCCTGTTCCTGCTGTACCGGCTCACGGGCGAGCGGCACTACCTCGACGCGGGGCGCCGCCTGAACCGCTACGTGCGGCGCGCGGTCAGCATCGACGGTCCGGCGCACGCACGCGGCGGCGTCAAGGGGTCGTTTCCCGTCGATGGCGACTACGGCGCCTGGGCTTACCTGAACTGGGCCGCCAAGTTCTGCATCGACGCCAACCTGCTGGAACTGGACCTGGATCGGGAAGCCGGCGATGCTTGAACAGGCCAGGCGCGCCGCCAGGGCCGCGCTGGAAGCGTGGCGCCGCGCCGCCGGCGCCCGGCACGTGCGCCACAATGCACCCCACGTGACGCGCGCAGGATTGGCCGCCGATCTTGCGCGGCTGGGCATCGCACCCGGCGATACGCTGTTCGTGCATTCCTCGCTGAAAAGCCTGGGCTACGTGGAAGGCGGCGCGCTGGCCGTGGTCCATGCCCTGCAGGACGCCGTCGGCCCGCAAGGCACCCTGCTGCTGCCCGCCTACTACCTGCCCGGCGGCACGGTGCGCGCCGCCTGCGCCATGCCCGATTATGTGTTCGACCCGCGCCGCCATGGCACGCACATGGGGCGCCTGCCGGAAGCGCTCCTCGCCAGCGCGGGTGTCCGGCGCAGCCTCCATCCCACCCATTCCGTCTGCGCGTGGGGCCGCCATGCCGCCGGCCTCACCGAAGCGCATCACCGTGCGCCCTCGATCTTCGGCATGGGTTCGCCTTGGCAGCGCTTCATCGGCTGCGAGCAGGCGAAGGTGCTGGGCCTGGGCATTTCCATGGGGCCGGTGACCTTCTATCACGCGCTGGAAGACGCCATGGGCGACGCCTTTCCCGTGCCAGTGTGGGAAGACAGAACAGCGCTGCTGGCTTGCCGCGACCACGCCGGCCGGCGCTGGGACGTGCCGGTGCGCCCTTTCGACCAGGCCGTCGCACGGCGCCGCATCGACCATCCGGGCCGCGGCGACCTGCGCGCATACTTTCACCGCGAATTCGACGCCGCCGGCCTGCGCGTCAACGGCCAGGTGGGCGACGCGGCGGCGTGGTGGATTCCCGCGCAGGGGTTTTATGACCACCTGCGCCAGCTGGCGTCCGAGCACGTGACGATCTACGCGAGCGCGGCGCAGCTGGCGGCGCGGCCCATCGGACGCGCATAAAAAAACCGCCCGGTGCGATCCGGGCGGTTTTCATTGGAGTGCTTAAAACATCAAGCCTGCGGGCTGCTCGTCTTTTTCTCTCTGGCGACGATATACAGCAGCACGATGATGACGGCATACGGCAGCAGCGAGAGCGCGTCCGAGTGCAGGCCCGCGTAGAACGGGTTACCGTGCTCGGCCCAGTCGGCCATCATCTGGTCGAAGTGCGTCAGCACGCCGGCCGTGATGGCGATGATGATGCCGGCCAGCGCGCCGCCGGCGATGTAGCCGGACGCCAGCAGCACGCCCGAACTGCGGTCGCCCGCCAGCTGGCGCTCTTCCTCGTTCAGTTTCGCGTTGTGTTCCAGCTTGCTGTTGCGACGGTCCGCCAACCAGCGCACCAGGCCGCCGACGAAGATCGGCAAGGTCGATGACAGCGGCAGGTACACGCCGACCGAGAACGCTAGCGACGGGATGCCGGCCATCTCCAGCACCACGGCGATCATCACGCCGAACAGCACCAGGGTCCACGGCAGCTGCTGGTCGAGGATGCCCTTGATGATGTAGGACATCAGCACGGCCTTCGGCGCGTCGTATTTTTTGACTTCCGAACCGTCCGGACGCTTGCTGTAATGGCCATTGATGCCCGGATCAACCAGGTAGGCCAGTTGGCCGTCTTCCTTGACGAAATACTTGCCGGCCGGGCCGCCCACGGTATCGGTCTTTTGCCAGACTTTATACGTGTTGTGGTCGGTCTCGGCTTGCGGGCCATGCAGCTCGCCCGTCACCGTCAGCTTGGACGCATCGACCGTCAGACCAGGCGCCACTTGCGCGGCCGGCACGTAGACGGTGCTCGCCTCGTTCAGCTTCAGCAGGATCGGACCGAGGATCAGCGCCGACGACAGCGCGCCGGCCAGGATCGCGTACTGCTGCAGGCGCGGCGTGGCGCCCACCAGGTAGCCGGTCTTCAAGTCTTGCGAGGTGGTGCCCGCATTGCTGGCGGCGATGCAGACGATGGCGCCCACCGACAGGGCCGTCACGTAGTAACGCCCGCCCGTCCAGCCCATGATCAGGAAAATCAGACAGGTAAACAGCAAGGTGGCCACGGCCATGCCGGAGATCGGGTTCGACGAAGAGCCGATTTCGCCCGTCAGGCGCGACGACACGGTGGCGAACAGGAAGCCGAAGACGAGGATCAGCAGCGCACCGAGGAAATTCATGTGCAGCGGCGTGGCGAAGGTGATCACGGCGATGATGGACAGGCAGCCGATGACGACCCATTTCAGGGGAATGTCCTGGTCCGTGCGCAAAGTCGAATCGGTCTTGACGCCCTTGCCGATGCCTTTCAGGCCGGCCGACAGGCTGCGCCAGATCATGGGCATGGCGCGCACCAGCGAAATCAGGCCGCCGGCGGCCACGGCGCCCGCGCCGATGTACAGCACGTAGGCGCTGCGCACGTCGTCGGCGCCCATTTCGCTGATTAACTTGGTACCCGGCGAGAGCACGGTGGTCAGGCTGTCGCCGAAGAACTTAATCATCGGGATCAAGAGCAGGTACGACAAGACGCCGCCGGCCGCCATGGTGGCGGCGATGCGCGGGCCGATGATGTAGCCCACGCCCAGCAACTCGGGAGAGATTTCGGCGCCGATGGAGCCGCCCTTGAGCGGCGCGGCGAATTCCACGCCCGGCGTGTCCTTCCAGCCCTTGAACGAGATATTGAAGACCTTGTACAGCAAGCCGACGGCGAAACCGCCGAAGATGATCTTCGCGCGGCGCTTGGCGTCCAGCGCGGCGGCCGAATCCTTCTCGATGCTTTCGCCGGCGGCGATGCGCGATTCTTCCGTGGCGGCCGCCTTCAGCACTTCGGCGCAGGCCGTGCCTTCGGGGAATTTGAGTTCCTTGTGCTGGTCGACGATCATGGTGCGGCGCATCGGGATCATCATCAGGATGCCCAGCAGGCCGCCGAGGACACCGACCAGCATGACGCGCGAGATTTCCAGGTCGAAGCCCAGGATCAGGATGGCCGGCATGGTGACGCCCAGGCCGAAGGCCAGCGATTCGCCGGCCGAACCGGCCGTTTGCGTGATGCTGTTTTCCAGGATCGACGAATCCTTGCCGCCCACCTTCTTGGCCAGGCCGAACAGGGTGATGGCGATGACGGCGACGGGGATCGAGGCGCTGACTGTCAGGCCCACTTTCAGCACCAGGTACAGCGAGGAGGCGCCAAAGACCATCCCCAGGATGACGCCCATGAACAGCGCGCGGAAGGTCATCTCGGGCAGCTTCGCATCGGCCGGGATGTAGGGCTTCACGACGCTCGGTGTTGCATCTTTTGCCATGGATATTTCCTTAATTTTTAAAAATAAACAGCCCGGATCGACGCCCGGGCTATTTTCTTGAAGCCGAGACTATCGCACAGCCGCGTTTCGATGAAAAGGTTTTTTGCTCCCCGTCCCGGCGCCCCGCCCGCACGGGAGCGCCGGCGCATTGGTCTATAATCGCTGCCACCGTGCCCTGCACGTTCACGTGAGACTGCCTTGACTGCCAAACGAACCGGATTCCCCTGGCCTTCCCGCCGCGCCACCGTGCGCGGCTTCATCCTCGCCGGCTGCGCCGCGCTGGCCGCCGCCCTGCTGCTGGCCGCCTGGCTGTTCCTGTACGTGCGCCCGCGCCTGCCCGAACTGGACGTCATCACCGACTACCAGCCGAAGATACCGCTGCGCGTCTACACGGCCGACAATGTGCTGATCGGCGAATTCGGCGAGGAGCACCGCGACTTCGTGCCGATTGCGCAGGTGCCGGAAATGATGAAAAAAGCCCTGCTGGCCATCGAGGACAGCCGCTTCTACGAACACCACGGCATCGACTTCGTGCGCGCCGGCGGCGCCGTGCTGTCGAACCTGCGCCACGGCTTCGGCCACGGCGGCGGCTCCACCATCACGATGCAGGTGGCGCGCAATTTCTTCCTGACGCGCGAAAAGGTCGCCTCGCGCAAGCTCAATGAAATCATGCTGGCCCTGAAGATCGAAGCGGCCCTGTCGAAAGACCAGATCCTCGAGCTGTACATGAACCAGATGTACCTGGGCCAGCGCTCGTTCGGCTTCGGCAGCGCGGCGCAGACCTATTTCGGCAAGCCGCTGCATGAGCTGTCGATCGCGGAAATGGCCATGCTGGCCGGTTTGCCGCAAAACCCCTCGCGCCACAACCCGATCAGCAATCCCAAAAAGGCGCACGCGCGCCAGCAGCTGGTCTTGAAACGCATGCGCGAACTCGATTACATCAGCGAAGGCCAGTACCGGCAGGCGCTGGCGCAGCCGCTGCATATCAACAGCCGCGGCAAGCAGGGTTTCGACACGCACGCCGAATACGTGGCCGAACTGGCGCGCCAGGCCGTGTATGCCCAATACAAGGAAGACAGCTACACCAAGGGCATCAGCGTCTATACGACGATCCTGAAGACGGACCAGGATGCGGCCTACGCCTCGACGCGCCGCAACGTCATCGCCTACGACCAGCGCCACGGCTACCGCGGCCCGGAAACCTTCATCGACATGCCGGCCGACCCCGAGCAGCGCGACGACGCCATCGATGCTGCGCTGCAAAAACGCCCGGACAGCGACGGCCTGATCGCCGCCGTCGTCACGGAGGTGGCCAGCGGCAAGGTCGTGGCCGACATCGGCGACGGCGACGCCAAGGCCATCACGGGCGACGGCTTGCGCTTTGCCGCCCCGGCCCTGTCCGCCAAGGCGGGCGCCGGCATCAAGCTGCGCCCGGGCGCCGTGATCCGCATCAGCCAGGATGGCAAGGGCAACTGGGCCATCACGCAAGTGCCGCTGGTGGCCGCGGCCTTCGTCTCGCTGGACGCGGAGACGGGCGCCTACCACGCCATGGTGGGTGGCTTCGACTACAACCTGCAAAAGTTCAACCACGTCACGCAGGCCTGGCGCCAGCCCGGTTCGGCCATGAAACCCTTCGTGTACTCGGCGGCGCTGGAAAAAGGCTTTTCGCCGGCCACCCTGATCAACGACGTGCCCCTGGAAATGCAGGCGGGCGGCAAGGTGTGGGCGCCGCAGAATGACGACTTCAAGTTCGACGGTCCCATCACCATGCGCTACGCGCTGGCGCAGTCGAAGAACGTGGCCTCGGTGCGCATACTGCGCGCGCTGGGGGTGTCATACACGCACGACTTCCTGGAGAAATTCGGCTTCGACCCGGCCCGCCAGCCCGGCAATCTCACCATGGCGCTGGGCACGGGTTCCGTCACGCCCGTGCAGATGGCGGGCGCCTACGCCCTGTTCGCCAATGGCGGCCACCAGGTGGAACCCTACCTGATCGACCGCATCGTCGACGCCAGGGGCACGGTGCTGATGCAGACCAAGCCGCCCGCGCCAAACGACGACAAGACCCTGGCGCTGGACCCGCGCAACGCCTTCGTGATGGACAGCATGCTGCGCGAAGTGACCCGCACGGGCACGGGCGCGGCGGCGACGAAAAAACTGGGACGCAGCGACATCGCCGGCAAGACGGGTACCACCAGCGACGCCGTCGACGGTTGGTTCGCCGGCTACGGCGGCGGCATCGTGGCGGTGGCGTGGATGGGCTATGACGAGCCGAAATCGCTGGGCGGACGCGAATTCGGTTCGACCCTGGCCATGCCGATCTGGATCGACTATATGCGCACCGCGCTCTCCACGCGCCCGCAAGTCACGCGCGCCGTGCCGGCGGGCCTGAGCCAGGTAGACGGCGAGTGGCTGTACGATGAATTCATCGACATGAATGGCGTGAAAACGCTGGATATGGAGGTGGAGACGCCGACGGATCCGGCGGCGCTGCCGGAGACGGTGCCGGTGGAAACCAACTAGTGAAAAAGCCAGGAGCGATCCTGGCTTTTTTTCGACGGCGTTTTTTTACAACGCCCTGGTCATGCTCAGGTATCCGCGCACCGTACCGACGACGCTATCGGCGAAATCGTCGACATTGACCTTCGCCGCGCGGTACTTCCAGCGCTTCACGTACCAGTCCTGGAACAGCGCCAGGCAGTGCGCGGCCAGCAGGGTGGGATCGCCCTGCGGCTTCGGTTCGATTTCGCCGATGGTGGATGCGATCAGTGTCTGCACATACAGTTCCGAATTCTTCGCCATGCTGCGCTGCTCCACCTGCAGCACGCGCGAATCCATGAAGACAAAATAAAACCACGGCTGCAGCACTTCGGACAGGTAGATCGATGAGCGTATCATCGCCTCCAGGCGGTCCAGCGGCGACTTCACGTCGGCAAACAGCAGCGGCAAGGCTTGCGTGGCATGGCGCACCACGTCCTCGATCATTTCGGCCAGTTGATCCTTGCTGGTGATGTAGCCATACAGGCCGCCCATCGACAGCCCCGTCTCGCGGCACAGGTCGCGCAAGCTCATGGCGCGGAAGCCCACGTCATTGGCCAGGCGGAAGGTGGCGACGAAGATGCGCTCCAGATTTTCCAGCGCCGGCTTGCGGCGCTTGACGCCGATGCGCTCCGCGTGGCGGTCAAGAATATATTCCCAGATGTTTTCGCCATTTAAAGGCGTCATCTGCTGAAACTGTTCAAAATTAAAATGGGTCGACAAGTGCATTCCCAAATAACGGTGTAGGAGCGATATCCATGCCATGCCGGTACACGGCACGGCAAGATGGCGGGACGGCTGATGCGGGCCCGATTATAGCTCAGGAAAACAACTGTGACTTTGCAACTATGCAATAAGCGCAACAGCACCGCCAAATTTCCACAGTTATTGCGCTGCATCATGTAATTCACAGCAATTTATATCCAGCAGTGCTACATTCAACAAACCGAGCGCTCGCTATTTTTAATGCATCGAGAATGTGCAGGAGCGCGCGGATCATCGCTACAGCATCGACATTTCCATATTATTCAAATAACGGAGACAAAATGAAGACACGCTTCTGGCAACTGCTATCGACCCTGCTGCTTTCCCTCGCCATCCTGCCCGGCAGCGCCAGCGCCGCCGGCTACACGCAAACGAAGTACCCGATCGTGCTCGTGCACGGCCTGTTCGGCTTCGACAAGCTGGGCCCCGTCGAATATTTTTATGGCGTCCCCGACGCCCTGCGCAGCGGCGGCGCGCAAGTGTATGTGACCACCGTGTCGGCCGCCAACAGCACGGAAGTGCGCGGCGAGCAGCTGTTGTCGCAGGTGCGGCAAATCCTCGCCGCCACGGGCGCGGCCAAGGTCAACCTGATCGGCCATAGCCACGGCGGCCCCACGGCCCGTTATGTCGCTTCCGTGCGGCCCGACCTGGTGGCGTCCGTCACCAGCGTGGCCGGCGTCAACAAGGGTTCGAAGGTGGCCGATATCCTCAGCGGCGCCATTCCCAACACCAGCGGCGCGCTGGGCAACGCGCTCGCCTCCCTGATCGGCATTTTGTCGGGCAACAAGGGGCTGCCGCAAAACGCGGGCGCCTCGCTCACTTCCCTGTCCACGGCCGGCTCGCTGGCCTTCAACAGCCGCCACCCGCAAGGCATTCCCACCAGCGCCTGCGGCGAAGGCGCCTACCAGGTGCAAGGCGTGTATTATTTCTCGTGGAGCGGCGCGCAGCCGTACACGAACGTGCTCGACGTGGGCGACCCTGCCCTGGCGGCCATCAGCCTGGCCTTCGGCGGCGTCAAGAACGATGGCCTGGTCAGCAGCTGCTCCAGCCACCTGGGCAAGGTGATCCGCGACGACTACGCCATGAACCACCTCGATGAAGTGAACCAGTTCGTCGGCATCGTCAACCTGTTCGAGACGAACCCCGTGACCGTCTTCCGCCAGCAGGCCAACCGCCTGCAAGGCCTGGGACTGTAAGGAGGCGACGATGCGCACGAACGCAAAATGGATCATCGGCGCCAGCCTGTCAGCCCTGGCCGTGTACCTGGTGCTGCGCCCGGGCGAACCGCCCGCGCCGCCGCCGGAAAAGGCGGAGCCGGACCTGTTCGCGTTCGTGCGCTCGATGCAGGGCACGCGGCCCGACGGCAACGTGACGGTGGCCGCCGGCGACAAGCTGGTGGTCGACGCGGAACTGGGCCACCTGTTCGACTACTACCTGGCGGGCCTCGGTGAAAAACCGCTGGCCGCCATCCGCAGCCAGATCGAGGCGGAGCTGGACCGGCGCCTGGCGCCCGTCCCAGCGCGCGAAGCGAAGCGCCTGCTGGGGGCATATCTGGCCTACAAGCAGGCGCTGGCCGGCGCGGAACAGGCCTTGCCGGCGCAAGCCGATGCGGCCCTGGCGGCGCGCGGGCGCCTGCAAGCGATGCGCGCCCTGCGCGGCAATTATTTTACGCCCGAGGAAAGCGCGGGCCTGTTCGGCGCCAGCGACGCGCATGACGATGACGCCGTGGCGCGCATGGCGATACTCGGCGACACGACGCTGGATGAAGCGCAGCGCCAGGCGCAACTGGCCGCGCTGGACCAGAAGCTGTCGCCGGCCCAGCGCGCCGCGCGCGATGCGCCGCTGCAGGTGGCGCAGCTGGATGAATCCGTGAAGGCGCTGCGCGCCCAGGGCGGCGACGAGAATGCGGTCTACCGCCTGCGCGCCAGCACCTTCACGCCGGCAGCGGCGGCGCGCCTGGCGGAACTGGACCGCGAGGAATCGCAGTGGCAGCAGCGCATCATCGCGTACCAGGCACAGAAGGCGCAGCAGGCCAGCCTGTCCGGCGGCGCGCAGGATGCGGCAGCCGTGCAGCAGCTGCGCGACGCCAGTTTCACGCCGGAGGAACAGCGCCGCCTGGGCGCCTACGAATAGTCCGTGCGCCGGCCGGAAAAACGGCCGCGCGAGGCGGCCGTCCGGTGACGCATGCTGGCGCCGTCAAGCCGTCAGAAGACTTCCCACTCGTCGTCGCGCGGCGCGCTCTGGCGCTGGGACGGCACGGCGCGCAAGGCCGGGCGGCCCGCGGCAGGACGGGAAACCGGACGCGATGCGGGACGCTTCGGCGCCGCGCCGGCCGCCACGGCGCGCGGTGCGGCAGGCTTTGCGTTCGCGTTCGCGCGCGCGGCAGGCGCCTGGGCGCCATCGAGCTTGAAGACGCTGACCACCTCGGCCAGCTGGCCCGATTGCTCCTGCAAGGATTCGGCCGCGGCGGCCGCCTCTTCCACCAGGGCCGCGTTTTGCTGCGTCACCTGGTCCATCTGGCCGATGGCCTGGTTGATCTGGTCGATGCCCGAGCTTTGCTCCTGCGTGGCCAGGCTGATTTCCGCCATGATGTCCGTCACGCGCTGCACGCTGGCGACGATTTCGGCCATCGTGCTGCCCGCCTCGGCCACCAGCTTGCTGCCCGCGTCGACGGCCACGACGGAGTCGCCGATCAGGGTCTTGATTTCCTTCGCGGCCGCCGCCGAGCGTTGCGCCAGATTGCGCACCTCGGTTGCCACCACGGCGAAGCCGCGCCCCTGCTCGCCCGCGCGCGCCGCTTCCACGGCGGCATTCAGGGCCAGGATATTCGTCTGGAAGGCGATGCCGTCGATGACGGAAATGATGTCGACGATCTTGCGCGACGAATCGTTGATGGCGTCCATGGTCTCGACCACCTTGCCCACCACGGCGCCGCCCTTCACGGCCACGCCCGAGGCGCTCAGCGCCAGCTGGTTGGCTTGCTGGGCGTTGTCGGCGTTCTGCCGCACGGTCGACGTCAGCTCTTCCATCGACGACGCCGTCTCTTCCAGCGAACTGGCTTGCTCCTCCGTGCGCGAGGACAGGTCCAGGTTGCCGCTGGCAATTTCCGACGACGCCGTGGCGATGGTTTCCGTGCCGCTGCGCACCTGGCCGACGATGTTGACCAGGCTGGAATTCATGTCTTTCAGCGCCTGCAGCAGCTGGCCCGTCTCTTCCGTCGTGTGCACCTCGATGTGGCTCGTCAGGTCGCCCGACGCCACCGTCTGCGCCACTTTGACGGCCGAATTGATCGGCTGCGTGATGGCGCGCGTGATGTAGGCGGCGCAGCCGATGCCCAGCGCGGAGGCCAGCAAGCCGAGGATGACCATCAGGCTTTCCGAGCGGATCACGGCCGCGCCGCCGTCCTTGACGCTGGCGTCGGCCACGCCGTTATTGAGCTTGATGATCTCGTTGAGCGTGCCTTCGGCCTTGCCGAACAGCGCACGCGAATCCTGGTACTGCTTGTAAAAGCCCACGAACAGCTCTTTCTGCCGCGCTTCGTCGCGGTTGTCGGCCAGCTGGCGCAAGACGGCGCGTACCTTGTCGTCGTCCGCCTTCCAGGCCGTCCACTCGCCCTGGAAGCGCTGCCACAGCACGGCTTCCTCGGGCGTTTGCGGCAGCGGCTCGTACAGCTTGCGGCCCGCCTCGATATTGTTCCAGGCGCGCGTGCGCAGCTGCAGCGCTTCCGCGAACTTGTCCTGCGCCTGGTAATTGTTTTCATAGATGGCGGCCGTCAGGGTGGCGGCGGCGACGGCCGTCTGGCCTTCGCTGATCATCATCAAGCCCTGGATCGACGGCAGGCGCACCACGCCGATTTCATTGACGGCGCGGCCCACGGTGGCGATGCCCGTATAGCCGCAGATGCCCACCACCAGCAAGGCCGCCATCATCACGGCGACGAGCGTCGCCAGCTTCCATTTGATCAGTAAATTCTTAAACATGGCTAGGTCCTTTATATAGTCACGACGGCTGCTGGCGAGGTTGGGGCTGGCATGTTCGAGTAAAACAGCTGACACTTGTATAAAGGTGGCGGGGGTGGGGCGTACGCTTCGTTACAATTGGCGAGATTTGATAATAGGAAGCATAGTGGAAAACGGGTGCGCTGACTGCTACATACTTGATACAAATCAATATTTCTTTCCGGACTGTGGCGCGCCTTGCACAGTGGCATCGAAAAACCGTCCGATGCCCTGCTTTGGTGCAAAAAAATCCCCGCGCGCGCCTATAGCCTACGCAGTTAATAGTCGTATAAGATGGGAAACACCCACACCACAGGTACAGCATGGCTTATCCTATCGAACACAAACTGGTGATCGGGGTCGCTTCCAGCGCCCTGTTCGACCTGGCCGAATCGCACCAGGTCTACCTCGACAACGGCCCCGAGGAATACCGCAAGTACCAGGAAACGCATATCGACACGGTCCTGCCGCGCGGCGTGGCCTTCCCCTTCATCCGCCGCTTCCTGAACATCAACAAGCACTATCCGCGCCAGTCGCCCGTGGAAGTGGTGCTGTTTTCGCGCAATTCGCCGGAAACGGGCTTGCGCGTCATGCACAGCATCGCCCACTACGGCCTCGATATCTCGCGCGCCGCCTTCATGACGGGCAAGTCGCCCTACCCCTACCTGCCCGCCTTCAACGCCTCGCTCTTCCTCAGCGCGAATGAGGACGACGTGCGCAGCGCGCTGGCCTGCGACTATCCGGCCGGCCTGGTGCTGCCGTCGCGCACGGAAGACGACGAAAACGACGAGGAACTGCGCGTGGCCTTCGATTTCGATGGCGTGATCGCCGACGACGAAGCGGAAACCGTCTTCAAGCGCAACAATGACGTCGACGAATTCCACGCCCATGAAACCCTGAACGTGGGCACGCCGCACCGCCCCGGCCCGCTGGCCGGCCTGTTCCAGAAGCTGGCCACCATGCAACGCCTGGAAGAAAGGGCCCAGCGTCGCGATCCCGGCTACAGGAAGATCCTGCGCATCGCCATCATCACGGCGCGCAACGCGCCTTCGCACGAAAGAGTCGTGACGACCCTGAAAAGCTGGGGCGTGGCGGCCGACGAGACGTTTTTCCTCGGCGGCATGGACAAGTCCCGCGTGCTGGCCGTGTTCAAGCCGCATATCTTCTTCGACGACCAGCTGAGCCACCTGAAATCGGCGGGCGGCACCATCCCCATGGTGCACGTGCCCTTCGGCATCGCCAATGTCCGCGCAGGATAAAACCTGCTGCGCGTCGCGCTTTGCGGCCTGCGATGCTCACCGTACTAAAGTACGGTTGCGCTTCTTAGCCACAAATCACTGCCGCTCACGACGGTTTTCTCAAGCGCGGAGATAAGGGCGATGGTCTATAATCTCGCCTGTCGGCGCCGTCACTGGCGGCGCTGCGCGCACCACAGCCGTCCCACTCAACTGCCTCTGCCACTAGTGTCATCGCCTGCATGTCCTTAGACTTAACAAAAGCCCTCCCCAAGCCCGGCAACCGCTACGCGCTGCCCGCCCTGTATGGTTCATCCGACGCCTATGCCCTGGCGCTGGCCGCCTTGGCCTTGAAAGCGCGGGGCCAGATGCTGGCCGTGGTGGTGGCGCAGGCCAGCGACGGCCAGCGCCTGCTCGATGAAATCCCCTGGTTTGGCGGGAAAGAGCTGCGCTGCCACCTGCTGCCGGACTGGGAAACCCTGCCCTACGACGCCTTTTCGCCGCACCAGGATCTGGTCTCCGAGCGCCTGGCCACCCTGCACGAAATCCAGACGCGCCAGTGCGACGTGCTGATCGTGCCGGCCACCACGGCGCTGGTGCGCCTGGCCCCGCCGTCGTTCCTGGCCGCCTATACCTTCTTCTTCAAGAAGGGCGAAAAGCTCGACGAAGCGCGACTGAAGTCGCAGCTGACCCTGGCCGGCTACAGCCATGTGTCGCAAGTGATGTCGCCCGGCGAATACTCGGTGCGCGGCGGCCTGCTCGACCTGTTCCCCATGGGTTCCGCCCTGCCCTACCGGCTCGACCTGTTCGGCGACACCATCGAGACCATCCGCACGTTTGATGCCGACACCCAGCGCTCGCTGTATCCCGTGCACGAAGTGCGGCTGCTGCCAGGCCGCGAATTTCCCATGGACGAAGCGGCGCGCACCACCTTCCGCAACCGCTGGCGCGAACAGTTCGAAGGCGACCCTTCGCGCTCGGTGGTCTACAAGGACATCAGCAGCGGCATCGCCTCGGCCGGCATCGAATACTATCTGCCCCTGTTCTTCGAGCAGACGGCCACCCTGTTCGACTACCTGCCGCCCGACGCCTCGCTGGCTCTGGTGGGCGAGATCGACGCGGCCATCGGACGCTTCTGGACCGATACCCAGTCGCGCTACCGCTTCCTGAAGGCCGACCGCGAGCGGCCGATTTTGCCGCCCGAAGCGCTGTTCCTGTCCGACGAGCAGTTCTTTGGCCTGGCCAAGCCGTATCCGCGCCTGGCGATCACGAAATCGAACGATGCGCTGGCGTCCGAACTGTCGGCGCCCGTGCCGAACATCGCCGTCAACCGCCGCGCCGACGACCCGCTGGCCAACCTGCGCAGCTATCTGCTGCAATCGGGCCGCCGCGTGATGATCTGCGCCGAATCGAACGGCCGCCGCGAAACCCTGCAGCAGTATTTCAGCGAATACGATCTGCACCTGACGCCGGTGGAAGGCTGCGACGGCTTCCTGCAGTCCGACGCCAAGCTGATGCTGGGCGTGGCGCCGCTGCACGCGGGTTTTGAATTGTTCACGCCGGAAGGCAACCTGGCCTTCATCACCGAGACGGAACTGTATGCCGGTTCCGGCCGCAGGGTCGGCACCAGGAAACAGGAAGGCGTGACGCAGGTCGAGTCGATGGTGCGCGACCTGTCGGAGCTGAAGATCGGCGACCCCGTGGTGCACATCAACCACGGCATCGGGCGCTACATGGGCCTGACCAGCATGGACCTGGGCGAAGGCGAGACGGAATTCCTGCACCTCGAATACGCGAAGGACACGAAACTGTACGTGCCCGTGTCGCAGCTGCACGTCATTTCCCGCTATTCGGGCGCCTCGCCGGAAGACGCGCCGCTGCACTCGCTCGGCTCGGGCCAGTGGGAAAAGGCGAAGAAACGCGCGGCCGAACAGGTGCGCGACACGGCCGCCGAGTTGCTCAACCTGTACGCGCGCCGCGCGCTGCGCCAGGGCCACTCCTTTGAATTTTCCTCGCACGACTACCAGCGCTTCGCCGACAGCTTCGGCTTCGACGAAACGCCGGACCAGGCCGAGGCCATCCACAACGTCATCAAGGACATGACTTCCGGCAAACCGATGGACCGCCTCGTGTGCGGCGACGTCGGCTTCGGCAAGACGGAAGTGGCGCTGCGCGCCGCCTTCATCGCCGTGATGGGCGGCAAGCAGGTGGCCATCCTGGCGCCCACCACCCTGCTGGCGGAGCAGCACGCGCAAACCTTCGCCGACCGCTTCGCCGACTGGCCCGTGCGCATCGCGGAATTGTCGCGCTTCCGCAGCGGCAAGGAGATCACGCAGGCGTTCAAGGGCATGGCCGACGGCACCATCGACATCGTCATCGGCACGCATAAACTGCTGTCGGACGACGTGAAATTCACGCGCCTGGGCCTTGTCATCATCGACGAGGAACACCGGTTTGGGGTTCGCCAGAAGGAAGCGCTGAAGGCGCTGCGCGCGGAAGTGGACGTGCTGACCCTGACGGCCACGCCGATCCCGCGCACCCTGGGCATGGCGCTGGAAGGCTTGCGCGACTTTTCCATCATCGCCACGGCGCCGCAAAAGCGCCTGGCCATCAAGACGTTCGTGCGCAGCGAAGGCGAAGCCATCATCCGCGAAGCGTGTCTGCGCGAACTCAAACGGGGCGGCCAGATCTACTTCCTGCACAACGAGGTGGAAACCATCCAGAACCGCCTGGCCATGCTGACGGCATTGCTGCCCGAGGCGCGCATCGCCGTGGCGCACGGCCAGATGCACGAGCGCGACCTGGAAAAGGTCATGCGCGACTTCGTCGCCCAGCGCTTCAACATCCTGCTGTGCACGACGATCATCGAGACGGGCATCGACGTGCCGACGGCGAACACCATCATCATGCACCGCGCCGACAAGTTCGGCCTGGCGCAGCTGCACCAGCTGCGCGGCCGGGTCGGACGCTCGCATCACCAGGCTTACGCCTACCTGCTGGTGCACGACGTGCAGGGCCTGTCCAAGCTGGCGCAGCGCCGCCTGGACGCCATCCAGCAGATGGAAGAACTGGGCAGCGGCTTTTACCTGGCCATGCACGACCTGGAAATCCGCGGCGCCGGCGAGGTGCTGGGCGAGAGCCAGTCGGGCGAGATGACGGAAATCGGCTTCCAGCTGTATTCGGACATGCTCAACGAAGCCGTGCGTTCGCTGAAGGCCGGCAAGGAGCCTGACCTGGCCGCGCCGCTGGCGTCGACCACCGAGATCAACCTGCACGTGCCTGCCCTGCTGCCGGCCGATTTCTGCGGCGACGTGCACGAGCGCCTGTCGATCTACAAACGCCTGGCCAACTGCGCCACGCAGGAGAAGATCGACGATATCCAGGAAGAGCTGATCGACCGCTTCGGCAAGCTGCCCGACGCCGTCAAGGCCCTGATCGAGACGCACCGCCTGCGCATCGCGGCGAAAACCGTGGGCATCGTCAAGATCGACGTGCATGGCGAGGCGGCCACCCTGCAATTCATGGCCAAGCCGCCCATCGATCCGATGCGCATCATCGCCTTGATCCAGAAGAACCGCCATATCAAGCTGCATGGCCAGGACAAGCTGAAAATCACGGCCGCCATGCCGGACCTGGCCGCGCGCGTGACGCAGATCAAGACCACCATCAAGCAATTGACGGTGTAGACTATTCCTATCATTTTTGCAGGACCGACCCATGACCACCACCACTTCCATCACCATGAATCTGATCCTGCAAGGCCTGGATGGCGACAGCGCCCGCCTCGAGCGCATCGCCGCGCTGGCCGCGCCCACGTCCATCACGCGCCTGGGACCGAACGCCGTGCGCTGCGAACAGATCGCCTACTCGCCCGCGCTGCGCCCCACCATCGAAGTGGCGGCCCAGGCGGCGCAGCTGGACGCCACCTACATGATGGGCCAGCGCGAGCTCAGCGAATTCAAGCTCGTGGCGATGGACATGGATTCGACCCTGATCACCATCGAGTGCATCGATGAAATCGCCGACATGCAGGGCTTGAAACCGCAGGTGGCGGCCATCACGGAAGCGGCCATGCGCGGCGAACTCGATTTCGCCGCCAGCCTGAAGCAGCGCGTGGCACTGCTCGAAGGCCTCGATGCGGCTGCCCTGCAGCGCGTCTACGATGAACGATTAAAGCTGTCGCCGGGCGCGGAAACCATGCTGGCGGCCGTGCAGAAGGCAGGCCTGAAAACCCTGCTGGTGTCGGGCGGTTTCACCTTCTTCACGACGCGCCTGAAGGAACGCCTGGGTCTCGATTACACGCACGCGAACGAACTGGAAATCGTCGACGGCAAGCTGACGGGCAAGGTGTTAGGGGGCATCGTCGACGCCGAGGAAAAGCGCCGCACCGTGGAACGCGTGTGCGCGGAGCTGGGCATTTCCCCCGCACAGGCCATCGTCATGGGCGACGGCGCCAACGACTTGAAGATGATGGGCATCGCCGGCCTGTCCGTGGCCTTCCGCGCCAAGCCCGTGGTGCGCTCGCAAGCCGATGTGGCGCTCAATTTCGTGGGCCTGGACGGTATTTTGAACGTCCTGAACTGATGCATGCAGGGGCATGGCCATCGGGCCATGCCCCTTTCCCCCTCCCTACAGCTGCCACAGGCGCAGCGGCAGCAGCCCCCACCAGGCCAGCACCAGCAGCAGTTGCAGGGCCGCCAGCAAGGCCACCCAATCCCACTTCGCCCAAGAACCCGCCTCGGCCGCCGTACCGCGGCTGCGCCAGCAGCGCGCCAGGCCGAACGCCGTCGCCAACGGCAGCGCCCCCGTCGCCAGCGCCAGCAGCACGCTGGCGATGGTCACGTCGCCCAGGCGCAGATACGACTGGAAGAAAAAGAATGGCAGGGGCAACGCCAGCGCCAGCAGCGACAGCAGGGGCGCGAACAGATGGTCGCCCCGCCCCAGGCTGCGCAGCGCGGCGCGCCACACGCCCACCACCAGCACATACAGCAAGCCCGCCATGCCCAGGGCCAGGCTGCCCCACAACACCAGCATGCGCAGCATCGACGCCCGCTCATAGCTGCGCAAGCCGTCGCTGAGGATATGCTTGCCATCCTCCTGCATCAGCACGTGCGACGGCGTGCTGCGGTCGCTGGCGCGGAACAGCAGGCCGCCCACCGGTTCCAGCTCCGTCGGCTCGCCCTGGAACGGGATCAGGAACAGCGATTCGCCATCCCATTTCAGGCGCGTAAAGCCGAACACGGCATCGACCCAGGCCATGCTGGCCATGGGGCTGGGCGACGGCACATACACGCCCTGCCAGTTTTCCACCGTGGGCGCGGGCGTGCCGCGCGGGGCCGGCGCGCGCAGCGGCAGTTCCAGGTCGCGCAATAGCAGGCGGTTGAAGCGTTCATAGTCGGCTGTTTCCGCATCCGTGTTGAAGGCAACAAAAAAGGCGCTGTCCTGCTCCGGGTAGATGCACAGCATGGCGCGGAAACCCACGGCCGTGCCAGGGTGGCAGGCGCCGACGACATTGTGGCGGTCGCGCACGGCCAGCGCCAGGCCGTGGCCCGTCGCCAGGCCCGCCAGCGCCACATCCGTGCCGGCCGGTTCGGACAAGGCGCCCATCAGGGCCAGGTCGATGAATTGCGCGCCCTGCAACTTGCCATCGCCCATCAGGAACTGCGCCAGCTTGCCCATGTCGGCCGCCGTGGTGGTGAACTGCGCGGCCGGCCGCAAATACTGGGGCACGGCCGGCTGGGCCACGCCATGCTCGAAGTGGCCCATGGCCAGGCGTGGGTCAAGCTGCGGGCCCGTTTGCGTAACGAAGGCAAACGTGCTGTCCGCCATGCCCAGCGGCCGCAGCAGCTGCGCATCGAGATAACGCTCATACGGCTGGCCCGTGACTTTTTCGATCACCATGCCCAGCAAGCCATAAGCCATGTTGGAATACGCATAGCGGCTGCCGGGCCGGGCGCGCACGCGCAGCAGATTGCGCCCGCCGTCAAAAGCGTCGGCCAGCGGCGTGTCCGGCGCCGGGTTCAGGCTGAACGCCTGCCAGAAGCGCACATTGTCGAGGCCGGACGTATGCGCCAGCAGGTGGCGGATGCGCACGGGGTCGCTGGCTTGCCACGGGTTGTTCAGCGCCAGTTCCGGCAGCACCCGCTGCACGGGCGTGTCGAGCGTGAGCCGGTCTTCGCTGACCAGGCGCAAGACGCCCAGCGCCAGCGCCACCTTGCCCACGGAACCGACCTGCACGCGCGTGTCCGCCTGCATGGGCATGTGCCTGGCGGCATCGCGCAGGCCGGACGCGCCCACTTTGACTGTGCCATCGGGCAAGACTTCGCTCCAGACGGCGCCTGCCAGGCCCTCGTCCTTCAAGCCGGCGGCGAATTCCGCCTCCAGGGTGGGGCCGGCGGCATGGGCCGCCGTAACGCACAGCAGCAAGGCCGGCAAAGCCTGCCGCAGCCAGGACATGGCGCGCGCGGCCAAGGCGCGATATCGATCTCGTTTCAACAATGTATTTCGCCTTTTTTCATGGACTGCGCTCCCGCGCCGCTTTGCTTGTTACAATTAAAAATTGAGCAACGACGGGAGCTTTCATGTCACAAGATATTATTTTGGATACCCAACTCCAGCAGACCAAAAACCTGGCCTGGTGGTTGTACCTGATACATGGCGCCAGCTTCGTGTTTTCGCTGGGCGCGTTTTCCTTCATTCCGCTCATCATCAATTATGTGAAGCGGGACGAGGCGGCCGGGACCTTCGTGTACAGCCATCACAGCTGGATGATCCGTTCCTTCTGGTGGTATGTGGCCTGGATCGTCGTCGGCGCCACCCTGTGGATCACGCTGATCGGCATTCCGCTGGCCTTCCTCGTGTGGGGCGTGGCCTGGCTGTGGAAAGCCTATCGTCTGCTGCGCGGCTTCATCGACCTGAACAACAACACGCCCGTTCCCCTGTAAATGGTGCTACGCGGCAAGCCAAGGACTTGCCGCTTCCTACATCGCCGCGAACGCCCGTTCGATATCGGCGATCAGGTCCTGCGGATCTTCCAGCCCCACGTTCAGGCGCACCAGCTGGCCCGGCAACTGCCAGCCCTTGCGCATGGCAGCGATGCGGTACGGCATCACCAGGCTGTTCGCGCCGCCCCAGCTGTATCCAATCTTGAACAACTGCAAGGCATCGACGAAGCGGTCCGTTTGCGCCTCCGTGTAGCGGGCATCGAACAGCACGGAAAACAGGCCGCCCGCGCCCGTGAAATCGCGCTGCCAGATGGCGTGACCCGGGCAGTCGTCGAAAGCCGGATGCAGCACCGTGGCGATCTCGCTGCGCCCCTGGAGCCAGGCGGCCACCGTGCGCGCGCCCGCATCGTGGGCGTCGAAGCGCAGCTTCATGGTGGGCAAGCCGCGCAGCACCAGGTAGGCATCGTCCGCGCCCACTCCCATGCCCAGACGCATGTGCGCGTGCGCCAGGCGGTCGTGCAGCGCCCGCTCGCGCGTGATCAGCGCCCCCATCAGCACGTCCGAGCCGCCCGACTGGTATTTCGTCAGCGCCTGCATGATGATGTCCACGCCAAGGTCAAAGCCGCGCAGGGCCAGTCCCGCCGACCAGGTGTTATCCAAAGCCACCAGCACGCCGCGCGCATGGGCGGCCGCGCAGATGGCGGGCAAATCCGGCACCTCCATCGTCACGGAACCGGGCGCTTCCGTCCAGATCAGCTTGGTATTTTCCTGGATCAGGGCGGCGATGCCGGCGCCGACGAGCGGATCGTAATAGCGGGCCGTGATGCCGAAATCCTGCGCCAGCCAGCGTCCCAGTTCGCGGTTCGGGTTGTAGATGTTTTCAGGAAGCAAGACGTCATCGCCCGTTTTCAACAGCGCGAAATCCGCCATGGCGATGGCCGCCAGGCCCGACGGCGCCAGCAGGCAGTGCTTGCCCCCTTCGATCTCGGCCAGGCGCGCTTCCAGCGTGAAGGTGGTGGGCGTGCCGTGCAAGCCGTAGGTGTAGGCGTTCTTTTCTTTCCAGTCGCCCGAGCGCATGGCCGCCACGTCCTTGAACAGCACGGTCGAGGCGTGATGGATGGCGTTGGGAAACGCCGCAAAGCCTTGCGGCGCCTGGTAATCGCTGTGGATCAGTGCGGTTTGCGGGGATTTGGGTGTGGTCATGGCGTCGTCGGAAAATAAAAAAAGGCGGGCCAGTCTTTGCTGGTCCGCCTTGATTGTAAGGGCTTTACGCCCTGTACGCCGTACGACTGTTACACCTGCTTACTCCGCAGCGCCCCACAGGTCGTGCGCGTCCGCTGAAGTAATTTTTACATCAACGAACTGGCCCACGGCCAGCTTGCGGTGCGGCTCGAACGGCGGCTTGACGTAGACGACGCCGTCGATTTCCGGCGCGTCGGCGGACGAGCGGCCCACGCCGCCGGAGCGGGTGACTTCATCGATCAGCACGCGCACGGTCTTGCCGACCTTGGCCTGCAGGCGCTTTTTCGAAATTTCTTCCTGCAGCAGCATCACGCGGCCGCGACGCTCTTCGCGCAGCTCTTCCGGCACGGGGTTGGCGATGGCGTTGGCCGTCGCGCCTTCGACCGGCGAATAGGCGAAGCAGCCGAGGCGGTCGATCTGCGCTTCCTTGAGGAAGTCGAGCAGGTACTCGAACTCCGCTTCCGTTTCGCCTGGGAAACCGGCGATAAAGGTCGAGCGGATGGTCAGGTCCGGGTTGATGGCGCGCCAGGCCTGGATGCGGTCGAGGTTTTTCTCGCCGCTGGCCGGGCGCTTCATGCGTTTCAATACGTCAGGGTGCGCATGCTGCATCGGAATGTCGAGGTAAGGCAGGATGTGGCCGCCGCTCATCATCGGGATGATCTGGTCCACGTGCGGGTAGGGATACACATAGTGCAAGCGCACCCAGGCGCCGTAGGACTTTGCCAGCTCGCCCAGCGCTTCCGTCAGCTGCGTCATGTGCGTCTTCACGGGACGGCCATTCCAGAAGCCGGAACGGAATTTCACGTCCACGCCGTAGGCCGAGGTGTCTTGCGAAATGACCAGCAATTCCTTGACGCCGGCCTTGAACAGGTTTTCCGCTTCGATCATCAATTCGCCGATCGGGCGCGAGACGAGGTCGCCGCGCATGGACGGGATGATGCAGAAGCTGCAACGGTGGTTGCAGCCTTCGGAAATTTTCAGGTAGGCATAGTGCTTCGGCGTCAGCTTGACGCCTTGCGGCGGCACCAGGTCGAGGAATGGCGCATGCGGTTTCGGCAGGTGGAAGTGGACGGAATCCATCACTTCGGCCAGCGCGTGCGGACCCGTGACGGACAGCACTTTCGGGTGCACCTTCATGATGATGTCGTCGCCGGCAGCATCTTTCTTGGCACCCAGGCAACCGGTCACGATCACTTTGCCGTTTTCAGCCAGCGCTTCGCCGATGGCGTCGAGCGACTCTTGCACGGCAGCATCGATAAAACCGCAGGTATTGACGATCACCAGATCGGCGCCAGCGTAGGATTTCGCCGTTTCGTAGCCTTCGGCGCGCAGTTGGGTCAGGATTTGTTCGGAGTCGACCAGCGCTTTCGGGCAGCCGAGCGAGACAAAGCCCACTTTCGGCGCCGCACCTGGCATGGCCTGCATGGCCTCGGGCTGGGCGGAAGGAACGGGAATACGGTGAATTTCGGACATAGTTGGCAGCTGGAAAATGGTGAGGCGAATCGGCTATTGTACCCCGAGCCGCCCTTAGCTGTCAGTGGCGGTCTGGTTTTGCTGCGGGATATGCAACGGTGGGAGACACGGGCGACCTGCCCTGAGCATATTCTTTCACGCATTCCATATCTGGCTGCAGCCCATACTTGACTAATGTACTTGTTATTTCATACACAGTCTCGCTATAATAAGATTTTATTGCACTGTGGAAATAAAATGTTCGCCAAAAATTTCGTTGCCAACGTTTTTGCAGGAGCCGTCTCTGCGCTGATGCTCGGTGGCTGTGTCACAACGCATGTGCAGCGCCCTCTCAGCGTCGGCGTGCCCTCCGAAGGTACAGCCGTTACTGTCAGCATTACTGCCAACACTGATGCGGTGAACGGATTGGGCCAGATCACCTTGGGCCGCCTGAGTAGCGGAGACGCAGTATCCAGCCTGGTCCTGCAGCAATATATCCTGAACCAGGTTGCCAAGGATATGGCGCGCGACACGACTCTTTTCATGGGGACCCTGCCACCGGGGAAATACTACTTCAGTCAACTGGCCGACGCCGGCAAATCAAACCGCTACATCAAAATGGGCGGCGGCCTGGGCTTATTTACTGTCGAGGAAGGCAAGCCGGTCGATCTGGGCCGCCTGATCGTCACGCCTCTTTATGGCGAGCGTGTACTGGTCGGCCGCAGCGTGCGGGTGCGAGACAACCGCACGCTGCTCGAACGCTATTCTCCCGAGCACCTGAAGCTGTTTGCACCCGAAAAGACAGTCAGCTGGTCCGGATCGCGCAGTGATACGGATCGCGCTGAGGAAGTCGCCATGGCCCGCCCCACCGGCGCCGAATGCGTGACGGAGCTACCAGACGGCAGCGTGGCGGCCGCAACCCGCATGGGCACAGTGCTGTGGCGCAGCCCTGAGGGAACATGGAAACAACTGGCCAGCGACAAAATAGAGACGCTGAACTGCGTGCAGCCGGTGCAAATGCCGGATGCAGACTTGCTGGCCTTCGGCGAGTTCGGCACCCTGCTGCGCCATGCGCCGGGACAGAACAAGCTTGAACCGATTGACACTGGCAACCTTCCCTATGGCAATCTGGTCGGACTGGCTGGCAATATGGACGCTGGCTGGTATGTCGCCGTCCAGCGTAACAATGAAGTCACGATTTATCATTCCGCCCGTCTCGAGCGCGGCGAGTGGAATCAGGTACGCAGTGAGAAGCTGGGGAAATGGCTCCTGAACCAGGACACCTGGTTCTGGCTGCGCGATATCGGCACAGGCTTTGCCTACACGTCGACGAAAGGAACGCTGCACCTCTACGACTACGCCAGTGGCCAGTGGTCGGAGCGGGCAATGCCCGATCGCCGTGTGGATGCGATGCGCATCAGCGGCAGCGGCATGTGGAGCCTCATAACACAAGGTTACGGGCCATTTGCGATTACCTCCAGAGATGCTTTCGTTTCAGTGAATCAAGGTCAAACCTGGCAAGAGGTCACCGCTAGCCACATTCCGCTGGTTCAGCGTACCGATGGCACCCTGCTGCGTTTTGAAAGCAGTCTGATGAGCGATACGACCTTACATGCCAGTAGCGACATGGGCAAAACGTGGACACTGGTGGACGCCAAACCGAAATCACGCGAGTTGACCCCGCTTAAATCGGGTGCGATTCTGGGAAAAATAATGCGCTGGAGCGTGCCGGCGCAATTTGAAATATCGAACGACGGCGGTAAAAGCTGGACTGCCGAAAGCATGAAGTGAAAGTTCTGACCGTCAGTCGACAATGCCATGCCCACCCGATGTGAACGATGACTACCAGGCGGCATCCGTGCCGTCTGCCTGGATCGACTTGCAGAGCAAGAGCCGGATGGCGGACGCGCCTGAATATGTGGTAAACCCTGATTGAGCAGATCTTTGGCAATCAGGAAGTCAGCTATATCCACCTCCACAACGCCAGGCGCGGTTGCTACGCTGTCCGGGTGGACCGGGCATAGGTAGCAATGGATTGCATGTGCGATTCTCAGGCTCCTGCATCGCTTATCATCAAATGCAGGCTATGAGCTTGCTCAGTCCGGTTCCAAAGCACGGCAGGAAGCAGCACCTGGGAATTCAATACGTAGCTTGGGCCAGGTACCTTGCCAATTCTTGCCACGCACGCGGCCTGCGTAGACCGATTGCTTCGCTGTCAGAAATCGCTCTGTCGGCCGGACCACCAGATCGAAAAGATCATGCAGGCCGAAAGGAGCCGCTATATCGATGCCTGCAAGGTCATTGAGTCCCACACCCACGGCAGTGGCGGTTTCCGGCCAGTATCTCATGGCATCGGAAGCGGTCAGGTAAGGCAGGTCCGCATTGCGTTCATGCATACGCGCCTGATTCTTTACCGACCAGCCCAGCGTGCCGTCCCGCGCTCTTAAACTCGACTCAAGCATGGCGTCATGCGCCTGTGTCGCCTTGCTTGGGTCGTACCAGATGACGTCGATATCGTGAGGCAGTGGCGAAGGCGAACGTTGGTGCAAATGATCCCAGACACAGCATCGCACAAATCCCGCAGCAACCCAGCAATCGGGCAGATCAAGTTCCCTGACAAGACGAAGGACATGCATACGCTCATTATCGGCTGCAATCATTGCCTGCAATTGCTCAAGCAGCGCCATATATATACTCCTCGTGGACCTGCAGTTGCATATCAAACGAACGCTGAGATGTCATCCTTGCCGGACAGCGTCTGCCCATCAAGGAAAAATGGTTGCACCATGCTCCGATAAAAACCCGGCACACCGAGGCGATATGGCGCCTGAATGCACAACGGCACAGGAACTCCTGTGCCGTTGTGCGACGTAAAAACCGGATCAGCTTATTTTTTGTCCGTCGGCGGCACCGGCGGAACGAACGGGAAGGTGCCGAACAGATTCTTGCTCTGGCTCTGCATCTGCTCCTGCATCTGCACGAACAGGCTCTTGCTCTGGTCGATGTAGTTGTTCATCATGCCTTGCATCATCGGGCCCTGGACATTCATGAACTGGGTCCACATTTCCGGGCTGAAAGGCTTGCCTTCGAAACTGCCGGCCGACGTGCCCGTGAACTTGTGCTGGATATCGGTGAACGCTTGCACGTTCTTTTCCAGGTAGGATCCCATCATGCCCTGCATGGCGTGGCCATAGTAGCGGATGATCTGCGACAACACGCTGCTCGAGAACATGGGCGCGCCGTTCGCCTCCTCTTCCAAAATGATTTGCAGCAAGATGCTGCGCGTCAGATCTTCATTGGATTTGGCATCGACGACGGTAAACACTTCATTGTCCAACACCAGCTGCTTGACGTCCGTCAAGGTGATGTAGGAACTGGTTTGCGTGTCATACAGACGGCGGTTGGGATATTTTTTAATCAGGCGGTCTATACTTTTTTTTGCACTACTCATCACAAGTTCCACTTATTGCGCCGCAGCGCATACTGAGTTAATCCGAAAAAAAAGCGAACGTGGGTCCGCTTTCGCACCTGCCTACGTTTTCCATTATAGAGTGGAAAACGGCTCCATTGCACATCAGGGTAGTAGATTCCCGCATTTATTGCAACGCAACTAAAAGTAGATTCCTGACAAGACCGGTGATTACGCCAGTCTTGTCAGGCCAGAAGTTTTGCAAACTAGTCCGCCCTGACTTTAACATACCGCCCCGGCGCCGGCTCGATTGCCGCATGGCGTTTATTGCCCGGCTTGCCTGGCGCCTTCACCTGCGCGCCGCCGTGCTCGGCCAGGAAAGCCGCCCATTCGGGCCACCAACTGCCCACGTGCTCGGTCGCGCCTTCCATCCACTGCTCGGCCGTCAAGGGCTTGGCTTTCGCCGTGCGCGCGCCCTTGGCTGCGTCGTTGCTCCAGTAACTGCGCTTTTTCTTCGAGGCAGGATTGATCACGCCGGCGATGTGGCCCGAGGCACCGAGGATAAACCGGTTGGCTTTCGGTTTTTTCGGGTTCAGCAAGGCCGTGCTGGCATAGGCCGCGCCCCAGGGCACGATATGGTCTTCGCGCGAACCGTAGATGAAGGCGGGCGCGTCGATGCTGCTCAGGTCGACCTTTTCGCCGGCCACCATCAGCTTGCCCGGCACTTTCAGGCTGTTTTCCAGGTAAGTGTTGCGCAGATACCAGCAGAACATGGGACCCGGCAAGCCCGTGCCATCGCCATTCCAGTACAGCAAGTCGAACGCGGGCGGCTCCTTGCCCTTCAGGTAATTCGACTGCACGTAGTTCCACACGAGGTCGTTCGGCCGCAGGCTCGAGAACGTGCTGCCCAGGTCGCGTCCCGTCATCAGGCCACCCTTGGCCAGGGTTTGCTCGCGCAGCGCCACTTGCGGTTCGTCGATGAATACGTCGAGCGCGCCCGTGTCGCAGAAGTCGAGGAAGGTGGTCAACAGGGTCAGGCTGGCGGCCGGATTCTCGCCGCGCGCCTTGAGTACGGCCAAGGCCGTCGAGACGATGGTGCCGCCCACGCAAAAGCCGAACAGATTGAGCTTGTCCTGGCCGGAAATGTCCTGCGTGACACGGATGGCTTCGATCACGCCTTGCTCGACGTAATCGTCCCACGTCAGGTGCTGCATGCTCAGGTCAGGATTGCGCCAGGACATCAGGAACACGGTATTGCCCTGCTCCACCGCATAGCGCACGAGCGAGTTTTCCGGCTGCAAGTCAAGGATATAGAATTTATTGATGCACGGCGGCACCATCAGCAGCGGCCGCTGGTGTACCGTGGGGGTGCTTGGCGTGTACTGGATCAGCTGGAACAAGGCGTTTTCAAACACCACCGTGCCCGGCGTCGTGGCCACGTTGCGGCCCACTTCGAAGGCCGATTCGTCCGATTGCGAGATGCGGCCTTTCTGCATGTCGGCCAGCATGTTGCTCAAGCCCTTGGCCAGGCTTTCGCCCTTGGTCTCGATCAGGGTTTGCTGGGCGTCGGGGTTGGTGGCAAGAAAATTGGCGGGCGACATGGCGTCAACGATTTGCTGCACGGCAAACGCAATCTTTTGCTTCTGGTGCGGCGTCGCTTCCACGGCGTCGGCCATGGCGCTGAGGAACTCCGCGTTCAGCAAATAGGCGGCCGCATTGAAGGCCGACAGGGGGCTGGCGTGCCAGGCGGGCGCGGCGAAGCGGCGGTCCTTCAGCTCCGGCGTCTTGCCGGCCATAAAGTCGGCCCACAAGCCCGTCAGCTTGGCCACGTAGGCATTTTTCAGTTGCTCGATCGCTTCCGGCTTGATGCTGGCGCCCGCATCCTGCAAAATGCCGGCAATCGGATTGCCCTGGGGCTGCGGTACCATGTTGAACCACGTCTTCCACTGCTCAGGATTGCTGATCTGCGCCATCCATTCCTTGGTCATCATTTGAGGATCGGGCATATTCATAGATGTATGTAAGTCCATTCAAGAATTAATAAATAACTACTTCCGGGCCACCTGCATGCAAACTCTTACTGACTGCCACTACTCATGATGCTCATGACCGCTGTTGCCTGGATCTATGTCGTCGGCCTCATGGCGCTGACGGAACCGTCCATCGTCGCCGGGGTGATGACCTTCGTGCTGTACTGCGTCATCCCCCTGTCCATCCTATTCTATCTGACGGGCTCGCGGCGACGCAAACGCAAGGCTGAGCTAAAAGCGCGCGCGCTTGCCTCAGCAGACGATAAAACAAAAACGGCAGACACATAAGTGTCTGCCGTGCAGATTATTTGCGCCAGATCAAGCTGGCCTGTCTTCCCGTGACGCCATCGCGCCGGTACGAGTAAAACTGCGCCGCATCGCTGACGGTGCAATACTCGCCGCCCGCCACTTGCGCCACGCCGTCGCGCAGCAGCATGGTACGCGCCAAGGCATAAATGTCGGCCAGATACTTGCCAGGCTTGCCAGCGATGGCGACGAAGGAAGCGCTCAGCACTTGCCGCTCGGCAGCGTCGCGCGCGCCATCCTGGAACGCTTGCAGCACGTCCTGCCCCACTTCGAATTGCTGCGGACCGATGGCCGGCCCCAGCCAGGCGAGGATATCCGTCGCGCCCTGCGCCCGCATGGCTTGCACCGTGCGCTGCAAGACGCCGTTGGCCAGGCCGCGCCAGCCCGCATGGGCCGCACCGACGACCAGGCCGTCCGTCGAACAGAACAGCACCGGCAGGCAATCGGCCGTCATCACCACGCACACGGCGCCCGGCTGCGTTGCCACGCTGGCGTCGGCGTCCGGCACGCAGCCGCCCAGGCTGGCGGCGTCGGCCACGGCCACGCCATGCACCTGCGACAGCCAGGCAGGCTGGGATGGCAAGGCGCCCGCCAGCCGCGCGCGGTTGGCAGCCACATGCGCGGCCGCGTCACCCACGTGCGTACCCAGGTTCAAGCCACCGCCGCCCTGCCCGTCACCATACGGTCCCTGGCTGACGCCGCCCGCGCGCACGGTCGCCAGCGCGCCCACGTTGGCGGGCAGGCCGGGCCAATGGGGAGTGATATAAGGCAAGGCAGCCGTCATCAGACCTGTTCCGGCTCGGGAATGCCGGCCGTGGCGATCAGTTGGGCGAAATCATCGGCCAGCGGCACGATCCACTCGCACGCTTCCAGGGTGCCCGGATGCACGAGACCCAGGCGGCGCGCCTGCAGCGCCTGACGCGAAAAGACGGACACCAGGTGCTGCTTGCCGTACACGTAGTCACCGACCAGCGCGAAGCCCAGGTGCTGCATGTGCACGCGGATCTGGTGCGTGCGGCCTGTTTCCAGACGGCATTGCATCAGGCTCACGGGACGGCGGTCGAGTTCGCCGCTGCCGATCAATTCATAGTGCGTGATGGCGGGCTTGGCCGTGAAATTTTCCGACACGGCCATCTTGACCCGGTCGCGCGGGTGGCGCGCGATCGACGCATCGATGGTGCCCGCCTGTTTCGGCGTGCCCCACACGAGGGCGAAATACTCGCGCTTGACGGTGCGCGCCTGCAACTGGCGCACCAGGTCCGTTTGCGAGGCCAGGGTCTTGCCGACGACCATCAGGCCGCTGGTATCCTTGTCCAGGCGGTGCACGATGCCGGCGCGCGGCACGCCGGCCAGTTGCGGGCAGTGGTGCAGCAGGCCGTTGAGCAGGGTGCCCGACCAGTTGCCGGGGCCCGGATGCACGACCAGTCCGGCCGGTTTGTTGATGACGATGATATGCTCATCTTCGTGCACGATGTTCAATTCCATCGCTTCCGGCTTAAAAGCCTCGTCTTCCGGCGCGCTTTGCGGCAGAATGACGATCTTCTCGTCGCCATAGGCGGTCATGTTGCGTTTGGCAACTTTTCCATCGACGGTCACGAAACCGGCTTCCAGCCACAATTGCAGGCGGCTGCGCGAATATTGCGGCACCAGCTGGGCGATGACTTTATCGAGGCGGTGGCCGCAGGCGTCCGGCGTCAGTTCCAATGTAATCGGGGCCATTTCCTCGAAGACGTCGTCGGCGGCAAAATCGCCGTCAAACGCCTCTTCGGCAGCATGGTCAGAAAGGGAGTCAAACGCGGGGTCAGCCAAATTAGGCTTCGGAGTTAATATCACAGCATTCCCATCGGCTATAATCAGCCTATTGTAAAATCTTGGTTAAAACCTTCTTGCAAAACGTCATGCAAAAAAAATTATCGTTGGTAGTCGCTTCAGTCGTTCTGCTCGGCATGTCCGCTTGCAGCTTGTTGCCTGAAAAAGTGGATGAGACCAAAAACTGGTCCGTTACGAAATTATACTCGGAGGCGCGTGAAGAAATGGCCGGGCAGCACTATGAAGCTGCAATCGGCCTGTTCCAGAAGCTGGAGGCTAACTATCCTTTCGGCAACTATGCTCTGCAAGCGCAGATGGAGATCGCTTACGCGTATTATAAGTCGGGAGACCAGGCTCAGGCACTGGCCGCCGTCGAACGCTTCATCAAGTTGCATCCGAACCACGCCAATGTGGACTATATGTACTACTTGCGGGGCCTGATCAGCTTTAACGATCAGATCAGCTTCCTGAACTTCCTGTACGAGCAAGACCCGACCGAGCGCGACCCGAAAGCCACGCGCGAAGCGTTTGCCGCGTTCAAGCAACTGGTCGATAAGTTCCCAAATAGCAAATATGCGCCCGATTCGCTGGCCCGCATGAACTATTTGATCGATGCCATGGCGAAATACGAAGTGCACGTGGCGCGCTATTACTACCGCCGCGGCGCCTACCTGGCCGCCGCCAACCGCGCGCAAACGACGGTCAGCGATTTTTCCGCCTCGCCCGCCATCGAAGAAGCGCTGTTCATCATGTACCGCTCGTACGACAAGCTGGGCTTGACCGACCTGCGCGACGATACCTTGCGCGTGCTGACCAAGAACTACCCGAACACGGCATTCCTCAGCCCGGAAGGGGTGAACAAGGAACGCAAGTGGTGGAAATTCTGGCAGTAAGCTGCAATAAAAAACCGGGCTAGCCCGGTTTTTTTACTTATTCGCCCACTTTGCGCCTAAATACCCAACTAGTATCGTTCGATGCTTCCGGCACGAAACCGTAGCCGTCCACGTCGAACTGCTTGAGCTGCTGCGGGTCGCGGATCTGGTGAACGGCGGCATAGCGGGCCAGCATGCCGCGCGCGCGCTTGGCGTAGAAGGAGATGATTTTATACTTGCCGTTCTTCCAATCCTCGAACACGGGCGCGATGACGGGCACCTCCAGCTGGCGCGGTTTGACGGATTTGAAATATTCTTCGGAAGCAAGATTAACCAGCACCTTGGCGCCCTGCTCCCTGGCCGCGCGGTTCAGACCGTCGGTGATGGTGTCGCCCCAGAACGCATACAAATCCTTGCCGCGCGTGGTCGACAAACGCGTGCCCATTTCCAGGCGGTGCGGGTGGATCAGGTCCAGCGGGCGCAGCAAGCCATACAGGCCCGACAGGATGCGCACGCGCGACTGGGCATAGTCGAGCTGGGCCGGCTGCAGGCTGCGCGCCTCGAAACCGGCGTACACGTCGCCATTGAAGGCCATGATGGCCTGGCGCGCGTCGTCCAGTTGCGGCGTCCAGGACGCGTAGCGGGCCACGTTGAGGGCCGACAAGGCGTCGGAAATACCCATCAGGCTGCCCACTTCGGCCGGCGAGAACTGGCGCATGCGGGCGATCAGCTGGGCGGAATGGTCGAGAAAATCGGGGGTGCTGTGCAACGAGGTTGTTGGCGGCGTCTCCAGGTCGAGACTCTTGGCGGGCGAAAGCACGATCAACATAAATTATCACTACAGAATAGAATTGCCGACATGATACCTGCTCCACAAAAACTCGTCCTCGACACCAACGTCTGCCTCGACCTGTTCGTCTTCAACGACCCGCGCTGGGCGCCTTTGCTGGCGGCCATGGAAAGCGGCGCCGTGCACGCCATCACGCGTGAAGATTGCCGCGCGGAATATCTGGTCGTCTTGCATTACAAACATTTGCCGCTGGACGAAGCCAGCCGCGCGGTGGCCGCCGCCCGCTTCGACGCCCACATCACGGTGGTGGCGCCGCCCGTCTCTGGCGTGCGCCTGCCCGTCTGCACGGACAAGGATGACCAGAAATTCCTTGAACTGGCGCGCGACGCCAACGCCGACATCCTCATCACCAAGGACAAGGCCCTGCTGAAACTGGCCCGCAAGACGGCCAAGGCCGGCATGTTCAAGATCATGCTGCCGGAAGGCTGGGCCTTGCCGGGCTGAGCCATCGAGGCCTGCACGGAACGCCACGCGCTGCGCTAGAATGGGAAACGATTCCACTTTCCGCACCGCGACCCTACCGTACATGAACAGCCCGTCCCTGCCCCACCTGACTCCCACCCTGACCAGCCGTTTGCCTCTCGTGGGCACCACCGTGTTTACCCGCATGTCCAGCCTGGCGGCCCAGCATGGCGCCGTCAACCTGGGCCAGGGCTTTCCCGATTTCGATTGCGACCCGGCGCTGGTCGATCTGGTCGGCGACGCCATGCGCGCCGGCCACAACCAGTATCCGATGATGACGGGCGCCGCGCCCCTGCGCGAAGCGATTGCCGCCAAGATCGCCAGCCTGTACGGCCACAGCTATGACCCGGGCACGGACATCACCGTCACGGCCGGCGCCACGCAGGCGCTCACCACGGCGATCCTGTGCTGCGTGCATCCGGGCGACGAAGTCATCGTCATCGAACCGGCCTACGACAGCTATCTGCCCGCCATCGCCCTGGCCGGCGGCGTGCCCGTGCTGGTGGCCATGCAAGTGGGTGAACAAGGCTACAGCGTGCCGTGGGACACGCTGGCCGCCGCCGTCGGCCCCAGGACACGCTTGATCATCATCAATACGCCGCATAACCCGACGGGCACGATTTTGCGCCCGTCCGATATCGCCGCGCTGGCCGACATCGTGCGCGGCACGCAAATATTGATCTTGTCCGACGAAGTCTACGAGCACATGGTGTACGACGGCGTGCCGCACGCCTCGCTGAGCCGCCACCCGGAACTGGCGGCGCGCAGCTTCATCGTTTCCAGCTTCGGCAAGACGTATCATGTGACGGGCTGGAAGGTCGGCTATGTGGCGGCCCCGGCTAGCCTGACGGCGGAGTTCCGCAAGGTGCACCAGTACAATGTGTTTACCGTCAACACGCCCATGCAGCACGGCATCGCCGGCTACATGGCCAAGCCGCAGCCCTATCTGGACTTGCCCGCGTTTTACCAGCGCAAGCGCGACCTGTTCCGCGACGGCCTGGCGGGCAGCCGCTTTACCCTGCTGCCGGCCGACGGCACGTATTTCCAGTGCGTGCGCTACGATGCCATTTCGCAAGAGACCGAAGCGCAGTTCGCCGAATGGCTGACGACGGAAATCAAGGTGGCCGCCATTCCCGTGTCCGCGTTTTATGCGCAGGGCAAGGAGTCGGGCATCGTGCGCTTCTGCTTTGCCAAGCAAGACGAGACCTTGCGCCTGGCGCTGGAGCGCCTGCGCAGCATATAACCGAGCACTGAGCATGGCTTCGCTGCGGCGGAGCAAAGGAAGACAGCATGGTACAACGTCGCATCGGCCCGGCCGACCTGGTTCCCGGCGAACCCCTGCCCTGGGATTTGTTTCTGGCTGACCATAGTGCCGGCCCGCAACTGCGCAAGGGGCAGATCATCACGGATGGCGCGCAGCTGGGGCGACTAATGCAGCTGGGCCTGTACGTGGGCGCGCCCGAGCAGCCGTCCGTCTTGCGCCTGCTCAATGAGGCGGCGCAGCGCCTGGAACGGCTGCTGCTGGACTTGCGCAGCGAAAGCAATGCCGAACGCGACGTGCGCGACCTCGCCCGCGAACTGCTGCGCGCGCTTGAGCACGATGCCGACATCGCCCTGGCCAGCATCCTGCTCAACCAGATCGCCGGCAGCTACGCCGTGCGCCACTGCATCGAAACGGCGCTGCTTGCCATGCAGGTGGGGCGCAGCATGCACAAGTCCCGCGATGAATTGCTGTTGATCGGCGCGGCCGCGCTGACGATGAACGTGGGCATGCTGCGCCACCACGACAGTTTCCAGGACCGCCGCGGCCCGCTGAATGACGACGAAATGCGCATCGTGCGCCAGCATCCGCAGGAAAGCGCGGAATTGCTGCGCTGCGCGGGCGTCGATGACGAGGAATGGCTGAGCTGCGTGCTCTTGCACCATGAAAACGACGATGGCAGCGGCTACCCGCAGGGGCGCACGGCCGATGACATCCTGCAAAATGCCAAGCTGATCGGCCTGGCCGACCGCTATTGCGCCCGCGTCTCGGCGCGCAACTACCGCCGCTCCATCGTGCCCGACCAGGCACTGCAGCACATCTTCCTCGACCAGGGCGTGCCCATCGACCCTCTGCTGGGCGAACAGTTCGTCAATCTGCTGGGCAAGTATCCGCCAGGCACCCTGGTGCGCCTGCGCAGCGGCGAACTGGGGGTGGTGATGCAACGGGGCGCCGCCCACGTGCATCCGCTCAGCGATCCGCTGGGCGCGCCGCTGGCCGCCGCCGAGCTGGCGCAACTGCCCGCGCGCGACACGGCGGACAGCCGCTACGCCATCGTTTCCTCGCTGCACGAAGACGATGCCGGCCTGCATTTCAGCATGCGCAATGTGTGGGGCGACGAGGCGCGGCTGTAGGCTGGCAGGGAAAGGCCGGCGCCAGACCCAATGTCAGCTTACGGTTTCGGCGGACGGATACCGGTGTACTGTGCGCTGACCAGCAACCATTGCTTGTCAACAAGCCGCGCCACATACCCGGCGCGCAGGGCGAAGGTGCGGGCGCCCCCCTCCTGATTGACACGGTAGGACAGCCGCGCCGAGATGAGCGCCGTATCGCCCAACAGGCGCACCACCGGCTCATCGACCTGGAGCTGGGGACTCGGCCGCTTCTGCTCTGGCCCATAGAACGAGAGCATTTTTTCACGCCCGTCCACCTCGCCGACCGGCGATATCTCCACATAATTCTCGGCCGTGGTGGCTTTCAAGGCACCTTGATCAAAGTTATTCTGCGCCTGCGCATGGCGCTGCACCAAGGCCAGCAGTTCGACATCGGCGGGAGCCGCGTGCGCGCTGCCGATCACGCCGACAGCGCCCAGCAGGCAGGTGGAAAGAACATGTGGAAGGGTCAATTTCATGCGTATCATCCTGGTCGAGGTCATGGAGGGGCGTCCGTTGCCTGCCGCGACAGTACGGGACACTCGCTTGCGGGCAACTCATCACGAGAAAGCCCAACATATGCTATCCCCTTGCCATTTTCTGACACCGGCCATTGCGACAAACTGCTGGATTCGGGGATTGAAACGTCATTTCGCCGGCCCGCAAGCCATGCCTCAACTCGCACCCGCAGGCGCATCCAGCAACTTCTGTTTCAGGTCGAGGTTGAGCGCCCACTGCTCCGCCACGGGAATGGCGCGCCGCGAACTGGTCTTGAGGGAACCCTCTTGCGTCCACAGACATGGATAAAAGTTCAGGCATAGCTCGCCGGGCAAGGGCAATTCGGGCAATTCGGGTAATTCGTCAAAGCCATCCGCATCGCCAGGCTGCCGGCCGTAGAACTGCCGCAACCGGCTGCTAAAGGCCCATTCGACGAACGCCGTGAAGCCGATCTCCAGCGCTTCCCACTCCAGCGTCTCGGGGGCAAGGTAATACAGCTTGCCCTGGTCGGCCCCGAGCGCGCCGCCGTTGATGGCAAAAAAACCGCCGAGCACGTCATCGGCCACCAACAGAAAGCCCTCGGCCTTGCCTTCATTCCACTTAGCAATATTCCGGCCCAGCTTGTCATGGCCCGATCCCAGTATCCGCAGCCAGCCCTCATCCACCAGGATGCCCCCCGTTTCATAGGCGATCGCGCCGAGGGGGGAACGCGTGGTGACCTGCAGGCTCAGCAGCACATCCTCCCTGCCGGCCGAGGGCGACAGCAACTCCACCGGAATGTCGGCCTCGCTGGCCCATTGCCGGATCAGCGGAAACGCCGGATCTTCAGTATCCAATAATTCATTCAATGTACGCATGTCAGCTGACCTTATCGATGACCGCTTCCGGCGGTCGGAATCTGCATGGCGACGCCGGCACTGTCTGGCGGGCGGCGCCCGGCACCGTTCATTTTGCGGACGTCAGATACGCCCGCAATCCATGCGTGAGCAAAAGCGGAAACACGCTCGCGTGATCTTCATCCTCGAAGACGCGCAAACGGGTTTTCAAGCCGGGGAACTTGCGCGATTTCAACTTCCCGTCGAACTCGCGCAAGTCGGCCAGCATGTCGGCCTCTTCCTCCAAACGCGAACGCTTCTTGCCTGCCGCCAGCTTTTCCAGGCCGCCGATGCCGAAGAATACGGAAGCGGGCAAGTCCTTGTGGCTGGCCGCATACGCCTGTTCGCGGTCGAACATGACGCCGGCGTCGTACCACAGCGACGGGCTGCCGAGGATGTAATGCTCGAAGGTGCGCGGTTCCGTCAGCAGGAATTGCAAGCCCAGCAGGCTGCCGTAGGAATGGCCGATGAACACCTTGCGCTGCATGTTCACGCGATAGTGACTGGCGATAAAGGGGAACACCTCGCCCGAGACGAACTGGCCATACGCCTTCGCTTCGCCGAACGCCGGCTGGCGTCCCGGCATGTCCGAGCGGTAATCATGCTTGCGCGGCGTGGTGGGCGTGTAGTCGCGGCGGCGACTGTACACCCCGCCGTCGCCATTCGCGTACGACAAGCCGACCACGATGACTTCTTCCATCCCGGCATGCTTGTTCAGGCGCTGCGCGATATTGCGCACGACGGGAAACGCATAATTGGCGTCGGTGACGAACAGCACCGGATAGCGCTTATTTCCCTGCCGATAGGAATCGGGCAAGGCGACATATAGCTGATAGTCGCGTTTGAGGGCTTGCGCGCGGATGTCGCGCACTTCCGTATTCTCAAGGACGTAGCTGGCGGGGGCGCTGGCGGGGGCAGCCAGCGCGCTGTTGCACAGACAGCAGAACGCAAAGAGCAGGCTAAACGATTTCAAATGGGTTTCCTTCTTTATCACAGTAAACATGCGACAGCCACATCAATGTCGCAGGGAATTTCACAGGCGAGGTCGGCAACAATACCGTCAAAACTCGCCAGGCATGATCAAATCTTGCGGCAACGAAACAGGCGCGATCGCCAGCAACGCAGGCGGAATAGATTGGGCGGCTTGCAGCTCATCTTCCGCCAGGCATTGATACTTGACGATGAAATGCGCTACATGGCTCAGATACTGCTCGATCAGATTACGATACGGCTCACTGACACGCTCCGACTTCAACGCCAGCAGCGCCCCATGCGCGCGCTGAAGGAAGATCGGAATCATATAATAGTTCTTGCTCAAGAAAAGTCCCGTCACCTGGTTGACGTAGCACACCAGGGCATAAGTCGGACTGGCCATGCGATAACACTGATCCGGGCAAAGGCGCGGCGAATTGATATGTTCCTGGTATCGCTTGATTTCCTGACGGGCGTCTTTCGCACCTTCGCGTTCATTTCGCACGACGTTTCCTTTCATGCCTATTCATGAGCAAGGTCTGCCACATGCAGGGGATGAAACGAGATAAGGTCGCCGTATTTGGCCGCCGGATGCTGCGGATCATTCTCGATGGTGCCGGTGTACCAGCCCTCCTCTTCATCGATGCCGGTCACTAGCACCCACATTCTTTCGCACTGGCCATCTTCGCGCGCACCATCTTCGGCGGCGAAGCGAAAAACCAGTTTCACGCACGAACCGATGGCCAGTTGCTCGCGCACTTCCACAGGCGGCGGCTTGATATCTGTCAAAAACTGGGCAAGCCAGATGGCGTCTTCCAGATAATAGCCATGCTCCGAAAACGAGGGAAATGGATTGTCCTTGAAACGCTCCCAGCTTCCTGCGCCTGCATTCCATTGCGCGCTCCAGCCATAGGGCAAGTCATGCAGGCGCGCCAGCAAATCATCGGTACCTATCATGTATGCCAGACTGACGATTTTGACGGAGGTCGATACCGTTGCGCCTGGCGCGCCGTGAAATTGCCAATCCCCTTCGTAATCATGGGACACATGCACGACGGGAGCACCATTCAATACCTCCGTGGTCGTGAAGCAGGCAGTATTGGGAGCATCGGAGAATTTCCAGGCAGTCGTCATCTTGTTTGCGGGATCATCCGCTTCAGTCATGTGGTACTGATCCATCCCCCCACTGCCTGCGATGTCGCTGGCGGGGGATATGGAAGTGATGCGCTCGGCTAGCGCTTATTTGGTGGTAACCGCCGTCAGCTGCACCAGCTTGCGCTCGACAAACGCCTGCAGCTGGGGCGACAGGGTTTGCAAGCCCTTGGCCCGCTCGAACGCCTGGCGCGCCTGGGCCGGGTGGTTGTCGGCCTGCAGGGCGATGCCGAGACCCATCCACCAGACGCTGTTGTCGGGTGCCGCCTGCAGGGCCTGCTGGTAGTGCTCGGACGCTTCGCGGTAGCGCTGCTCGCGCTGCAGCACGCCGGCCAGGAAGGCGTGGTATTCGCCGCTGTCGCTGGCGTACGGCAAGCTGCGCATGAGAGTGTCGAGGGCGGCCGCGCCGCCGCCGGTTTTATCCAGCTGCAAACGGGCCAGCATCATCGCCTGTGCCGGCTGTTTCGGGTCCAGCGCCAGGCTCAACTGCAACTGGCGGGCCGCCTCGTCGGGGCGCTGCGCTTCGAGCAGCAGGCGCACCAGCGTTTCGCGCGCGCCCTGGTGGCGCGGGTCCAGCTCCAGGGTCTGCTGCAAGGCCAGCATGGCGTCGGACACGCGGCCATCCTGCAACTGGGCCAGCGCGCGCCGGTATGCATTCTCCACGCGCTGCTGCGGCGTGACTTGCTTGCCATCGACGATGCGCTCGCTGGCGGCCGGTGCCGGCGTCTTCACCACGACCACAGGGGCGGGCTTGACGGCTTGTTCCGTGATGCGGCGCAATTCGGCTGGCCGCGCCTTGACAGGCGCGGGGGCGGCTTCCTCGGCCTCGAACACGGGTTCCGCTTCAACCGCCACGACGGGCACCGCTGCGGCGACCACCACTGGCACGGGAGCAACGGCCGCAGGCACGGGCGCCGGAACGGAAGTGCTGGCAACATTGACCAGCACGGGCGGCACGGGCGGGCGTTTCAGGTAAACCCAGCCCAGGGCGATGGCGGCGGCCGTCAAGCCGGCCGCGCCGCCGAAGACCAGCGCGCGCGAGACGCCCCGCTCGCGTTCGGGCACCGAGCGGATGCCGGCCGCGTCGCCGCGTCCATCGGGGGTGCCGCGCGCATCGAGGTCTTGCAACATCTTGTTAATCAGGCTCATCTACAGGCTCATCTTCGTCATCGGTTCAATAAGGTCCAGCTCACGCCGCAGGCGGCCAGCACGCCGGCGCCGGCCAGCCACGGCCATGGCCGCCGCCACAAGCGGCGCGGCTTGCCGGCCAGGGTATCGCTGGCGGCCAGCGCCACATGGCGGGCGCCCACTTGCTGCCGTCCTTCGCCATACGCCACCATCAACGCCTTGTGCGCCATGATGTTGATCAGGCGGGGAATGCCGCCGGATGCCTGGTACAGCTTGCCCACGCCGCCACGGCTGAACAGGCGCGCGCCGTCGAAACCGGCCACGCGCAGGCGGTGCGCCACATAAAAATCCACGTCGTCGCGCGAAAGCGGACCCAGGTGGTAATGAAAGGTGATGCGCTGCGCCAATTGGCGGATTTCCGGCAGGGCCAGCTTGACGTCCAGTTCCGGCTGGCCGAACAGCACGATTTGCAGCAGCTTGCGCTTTTCCGTTTCCAGGTTCGTCAGCAGGCGCAAGGCTTCCAGGCTGTCGACGGGAATCGCCTGCGCCTCGTCCAGGCACAGCAGCACGCGCTTGCCCTGCGCCGCCAGGTTGAGCAGGCGCAGGTTGAGCGACTTGAGCAGTTGATGCTGATCAGCATCTTTCTCCAGCAACACATCGAGGTCGTCCGCCAGCGCCAGGATCAGCGAACGGGGCGGCAAGTTCGGATTCGGGATATAGGCCGTGACGAAGTCCGGCCCCAAGGATTGCATGAACTTGCGGCACAAAAAGGTTTTACCAGTCCCCACTTCGCCAGTGATCTTGATGAAGCCCTCGCCATTGCGCGCCGCCACCAGCAAGGTGTTGAGCGCCTTTTGCGACTGCGGGCCGTTGAAGAAGAAACTGGTATCGGGCGTGAGGCCGAACGGCGCCTCGCGCAAGCCGAAATGGGCCTGGTACATTTAGCGCCGCTCCGACGGACGGCGCGGGTCGAGCGCCTCGATGCGTTTGCCCGAATCGAGCAAGTCCTCGTTCCAGCTATTGGCGCCATCGACGATGGTCGGCTTGATCAGCACCACCAGCTCGCGCTTCTGGATCACCTGTCCCGTGTTGCGGAACAGCGCGCCCAGCACGGGGAGATCGCCCGCGCCCGGCACTTGCGAGCGGTCCGCCGTGGTGGCCTGGCGCATCAGGCCGCCGATGGCGACGATGCGGCCATCCTGGCTGCGCACCATGCTGTCCATCTCGGACGTGCTCGATGCGGCCAGCGGCAGCTTCAGCGAACCGGCGCTGCCCAGGTCGATTTCCTTGCTGATGGTCGACACCTGGCTGACGGACGGATGTACGTGCAGGATGATGTTGCCGTCCGCATCGATCTGCGGCGTGACGTCCAGCACCACGCCGGAAAAGAACGGCTGCAAGGTCACGTTGGGGCTGGTGGTCGCGCCGCTGGCCGTCGTATTCGTCGTGGTCGACACGCCCGTCACGTAAAACTCGTCCGTGCCGATCTTCAGCACGGCCTTCTGGTTATTCATGGTGGCGATGCGCGGGCTCGACAGTACGTGCACTGAGCCTTGCGATTCGAGGAAGGAAATCATGGCGGCGAAATTGGCCGTCTGGAAAGCCAGGCCGAACATGGAGCCAGCCGAGGTCGCCGCCGAACTGAGACCAAAGCCGCTGCTGGCCGTCAAGCCGCTGCCATTCGTCATGTTGGGCGGCTGGCCGCCGTTGAACGGCAGCGGCGCCAGGGTGCCGCCCGGCTGGATGAAGCCCGTCGAGATGCGGTTCGTGTGGCCGCTTTTGATCGAGGCGAACGAGGCCCAGTTGATGCCCGTCTGCGTGTTGTCGTTGAGCTCGACTTCGAGGATTTTCGCTTCCAGGATCACCTGGCGGTCGACGGACAGCTGCGTGGCCTTCAAATACATGTCGACATTGCGCAACTCTTCCGGCATGGCGCGGATGACGATCACGCCCGACTGCGGACTGAGCACCACTTGCCGCCCCCCTTCGCTGCTGCCGACGATGGCTTCCAGCGCCGCCCGCAATTCCGGCCAGAAATCCGCCGTCGACGAGGTGGTCAGGTTGCTGCTGTCCAGGGTGCGGCCGCCCTGGCCGCCATTCGTTTGCTGGTTCTGCTCGTTGTTGTTGCCCTGGTTGTTATTGCCGCTATTGCCGCTATTGCCCGAGCCGCCCGAGTTGGTCGAACCGACCGAGCCTACCGAGGTCGACGACACGCGCAGGTTGGAACTGCCGCGGCGCGCGCCCGTCAGGTAATTGACATGGAACAAACGCGTCTGCATGGTCAGGGGCTTGATGTAGATCTGCGTGCCCTCGACCTTGTAATCGTAGCCATACAGTTCGCGCACGGCGTCGAGCGCCTGGAACAGGGTCACGTCCTTCAGGTTGGCGGAAATCGTGCCGCCGATGTCGGGATGGACCAGCATGTTGTAGCGCGTGCCGGCCACGATGGAGCTGAAGAACTGGCGCGCCGGCACATTGTTGAACGCCACGTTGAAGCGCTCGTCGAGCGCGGCGCGGGCCTTCGGCAATTGCTGCGCCAGGGCCGCGACGGGCGGCAGCAGCGCCGCTTCCACGGCGTCCGGCTGGGCCGCTGGCGCCGTCGTGGCCGCCGCGCCCTTGACGGCATCGGTGATCGCATTATAGGTGTCACGCTTGACGGGCGCGACATTGCAGCCGCCCAGGCCCAGGCTGACGCTGATGACAGCCGCCATCGTACTGATCTTGAACATGCTCGCCTTGTGTTGATTGAGTTGCTTCGCCACTTCTTCTACTCCTGCTTGCGGTCGGTCTTGCGATCGGTCTGATTGTCGGTCTTGCTGCTCGGGTACAGCTTGAAGGTTTCCAGTGATTTTCCACGCCGCAACAATACGGCCGTGTCGTGGATCTCCGTCACCACGGCGTCGCCCACCTTGCCGCCCACCTTGACCGTCTGGCCATCGATGACGGCCAGGCGGCGTCCGCCCGGCTGGGTGGAGATGAGCACCGATTGCAGCTGCGGCCGGGCCGCGACGACGGGCGCGGCGCTGGCGGGCGCCCACAGGGCCGCCGGCGGGCGCGTCGGGTCGTCGAGCGCCTGCGCCTGCGCGCCCGGCGATGCCAGGCCCAGCGCCAGCAATAGCGCCGGCAGCGCGGGCCCCGAGGTCAGAGTGCGATCCATGTGTCGTCCATGCTGAGGGTATGTAAGGTCAGGGTCAGGGTGGCGCCCGGGTAGCTGGCGGCGTCGAGGTGGGCGGCGCCCCAGAAGACGCGGGTCGGCATCGATTGCAGCGCCTGCATGTATTGCACCATGTCGGCATAACTGCCTTGCAGCACCACTTCCACGCCATGCTGGTGCAGCAGGGGCGCCGGGGCCGCAGCCTTGGCCGCCGCATCGCCGTTCGCGCTATCGGCCTGGCGCGCGCCCACGGCGCTGGAGGGCAAGGTTTTCAGCGACACCACGCGCAGTCCCGCGTGCCGGCGCAGCAAGTGTTCGAGCAGGGTCACCATGCGCTCGGGCGCCACCAGCCCGTGCTGCTTCGCGCGCAGCGCCTGCGCCAGGGACGCCGTTTCCGCCTGCAAGGCCAGCAGGCGCGTGCGCGCTTCCTGGTCGGGATCGGTGGCGTGGGCGAGCATGGTCAGCGCGATCTCCTTGTCGGTGGCGGTCAGCAGGCTTTGCTTTTGCGCAATGCTCGCCTCCAGCGCGGCGCGCTTCGCCAACAGGGGATTCAAGGTCATGAAATAAAACACGAACAGGATGGCGGCCGCGCCGGCGCCAAACACCATCAGCCGCTCGCGCAGGCTGAGGGCATCGAAGGCGGTGGCCCATTTTTTCAGCAGGGGCAGCATCAGCGGCTTCCTCCGGCGACAGGTTCTGCCGGCGTGGCGGCACGGTCGGCCGACTGCAGGCTGAACGCGACATAGGGCAGGCTGGCCGCCTTGCCCTCGGCTGCGGCCGGCGGCGCGGGCTGGCCGATGTCGAGGCTGGCGAAGGTCTTGCCTTTCAGTACCTCCTGCTGGCCCAGGCGCGTGATGTAGGCGGGCAACAGCGACGCGTGCAAGGCGCGGCCCTGCAAGCCGAAATCATTGCCGGCGCCGGCGATGTCCACGCCCGTCAGCCATACGCCCTCGACCCTGGCCTGCGCCAGCGCGCGGAAATAGCCGGCATAGCCATGGGTATTGCCCAGCTTGCCGCTGTCCAGCACGCTTGACGCATCCTGCAGCAACTGGCGCTGCGCCTCGACGGCCGCCAGTTCCTGCGCCAGGGCCGGATCTTTCTTGCGAGGCGGGAAATCGCGCAAGATCTGGTCGCGCTTCGCCTCGCCTTGCGCCAGCGCCGCCTTGACGCCCGCTTCGCGCCGCTCCAGGCCGCCTATTGTCCGCTGCGCCAGCACGCTCAGGGCCAGCAAGAGCAGCGCCAGCCCCCCCAGGCCCAGGCTGGCCGTGCGCGCCGACATGTGGTGTTTTTTTAGTTCAAACTGGGGATTGAACAGATTGATCTGCTGGCTCATGCGGCCTTCCCTTCGTGCTTGCCCGGGTGCAGGCCTACCTCGCGCAAGCCGGCGCCGATGGCCAGGAAGTAGCGCGCCTGCATGGCGGGGTCGCGCAACTCGGCGGTCTGGGACAAGTCCAGCACCATGGCCAGGTCCAGCTGCTCGACGGGCATGTAGAGATTGTCGGCCAGATACGCGTGCAAGCCATCGGCCGCGCCCGTCATCAGCATCAAGCGGGCCAGCGAAATGAAATGGAACTGGCGGTCGAAGTGGTCGAACGAGCGCTGCAGTTCCAGGGTGACGCGGTCGTAATACTGGCTCGCGTCGGGCGACTGCAATTGCGTCGAGGTCACGTCGATGCGGCGCGCCTGGTACAGCTCGCCATTGAAGCTCATGGTCAGCAAGCCACCGTCGCCATCGAAAAACAGCACGGCGATGCCGCGTCCCGGCGTTTCCAGCAAGGTGGCGATATTGCGCTGCGCCATCTCGGGGATATCGATCACGGACAGGCCGATCTTGCATTCGGCGTACAGCGCCTGGCGCCGCGACACGGCGCTGTTGCGCGCGGCGACGGCGAACACGCTGCTGCCCCGCTGGGTGGCGTTCGGGTCGCCCGGGATGTCGAACACGTCGATGGTGGCCTCGGCCAGGGGAAAGTCCAGCATGTCCTTCAGGCGCCAGCCCACGGCCGTCTTCAGCTCTTCGCGCGGTACGGCCGGCGCTTCCAGCGACAGCAGCTGGTATTCGCCGCCGGCCAGCACGGTGGTGCAATGGCGCGCTGCCGCCTGCAGCTCCTTGCCCAGTTTTTCCAGCACCTCGGCCGGCGCCGGCCGCGCGGCCGCCTGGTAGCTGGCGCCCAGCACGCGCGGCATGCCGCCGGCGCGACGTTCGACAACGACGGCGCTGACGCCCTCGCGGCCAAACGCCGTGGCCAGCCAGCCATCATCCTTCCTTGCTCTTGCGAATAAACCCATGCGAACTATCCAGTGTAAGTGCCTGCCCGATCTTGTCGCGCAGATAATGCAACCGACCAATTTTAATTCATGAAGCCAACTTTATTGCGTAAAAACAATAAATTAGCGATCTTTTTTTTCACGCAGTTGACCTTACTGCGACAACACGGCTTGCAGGCGGCGCTGGACGTAATCGGCGTTGTTGCCCGCGTTCGGACAGCGTGGCTCGGTCGACTTCGGCTGGTTGCAGGCCGTGGCCGTGATGGTCCAGCTGGTCAAGGTGCCGGGCCCCGTGGCCGTGGCGCATTGCACGCTGACGCTGAACGACGACAGCGTCGTGCCCGCCGGCAAGCTGAACGTGGTGGCGCCGATACACGCCGCGCCGGCCGTCAGGCCAGCGCTGATCTGCTTCTGCAGCCCCCATTCGAGGCCGGCGCGGGCGGCCTGTTCGGCGCGCACGCCCTGCACGTCCATCGCCGATTCCGTCTGCTGGAAGGTGGAGATATTCACCATCACGGCCGCCAGCGCGGCCAGCACCACCAGCAGGAAAATGGCCGTGACGAGGCTGAAACCGCGCATGCGGCCCGTGCGGTGGCGCAGCACATGCTTCATGGCGTATTTCTCGCTTGCACCTGTTGCACCAGGCGCAGCACGCCCGTATTGCTGTCCGCCGCGCCCAGGCTCAGGTCGATATTCACCAGGCCCCGCTGCACATTGGCCAAAATGCCATAGCTGAAACGGCAAGCCCTCACCTGGCGCGCCAGCAGCGCGCCATCCTTCAAGTCCGCCGCAACCGGCTGGGTGGCCTGGATCGCATAGCCGGCGTAACGGGTCAGCGTACCGGTCGCCAGATCGCAGGCATAGGTGACGGGCGTCGACACCACCTGGAAGCGGTTCGATGGCGACGGCAGCGGCGCGGGCGCCGTCGTGAAAGGATAACTGCCCAGGGTGACGACATTGCCGGCCACGGCCGTGACCGGCGCGCGGTTGCAGCCGGTCGCCGCGCTGCAGGAATAGGCGTCGTTCGGCGTGTAAGTTCCGCCCAGGTTGTAGACGACGATCTGGTCGCCCACGCTGATCGCCTGGCGCGCGCCCAGCGCATCGGCGGGCATGGCGCCGACGACGGTGAAGCTCGCCGGAACGCCGGGCGCGGGAGGCGTCTCGAAGCTCAGCACATTGCCGAGGCCGGCCGGGTCGCTGTCGCTCAGGTAGCGCCCGCCCGTCTTGGTCAGCAGCAATTCCAGCAACAGGCCGTCGTTCGATACGCGCACGCTGTTGGGCAGAGCCAGGCGCACGTCGCGCGTCAGGCGGCGCGCCGCCGTATCGGCCGTGTCGGCCAGCGCCGCGCGCGCGGTGGTGTCGATATAGCCTTGCACGGGCACGCGGATGAAGACGGCGACCATGGCGCCGATGATGCCCGTGATGACGATCACGATGACCATCTCGACGAGGGTAAAGCCGCGCGGGCGGCGCCTGGGATTGAGGATAGTTTTCATGGAATGCTGTTCGGCGCATAGCGCACGCGATAGCCGTCGAGCACGATCTTCTGGTCCGCATACGGCACGACCACCTGGATATGCAAGCTTTCCGAGGCAGGCAGGTCGTTCAGGGCTTGCTCGGTGATCGTCACCGAGGCAGTGTAATTCTGAGCCCAGGCATTGCCCTGGGCATCCGTCGCGTACTCCTTGGCCGTACCATACGCGCTCACGTAATCGTTGACGTTGTCGAAAGGCCGCGTCACGCCGCCCGCCTCTTGTCCGGCCACTTCCGGGATGGCGCAGCCGGCCGGGCTGGTCGCCGTTTCCGCGGCCGGGTCTTGCGGATCGCAATAGCTAAACCGCGCCAGCTGGATTTCTTCCAGCATGCCTTCGGCAATCGCCAGCGCCTGCTTGCGCAGCTGCGGATCGGCGCTGCGTTGCGTCGTCAGGCTCATCACGCCCAGGATGGCGGCCGAGGCCAGGCCGACGATGACGATGAACAGCACCAGTTCGATCAGGGTCACGCCGCGTTCACGCCGGCGCCGCTGGCTAATGGACATAGCCCGTCTCCCCCTCGACCATGACGTCGCGCGGCGTGCCGTCGCCGCGGATACTGATGTTCAGCCGCGCCGGGAAGGCCGATGGCGCCGGGAACACATCGTTCTGCGCATACGGCTTGCCCAGCGCGTCGAAATAAAAACCCGCCGTATTGAGGGGAGCGGTGGCCATGGAGACGTTGGACGGACGGCCTTCGCACAGCCAGTTGGTTTCCGCGCAATACTGTAGCGTTTCCTTGCTGCCGCTGTTCTTGCCCGTCGGCGGCACCACCTTCTGCGCGGCGCTGCAAACGGCATCGAAGCACAGGGCCACCCTGTTGGCATCGATGCGCACAAACACGGCACGGTTTTGCGCCACCGCCAGCTTTTGCCCGTAGCGCACGATATTCGTCACCTGGTCGGCAAAACCGCGCGCGTCAAAAGTGTCGCGCTGGAAAAAGCGGTTGACGGCAAAGGTCGCCAGCAAGCCCGCCAGCACCAGCACGGCCACCAGCTCGATCAAGGTGAAGCCGCGCGCAGCCGTACGCCGCAGGGGGCGTGGCGGCCCTGCCTGGCGATGCGGAAAGTCTGTCGGTGGCTGCTGCAATGGATGGCCCGTAAAAAAGCCCAACGGGCTGACGCCTGGGGTTGGGCTGGTGGTGCGCAAGGAAGGCCGAATGTTGATTGGCGCTCCTTGTTGCGTACTTATATGTTTAGCCGCAATTTTCGGGTTTTGCATTGACCGTGATCACAGGTGCTCCGCCTGCAGCGGCAGGGGCGGCATAGACCACCGAGCAGTCCTTGCGCGCCGCGTTTGTTGCCACATCCACGGTCACCGTCAACGCTGTGCCAGCGGTAGCCAGACCATAATCCTTATCTGAAATGCCTGCAGCGACTTTGATGCCTTCCACAGTCGGGTAGCCAAACTGCCCGGCGACAGTAACGCCTTCCATCACTACATCCTTGGTCGAATCGGCATTGACCAAATACTGCGCATGGTACAGCGCAGCCCCCGCCTTGATGGCGCCGGCGGCCGCCTGCATCTTGGCCACGCGCGCTTCGGTCGACATGTCGATGAATTTAGGAATCGCCGTCGCCGCCAGGATGCCGAGGATCACGATGACGACGATCAGTTCGATCAGGGTAAAACCTGCCTGGGCGCCGCTTTTCATACTACGTAAAGACTTGTTCATTCTTGCTTTCTCCAAAATCAAATAAAAAACTTCAAAACCAACGCCATGACACTGTCGCTGCAGCGGACCAGGAAGCGCCTCAGTTGGCTGCAGGGTCCGGTGATTTCCACACCACGATATCGGGTTCCTGGGTGAGCTTGTCAAGATCGGCATCTACACGTGGCAAGGTTACCTTAAATTTCACTAAATCAACCCCTGTACTGGGAAAAATATTGCCATTACTAAACAAATAGATGATTTTTTGTTCTTTTTTGTCGTACAACCAATTCCCTGCTGGTAATTTTGCAAGGTCCGGCTGCGCGAACTCGCCCAGGTAGTTGGCCGGCTTGTCCATCAGCCAGTCGAACGGGTTTTGCCGCGCCAGCGCCGGCAACCGGTCGCGCCGGTCCGCCAGGTACAAATGCAGCACCTGCACCCGCAAGCTGGTGCGCAAGACACCCAGCATCTGCGCCACGGCCACCTGCTGCGCCTGTCGCTGGTAATAGCCGACGCGATTCAGGAACACCGCCACCAGGATGGCGAACACGCCCGCCACCACGGCCAGCTCGAACAGGGTGAAACCGCGCTGGCGGAACGGTCTTGCCATCAGTGCAGGGCCGCCCGGCCCAGGTCCCAGATCGGCAGGAAGATGCCCAGCGCCAGCACCAGCACCATGGCGCCGAGGAAGACGATCAAGATCGGCTCGATCTGCGCCGACAGGGTTTTCAGCTCGTAATCGACTTCGCGCTCGTACATGTCGGCGATCTCGTCCATCAGGTCGTCGAGCGAACCGGATTCCTCGCCCACAGCGATCATCTGCAGCACCACGGGCGTGAACACGCCGGCCGTGACCGAGGTGCGCAAGATGCTTTCGCCCCGCTCGACGCCGTCGCGCATCTGCTCCACGCGCGCGCTCAGATACGTGTTGTCGACCGTCTGCGACACCACCGTCAGCGCCTGCACGATGGGCACGCCGCTCGTGCTCGACAGGGCGAAGCTGCGCGCGAAGCGGGCCATCGTGCCTTTCAGGATGATCTTGCCGGCGATCGGCAGGCGCAGCTTGGCGCGGTCCCATTTATACAGACCCTCTTTCGTGCGCAGCCAGGCGCGCCAGCCGAAAAATCCGCCCACGCCCAGCAGCAGCAAGATAGGCCAGTACGTCACCGTCAAGCGCGACGTGCCGATCAGGATGCGCGTCATCAGGGGCAGTTCCGCGTGGAAGCTGGCGAACACCTTCTCGAACTGGGGAATGACGAAGATATTCACCACCACCATGGCGGCCAGCATGGCGAAGACGACGAAGGTCGGGTAGCGCGTCGCCGTTTTCACGCGCGCGCGCATGTCGCGGTCGAATTCCAGGTGGTCGAACAGGCGCAAAAACACTTCATCGAGGCGCCCCGTCATTTCACCGACGCGCACCATCGACAGATAAAACGGCGTGAAGATGGTCGGGTGGCGCGCCATGGCGGCCGACAGTTCGCGGCCCGCGTCGAGCGACTCGCGCACATCCTTGATGATGCGCCCGAACGCGGGGCTGATGGCGGACTCCTGCAAGCCGGCCAGGCCGCGCATGATGGGCACGCCCGCTTTCAGCAGGGTGTACAGCTGGCGGCTGAACAGTTGCACGTCCATCGGCGTGACCTTTTTCTCGGTCAGCCTGGCCCACCAGCCCAGTTGCTTGGCGCCGGCCTTCGTCACCGTCTGTTTGGTGGCGCTGATGTCGACGGGCGTGCTGCCGCCCGCCATCAACTGGTCGGCCACGGCGCCGCTGTCGGCGCCTTCCATCACGCCGCTCAGCAATTCGCCACTGGCGCTGCGCGCCCTGTAGGAAAAAAACGGCACCTCAATCCTCGCTCTGGTTGCTGATACGCATCGCTTCCATCACCGTCGTGCGGCCCTGGACCACCAGCTGCACGGCGTGGCGGCGCAGGGTTTCGCCCGCCATCTGCGCCGTCGCCACCTTCATGAAGTGGGAAGGATCGGCATGGTTGGCGGCGTCGGCCACGGCGCGCGTGATTTCCAGCAATTCGTACACGCCCGTGCGGCCCCGGTAACCCATGCCATTGCAATGCGAACAGCCCTTGCCGTGGAAATACTGGTTGCGTTCGACCAGCTCGCCCAGTTCCAGGCGCAGCCATTCGTATTCGTTCGGCGTGGGCGCGTACGGCGTGCTGCAGCTTTCGCAGATCACGCGCACCAGGCGCTGCGCCAGCACGGCTTGCAACGAGCTGCCCACCATGTAGCGCGGCACGCCCATGTCCATCAGGCGCAGCGGCGTGCTGATGGCGTCGTTGGTATGCAGGGTCGACAGCACCAAATGACCCGTCATGGCGGCGCGCAAGCCGATCTGCGCCGTTTCCTGGTCGCGCATCTCGCCGACCAGCACGATGTCCGGGTCTTGCCGCAGGGCCGAGCGCAGCACCCTGGCAAAGTTCAGCTCGATCTTGTCGTTGACTTGCACCTGGTTAATGCCAGGCAAGCGGTACTCGACGGGGTCTTCCACCGTGATGAGCTTTTTTTCCACCGAATTGAGTTCGGACAAGGCGCAATACAGGGTCGTCGTCTTGCCGCTGCCGGTCGGCCCCGTCACCAGCACGAGGCCGTTCGGACGGCTGACGATGGCGCGAAACTGCGCCACCAGCGCAGGCGGCATGCCGATGGCGTCCAGGCGCAAGGTCGTACCGCCCTGGTTCAGCAAGCGCATCACCACCGATTCGCCGTACTGCGTCGGCATGGTGGAGATACGCACGTCGATGCGCTGGTTTTTCACGCGGATGGCGAAGCGGCCATCCTGCGGCAGGCGCTTTTCGGAAATATCGAGGTCCGACATCAGTTTCAGGCGCAGGGCCAGCGAACTGGCGATCTTGCTGTCCGCTTCCGTCTGCAGGTGCAGCACGCCGTCGATGCGGAAGCGAATCTGCAGCCGGCCTTCCTGCGGCTCGATGTGGATGTCCGAGGCGCGCACCTGCGTGGCATCCTCGAACACCGATTGCAGCAGCTTGACGATGGGCGCCTCTTCCAGGCCCGGATTGGCGGCCAGCGCGCCGAAGTCGACGGACACGTCGCCCAGGTCCTGCTCCAGCTCGCGCGTCAGGGTGGAAATGTCTTCCGTGCGGCGGTAGATGCGGTCGATGGCGGCCAGCACTTCCGTTTCATTGACCACGGCCAGCTCGATCTGGCGCTTGACCAGTCGCGAGATTTCATCGTAGGCGAACAGGTCGGTCGGATCGGACATGCCGACCAGCAAGCCCTCGCGGCGGTCTTCCAGCACCAGCGCGCGGAAGCGCCGCGCCTGGGTTTCCGGCAGCAGACGCACCAGTTCGGGATTGATGTTGAAAAACTTCAGGTTGATGTAGGGAATGTCGAGCTGGCGCGCCAGGGCGCCCGAAATCTGCTCTTCCGTGACGAAGCCGTGCTCGACAAAAACGCGGCCCAGCTTGCGCCCCGAGCGCTTCTGTTCCGTCAAGGCCTGGCCCAACTGTTGTTCCGTCAGCAATTTCTGCTGCACCAAAATCTCACCGAGCCGGACTTTCTCTGGCCTTGCCATGCTTGCTCCTCGACAAATTTTTCAAACGATGCACGCCAGCGGCGCGCGCAGGTATTTTATTCCAGAACCTGTTGTTTCTTAAAGAAAATACATTCCATCGCTTGATTTTTACGCATTTCCACACTCTGCAAGGAAACACTTGCCGCCCACCTGCGCCCGTGGCAATAATGACGATCGCTCACCGTCTTGCTGCCGACCATTGCCCCTATGAACGCCTGCGCCATCGAGTTTCACAACGTGCATCTGCAGCTGGCGGGCAGCGCCGTGCTGCGCGGCGTCGACCTGCAGGTGCGCGCGGGGGAACTGTTCGGCCTGGTTGGCGTGAATGGCGCGGGCAAGACGTCCCTGCTGAAATGCCTGCTCGACTTTTGCGCGCCCGAGCGGGGCGAGATCGCCATTTTCGGCCAGCCGCACCGCCACGGCGCGGCGCGCCAGCCTCTGTCGTTCTTGCCGGAACGTTTCCAGGCGCCCTATTACCTGACGGGCGGCGACTTCCTGCGCTACCTGTCGCGCCTGCACAATGTGCGCCCCGATGCGCAAGCCGTGCAGCATGCCCTGGACGCGCTGGATCTGGCGCCGGACGCCTTGCTGCGCCCCGCGCGCGCCTATTCGAAAGGCATGCTGCAGAAACTGGGGCTGGCCGCCTGCCTGTTGTCGGGCAAGCCGCAACTGGTGCTCGATGAACCGATGAGCGGACTCGACCCGAAGGCGCGCGCGCAGTTCAAGCAGGTGCTGCGGCAAGCGCGCGCGCAGGGCCGCGGCGCCCTGCTCACCTCGCATGCGCTGGCCGACGTGGAAGAATTGTGCGACCGCATGGCCATCCTGCATGCGGGACGCATCGTGTTTGCGGGCACGCCCGCCGAATGCCGCGCGCGCCATGGCGGGGCGCAAGACGCCAGCCTGGAGCAGGCCTTCCTCAATTGCATCGCGGCATGAACGCCGGCACGCAGGCCTCCTGCCAGTACACGCCATCGCCGCACGGCATGTACCTGCGCCATTTCGGCTTGCGCACGGCGCCGTTCGGCATCACGCCCGATCCGGCCTTCTTTTATACAGGCAATACGCGGGGCGAACTGCTCGCTGCGCTGCTGTATGCCGTCATGCAAGGCGAAGGCATCATCAAGCTGACGGGCGAAGTGGGCAGCGGCAAGACCATGCTGTGCCGCATGCTGGCCGAACGCCTGCCGCCCCAGGTCGACGTGCTGTACCTGCTCAATCCCCGCCTCGATGCGGATGAAGTCCTGCACGCCATCGCCGCCGAACTGGGCCTGGCACTGGACGGCTGCCGCGCCGACGCCGTGCTGCGCGCCCTGCACGGCGAGCTGATCGCACGGCATGCGGCGGGGCGGCAAGTGGTGCTGCTGGCCGAGGAGGCGCAAGCGATGCCGGGCGCCACCCTGGAAGCGCTGCGCCTGATGACGAATTTGGAAACGGCCAGCCACAAGCTGCTGCAGATCGTCCTGTTTGGCCAGCCCGAATTGCAGCACACCCTGGACTTGCCCCAGTTCCGCCAGTTGAAGGAACGCATCACCCACAGTTTTACCGTGCCGCGCCTGCCGCAAGCCTTGCTGGGCGACTATCTGGCCTGCCGGCTGGCCGCCGCCGGCCGCATGACGCCGCTTGTTTTTACCCCGGCCGCGCTGCGCCGGCTGGCGCGCGCCGCGCAGGGCATCGTGCGCAGGGTCAATATCCTGGCCGACAAGGCCTTGCTGGCCGCGTTTGCCGACGATGCGCAGACAATCAGCGCGCGCCACGTGCGCCTGGCCATTGCCGACAGCCCCTTCCACCGCCCGCCCTGGCATGCGGGCAAGCTGCTGGCGGGCGCCTTGAGCGTGCTGATGCTGCTGGCCGCCGCGCTGCTGTGGCAATGGCTGACGCCGGGGCACACAACGGGCATGACGGCCCCGGCCGCGCACGCCAGCGCGCCCCCCAGCGCGTTGCGGCAAGCGCCTGGGGCTGCGCCGCTGCCGGCGCCGTCCACGCTGCTCGACAGCAAGCTGGCCGAATCGCGCGACTGGCTGGCGCAGCAAGGGCCGCAGCAACTGGTGCTGCGCATCGCCAGCCTGCCCGCCAGCGAGACAGTGGCGGCGGAAACGTTCTTGCAGCAAGCGCAGCAAGCCATCGGCCTGCGCAACGTGCACGTGTTTCGCCTGCCAGGCGCGGCGCCCGCGAGCGCCGCCGCGCGCCTGGACATCGTTTACGGCAGCTTTGCCGATCGGGCCGGCGCCGAAGCCGTCTGGTCCAGGATCGCGCCCATGTCGCCACAGAAAATATTGCTGAGCGACATAGACAGTATCCGCACAGAAATGAACTCCACGGCGGCGCTCCAAACGGTGCGTGGCGCCCCCTGACTTTATTTCGGCATATTGCCTCTCCAGCCCGCACAGCCGATTGCTTTTAGGCCATCATGCTGGGTAAAATTACAAAAGCACAACACGACTCCAAGGGCGAACTTTTCATGAATCAACACCCTATTCCTGTGCTGACCTCCTGGGTCGCCCTCGCCTGCGGCACCATGCTGGCTGGCTGCGCCACGCATCAGCTGCCGCTGTCGCCGGCCCACATCCACGCCGCGCCCATCCCCGCCGGCAGCATTCCCGAACCGGTGCAGCAAAGCAGCGCGCTGGCCGCGCCCCTGCCCGCCGCCAAGGTGGAAACCTACAGCGTCACCGTGCACAAGGTGCCCGTGCAATCGCTGCTGTTTGCGCTCGCGCGCGACGCGGGCATGAACATCGATATCCACCCGCAGATCGAAGGCAGCGTCACCCTGAATGCGCTGGACCAGACCTTGCCGCAATTGCTGGCGCGTATCAGCAAGCAAGTCGACATGCGCTACGAAATCGATGGCAAGAACCTGACGGTGTTGCCCGACGCGCCAGTGTGGCGCAATTACAAGGTCGATTACGTCAACATGGCGCGCAGCACCAACAGCAGCGTGAACATCGCCACGCAAATCTCCACAGCGGGCGGCGGCTCGAACAATGCCAGCAATCCCGTCGGCGGCACGCAAGGCAGCGGCAGCAATGGCAATAACAATTCGACCACCCTGGTGGTGAATCGTTCGGAAAATAATTTCTGGTACAGCCTGGAAAAGAATATCCGCGACCTGCTGCGCGAGACCACGCTCAACGACGTGCAGGTGGACCCGCTGGCGCAGCTGAACCAGCAATTGACGAGCACGCCCGGCCAGCAGGGGCAGCAGGGGCAGCCTGGCCAGCAGCAGAACCAGGCCGGCAATTTCCCTGCCAACGGCGCCACCGGCCAGTACGGCGCCCAGCCGCCTATGCAGTATGGCAATCCGAATGGTGGTCAAAATGCGCCGGGCCAGCAGCAGGCCAGCCAGAACGCGAATCCAGCCCAGCCGCTGGACGCGAACGGCATGCCGCTGCTCAAACTGGCCAACAAGGGCAGCCCCTCGTCCGTCGTCGTCAACGTGGAAGGCGGCTTGATCGCCGTGCGGGCCACGGGGCGCCAGCACGAAAAGATCGCCGCATTCCTCGACGCGGTGTTGCACAGCGCCAAGCGGCAAGTATTGATCGAGGCGACCATCATCGAAGTGCGCCTGAGCAATGAGTACCAGCAAGGCATCAACTGGTCGCGCCTGACGGGCAGCCTGAGCCTGACCCAGAAACAAGTGGGCTCGGCGGCCCTGTCCAGCGGCGTGACACCGGGCGCCACGCCCGGCATCTTCGTGCTCAATTATCTGAAGGACAGTTTTTCCACCACCATCCAGCTGCTCGAATCGTTCGGCAAGGTGAAGGTGCTGTCCAGCCCGAAAATTAGCGTGCTCAACAATCAAACGGCCATGCTGAAGGTGGTCGACAACAATGTCTTCTTTACCATCAAGGTGACGCCCGCCGTGATCAGCTCGACGGGCACCATCACCACGCCGGCCACGTATGAATCGAAACTGGAAACGGTGCCCGTCGGCTTCGTCATGAGCGTCACGCCGCAGATTTCCGAGGCAGATGAAGTCACCCTGAACGTGCGCCCCACCATCACGCGCATCGTTGGCTACGTGCAAGACCCGAATCCGGCCCTGGCCACGGCGAACGTGCAAAGCCGGGTGCCCGTGATCCAGGCGCGCGAGCTGGAATCGATCATGAAAGTGGGCAATGGCCAGATCGCCGTGATGGGCGGCCTGATGCAGGATTCCATCGACAACGCCCGGGATGGCGTGCCCGGCCTGTCCAGCCTGCCTTTGGTGGGCAATTTGTTTACCTATCGTAATGAGGCAAGCAGCAAGACGGAGCTGGTGATCTTCATGCGCCCCGTCGTGGTCAAGGATGCCAGCGTCGATGGCGATTACCGCGACTACCGCTACCTGCTGCCCGGCCAGGCGCCGCTCAACAGCCAGCCGTACACGGACGGCCCGCCGGCGCCCGCCGTCCAGCCGCAGGCCCGCCTGCAGGGAGACTTCCCATGAGCTTGCTGATGCAGGCGCTCAAGAAGGCCGAGCGCGCCAAGCAGAACAGCCTTTCCGACGAGGAACTGGAAAAGCCGTCCGAAGCCTACGACCAGGTGCTGGAACTGGCGCCGGCCGACGCCCTGCCACCCCGTCCCGCGCCCGCCGCGCCGCCCGTGCAGCCGCCCAGCACCTTGCGCCTGGAACCGCTGGCGGACGCGCCCGCGCCGCAGCCGGCGCGCAATGCGGCCCGGCCAGATTCACAGCCAGGTGCGCAGCCAGGCGCACAGCCTGGCCCGCAGCAACCCCCTCGCCCCGAACCGCCGCCCGCCCGGCCACGCGCCAGCCGCAGCAATCCGCCGCCGAACGGTCCCACGGGCCCCATCAGCGTCGACCCGGCCACCGTGCGCCTGGCCGTGCTGCTGGCGATCCTGCTGCTGGTGGCCGGTTCCATGGCGTATTGGTACTGGCGCGCCAGCACCAGCCCCGGCGCGGGCGCCAACCTGCCCGGCGTGCCCATGCCGCTGACGGATGCCCCGGGAACGGCCGGCGTTGCCGGCCCCATCCTGGTGGCGCCCGGGGCCGCTGGCGCCATGCCGGACGCGCCCGCACCGTTGCCGCAGGACGCGCCGCGCGAACAGCGCCAGCCGGCCGGCGCGGCGGAGCAGCAGGCGATGATCCAGGCCGCCGCGCAAGCGGCCGTGGCGGCCCAGCTGGCGCAACTGCCGCCGCCTGCGCCGCCCAGCCTGCCGCCCGTGGCCGCGCCCGACAATAGCCAGATCCAGGTGCAGCGCAGCATCGCCGCACCGCAAATCCCACCCGGCGTGCAGCAAGCCTACCAAGCCTTCAACGGGGGCCAGCTGGGCCTTGCTCGTCAAGAATATGAAACGGTGCTGCGGCAGGATGCGAGCAACCGCGACGCGCTGCTGGGCCTGGCGGCCGTGGCCCTGCGCGAGGGCCAGGGCGCGCAGGCGGCGGCCCTGTACGTGCGTTTGCTGGAAATCAATCCCGACGATGGCGAGGCGCTGGCCGGCCTGATCGGGCTGCGCCAGGGCGACGTGGCGCAGAGCGAGGCAAAACTGAAAGCCATCCTGGCGCGCAGCCCCGACAGCGGTCCCGTGCTGTTTGCACTGGGCAATGTGTACGCCAAGCAGCGCCGCTGGAACGAAGCGCAGCAGCAATTTTTCCGCGCCTACGGCGCCGCGCCCGGCAATCCCGACTATGCGTTCAACCTGGCCGTCGGCCTGGACCGGCTGAACCAGCCCCGGCTGGCCGCCACGTATTACCAGCGCGCCTTGACCCTGGCGCAAACGACGCCCGCCGCCTTCGACCAGGCCGTCGTGCAAACGCGCTTGCGCGAACTGGCGACTCCCACGCCGGCGGCCACGGCCGAGCCGGCCACCATCCCACCCCGTCAGGAATAAGCATCGCATGGCAGAACAGGCAAAACTTCCGCTCGGCAAGCTGTTGATCCAGAAAGGCGTGATCAGCGAAGACCAGCTGCGCATCGCCCTGATCGAGCAACGGCGCAGCAGCGAACCGCTGGGCAAGCTGCTGATCACCCTGGGTTTTGTCACGGAAGCAACCGTGCGCGAAGCGCTCAGCGAAAACCTGAAACAGGTCAGCGCGGACTTGTCGAGCCTGGTGGTCGACGCCATCGCCCTGAAACTGATCCCGAAGGACGTGGCCAAGCGCTACCGCGTCTTTCCCATCGTGTATGAACGGCAGGCGGACAATCTGATCCTGGCCATGGCCGACACGAGCAACATCGTCGCGCTCGACCAGATCAGCGCCATGCTGGTCAAGGGCATCACGATTTCCACCGTGCTCGTCAACGAATCGGACATTTCGCGCGCCATCGACCAGTACTATGGGTTTGAACTGTCGATCGACGGCATCCTGCACGAAATCGAAACGGGCGAAGTCAGCTATCAAAGCATGGCCTCGCCGTCGGATGAATACAGCCAGCCCATGGTGCGCCTGATCGACGCGCTGCTGGCCGACGCCGTGCAGAACGGCGCCTCGGACATCCATTTCGAGCCGGAACAGTCGTTCCTGCGCATCCGCTACCGCATCGACGGCATCCTGCGGCAAATCCGCAGCCTGCACAAATCGTACTGGCCGGCCATGGCCGTGCGCCTGAAGGTGATGTCGAACATGAACATCGCCGAGGCGCGCGCGCCGCAGGATGGACGCATCAGCATCAAGTTTTCCGGACGGCAAATTGACTTCCGCGCGTCGGCGCAGCCCACCACGCATGGCGAGAACGTCGTGCTGCGCGTGCTGGACCGTCAGAAAGGCATCGTTCCGCTGGACGCGCTGGGCCTGGCCGAAGCGGAACTGAACTTGCTGAAACTTATGATCGCGCGCCCCGACGGCGTGATCCTCGTGACGGGCCCGACGGGCAGCGGCAAGACCACCACCCTGTATTCGATACTCAACCATATCAATACGGAAAGCGTCAACATCATGACGCTGGAGGATCCGGTCGAGTACCCGATGAACATGATACGCCAGACCTCCGTCAACGAATCGGTCAAGCTGGGCTTTGCCGACGGCATCCGCTCGATGATGCGGCAAGACCCGGACATCATCCTGGTGGGCGAGATCCGCGACCGCGAAACGGCGGAAATGGCCTTTGCCGCGGCCATGACGGGCCACCAGGTGTATTCGACCCTGCATACGAGTTCCGCCATCGGTTCCGTCGCGCGCCTGCTCGACATCGGCATCCTGCCCGACATCATGGCCGGCAACATCATCGGCATCGTGGCGCAGCGCCTGGTGCGCCGGCTGTGCCCGCACTGCAAGGACACGGTGATCGCCGACGACGTCGAGCGGCGCCTGCTGGGCCTGGCGGCAGAGCAGGCGCCCGTCTCCATCTGCCGCGCCGTGGGCTGCGAGCGCTGCGCGCACCAGGGTTACAAGGGTCGCCTGGCCATCATGGAAATCCTCAAGATGACGGCCGAACTCGATGAATTGACGGCGCGCCGCGCCAGCTTGCGCGAATTGAAGAACGCGGCGCGCGCGGCCGGCTTCAAGGGCATCATCGACGACGGCGTGCGCCGCGTGCTGGAAGGCGTGACCACGCTGGAAGAAGTGGGCCGCGTCGTCGACCTGACGGAAAGGCTGCACTGATGCCGCAATATGTCTACCGCGCCATGGATGCGGCCGGCGCCCTGATTCCCGGCAGCATGGAGGCGGCCAACGTGCCGGACCTGGAAGCGCGCCTGCACCGCATGCAGCTCGACCTGATCGATTGCAAGATCACGGGCCAGTATCTGGTACTGCTGGGCAAGCGGATCATCCACCGCCGCGACCTGATCAATTTCTGCTTCCACATGGAGCAATTGACGGGTGCCGGCGTACCCATCCTGGAAGGCTTGAATGACTTGCGCGAAAGCACGGACCACCCGCGCCTGCGCGAAGTCGTCACGGACTTGATCGAAAGCATCGAGGGCGGCTTGCCCCTGTCGGGCGCGCTGGCCCAGCATGGCGACATCTTCGACGCCACGTTCACCAGCCTGATCCTCGCTGGCGAACAGAGCGGGAAGATCGCCGAGGTGTTCAAGAACCTGTCGGAAAGCCTGAAGTGGCAGGACGAGCTGGCCTCGCAGACGCGCAAGATCATCATGTACCCCGTCATCGTGGCCATCGTCGTGGCGGCCGTGACGTTCTTCCTGATGATCTACCTGGTGCCCCAGCTGACGGCGTTCATCCGCAACATGGGCGGCGAACTGCCGCTGCACACGCGCGTGCTCATTGCCGTGTCGAATGTCTTCATCGATTACTGGTATCTGTTGCTGGCCTTGCCCGTGCTGCTGTTCTTCGGCGGGCGCGCCCTCGTGCGCCGCAGCGAGGCGGCGCGCCATGCGTGGGATGGTCTGAAACTGCGGCTGTGGCTGGTCGGTCCCGTGCTGCACAAGATCATCCTGGCCCGCTTCGCCACGTTCTTTGCCCTGATGTATGCCTCCGGCATCACGATACTCGAATGCATCCGCCTGTCCGAAGGCATCGCCGGCAACCAGGTGGTGGCGGCCGGCCTGCGCCGCGCCGCCCAGCTGATCAGCGAGGGTTACGGCGTCACCGCCGCCTTCCAGCACACGGGCATCTTCCCGCCGCTGGTGATCCGCATGCTGAAGGTGGGCGAAGCGACGGGTTCGCTGGACACGGCCTTGCGCAATGTCAGTTACTTTTACAACCGTGAAGTGAAGGAATTGATTGAAAAAGTGCAAGCCATGATCGAGCCGGCCATGACGGTCATCCTGGGCTTGCTGCTAGGCTGGATCATGCTGTCGGTGCTGGGGCCGATTTACGACACCATCAGCACCATCAAAACCTGAGGCCGCCGTGTTCCGCAAACAATTGCTCTACATCACCAGCGACACCCTGTGCGCCTACGACTGGGACCACGGCGTGCTGGGCGCCGGCCAGGCCTTCCCCGCCAGCGCGGCCGGGCTGGACGGCTTCGCCGCGTGGCTGGAAGATCCGCAGGCACAGCGGCTCAATGTGCCCGCCTATCTGCTGACGGACTTGATCGAGGAAGATTTCCAGCGCCAGCTGCTGCCCCATGTGCGCGGCAAGGCGGGCCGTGCCTTGCTGGAGCGGCGCAAGCAGCAATTGCACCGCGACACGCCCTATCGGGGCAGCACCCTGCTGGGCCGCGACAGCACGGGCCGCCACGATGACCAGGTACTGTTTTTCGCCCTGACCAACCCAGGCTTGCTGCAGCCGTGGACGGAGGCGCTCGAGCACTTGCGCGTGCCCGTGGCCGGCATTTATTCGACCAGCCTGCTCAGTATCGCGCTGGTCAAAAAGCTGTCGATCGCGCACGAACACCTGCTGCTGGTGACGCAGCAATCGGGCGGCTTGCGGCAAAGTTATTATGAAAAAGGGCAGCTGCGCTTTTCGCGCCAGACGGCCACCATCGCGCTCGACGGCGTGGCCGTGAATATTGCGCTGGAAACGGAAAAGACGCGGCAATTTCTCACCAGCACGCGCATGCTGGCGCGCGGCGACGTCTTGAATACCGTCATCCTGGCGCCGGCGGCGCAGATCGCCAAGCTCGAACTGCTGTGCGACAACGGCGTCGAAGTGGCTTACCACTTCATCGACCTGCAACTGGCCGGCAAACGGCTGGGCTTGCGCCAGACGCCGGCGCTGGCCGACGAATTGCTGCTGACCCTGCTGGGCAAGCATCCGCCGCCCAGCCACTATCCGCCCGGCGCGCTGGCCCGCTATTACCACTTCCAGCGCGCGCGCAAGACGCTGTATGGCGCCAGCGCGCTGATCGGCGCGTCGGCAGCGCTGTGGTGCGCGATTAACCTGCTGGGCGGCATCACCGACGGGGCCGCCATCGAGCGCCTGGCGCAGGAAACGGCGTCCTACCAGGAACGCTACCGCAGCGTCATGTCGACCCAGCCGCCGGCGCCGGCCAAGACGCAGAACATGAAAGTGGCCGTCACCCTGGGCCAGATGATCGCCAGCCAGGCGCCGGAACCGGGCCGCCTGCTGGGCATGCTGAGCGCCGCGCTGGACCAGTCGCCGCAGGTCGCGCTCGGCCAGCTGCATTGGCATGCGGGCCGGGCGCCCGCGCGCGCGGCCGATGGCCAGCCGGCGCAGCAGCAGCAGCAGCAGCAGCAGCAGCAGCAGCAGCAGCAGCGGCAGGGTACGGACGGGCCGACCGGCAGCGCCCTGGCCGGCATTCCCGTCGCGCCGGCGCAATCGCTGCGCCTGGAAGCGGACGTGGCCATGCCGAACAGCGATTATCGCGCGGCCCTGTCCGCCATCACGGCCTTCGCGCAAACCCTGGCGCGCCAGCCGGGCCTGCAGGTGACGATCGAAGAAACGCCGCTGGACCTGCGTCCCAGCGTGGCCCTGTCCGGCAAGAGCGCCGCACCCGCGCCGGCCAGCCAGGCCCGCTTCACCCTCTTGCTCGCGTGGCAGCCATGAGCGGCCCCGTCAAGCAGCCGCCCCTGCCCGGCATGCAGCGGACCGGCGCGCCCGCGCGCACGCTGCCCGCCTGGCTGGGCGAACTGCACCTGATACGCCGCGCCCTGCTGTGCTTTGCGCTGACCATGCTGGCCAGCCTGCTGCTGCTGAGCCTGAGCATCGCCTACCGCGCGCGCGAAGCGCAGCAGCTGGACCTGGCCCAGCGCACGCGCTCGGCGGCCAGCACCCTGTTCAACCACGCGGAGGCGGAGAAGCAGGAAATCCGCGCCTACGAACCGCAATTCCTGGCCTTGCGCCAGCGCGGCCTGATCGGCGAGGAAAACCGCCTGGCCTGGATCGACGCCATCCGCCGCAGCCAGGAACGGCGCAAATTGCTGCCGATCAGCTATGACATCAGCCCGCAACAAGGGCTGCAAGTGCCCTTGCCCATGGTGATGGGGCAATATCAGCTGCGCGGCAGCCGCATGCGCCTGCAGATGGACTTGCTGCACGAAATGGATTTGCTGAACTTGCTGGACGACTTGCGCCAGGCCGGCTATTTCGCCGTGCAGGATTGCACGCTCAAGCGCCATGCGGCGGCCGGGGCCGGGCCGGGCAGCGGGACGGCGCCCACCCTGGGCGCCGAATGCGAGCTGCTGTGGCTGACACTGGGCAGCGCGGCCATACCCGAACTGGGGCGGCCATGAAGCGCACCCTCGTCCTGTGCGCACTGCTGGCCGGCACCGCGCTGGCGGTCCAGGCGCAGCCACCGCAGCTGGGGCGACTGTTCCTGTCACCCGAACAGCGCGCCCAGCTCGACGCGCAGCGCTACGGACCGCCGGCGCCCGATCCGGCCCTGGCGGCGCCCCCACCGCCGCCACCGCCGCCACCCGCCCCGCCCGTGGAATTGAATGGCGTGGTACAGCGCAGCAGCGGCCGCTCCACCGTCTGGTTGAACCAGGAAGCGCAGAACGAGCCGCACAACCGCCTTGCCAGTGGCAAGCCCGGCACCTTGACCCTGCGCCTGTCGAACGGCCAGGTGCTGCTGCTGAAACCCGGCCAGCGCTACGACCCGGCCAGCGGCACGGTCAGCGAAGCGCAGGAGGCGCCGCCATGACGCCATGGCAAGCTCATTGGCAACTTCATCGCCAACCGCCTCGCCAGCGGGGCGCCGCCCTGCTGTTGCTGGTGGCCGTGCTGGGCCTGGGTGCGGCCAGCCTGCTGATCGGCGCCTTCGGCCGCAACACGGGCGAGGCCGAACGCCAGCAGCGCACCCTGGCCACCCTGGCGCAGGCGCGCGACGCCTTGCTGGGCTTTGCGGCGGCCAATGGCCGCCTGCCCCGCCCTGCCGCCTCCGCCCTCGACGGCCGCGAACGCCCCGCCGACTGCGCCGGCGACGCCGAGTGCAGCGGCTTTTTGCCATGGGTCGCCTTGGGCGTGACGGGCGTTGACGCCTGGGGCAAGCTGCTGCGCTACAGCGTCACGCCGGAAATGGCGCGCGCACCCATCGTCTCGTTTTCCGCTGTCGCCAACCGGGTCGTCCTCACGCGCGACGGCGGCGGCAACTTCGCCTACGTGGCGGGACAGGACCTGTGCGACGTCAGCGCCCAGTGCCTGCCCGTCGTGCTGTTCTCGCAAGGCAAGGAGCATTACGGCACGGCCGCCAGCGGCGTGACGCAGATCAATACGGCACGCGGCAATCTCGACGAAGCCACGAACGAGCGCGCCAGCCGCGGTTTCATTGCCCGCCCCGCCACCGACAATGCCGCGCTGCCGGGCGGCGCCTTCGACGACATGCTGACCTGGATTACCTTGCCCGCCCTGTACCAACGCATGCGCGCCGCGCGCAACCTGCCATGAGCCCCCGCCCGCCCCCTTCGCGCCGCCAGCGCGGCTTTTCCCTGATCGAGATCGCCATCGTGCTGGTCATCGTCGGCCTGATGATAGGCGGCCTGGTCACGCCCTTGACGGTGCAGCTGGAGCAGCGCAAGGTGGCCCAGACGCAACAGGCGCTCAATGATGCGAAGGAAGCGCTGACGGGCTACGCGCTGCGCTACGGCTACCTGCCGTGTCCCGCCATCTCCGCCATGAGCGGCCTGGAAGACCGGCGCGGCGCGCGCTGCACGGGCGAGAAACGCGCCGGCTTCCTGCCGTGGGCCACCCTGGGGCTGCTTCCGGGCGACAGCTGGAACAATCTGTTCCGCTACAGCGTGACGCCGGCCTTCAGCGACAGCGGTCAGCAGTTCACCCTGGGCACGCCGCGCGACATCAGCATCGTCACGCGGCAGGGCGGCGCGCTGCTGCAGGCGACGGCCCTGAACGACATCCCCGCCATGATCATGTCGCACGGCAAGAACGGTTTCGGCGCCACGAGCGTGCAGGGCCAGCGCCAGGCTGTGCCTTTCGGCAACAATGTCGACGAGCGCAACAATGCCTCGAACGCCACCACCTTCATCAGCCGCGCCGCCAGCGGCCCGCAGCAGCCGGGCGGCGAGTTCGACGATATCGTCGTCTGGCTGTCGCCGAACATCCTGTTCAACCGCATGGTGGCGGCGCAAAGGCTGCCCCGTTGATGCCCATGTTTTTTCCCGCCCTCACCATCGCCCGCTACACGCTGCTCGAAGCGCTGCGCAGCCGCCTGCCGTGGCTATGCATGCTGGCCGCCTGCGGCGCCGCCGCCCTGGCCGGCTTCCTGCAGCAACTGGCCTTGACGGAAAGCGGCGCCGTACAGGTGGCGCTGCTGGCGGCCACCCTGCGCCTGGCCGGCGTCTTCCTGCTGTCCACCTTCATCATCACCAGCATGGCGCGCGAAGCGGCCGAGCGGGGGCTGGAACTGCTGCTGGCGCTGCCCATGCCGCGCGCCGCCTATCTGCTGGGCAAACTGCTGGGCTATGCGGTGCTGGCGGCCGTGCCCGCCTTGCTGTTCGGTCTGTTGATGGCGCTGTTCGCCGCGCCCGCGCACAGCGCGCTGTGGGCGCTGTCGCTGCTCGGTGAATTGTGGATCGTCGCCGCGTTCAGCCTGCTGTGCGCGGCCAGCCTGCAACAGGCCCTGCCGGCGCTGGCCGCCACGGGCGGCTTCTATGTGCTGGCGCGCATGCTGGGCAGCCTGCAACTGCTGGCGCACGGGCCGCAGGCGGGCGACTCGCTGGCGCAGCGGGCCACGGCCGGCGCCATCGACGTGCTGGCCCTGCTGCTGCCACGCCTCGACGCCTTTGCGCGCACGGACTGGCTGCTGTACGCCACCGGCGACTGGCAAGCCCTGGCCGGGGTGGCGGTGCAAACGGCCATCTATGTGGCCTTGCTGGCCAGCTGCGCGCTGTGCGACTTTTACCGGCGCAACATCTGATGGCCGCCGCCCAGCGCCCCTGGAGCAGCGTGCCGCGCACCCTGTGCTGGCTGCTGGCGGCCTGCCTGCTGCTGCAGCTGGGCTGGCGCCTGGCGCAGCAGCAGGCCCCGGCACAGGCGCGGCCGCTGCCCGCCGCACCACCGGCCGGCGTGGCGCGCCTGGCCAGCCTGGGCGAGCCGCTGGCCATGGCCAAGGCCATGCTGCTGTACCTGCAATCGTTCGAGGATCAGCCCGGCGTCAGCCTGCCGTGGCGCGAACTCGACTATGACCGCCTGGCCGGCTGGCTGGAGACGGCGCAAACGCTCGATCCGCGCAGCAACTACTCGCTGATGGCCGCCAGCGAAATCTATGCCGGCGTGGCCGACCCGCAGCGCGCGCGGCGCATGCTGGCCTTTGTCGCCGCCAGCTTCGCGGCCGACCCGCAGCGCCGCTGGCCCGCCATGGCGCAGGCGGTGCTCGTGGCGAAGCACCAGCTGCGCGACCTGCCGCTGGCCCTGTCATATGCGCGCGCGCTGCGCCGCCTGGCGACGGGGCCGCAGGTGCCACCGTGGGTGCGCGAGATGGAAGCGTTCATCCTGGAAGACATGGACCAGCTCGACAGCGCCCGCCTGGTGATCGGCGGCCTGATCGCCAGCGGCCAGATCAGCGATCCGCGCGAGCTGACTTTCCTGGCGCGCCGGCTCGACGAACTTGCCCAGAAGAAAGCAAAGGCCGCACCATGATCCTGCCATGCGCGCCCGGCATTAAATGCAGTAAACTGCCATCCCAAGTTGTCGCACTTTTTTTCAAGGAAACCCCATGCTCCCACGCCGCCAGCACGGCTTTACGCTCGTAGAAATCGCCATCGTCCTGGTCATCATCGGCCTGCTGCTCGGTGGCGTGCTCAAGGGACAAGGCTTGATCGACAGCGCCAAGGTGAAAAACATCATCCAGCAGTCGAATGCGCTGACGGCCGCCGTCAACGCCTACCAGGACAAGTTCCGCGCCCTGCCCGGCGACGATATCCAGGGCACCACCCACGTGCCCAACTCGGCCGGCAACGGCAATGGCGACGGCCAGATCGGTGACGGCCAGCCGCGCGAATTCACGCTGGCGCCGCAGCACCTGGCGCTGGGCGGCTTCATCACGGGCTCCTACAACGGCACCTCGCAATTCATGACCAGCGCCCAGGGCGGCGCCGTCTACCTGTACAACGATGAAGTGGGCGGGCGCGCCGGCAACGGCATCCGTTTCGACAACCTGCCCGAGAGTTACGCGGAACAGATAGACAGCAAACTCGACGATGGCGTGGCCAGCACGGGCAGCGTCCGGGCGAACATGCCCTATGGCAATACCGGTGCTATCATCCCCCGCACCGCCGTCTTCTTCTGACACGCCAGTCACTATCAAAGGAATACCATGTCATTACACCGCAAACGCATCGTTTCCCTGGCCGCCGCCGGCGCCTTGCTGGCCGGCGGCGCGCAAGCCCAGTACGTGGGACCGACGGCCGGCCCGGCCGCGCCCGTCAACGTGGCCGCCATCCTGAAACATCCCGTCGACGACCAGGCCGTCGTGCTGCGCGGCCATTTGCTGCGCAAGGTCGGCAAGGAAAAATACACGTTCTCCGACGGCACGGCGGAAATCCGCGTGGACATCGACGACAAGGTCTTCATGAACCGCAAGATCGACGCCAAAACCCAGGTGGAAATCCGTGGCGAAGTGGAAAAAGACTTCATGGAAAGCCCGGAAATCGATGTCGACGTGCTGACCGTGCTGCAATAAGCATCGCCGCCTTCCCGCCGCCACGGCGGGAGGGACATCCCCTCCTTTGTATGCCTTGCGCAACCTTTTTTCCATCACGGAAACTAGGCTTGTCAGAACAATCAATTTCGTCTAGCATCTTTTCATTCAAGGTCAGCCAGCGCCAGCGTCAGCCTGCCTGTCGTCTCATCCATTCTGGGAGCTTTCCGGGTGCAAGATTTGCCTTCGATACGCTCAAGAATTTCATGGCTGGTGCTCGCCTGGGTCATGCCGACGGCGCTCGTGTTCCTGCTGCTCGTGGCGCAAAGTTACACGCGCGAACGCGACCATGTCGTCAGCGAAACGGCGCAGGCGGCGCTGGCGGTCGCCGCCGCCATCGAACGCGACTTGAGCGGCGCCCAGATGGCCGCGCGCATCCTGGCCGCCTCGCCCGCCCTGCAAACGGACGATGTCGGCGCCCTGCGGACCCTGGCCGGCAGCCTGCTGCAGCCGGGCCTGGCCGTCAGTGGCTTCATCGTCTCCGACGCCAAGGGCCGCCAGTTGCTCAATACGACATTGCCCGCCGGCCAGGCGCCGCCTCCGCTGCCGCAAAAATGGGTCGCCAGCATGGAGCGCACGCGCGACCAGGGCAAGGCGCGGCTGACCAGCCTGGCAGAGACGCCCGACGGCGTGCCGCAACTGGCCCTGAACCAACCCTTGCCGCGTGACCAAGGTCCCGCCTATGTGCTGACGGCGCTGTATCCGCCAGACTACCTGTCCGTGCTGCTGCGCGAACTGCGCCTGCCGGCCTACCTGGACGCGGTCCTCATCAATGCCGACGGCATCAACGTGGCGCGTACCCTGACGCCGCAGCGCTATGTGGGCCAGCGCAGCGCGGCGCCCCTGCTGGAACGGATACGCCATGCACGCGAAGGCGTGCTGCGCCATGCCACCCTGGAAGGCATCGACGTGTATGCGGGCTTTCGCCGCGCCCCGGACGACGCCTGGACGGTGGCCGTCACCATGCGCACCAGCACGGTGGCGCAAGCCCTGCTGCGCTCCGTGATCACGGCTTCCCTCATCCTGGCGCTGCTGCTGGGCGCAGGCTTTGCCCTGGCCTGGCGCGTGGGCGGCCGCCTGGCCAGCACCCTGCAGGAACTGACGCAGCAGATCCACGCGCTGGCGCAGGGCAAACCGCTGCTCGCGAACCGGCACGCGGACCGCGAATCGGCCGACATGGCCAGCGCGCTGGGCGCGCTGGAACGCGACTTGCGGCGCCACCGCACGCAGCTCGAAAGCCTGGTGGCCGAACGCACGCTGGCCCTGGAAAAATCCACGCGCCTGCTGGAAACCGTGTATGCGACGGCGCCGATCGGCATGCTGTTCGTGGACCTGGACTTGCGCATCGTCATGATCAACCACTATCTGGCCGCCATCAACGGCGCCAGCGTGGCGCAGCACCTGGGCCGTCCCGTCGGCGCCATGCTGTTCGACGACGCCGTGCGCGCGGACGTGGAACGCCGCGTGCGCCAGGTGATCGGGACGGGTCAGCCCATCGTCGACATCGAATTGCAGGGTCATGGCGGCCAGCAGCGCGAGCAATTGAGTCACTGGATCGTCTCGTACCACCCGATCTTCGGCCCGGAACGGCAGTTGCTGGGCGTATCGGGCCTGTGGCTGGACATTAGCGAGCGCAAGCGCAGCGAAGCGGAATTTCGCCGCTCGAAACACCTGTTTGGCACCATCATCGAAAACATCCCGGCCATGGTCTTCGTCAAGCGGGCCGACAAGCTGAGCTTTGAAATGATCAACCGCCACGCGGAACTGACCCTGGGACGCTCGCGCGAGCAATTGCTGGGCAAGACCGACCACGATTTCTTCCCGCCGCAGCAGGCGTCGGCCTTCGTCAGCGCCGACCGCAAGCTGCTGGCCACGGGGCAGATGGTGGAAATCGAACAGGAGGCGATCAACACGGCCGACGGCACCACGCGCCACTTCACCACGCGCAAGGTGGTCTTGCGCGACGATGCGGGGCGCCCCAGCCACGTGCTGGGGGTGTCGATCGACATCACGGAACGCAAGCGCGCCACCGAGGTGCTGCACGCCACCACCTTGCGCCTGGAACAGAGCGAGCGCTTCATCCGCACCGTCACCGACAACCTGCCCGGCATGGTGTCGTACTGGGGTGCCGATTTGCGTTGCCGTTTCGCAAATAATTTCTATAACGAATGGTTTGGCCGCAGCAGCGCCGAGCTGGCCGGCATCCACATGTGCGAATTGCTGGGGCAGGAACTGTTCGACGCGTATGCGCCCCACGTGGAAGGAGTGCTGGCGGGCCGGCCGCAAAGCTTCGAGCGCGACCTGCTCGACCCCGCCGGCCAGGTGTGCCACACGTGGACCAATTACATCCCCGATGTCGACGACGGCGGCGGCGTGCGGGGATTTTTCGTGCTGGCCTCGGACGTCTCCGAGCTCAAGCGCACGGAATTGCGCCTGCATGAACTCAACGAGCAGATGGTGCGCGCGCGCGACAAAGCCGAGGCGGCCAGCATCGCGAAGAGCGAATTCGTCGCCAACATGAGCCATGAAATCCGCACACCGATGAACGCCATCATCGGCCTGGCGCGCCTGCTGGAAGAGTCGCCGCTGGAACGGCGCGAGCGCAGCTATGTCGGCAAGATCCAGATGGCCACGCAATCGCTGCTCAACATCGTCAACGACGTGCTCGATTTTTCCAAGATCGAGGCGGGCCAGCTGGTGCTGGAACAGCGCCGCTTCCAGCTCGAACGCATGCTGGGCAGCGTAGGCGTCTTGCTGGCCAGCAGCGCCTGGGCGCGCGGTGTGGAACCCGTGTTCGTGCTCGGCCCCGGCGTGCCTGACGAACTGATCGGCGACGCCCTGCGCGTGGAACAGATCCTCATCAACCTCGTGGGCAATGCCGTCAAGTTCACCTCGCATGGCGAAGTGGTGCTGACCATCAACAAGGCAGCCGAGGATGCGGCCGGCGTCACGCTGGAGTTTTCCGTGCGCGACACGGGCATCGGCATCGGCGCGGCCGAGCAGGAACGCATCTTCGACGCGTTTTCCCAGGGCGACACCAGCACCAGCCGCAAATACGGCGGCACGGGACTGGGGCTGGCCATCTGCCGGCGCATGGTGGAATTGATGGGAGGCAGCCTCAGCGTCACCAGCGCGCTGGGCCAGGGTTCCGACTTCCGCTTCAGCTGCCGCTTCGACAAGGTCATGCCGCCGTCCGAACCGCCGGGCAGAAGCGCGCCCCGGGAGCTGTCGCTGCTGATCATCGACGACAACGCCAGCGTGCGCGCCATGCTGGAAGACTGGTGCGCGGCGCAGGGCTGGCACAGCCGCAGTGCCGACGGCGGCGCGGCCGGCCTGGCCCTGCTGCGCGCCCACGCCAGCGGCGGGCCGGCGGCGGACATCGTCTTGCTCGACGCGGCCATGCCCGGCATGGATGGCATTTCCATGCTCACCGAGGCGCGCGCCGACGCGCCGCTGCCGCTGCCGCCCGTGATCATGCTGGTGGCCGACCAGGATAGCGAAAACCTCGAACGCCTGGCCGACAGCCTGATGCTGGCCGGCATCGTCTCGAAACCGGCCACCCCGGCGCGCCTGCTGGCGGCCGTGACGGCCGTGCGCGAGGGCCGCGGCACCCCTTCCGCGCTGCCCGTTTCCACGCCCTTGTCGGGTTTGCTCAGCGGCATGCGCGTGCTGCTGGTGGAAGACAATGAAATCAACCAGGAAGTGGCGCAGTACATTTTGCTGCACTCGGGCGCGCGCGTGGCCCTGGCCGCCAACGGCAAGCTGGCCGTCGACTTGCTCACCAACACGCCGGATGCCTGGGACGTGGTGCTGATGGATTTGCAGATGCCCGTCATGAATGGCTATGACGCCACGCTCGCCATCCGCGCCCTGGGCTTGCCGGATCTGCCCATCATCGCCATGACGGCCAACGCCATGGACGAAGACCGCCTGCGCGCCATCGCCAGCGGCATGAACGCGCATGTGGCCAAGCCCATCGATGTCGACGAGATGATCCAGACCCTGACCCGGCTCGTGCCCCTGGGGGGCGGCGACAACGCCATGCAGGCAGGCAACGCCGTCGCGGAAACGCCGGACCTGCCGGACACGGTGCCCGGCATCGACCTGGCGGCGGCCCTGCACCGCTTCGGCGGCGACTACGGCGCCTTCCTGGCCCTGCTCAAGCGCTTTGAAAATTCGCAAGGCGACGCCGTCGAGGAAACCCGGGGGCTGCTGGCCGCTGGCCAGGCGCGGCAGGCGGCGCAGTTGTTGCACCGCGTGTGCGGCGTGGCCGCCAACCTGGGCGCCACGCATGTCGCCAGCCTGGCCGCCGAGACGGAAAAAGCGCTGAAAACGGGGCAATCGCATGCCACGGCCGCCTTGCTGGGCCGCCTGGAACACGCGATGGCCGAAGTCATCGACGCGGCGCGCACCCTGCCCTCGCCCCTGCGGCGCGGGCATGCGGCAGCCCCCGCGCCCGGCGGCGTGCCGGTCGACTTGCGCGCCGGCCTGGCCGAGCTGCTCGTCCTGATCCACAACAATAACCTGAAAGCGCTGGCGCAATTCCACGCCCTGCACCCCGCCCTGCAACAGGCGGACCGGGAAGCGGCCCTGGCGATGGCGGACGCGATTGAAACGCTGGATTTTGCCGAGGCGGAAAAACTCGTGCTCGATCAGCTGAAACGAGAGGAAAACAAGTGAGCTGGACCAACCTTGCCATGAACGGGCGCATCCTCATCGTCGATGACGCCATGGAAAACATCCAGATCCTGCACCAGCTGCTGCGCGAGGAACACGACGTGCTGTTCGCCCTGAGCGGCGACAAGGCGCTGGAGATTGCGCATAATCAATTGCCGGACCTGATACTGCTCGACGCCGTCATGCCCGGCATGGATGGCTATGCCGTCTGCGGCGCGCTGCGCGAGTCGGCCGTCCTGCGCGCCATTCCCGTCATCTTCGTCACGGCCCTGAACCAGCCCGAGGACGAGACGCGGGCGCTGGAGGCGGGCGCCGTCGATTTCATCACGAAGCCGTTCAACGCCGCCGTCGTGCGCGCCCGCGTGCGCAGCCAGCTGACCATCAAGCGGCAGGCCGACGCCATGCGCGAACTGTCGCTGACGGACTCGCTGACGGGCGTGGCCAACCGGCGCAGCTTCAACGAGACGATGGACAGCGAATGGCGGCGCTGCGCGCGCGATGGCGCGCCGATGGCCCTCATCATGGCCGATATCGACCATTTCAAGGATTACAACGACACGTATGGCCACCAGGCGGGCGACCTGTGCCTGCAGCAGGTAAGCGCCGCCCTGCGCCGCTGCGCCGTGCGTCCGCCCGACCTGCTGGCGCGCTACGGCGGCGAGGAATTCATCATCCTGCTGCCGCAGGAAACGCGCGACGGCGCCGAAGTGGTGGCCCAGCGCATCCTCGACGAGGTGCGCGCGCTGGACATTCCCCACGCCCGATCGAGCGTCGGCCCGCACGTCACCGTCAGCCTGGGCATGGCCAGCGTCATGCCCACCGAAGGCATGGACCCCAGCGCCCTGATCCGCGCCGCCGACGCCCTGCTGTACCGCGCCAAGCATACGGGGCGGGACAGGTATTGCGCCTCGGACGGGGAGTGAGCCGGCAGGCTAGCCATCCATGGCGCAACAGCATCCGCCACTGCGTCAAAATGACGCAGCGTTTCCATTTTGACGCAAATCGACCTATACTGAAGATGGAAAACCAGCCGAAAACCAAAAGTTGACATATCGATGCACGCGTTCAGCCGCGAAAGGCACTACCTATGAGCACAACGGAAACCAGCGACAGGATCACCAACCGCATCCCTCAAACCATCACACTGAAGCTGCAGGAGGCGGCGGCATTAACCGGCGCGACACTGAATCAGTTCATGGTGCAAGCCTCCCTTGAAAAGGCCGAAAGGATCATCGATCGGGAAAAGACCATTCATTTCTCGAAGAATGACGCTGCCATGATCATTAGTTTGTTGGATAACCCCTCCCCACCCAATGCTGCGCTGATGCGGGCGTTTGAGAAATTCAAGCAAAGGGAAATTGACAATGGCAATCAGAATAGTCCCGCTGGAAACGGTCCACGAGGTAAGTGACTTTGACTGCGGAAATCCTGAGCTGAACGTCTTTCTGCAGGTGACAGCAGGACAACATCAACGAAAATCCATCTCCAGGACCTATGTCCTGGTTGATGATGGTGCGCCCATGGACGTGATGGGTTTCTATACGCTGGCGGTGAGAAGAATGGTGGCCAAAGATACTTTGCCACCGGAGATTGCCAAAAGAATGCCGCGCGAGGTGCCCGGATTCTCGCTGGCCCGACTGGCGGTACGCAATGACATGAAAGGTCGCGGACACGGCGAGTATCTGCTATGTCATGCGCTGGACCGCGCAGCGCGCGTCGCCGGCGAAATTGGCGGATATGCGCTATTTGTCGATGCCAAGAACGACACAGCGACGGCATTTTACAGAAAATACGGCTTCACGCCCTTTCCGGACAACCCGCTCATTCTATGCATGCCGTTTGCGCAGGTGCCGCGCTAAACCTGGCAAGCCCGTCATTTCCCGTCAGGGATAACAGCGCATCAAAAACTCCGCCACGCACACGGGTTTCACATCGCCTTCGCGTTCCATGGTGACGGCCCAGTTCACCTGCGCGCCTTCCGGTACGTCCTCGACGGAGAGGATGTCGAGCCGCGCGCGCAAACGGCTGCCGACGGGCACGGGCGCGGGGAAGCGCACTTTATTGAGACCATAGTTGATGGCCATGCGGATGCCGGCCATGTGCAGCGCCCCCTGCAGCATGGCCGGCAGCAGGGATAAGGTCAGGAAACCGTGCGCCACAGTGCAGCCGTACGGCGACTCGCGCGCGCAACGCTCGGCGTCCACGTGGATCCACTGATGGTCGTCCGTCGCGTCGGCAAAGGTGTCGATGCGCTGCTGGGTGATGGTGAGCCAGTCGGAAACGGCCACGTGCTGGCCCGCCAGGGCCTGGAAACCGGCGATGCCGGCGATATCACGCATGGCCCTGCTCCTCTTGCTCCACCGGGCGGCGGCCGAACATGCCCATGCCCTCCACCGTGGTGACCACTTCGCCATGCTGGTTGCGCACGCTCCACACGGAAATGACGATGCCGCGGTCCGGTTTCGACGTCGACGGGCGCACTTCCTTGACCTGGTAGCTCAGGTGCAGGGTGTCGCCCGCGCGCACGGGTTTCAACCAGCGGATGCTGTCCAGGCCGGGCGAGCCCATGCTGGACGAATGCTTGAGCAGATTGTCCACCACCAGGCGCATCATCATGCCGCAGGTGTGCCAGCCGCTGGCGATGACGCCCTTGAAGATGGTCTTTTCGGCGGCCGCATGGTCGACGTGAAACGGCTGCGGGTCGAAATCCGTGGCGAAGGCGATGATTTCCTTCTCCGTCACGTGGCGCTGGCCCAGGTCGATTTCCAGGCCTTGCGTGAAGTCTTCGAAATACCAGTGCTTGGGTTTGATTCCGGTCAATGCGGTCATGCGGTCTCCGTCGGCAAGAAGCCCGGCTGGGCGATAAAGCGCGCGATATGGTGATCCACGTCGCCCAGGGTCAGGGCGATCATGCTCAAACGCTTAAAATGGTGGGCGGCAGGCAATTCATCGGTCACGCCCATGCCGCCATGCAATTGCACGGCTTGCTGGCCGACGAAGGTGGCGGCCAGTCCCACCCTCGCCTTGGCGGCGGAGACCGTGCGGCGGCGATCTACCGCGTCGGCGCTGTCGGCCTTGGCGGCGGCCAGCATGGCCATCGAACGGGCCTGCTCCAGGTGGATGAACATGTCGGCCATGCGGTGCTGCAAGGCCTGGAACTTGCCGATGGGCGCGCCGAACTGCTGGCGCGTCTTCAGGTAGTCCAGGGTGGCGGCGAAGATGGCGTCCATGGCGCCCACGGCTTCCGCGCACAACAGGGCGGCGCCATAGTCGAGCGCCGCGTCGAGCACGGGCCAGCCCTGCCCCGCCTGGCCGATGAGCGCGTCGTGGCCCAGCACCACTTGCACGAGGGTGACGGTGGCGGCGCGCTGGCCGTCGATGGTGCGGTAGTCGCGCACGGAAACGCCGGGTGCGTCAACGGGCACGAGGAACAGCGCAATGCCGTCCGTGTCATCTTGGGCGCCGCCGCTGCGCGCCGAGACGATGAGAGAGCCCGCTTGCGCACCGTGGATGACGACGGTTTTCTCGCCGTCCAGCACGAAACCGTCGCCGCTGGCCTTGGCCGTGGTGGCGATGTCGTGCAGATCGTGACGCGACTGCCGCTCGCCCAGCGCGCAAGCGAGCTTCAGGCCGCCGCCGGCGACCTGTTCCAGCACGCCGTCGTGGCCACCCGCCAGAGTCAAAAAGCGCGCCCCCAGCACGGTGGCCAGATACGGTTCGACCACCAGGCCGCGGCCCAGTTCCTGCATCACCAGCAGCATGTCGACGGCCGTGCCGTCGAAGCCGCCCACGGCGGCGGGCAGCGGCAAGGCCGTCATGCCCAGCTCGGCCAGGGTGGCCCAGGCCGCGTCGGACGTCCCCGTGGCCGAGTGGACGATCTGCTTGCGCGTTTCAAACGGGTAATCCTTGTCGACCCAGCGCCTGAGCGCATCGGCGAATTGCTGCTGTTCCTGATTAAAATGGAAGTCCATGTCGTCTCCTTCTGCCTTACAGGCCCAGAATCATCTGCGTGATGATGTTTTTCTGGATTTCATTCGAGCCGCCATAGATCGATGTCTTGCGGTAATTGAAGTAATACGCGGCCAGCGGCGCGGCCAGGTCGTCGCCGCCTGCGCCGTGCGGCGCGCCGCCGTCGAGGTAATCGGGGTCGAAGGGCAAGGCTTGCGGGCCGATGGCTTCGACCATCAGTTCCGTCAACTGCTGCTGCAATTCCGAGCCGCGCACCTTCAGCATCGACGCCTGCGGTCCCGGCCCCTTGCCTTCCTCGCTGATGACGCGCAAGACCGTCATTTCCAGCGCCATCAATTCGATTTCCAGGGTAGCGACCTTGGCCGCGAAGGCGGGATCGTGCAGCAGCAGCGCACCGCGCTTGGTTTGCTGCATGGCCAGTTGCTTGAGGAAAGTCAGTTCGCGCTTCGAGCGTCCCACGGCGGCGATGCCCGTGCGCTCGTGCCCCAGCAGGTACTTGGCGTAGGTCCAGCCCTTGTTTTCCTGGCCCACCAGGTTGCTGACGGGCACACGCACATTGTCGAAGAAGACTTCGTTCACTTCATGTTCTTCATCGAGCATGATGATGGGACGCACGGTGATGCCCGGCGTTTTCATGTCGATCAACAGGAAACTGATGCCTTCCTGCTTGCGCACCGTACCGTCCGTGCGCACCAGGCAAAAGATCATGTCCGCGTGCTGGCCCAAGGTGGTCCAGGTTTTCTGGCCATTGACGATGTAATGGTCGCCGTCGCGCTCAGCCGTGGTTTTCAGGGAAGCGAGGTCGGAACCGGCGCCCGGCTCGGAATAACCCTGGCACCACCAGTCGTCGCAATTCAAAATGCGCGGCAGGTAGTAGGATTTTTGTTCGGCGCTGGCGAACGCCATGATGACGGGCGCCACCATGTTGACGCCAAACGGCAGGATGGGCGGCGTGGCGGCGCGCGCGCACTCGTCTTCCCAGATGTGGCGCTGCACGGACGTCCAGCCCGTGCCGCCATATTCGACGGGCCAGGCCGGCGCGGCCCAGCCTTGCTGCGCGACTATCTTGTGCCAGCGCACGTAATCGTCGCGGTTCAGGCGCAAATGCTGGCGCACCTTGCGCTGCAAGTCCGCCGGCAGATGGGTGTCGAGGAAGGCGCGCACCGTGTCGCGGAACGCCATCTCCTCAGCCGTGTATTGCAGGTCCATGTCTGTCTCCTTGTTCTTATCGGTTGCCGTGATGCCTGCACGCAAGGAAGCTCAGCGCACAAAAAAGCACGACCGTTCTCAAGGATTGTACAACAGATTGGGAGCGGCGCCAGGGGTTTCACGCGGGCTGGCGCGGCAAGGGGGAGTGGCTGGGATAGGCTGGAATCGGTAGGCACCGGCAAAACTCGCCAGTAGATGGCCAGCGGCCGAGGCTAGCAATTTACCGCGCCGGAGTCACAGGATGTCCCCCGAAGTAGCCATCCCGTGCAATGCCAGGCATTCCGTCGCTTCGCCAACGTGGCGGCAACATTGCAAAGGCCGTCGAATCACTGCGAGCACCAAGCCGATTCTTCTTTCTTCAGGGGGCCGGGAATCGCATAAGCATGATCTATTTCACACGCAATTCATCCATGGCCCGATACACCCTCCCCCATACATCGCGATTTTTAGCGATTTGCAATGGGGTCAAACCGTCAATGGCCGGCGCATTGATATCCGCGCCGGATTCAACCAGAAATTTCACGAGCAAGACATTTACTCCGTCCGCGGCGTAGTGGATGGGTTGCCAGCCATTCTTATCCTGGGCATCGATCTTCGCGCCGGCCTCCAGTAATATTTTAACAACCTCCTCATGTCCCATGGTATGGCTGCGTTCATATCCCTTATTCACAGCAAAATGGATAGGCTGGATGCCCTTCTTATCAGCATGATCAATTTGCGCACCGGCTGCCAACAGCACCTTGACCGCCTCTGCATTTCCGCTGTAACAGGCGCCGAATAATGCTGTCTTGCCTTCATTGTCAGTGGCGTTCACATCCGCAGAAGCGCCAATCAGCATCTGCAGAACCTCCAGGTTGCCTTTCCTTTCAGCGGCATGCATGAGGACAGTATTTCCTTGCTTCCCGCTTTTTTGGTTGACATCGGCTCCAGCATCTATGAGCGTCCTTGCCAGCTCGGTGTAGCCGCGCATGGCGGCGAAATCAATGGCGCGCGCCCCGTACTTATTGGCGGCATCGACGTGGGCACCTTGCTGCAGCAGTCGTAGCACTTCTTTGGTGTCACCCTTGTAAGCCGCTTCATTGAGATCATTGTCAAGTGATACGTCTGCATAAACGGCAGACGATACAAACGCCAAGCATGACAGCATTACCGCGACAATTGACCTTATTTTTGACACATTCATATATTTTCGTTTTCCTTGAATTAATATCCGTACGGCAAATCACCGACACTGCCAAAATTATTGCGTCAATAAATTATTGCACTGTGGAATTATTGCATTCTACGCAATACTCACGTGTGTGTCCATCGCCAACATGGCAGGCTCAGTTTGCGTACCCGGAGGTGCGTGACAGGACGGCCTCAGGGGCAGTCCCTGCCTTGCCATCAATGCGCGAAATGAAGCTGCCTCCCTGTCCACAGGGGCGTCGCTTGCCGATATGCGATACGCAGGCCCGAAGTCGGCTTCAGGGCGACAGTGCCTGCCATAGGGACTGGCAAGCTGTTCCCACGCATACGTTTTCCAAGGCTCTGTCATCGGCAAGTAGGGGACATGCCGGAATCTTCGCTTGGCTGTGCTGTCTGACTCTGCATACCCACCACTCCGGGAGCAGATCATGCAGCCAGCCGAATGGATCAGCTTTATCGCGCAGTTTGCGCAGTTGAACCGGCGCCAGCGGCAGGCAGGCATGGCCCTGCTGCGTGGCAGCACGCCACACGACGCGACCGTCGCGCTGCTGGAGGGCGTGGCGCAGCCGCGCTTGGCCTGTCCCGCCTGCCACTCGCCCCATCTGCACCGGCATGGCCATGCGCACGGCTTGCAGCGCTACCGCTGCGTACCTTGCGGGCGCACCTTCAATGCCTTGACGGGGACGCCGCTGGCCCGCCTGCGCCATAAATCGCTGTGGCTCGATTATGCCGACTGCCTGCTTGCATCGGATTCCGTGCGCAAGGCGGCGCTACAACTGGGCGTACACCGCAACACCACATTTCGCTGGCGCCACCGATTTTTATCGTTGGCAAAAACGGACCGGCCGCATGGCTTGCATGGCATCGCCGAGGCCGACGAGCTATATGTGCTGGAATCGGAAAAGGGGGCCAGGCAGATGACGCGTCCGGCCCGCCGCCGGGGCGGCCATGCGCAACGGCGCGGCATCTCGAACGAGCAAGTCTGCATCCTGGTGGCGCGCGACCGCACGGGCCAGACGCTCGATTTCGTCGCCGGCAAAGGCGCGCTGACGAAGGCGCAGCTGCACCGCTGTTTGTTGCCCGTCATCGACAAGGATATCCTGCTCGTCACGGATGGCCATGCCGCCTACCGGGCGTTTGCCAGCGAGGCGGGTATCAGCCATGAGGCCGTCAACCTGCGCGCCGGCATCCGTGTGCAGGGCGCCGCGCATGTGCAGAACGTCAATGCGTATCACAGCCGCCTGCGCGAATGGTTACGGCCGTTTCACGGCGTGGCCACGCGCTACCTGCCAAACTACCTGGGATGGCGCTGGATACTCGACGCCAGACGCATCCGCTCACCCGAAATGTTATTGAAAGCAACGCTGGGGGCATTCCCACATTTGACGGTGGCATAGCCTTTTCCAAAGACCATGGGAATCGCGGAAGATGGGCAAGCCGCTTTCCGCGCTGATGCCCGAACCTGAGCGAACCACAATCTTATCGGGTTGCACTTCTGGCTTCATATCGCCTGAAGAAAAGTATAAAAAAATAACAATCTGGCGCGTTTAGCAGATCCACTCACCGCCGAATCACCCATACAAATGCAGCAGCACCTGCACGGCGACGATCTTGACGATGGTCATGCTGGGGAAAATCATCGCGTAGCCGAGGTTGGGCCGGTCCGACTTGGCCAGGCGGTTGGCGAACACCAGCACGGCCGGGTTACCCGTGGCGCCGGCCGCGATGCCCAGCAACTCGGGGAATGGCAGGCGCAGGAAGACCTTGCCCAGGATTACGACGAGGGCCACCACCACCAGCACCGTGGCGGCGCCCAGCACCAGCATGGGCAAGCCATCGGCGCCCACCTGCTGCACGAAGGGCAAACCGGACGCCATGCCGACGGCGGCGAGGAAGATCGTCAAGCCATAGTTGCGCATGACCAGGTTGGCCGACAGCGGCAAGCGCCAGCTGATCCTGCCCACTCTGCCGAGGCGCCCCAGGATCAGCGCCATCACCAGCGGGCCGCCCGCCAGGCCCAGGCTGAACGAGCCTATCCACGGCAAAGGGATAGGCACCAGACCCAGCAATACGCCCAGCACCATGCCCATGCCCAGCGACACATAGCTGAACTCGGCCGTGGCCGTGATGGAATTGCCGAACAGCTTGCGCACGTCGGCCGCATGTTTCGCCGGCGCGATGGCCATCACCCGGTCGCCGAATTCCAGGGTCAGGAAGGGATGGGGCAGGATCATGGCGTCGCCACGGCGTATGAACGCGATCTGCAGGGGAAAATCCTTGGACAGCTTCAGTTCACCCAGGGGCACGCCGACGATTGCCGCGTCCGACACGAACACTTCCGTGCCGTCGAACACGCTGCGGTCCTTCATCAACCGGCCCGGGTCCAGGTGGCCCAGCGCCGTGCGCGCCGCTTCCACGCCCGCCACCGTGCCCGACACCATCAGCGCATCGCCCACGCCAAGCACCAGGCCAGGATCGGGCAAGCGGTTCTGGTGGCCCTGGCGCACGCCGATCACTTGCACGCCCGCCAGGGGGCCATCGGCCAGTTCGGACAGGGCCGCGCCCGCCAATTTGGCTTCATCGATGGTAATTTCGGACACGACGATGGGCGCCGGCGGCGGCGTCAGCACGGGTTTTAATATCCGCCCGGCCAGGTACAGGCCCAGCATGGGGCCGACGACGCCGAACGGATACGCGACGGCATAGCCGACGGCCGCGTCGCCATTGCCGTGCGACGCTTCCAGCGCCGCCTGCAGGGCGGCCGTGCTGGTCATGGCGCCGGCAAACACGCCGCTGGCCATGCGCAGCGAGATATCGATCCACTGCCCGCCCCAGACGGACACGGCCAGGCCGCCCATGACGGCGGCAAAGGCGATCAGGTTGTGTTTTTGCCCCGCGCCGCGCAAGCCGGCGAAAAACTGCACGCCATACTGCACGCCGATTCCATACAGGAACAGCAGCAAGCCGATGGAGCCGACCATCGGCGGCGGCACGGCAGCGGGAGCGAACGCGCCCAGCGCCAGCCCCGCGAACAGCACGCCGCCCACGCCCAGCGAAAAGCCGAACACGCTGATGCGCCCCAGCGCATACCCAGCGCCGATGACGAGAAACAGGGCGAGGATGGGCGTCGACTCCAGCGTGTGACGAAATAATTGAAGCATCAGGCAACCTTGGTCTGGGGAATGCCCAGTTTAGCATGCACAAAAGCAACACCATGTCTGGATAACAAGCAAGCGTGCGCAGCGACATGCACCGTAAAAAGGCAAAAAAAAGCCCGCTGCGGGAGCGGGCTGAATCTAATTCCTGTGAGGAAGTAGAGGAGACAGGTGCAATCATGCCGCATCGCATCATATAAATCTAATTGTATGTTGTGATGATAGAAATATGCTTTATCAATATCTGACCAGGCAGGGCCAGGTTCCCGAAGCGGATTTCTTTACACTTCCTGCGAACTGGCAGGTTGGGCCGAATAAATAGCCTGAAAAATCAAGCACCTGCGGAGCATGGCACATGACTTGCGTGGCTCTGCCTGGCGCACCAGCCCAGCAGATCGCTAGACCTGACGCCACTTCGATGCCATGCAGCCCGTCCGGAGGATTTATGCCCCGCAATTTCCCACTCAAAGCCAGCATGTTTTCCTGGATGCGGCAGATCTTGCGCACTTTTATCTTGTTGTGGTGGCTGTGCGCGGCATCGCTCGCCGGCGCGGACGAGCCGCCACTGCCAATCAAAGTAATGCCGCTGGGCGATTCGCTAACGGCCGGCTATCCCTTGCGGCCGGAGCGCAGCTACCGGCTGAAGCTGCTCACCGACCTGCTCGCGGTTGGCAAGAAAATCGACTACGTCGGCGCCGGCCATGACCCCGCCGACCCGCCCAATTACCTTGCCCATCAAGGCGCTGTGGGCGCCACGGTTGACAATATTACCGGCACGGCTGCATGGAACACCTACAAGCCGGCCATCATCCTGCTAATGGCCGGCACCAACGACTTCAGGCAGGTCGACATCAGCAGAGGAGGTCTCGGAGGCCTGGGCACGGTCGCCCTGGGCAGCGCGCTTGCTACGCTGATCAATAAAATCAACAAGGACTATCAGGACCGCGGACAGAAGGTGGAAATCTTTATCTCATCCATCCCGCCGATAGGCTATCCCCGCGAAGGCACAGGGCCGACGGTAACGCGTACCCTGCTCGATTACCTGAAAGCACAGGGACTCTCCTTTGAAATAGTCGGCGGCCAAAGCGGCGCGGTCGATCAGGCGAAGTTCACCAGCGCGGTGACCGCCTTCATTGGCCGCAGAAAACTGAACCCTGATCCGGGCAGTATCTTCAAGGCGGCCGATGCGGACGGCGATGGTAGCCTGACGGCGACCGAGTACGAGGCTGCGCTTCGCTTGCTGGGCGAATTCATTGTGAACAAATACATCAACGACTACAACAACGAGGTCCGCATACTGGCAACGGAGCACAGCAACACCCATTTTGTGGACGCCGGCTCGCAACTGACGCTGGCGGACTTCACGGATGGCACCCATCCGGCCACCCAAGAGGGTTATGACAAGCTTGCGCCCGCCTGGTTCGCCTCCCTGCAGGCATTTTTCGCGAGCAATACGCATTACTGGATCAATGGCAGCGGTTTCTGGGAAGACGGCAATAACTGGTCCGACACGCTGGACGGGCCAGGCGGCGCCGGCCAACCGACGGGCGGGACAGTGTATCTGTTGCAGCATGACGATATCGACCGGACCGTAACACGCGACAGCGCCGCCGCGCCGGCCCAACTGCTCGACCTCAGGATCGATGCCACCGGCGCCGGCAACATGACGCTGCGCGCGCACGCGGACCTGAACGCCATTCGGGCCGCCGTCGGCATTGCCGGCAAGGGGCGGCTGGAACAGACCGACGGAACCATGATCACGCCGACCCTGCTGCTCGGTGCAAGGGCGGGCAGTTCCGGCGCCTACGTGCTCGACGGCGTGGACTCCACGCTCAGGGCCGAGACGGAGGACATCGGCTTTAACGGCAGCGGCAGCTTTACGCAAGACAATGGCAGCAACGACGTGCTGCGCCGCTTGACCCTGGGCTACAGCGCTGGCGGTTTCGGCAGCTACACCTTGAACGAGGGTGTCCTGACAAGCAACGAAGCAGTGGTGGGCATGGATGGCACTGGCGTGTTCATCCAGAATGGCGGCACCCACCGGATCGAAGCCAAGGTGCCGATCGCCAGCGGGATGGAAGGCACGCTGAGCATCGGCGCCGGTCATAGCAGCTACACGCTGGCCCGCGGCGCCCTGAGCGCGAACTTTATCATCAACAACGGCACCTTCGACTATACGGGCGGCACACTGGAAGCCTGGTTCGGCAACAGCGGCGTGTTGCGGCTGCGTGGCGTACGCCAGATTATCGGCAATTTTTCCCTGTCGATGTTCGGCCAGATCCAGATGCCGGACGCCTTTACCAGTGGCACTCCGACGCGGCTCGAGGTCGCGAACGGTGCGGAGCTGGAGGGCAAGATCTACGTGACGCTGGCGCCCGGCGTCACGCTCCGGCCGGGCGACAGCACCGAAATCCTGCGCGCGGGCGGTGGCATCTCGCCAGTGCCGGGCGTGCTACGCCTGCCCGTGCTTCCCGGCAAACTCATCTTGCGCGGAGAGTTAGTCGAGCAGAACCACGCGCTGCGCATCACGGTTGGCGAAGTCAACTGTGCCGATGTGGAGCTGGTGCGTCGGATGCTGGGACAGCGCGGCCCCCTGCTGGACGGCGACGTCAACGACGATGGCGTGGTCGACGTGCGGGACCTGGCCATTATGGCGCACAAGTTGCCGGCAGGCGCCGCCTGCCCGTTTTGATCCAAACCGAACCTGAAGAGGAGCACGACATGACCACCCGACTGACATCGATTTGCCTCTGGGCCCTGGGGGCCTTGCTGGCCTGTACCATCCAGGCCAGCGCCGCTCCGCTCATCGACATCGAGCCCGAGACCCTGTTCGTGTCGCATAACCAAAGCTTTGGCGTCTACATCGTGATCCATGGCGCCACCGACCTGTTCGCCTTTCAGTTCGACATGTCGTTCGATCCCAGGCTGCTATCGGCCACCAGTGTCGCCGATGGCGGCCTGCTGTCCGTCGGCGGCCCTACCATCTTCTTTCCCGGCACGATAGACAATGTGGCGGGACGCATCTCGTTCACGCTGGGCACGCTGACCGGCAACCTGCCCGGCGTGAACGGCACCGGCGCCCTGGCGGGCATCGAGTTCCGGTCGCGCAACGCCAGCGGCATTGCGACGCTCAAGCTGTCGGACATCATCCTGCTCGATTCGAACCTGGCCGACCTCGACTTCGTTCCGCCGGTGCCCGCGCCGATCGCGGTGTTGCCGGAACCGGGCACGCTGGCGCTGCTGGCGCCCATGCTTCTGGGCATGGCCTGGGCGCTGAGGCGCCGCCACAATCGCTTATCGGCATGACCCGCTCTGCGGAGCGCCATCCTTTGCTACCGGGCCGGCAAAAAAAAGCCCGCTACGGGAGCGGGCTGAATCTATTTCCTTGGAGGAGATAGAGGAGACAGGTGCAATGATGCCGCATCGCAGCATCCGAATCCAATGGTATGTTGTGATGACAGAAATACGATTGTTCTATATCTGATCCATGCCGGCCTCCCCTGCCCCGCCATCCTCAGGCCGCGTGGTCGGCGCGCAAGGTTTTCGCCGCCGCCACCATGTTCGCCAGCGCAGGAATGACTTCTTTCCAGCCGCGCGTCTTCAGGCCGCAATCGGGGTTGACCCACAGGCGCTGCGCGGGGATGCGCTCGGCCGCCTTGCGCATCAGCATCACCATCTGTTCCTGGCTCGGAATGTTGGGCGAGTGGATGTCGTAGACGCCGGGGCCGATGTCGTTCGGGTAATTAAAATCGTCGAAGGCGTCCAGCAATTCCATGTCCGAGCGCGATGTCTCGATCGTGATGACGTCCGCATCCATGCCGGCGATCTGCGCGATAATGTCGTTGAATTCTGAATAGCACATGTGCGTGTGGATCTGCGTCTCGTCGGCCACGCCATTGGCGGCGATGCGGAACGATTCGACGGCCCAGCGCAGATAGTCGGCCCATTGCGATTTGCGCAGCGGCAAGCCTTCGCGCAGCGCCGCCTCGTCGATCTGGATCACGCGGATACCGGCCTGTTCCAGGTCCAACACTTCGGCGCGCATGGCCAGCGCCAGCTGGTGGCAAGACACGGAACGGGCCTGGTCGTCGCGCACGAAGGACCAGTTCAGGATGGTGACGGGGCCCGTCAGCATGCCTTTCATCGGCTTGTCCGTCAGCGACTGCGCGTAGGTGCTCCACTCGACCGTCATGGCGCGCGGGCGGCTGATGTCGCCGAACAGGATGGGCGGCTTCACGCAGCGCGAACCGTACGATTGCACCCAGCCGAATTGGCTGAAGGCATAGCCGTCGAGCTGTTCGCCGAAGTACTCCACCATGTCATTGCGTTCCGCCTCGCCATGCACGAAGACGTCCAGACCCAGGCTTTCCTGTTCCTGCACGCAATGGGCGATTTCCGCCCGCATCAGCTTTTTATAGCTGGCTTCATCGAGCTGGCCGCTGCGCAACTGGCTGCGCGCCTGGCGGATTGGCGCCGTCTGCGGAAACGAGCCGATGGTTGTCGTCGGGTACAACGGCAGTTGCAGCAGCGCAGCTTGCTTGGCGGCACGCTCGGCAAAGCCGCTGGCGCGCTGGCCCAGGCTGGCGTCGATGCGGGCCACAGCGGCCTTCACGTGCGGATTGTGCACGCGCGGCGACTGGCGGCGCGACTGCACGGCGGCGAGATTCGCGTCCAGCGCCGCCTGCACGGAGGCGCGGCCCTGGTTCAGGGCGCCGGCGAGGACGCGCACTTCATCGAGTTTCTGACGGGCAAAGGCCAGCCAGGAGCGGATCTCCGTATCGAGCTTTTGCTCGCTGTCCAGGTCGACGGGCACGTGCAGCAGCGAGCACGAGGGCGCGATCCACAAGCGCGATCTCAGGCTGGCGTAGACCGGTTCCAGCCAGGCCAGCACCGCGTTCAAGTCCGTCTTCCAGATATTGCGGCCATTCACCACGCCCAGGGACAACACGCTGGCGGCAGGCAACTGGGCGATGACTTGCTCGACTTCCTCGCGGGCGTTGACGGCATCGAGGTGCAAGCCCTGGACCGGCAATGTGCATGCCAGCGCCAGGTTGTCTTGCAGCTTGCCGAAATACGTGGCCAGCAACAGTTTGACGCTGTTGACCTTGCTCAAGGCCTCATAGGCCGTGAGCAGCGCCTGCCGCCAGGCGCCGTCCAGTTCCGTGACGAGGATAGGTTCATCGATCTGCACCCACTCCACGCCTTGCGCGGCCAGTTCCCGCAGCAGTTGCAGGTAGACGGGCAGCAAGCCTTGCAGCAGCGCCAGCTTGTCGGAATCGTCCTTGGCCTTGCCCAGCCACAAATAGGTGACGGGACCGATCAGCACGGGCTTGGCTTGCACACCGAGCTGGCGCGCTTGCGCCAGTTGCCGCAACAGGCGGCTGCTGTCGAGCTTGAATTGCGTGTCGGCCGCGAATTCCGGCACGATATAGTGGTAATTGGTGTCGAACCATTTCGTCATTTCGCCGGCGTGGACGCCGCTGCAATCGCTGTCGCTGGCCGAGCGGCCACGGGCCACGCGGAAATAGTTATCGAGCGCCGCGCCTTCCATGCCACGCACGCGCCGCGGCAGGTTGCCAAGCGCAAAGCTCAGGTCCAGCACCTGGTCGTAGAAGGAAAAGTCGCCCACCGGCGCCAGGTCCAGCGCGTTCTGGTCTTGCCAGTGGCGCTGGCGCAACTCGGCGCCCAGGCCTTCCAGCGCGGCCAAGGTGCTGTTGCCCTTCCAGTAGTCTTCCAGGGCGAATTTCAGTTCGCGTTTGGCGCCGATGCGCGGGTAGCCCAGATTGTGTGTCGTGACGGTCATGAAGGTGCTCCTTATGAAGTATGCACCCATCATAGAAGGTTCCAGCCATTAATAATAATGATGATATTTTATACATCCATGAATAATACTCATGTGAAATCACGTTCGAACGCATCTGGCCGACTTGCGCGGATCACGGGCAAAAAAAAGCCCGCTGCGGGAGCGGGCTGAATCTATTTTCTTGGAGGAAGATAGAGGAGACAGATGCATGATGCCGCATTGCAGCATATAAAACCACTTTATATTCGTGATGTCAGAAATACGCCGTAGTGATATTAGGGGCAACAGATCATTCCATGTAGCAACTTTTATGCCGCCGCTTCCGTTTTCCCGTCGCCGGAACGCAACATATTCTTGATGCCGCGCAAGGCTTGCCGCACCCGCGCCTCGTTTTCGATCAGGGCGAAACGCACGTATTCATCGCCGTATTCGCCGAAACCGATGCCGGGCGACACGCTCACCTTGGCTTTTTGCAGCAGCAGCTTGGCGAACTCCAGCGAACCCAGGTGGCGATACGCTTGCGGGATATGTGCCCAGATATACATCGACGCTTTCGGTTTTTCCACCATCCAGCCCGCCTCATGCAAGCCTTTGACCAGCACGTCGCGGCGTCGCTGGTACTGGGCGCAGATATCCGTCACGCAGCTTTGGTCGCCTTCCAGCGCGGCAATGGCCGCCACTTGCACGGGCGTAAAACTGCCATAGTCGTGGTAACTCTTGATGCGCGCCAGGGCCGCCACCAGTTCCGCATTGCCGACCATGAAACCGATGCGCCAGCCCGCCATGTTGTAGCTTTTCGACATGGTGAAAAACTCGACGGCCACGTCGCGCGCGCCCGGCACCTGCATGATGGACGGCGCCTTCCAGCCATCGAAGGTAATGTCGGCATACGCCAGGTCATGCACCACCAAAATATTGTGCTGCTTCGCCAGCGCCACGACTCTTTCAAAAAATTCCAGCTCCACGCACTGCGCCGTGGGGTTCGAAGGAAAGCCTAGCACCATCATCTTCGGTTTCGGGTAGCTTTCGCGGATGGCCCGTTCCAGTTCGGCAAAGAAATCCACGCCCGGGCCCATGCGCACCGAGCGGATGTCGGCGCCCGCGATCACGGCGCCCCAGATGTGGATCGGGTAGCTGGGGTTCGGCACCAGCACCGTGTCGCCCCGGTCCAACGTTGCCAGCATCAGGTGGGCCAGGCCCTCCTTCGAACCGATGGTGACGATGGCTTCGCTGTCCGGGTCGATGTCGACCTCGTAGCGCTTCTTGTACCAGTGCGCAATCGCGCGGCGCAGCCGGGGGATGCCCTTGGAGGCGGAATAGCCGTGCGTGTCGGGGCGTTTCACCGTCTCGACCAGCTTGTCGACGATGTGGGCCGGCGTGGCGCCATCGGGATTGCCCATCGACATGTCGATGATGTCCTCGCCACGGCGGCGGGCGGCCATCTTGAGCTCGGCGGTGATATTGAACACGTAGGGGGGAAGGCGATTGATGCGCGAAAAGCTGCGCGGAGCTTGGCTGTCGGTCATGATGATCTCTGTACGTAAGCGCCCGGAACCGTCCGAGCGACGTTGGCGCAGTGGCTGCGCCTGGGAAAATACTAACCCGGCTTTGTCGACATTGGCAAGGCCGATTCGGACAGGCTACAATACGCGCTGATCGAAAATGAGCGCACCGGTTGGTAACCCGGCAAGTGCCCGGCACCGTCCGGCATGCTCCCACCCACGCGGACCCACGGCGCTGACCCTTGGCTGCTACACCAGCCGGTGAGGTGTTCTGGTTCGTGCATTTTCCCGCCGCGCCATCCCTCCCCTGCGTCACTTTAGGAATGAGACGGATGGCAACACACGACACCGCAGCAACCGGCATGACCCTGGACCGCGCCGGCATCGAGCGGCAGCTGGCCCTGCCCGTGCGCCACTTCATCGATTGCGCCTTCGACGGCGAAGACCTGTCGCGCCTCGACTTGCAGGGTTGCACCTTCGAGCGCTGCACCTTTGCCGACACCAATATGTTCGCCAGCAAGCTGGCGCGCAGCACCTGGCGCCGCTGCCGCGCGGGCAGCGCCGATTTCGAATCCGTCGACGCCGTCGACGCCACGTTTGAAGGCTGCGACCTGAACAACACAAAATGGCGGCGCGCCAAGCTGGCCTCGGTCACCTACCGCGGCTGCAAGCTGACGGGCGCCTCGTTCGAGGAAGTGACGCACCTGGGCCTCACCTTCGAAGACAGCCTGCTGGTGGGCGCCGACTTGCGCGGCTTCTCCTTCCGCAAAGCCATACTCAAGCAACTCGATTTTTCCGACGCCTACCTGGCCGGCTGCGACTTCCGCGAAGCCGTCTTCGAAGGCGGCAGCCTGCGCAACGCCACCATCAAGCTGGCGAAGTTCCAGGGCGCGGACTTGCGCGGCGCCGATATCGACGGGTTCAAATTGAGCGAAGCGTCCTTGCTGAAAGGCGCCGTCATCACGCATGCGCAGGCGGCCAACTTCATGCGCGCGCTCGATCTCGTGGTGATTTGATGTAAAAAGGCAAAAAAAAGCCCGCTGCGAGAGCGGGCTGAATCTATTTCCTTGGAGGAGATAGAGGAGACAGGTGCATCTTGCGGCATCGCGGCATATCACGCCACTTTATATTCATGATGATAGAAATTCCTGTCAGTGATAATGAGCCGCCATCAGGGTTTCACGCCGTGCGACGCGTGGCTTGCGGCAAAAACTCTCCCAGCCACACCAGCAGGGCCATGCCTGGAAACGCCATGCCGGCCAGCAAGGTTGCTTGCCAGCCGTAGCTGGCATACACCCAGGCGCCGATGGCCGAGCCGGCCGCGCCGCCGGCGAAGAACAGGGCGAAATACAGGCCGTTCAGGCGACCCCGCACTTCCGCGCCCAGGCTGAAGATGGCGCGCTGGCCCAGCACCAGATTCGCCGCCACGCCCATGTCGAGCACGATGGAGGCCACCACCAGCAAGCCCAGCGCCACGTGCTTCGATGTTGGTACGAACATCGGCAAGGCAAACGCGACGATGCCCAGCGCCAGCGCGGCGGCCGTGGCAGGCAAGGTGTGGCCCGCATCGGCCAGGCGGCCGGCGATCGGCGAAGCGACGGCGCCGGCCATGCCCACCAGGGCGAAGATGGCGATGCCCGTTTGCGACAGGCCGAACGCGGGGCTGGCCAGCACCAGCGGCGTGACGGTCCAGAACAGGCTGAAGGCGCCAAACAGGCCTGCGTGATAGGCGGCCCGGCGGCGCAGCACGGGCGTGCCCAGCAGCAAATGCCACAGCGAAGCCATCAAGGCCGGATAGCGCATGCTCGACACCGGCTGGCGCACGGGCAAGGCGCGGCGCAGGACGGCAGCCAGCGCCAGCATCAGCACGGCGGCGCCGCCGAACACCACATGCCAGCTGGCGTGGGCCGCCACCAGCGATGCCACGGGACGGGCCAGCATGATGCCCAGCAACAAGCCGCTGACGACCTTGCCCACCGTTTGCCCCCGCGTCGCTTCCTGCGACAGGTGGGCGGCAAACGGCACGATCACCTGCGCCGCCACGGAGCCAAGGCCGATGGCCAGCGCGGCGGCCAGGAACACGATGGCGCCCGTGGAGAGGGCCGCCACCACCAGGGCCGTGGCCGTCACCAGCAAGGCGGTGACGATCAGGCGGCGGTTTTCCAGCAAGTCGCCCAGGGGCACGACGAACAGCAGGCCCAGGGTATAGCCCACTTGTGTCAGGGTGACGATCAGCCCGGCCGCCTTGGCCGACAGGCCCGTCGAGGCGCTGATGGGCCCGACGAGGGTTTGCGCGTAATACAGGTTGGCCACGATCAGGCCGGAAGCGATGGCCAGCAGCAGCACCATGGCGGGTGCAATGTCGTGGGGAGCGGAAGGTGAGGCCTTGTTCATGTTGTTTCCTCGGTTCGGTAGGGATGCAGCCATTCTAGGCAAAACCGGGCCCAAGATAATTAGGGCATAATCGACCTACACTTTTCACATAATATGAACAATGAAAGCTATCCCATGGACAAGATCAAGGCCATGCAGACCTTCGTGCGCATCGTTGAAGCCAACAGTTTTTCCAAGGCGGCCGAAACCTTGAATTTGCCGCGCGCCGCGCTGACGGCCACCCTGCAAAAGCTGGAAGCCTACCTGGGCACGCAATTGCTGCAGCGAACCACGCGCCGTTTGTCGCTGACGCCGGAAGGGGCCGAGTACTTTCGCGATTGCCTCGACATTTTGAAAGCCGTCGACACGGCGGAACTGGCCTTCCGTGGGCCCGAGGCGAAAAAACCGCGTGGCTTGCTGCGCATCAACCTGCCCAATACGGTAGGCCGGCGCCTCATCATTCCCCATATCGCGCAATTTCACGCCGCCTGGCCGGACGTGCAACTGCAGCTGAGCCTGACGGACCGCCTGGTCGACCTGACGCAGGAAGGCATCGATTGCGCCTTGCGTGTGGGTACCTTGCAAGATTCCGCCTTCATCGGCAAGCAGGTCGGCCTGATGCGCTTCGTCACCTGCGCGTCCCCTGCCTACCTGGCGCGCCACGGCACGCCGCACACCCTGACCGACCTGGCCAGGCACCGGGCTATCATGCATTTTTCAGGGCGCACGGGACGCGCCTTCGATTGGGATTTTCTACAGGGAAGTGAAGTGCTGCGCGTGCAGATGGCCGGCCCCATCGCCGTCAACGACGCCGACGCCAGCGTCGCCTGCGCGCTGCAGGGGCTGGGCCTGGCGCAGGCGGCCATGTACCAGGTGCGCGCCCACCTCGACAGCGGCGCCCTGGTGGCCGTGCTGGCCGATAACCCGCCCACGCCCATGCCCATGTCCCTGCTGATGCCGCAAGGCCGCCTGGCCACGCCCAAGCTGCAGGCGTTCGCCGGCTGGATCACGGCCCTGCTGGCCGCCCAGCCCGACGTACAACTGCCCGCGCACAAAATCCGAGGCAAAAAAAAGCCCGCTGCGAGAGCGGGCTGAATCTATTTTCTTGGAGGAGAATAGAGGAGACAAGTGCATTATGCTGCGTCGCGGCATATCAATCCAATTGATTGTTGGAATGATAGAAATACACCAAACGGATAACTGATGAAAAAAAAAGCCGGCTCCGCAGGGAACCGGCTTTCTGCTGCGTGCACAGCTTTACTTCGCTGCCGTCACCGGCGTGCCCTTGATGTCGGCGCCATAGGGCAAGACCTTGGACGCCATGCGGGTATCGGCCTTGATCAGCGCCACTTCGTCGGCCAGGATGCGCGCCGCCTCGTTCAACAGCACGTCCTTGGCGCTCTTGGCGGCCGTTTCGGCGTCCAGTTCGGCGCTCAGGGCCCGTTCGTCGCCCTGCAAGCCGTCGTCGGTACGCAAGGCGCCCTTCACGGCGGCGATCTGCTTGGCCGTCTTGTTGGCCGCTTTCGCGCCCTTCAGCACGTCTTTCGGATCGGGAATCACCACCAGGTCGTCGGCAGGATTCGCAATCTGCGCGATCAGGCGTTTTTCACGCGCCTTGGCGCGCGCTTCCTGGGCGTCGCGCTCCTTGCGGCGCACGGTTTCATTGAGCGAGATCTGGTTTTCCTTGCGCTGCTTGACGACCAGGGCTATGTCATCGAGCAAGTACTGGAAATCCTTGTCCTTGGCCACGCGCGCCTCATGTTTCTTGTCCAGCAGCGGCACGATGTCCTTCAGGTCGCCCGTCGGCATGTACGGCGCCGGCTTGATGGCCACCCACGGCAAGGCATTGTCATAGCTCGATTCGCCGAAGTTTTCCGCGTCCGACATGGCCGGCAGCTTGATGTCGGGAGTGACGCCGCGCAACTGCGTGGTGCCGCCATTGACGCGGAAGAACTGGGCGATGGTCATTTTCAGCTCGCCGAAACGGGCTTTCTCGCTGCCGCCGAAACGGTCGAGGTTGAACAGGGTCTGCACCGTGCCCTTGCCGAAGCTGCCTTCGCCGATGATGACGCCACGGCCGTAGTCCTGCACGGCGGCGGCGAAGATTTCAGAGGCGGAAGCCGAGCCGCGGTTGATCAGCACGCCCATCGGGCCATCCCAGGCCAGGCCGGCATTCGTATCGCTTTCCACTTCGACCTTGCCTTCGGCATTGCGCTGCATCACGACAGGTCCCTTGTCGATGAACAGGCCCGTCAGTTCGACGGCTTCGTTCAGCGAACCGCCGCCGTTGTTGCGCAAGTCGATCAGGACGTTGTCGACCTTGTCCTTCTTCAACTCGGCCAGCAAGCGGCTGACGTCGCGCGTGGCGCTCTTGAAGTCCTTGTCGCCGCGGCGGCGCGCTTCGAAGTCCTGGTAGAACGTCGGCAGGGAAATGACGCCGATGCGGCGCTTGACGCCGTTGTCGCGCACTTCGATGATCGATTTCTTCGCCGCCTGCTCTTCCATGCTGATTTTCTTGCGCACCAGCGGCAAGACCACGTGCTTGGCGTCGGGGCCGGCGTCGGCCGGCAGGATGTCGAGGCGCACCACGGAATCCTTGGCGCCGCGGATCAGCTGCACCACGTCGTCGATGCGCATGCCCAGCACTTCGGTGATGGGGCCGCTTTCGCCCTGCCCCACGCCGACGATGCGATCGCCCACTTTCAGCTTGCCCGACAAGCCGGCCGGGCTGCCCGGCACGACTTCGCGCACCACCGTATATTCGTCGCGCGTCTGCAGCACGGCGCCGATGCCTTCAAGCGACAGCCGCATGGCGATGTCGAAGTTATCCGAGGCGCGCGGGCCCAGGTAATTGGTATGCGGCTCGATCGACATGGCGTACGCGTTCATGAAGATCTGGAACACGTCTTCGCTGTTGAGCTTGCGCGCGCGGGTCGTGTAGCCTTCATAGCGCTTGTCCAGCGTCTCGCGGATGGCCTTGTCTTCCTTGCCCGCCAGCTTCAGGCGCAGCCAGTCGTTCTTGACGCGCTTGCGCCACAGGTCGCGCACTTCCTCGTCGTTCTTCGGCCAGGCGGCTTTTTCGCGGTCGAGCTGGTAGCTCTCGTCGGCCGTGAAGTCGAATTTGGTTTTCAGCAATTCACGCGCATACGCCATGCGCTCGTCGAAACGTTGCTGGTACAGGTTGTAGATGGCAAACGGCGCCGTCAGGTCTTCATTGATGATGGCGTCATCGAGCTTGGTGCGCAGCGGCGCGAAACGGTCGACGTCGGCCTGCACGAAAAACAGTTTTTCCGCGTCCAGGGACTTGAAGTAACGGTCGAAGATCTTCTCCGACATGGCGTCGTCGAGCGGCATGGCCTTGTAATGGACGCGCGTCAATACGCGCGATGCCCACAAGGCGGCCTGCGTTTGCTGGGCCAGCGGCTTCATGGGGGGCGGAGGAGCGGCGCTCTTGTCCGTCTGGGCTGCGCCAGCGTGTGCTGACAGGGCAAGCACCAGGGTGACCAGCATCATTTGCTTCTTCATCGGCTTCTCCGAAAATTAGTTGAATCAATTCCAGGCGGCGCAGGGAGGCATGCGCCAGCCAGCAAGACAGTAAGGGGGATACACGACTGGTCTGCATATTATTCTACAGGATACGGCCTGGCAGTCTCCCATGGAATATCAGTTTCTTCCTGGAAGCTTAAACGCGGATTAAAGGCGGCGTCTCATTCATTACAAAGTGAAACATTCGTGAGAAAAATCGCATCTTCCGCCAGCGATGGAGTTCAGCATGTGCCATTGAAATCAAAAAAGTCAATGACCCATTCTTGAAAATCTTGATGTGGATGATGTTTTTACGCGAAAAAAATGATTCCTGCGGGAAACACTTAGTAACAAAACGCAAGCAACATGCTATCATCGCGCCCTGAAATCCAGCTTGCCTGTGCGCGGCCCGCAAGCCGGCGCGCCTCCGTTTCAACAGCATTCCCCACCAGATCCCCTCCCCGCGTGTCATGTCATGACCAGGAATGGCCGAGCTGATTACCCTTTGCCAGACTCACACTATGCCTACAAAATCGTTCTCCCCCCGCCACTGTAGTGTCGGCGGCAAGATCACCATTTTCACCTTTGCCCTGGTCAGTCTGATCCTCGCCAGCCTGACGGCCTTGACCAGCATCCGCACCTCAAACGCGCTGGAACAGCGCGCCGAAGCGGCCGTCACCAGCGAACTCAATAGCGTCATGACGACCACGGAAGTGTTTCATACGGCCATGGTCAACGAGGCGGCCAGCTTTGCGCGCCTGTTCGCGGCCGAGTTTCCCGGCCCGTTCACGGTCGATGCGGGCGCCATGGTGGCCGTCGCCGGCAAGGCCACGCCCGCCCTGGCCAACGGTGGCAAGGTGCTCAACCTCGACACGAGCGTGGTCGACCGCTACACGGCGCAGACGGGCGTGATCGCCACCATCTTCGCCGCCAACGGCGATGAATTCGTGCGCATCAGCACCTCGCTGAAAAAGCAGGATGGCGAACGGGCCATCGGCACCCAGCTCGACCACAACCACCCCAGCTATGCGCCGCTGCGCGCCGGCCAGCGCTTCGTCGGCATGGCAACCCTGTTTGGCAAGCAATACATCACCCAGTACGACCCCGTGCGCGATGCGGGCGGCAAGGTGGTGGGCGTGCTGTTCATCGGCCTGGACATCAGCAAGAATCTGGCCATGTTGAAAGAGAAGATTCGCCAGGTCAAGATCGGCCAGACGGGCTATATCTATATCGTCGACACGGCGCCCGGCGCCAACTACGGCCACCTGGTGCTGCACCCGAACAGCGAAGGCAAGAGCGCGCTCGACTTCAAGGCCAGCGACGGCCGTTTGTTCATCCAGGACATGCTGGCGCAAAAAAACGGCGCCATGCGCTACACGTGGACGGCGCCCGGCGAAACGGCTGGCCTCGCGCGCGAAAAGCAGCTGTATTACCGTCAGTTCAAGGATTGGCAATGGATCATCGCGGGCGGCACGTTCACGGACGAGATCACCCTGGAAGCGCGCCAGATGCGCAACCAGCTGGCCATTTCCGGCTTCATCGCCCTGCTCGTCTTCACCCTGCTGCTGTACTGGCTGGTGCGCGCGCTCGTCTCGCGCCCGCTGGCCGCCGCCGAGACGGCCGCCGCGCAAATCGCCGCCGGCGACCTGACGGTGCACCTCGATACCAGCAGCCTGGACGAAATCGGCCGCCTGCTGCTTGCCATGAACCGCATCAGCGACAAGCTGTCGCACGTGGTCGGCAATGTGCGCGACAGCGCCGGGCAGATCGCCACGGCGTCCGGCGAGATCGCCAGCGGCAACCTGGATCTGTCGAGCCGCACGGAGCAGCAAGCCAGTTCGCTGGAAGAGACGGCCGCCTCGATGGAAGAACTGAGTTCCACCGTGCGCCAGAACGTCGACCATGCGCAGCAGGCAAGCCGGCTGGCGCGCGATTCGTCCAGCCTGGCAGCCGAAGGCGGCGCGGCCGTGGCGCAGGTGGCCAGCACCATGGACGCCATCCGCAGTTCCTCCGGCAAGATCGCCGACATCATCGGCGTCATCGATGGCATCGCCTTCCAGACGAATATCCTGGCCTTGAACGCGGCCGTGGAAGCGGCCCGCGCCGGCGAACAGGGACGCGGCTTTGCCGTCGTCGCCACCGAGGTGCGCACCCTGGCGCAGCGCTCGACGGCCGCGGCGAAAGACATCAAGGACTTGATCCAGGCGTCGGCCGGCACGGTGGACCTGGGCCATGCGCAAGTGAGCCAGGCCAGCGCCACCATGGACACGGTGGTGGCCAGCGTGCGGCAAGTGAGCAGCATCATGGCCGAGATCGCCCAGGCGAGCGAAGAACAGCGCAGCGGCATCGAGCAAGTCAATCAGGCCATCGCCCAGATGGACCAGGTGACCCAGCAGAACGCGGCCCTGGTGGAAGAAGCGGCCGCGGCGGCCGACGCCCTGCAGGAGCAGGCGCAGGAACTGAACCAGGTGGTGGGCGTGTTCAAGCTGTAAGGACCAGCCGGGTGCTAAGATGACGTAATATTCACCGCGCCAGGAGGCACCCATGCACGACGACTACGTTTTGATCGCCCGGCTGATGATCCCCACGGATGCGCACGTCATCCGCGGCTGCCTCGCGGCCGCCGGCATCGACGTGCTGCTGACGGACGACCAGCACATGCAGGCCGACATGCTGCTGGCGGCCGCCATCGGCGGCGCCCGCGTGATGGTGCGCGAGCACGACGTGGCGCGCGCGAATGACATCCTGGCCGCCTTCGAGCGGGGCGACCTGGCGCTGGCGGATGATGCCGACGTAGGCGCGCCCGTCGCCGAATAACGAACAAGCTTACGAGTAGAAACAGCGCCCGCACGCCTGGCGGTAACTCTCGTTGCCGCCAATACTGATCTGCTCGCCTTCCTTGATGCGGCGTCCCTGCTCATCCACGCGGATGTTCATCGTGGCCTTCTTGCCGCAGGTACAGATATTCTTCAATTCCTCGATATCGTCGGCCAGCGCCAGCAGATAGGCCGAGCCGGGGAACGGTTCGCCCTTGAAATCCGTGCGCAAGCCGTAGCAGATGACGGGCACGCCCTTCACTTGCGCCAGCTGGTGCAGTTGCTGCACCTGGGCCGTGCTGAGAAATTGCGCCTCGTCCACCAGCAGGCAGGCGACCTGGGGAATATCGTCGAGGAAATTCGTGTCGGCGTGGAAGATATCGACCTGGCGCTGCGGGCCCAGGCGCGAAGTGACCCTTCCCACGCCATAGCGGCTGTCGATGGCGGCCGTGTACAGGCGCACCTGCTGGCCCTGCTCTTCATAGTTGTGCGCGACCTGCAACAAGGCCGTCGACTTGCCCGCGTTCATTGCGGAATACCGGAAATAAAGTTTTGCCACTGCCGCCTGCCCTGTCTGAGTAATTTCAATACTATTTAGTATCTTTTCGAGGCGTGATTATAAATCGCAATGGCCAGCTTGCGGCAGCTTAATCCATGCGCCCATGCCGAGGCAAAGCGCGGAAAAACGGTGCATACTGGGAGGATGCAGATCGCCAGGCATATGCGAAAGCCGCATATGCAAGCATGCAAACATTCGTTCGCCGCCCCCGTCCACCCGCCTACACTGCGCGGCACGGAAGGCGGCTCGGGACATAATCCGGAGCGGCTGTTTCTCTGACAGGAGCCACCATGAATGATCGAATGCCATCCCCATCCCGGCCGCCAGCGCTATACAGGCTGATCGGCAATACCCCGCTGGTCGAAGTGACCCGGCTCGACACGGGCCTGTGCCAGCTGTTCCTGAAACTGGAATCGCAAAATCCCGGCGGTTCCATCAAGGACCGCATCGGCCTGTCCATCATCGAAGCGGCCGAAGCCGACGGCCGTTTGCAGCCGGGCGGCACCATCGTCGAGGCGACGGCCGGCAACACCGGCATCGGCCTGGCCCTGGTCGGCCGCATCAAGGGCTACCGCGTGATTCTCGTCGTGCCCGACAAGATGTCGACGGAAAAAGTGCTGCATTTGAAGGCCCTGGGCGCGGAAGTACACACCACGCGCTCGGACGTGGGCAAGGGCCATCCCGAGTACTACCAGGATTACGCGGCGCGCCTGGCGCGCGACCTGCCGGGCGCCTTCTTCGCCGACCAGTTCAACAATCCCGCCAATCCGCTGGCCCACGAAACGACGACGGCGCCCGAAATCTGGGAGCAGAGCGGCCATGACGTGGACGCCATCGTCGTCGGCGTCGGCTCGTCCGGCACCCTGACGGGCCTGACGCGCTACTTCCGCAAGGCGCAGCCGAATCTCGAATTCGTGCTGGCCGACCCGCAAGGCTCCATCCTCACCGAATACATCGAATCAGGGAAAGTATCGGACACCAGCGGCTCGTGGGCCGTGGAAGGCATCGGCGAAGATTTCATCCCGGCTATCGCCGACATGGGCAGCGTCACCCAGGCCTACACCATCAGCGACCAGGAGAGTTTTGATTCCGCGCGCGCCCTGCTGCGCGCCGAAGGCATCCTCGGCGGTTCGTCCACCGGCACCCTGCTGGCCGCCGCCCTCAAATACTGCCGCGAACAGACTAGCCCGAAGCGCGTCGTCACGTTCGTCTGCGACACGGGCACGCGCTACCTGTCGAAGGTCTACAACGACGGCTGGATGCGCGACCAGGGCCTGCTGCAGCGGGCGCCGTCGGGGGACTTGCGCGACCTGATCGGGCGCCGCTACGACGAGGGCGACGTCGTCAGCGTGGCGCCGGGCGACACCCTGCTGACGGCATTCAACCGCATGCGCGCCAGCGACCTGGCCCAGCTGCCCGTCATCGACGGCGGCCGGCTGGTCGGCATCATCGACGAGTCGGACCTGCTGCTGCACGTATCAAGCGACGCCGCGCATTTCGCGGGTCTGGTGGGCGCCACCATGACGACGCAGATCGAAACCCTGGCGCCATCGAGCGGCCTGCCCGCCCTGCGCGCCACCCTGGACCGGGGCTTGACGGCCGTCGTCGCCGACGCTGACGCCTTCTATGGCTTGATCACCCGCTTCGACCTTCTCAACCACTTACGCAGGACACTATCTTGAGCCAGCACATTCCCCGCAAGAGCCGCCTCGCCACCCGCGTCATCCACGCCGGCCAGTCGCCCGACCCCTCGACGGGCGCCATCATGCCGCCCATTTACGCCACCTCCACCTTCGTGCAGGACAGCCCCGGCGTGCACAAGGGGCTCGATTACGGCCGCTCGCACAATCCCACGCGCTGGGCGCTCGAGCGCTGCGTGGCCGACCTGGAAGGCGGCAGCGCGGCCTTCGCATTCGCCTCGGGCCTGGCCGCCATCTCGTCCGTGCTGGAATTGCTGGACGCGGGCAGCCACATCGTCGCCGGCGACGACATGTACGGCGGCACCTACCGCTTATTCGAGCGCGTGCGGCGGCGCTCGGCCGGGCACGAATTTAGCTATGTCGATCTGACCAATCCCGAGAACCTGCTGGCCGCGCTGCGTCCGGAAACGAAGATGGTGTGGGTGGAGACGCCGACCAACCCGATGCTGAAACTGGCCGACCTGCGGGCGATTGCCGACATCTGCCGCGCGCGCGGCATCATCGCCGTGGCGGACAACACGTTTGCCAGCCCGCTGGTGCAGCGCCCCCTGGAACAGGGTTTCGACATCGTCGTGCACTCGACCACCAAGTACCTGAACGGCCACTCGGACATCATCGGCGGCATCGCCATCGTCGGCGCGGAAGAGCGCCAGGCGGAATGGCGCGCGCAGCTGGGCTTTTTGCAAAATTCCGTGGGCGCGATCGCCGGGCCGTTCGACAGTTTCCTGGCCCTGCGCGGCGTGAAAACCCTGGCCATCCGCATGCAGCGCCATTGCGAAAGCGCCCTGGCGCTGGCGCAGTGGCTGGAGCAGCAAAAGGAAGTGCGCAAGGTCTTTTATCCGGGCCTGGCATCGCACCCGCAGCACGCGCTGGCGCGGCGCCAGATGGACGGTTTCGGCGGTATCATCTCGATCGACCTCGATACGGACCTGGCGGGCGCGCGGCGCTTCCTCGAACGCTGCGAGGTGTTCGCCCTGGCCGAAAGCCTGGGCGGCGTGGAAAGCCTGATCGAACACCCGGCCCTGATGACGCACGCCAGCATCCCGGCCGGGCAGCGGGCCAAACTGGGCATCGGCGACGGCTTGATCCGGCTGTCGGTGGGGATCGAGGATATCGAGGATTTGCGCCATGATCTGCGCATGGCGCTCGACGCGATTTGATACGCCCGGCGGCTATTTTCCGGGGTGGTATCTGCGCGCCAGGTGCTTCGCCACGTCCTCGGGATAAAACAGCACGTCCTTGAATTCGCCGCGCGCATACATGGCCGCCTGGTCCCGGAAGTGCGGCGATGCCGGGTCGCCGCTCTGGCCACCCGCGAGGATGCTTTTCGCCCTGATGCGGGGGCCGAATTCCACGGCCGCCACAAAGCTGTTGCCGCGCTCGCCGTAGATCCTGCGCGTGGTGCTCTTGCTGCTCTGTCCATACGCGGCCAGCGCGCCCCAGTTGCCCGAGGCGTAAGGCACGGGCAAGCTGGGCTGCGCATCGTCGAACGGCTGAACCATATCTCCCGTCAGGCGCTGGAAGCGGTTGATCTCGCCCCACGGCGTTTGCCAGTGGCCAAAATCGCGCTGTAGCTTGTCCGCCGCCGTCGTCAGGGCCGCCAGCCGCTGCGCCGCCGTGACCTTGTCCGTCGCCAGAAAATCGACCACGGGCACGCCCTGCTCGCGCGCCTGTTTTCCAACCACTTCGGCCAGTTCCTGGCCCCAGAACACGGCCAGCGATGTCGCCGTCGACGTGAGCGAATAGCGCCAGTCCCAGGAGCGCAGCAAGGCCACCTTGTCGGCCAGCGCCAGCTTGCGCGCGTCGCCCGCCGGCAGCGCATCGTACGCCGCGAACAGCGGCGGCAGCAGCGCCTCGAAGGCCGTCAGCTCGCTGTCGTAGGACGCGGCGATCAGTTTGTCGAGCGTGAAATCCTTCTGGTTCTGGAAGACCTTGACGGCGTGCAGGCCGCGCGCGTTTTCGCCGTACACGGACATGTAGGCGGGATAGTCCTGCTGGCGCGGGCTGTTGGCGCCGGCCGCCGAATACGGCCAGTTGTTCGTATTCTGTATCCAGCCATTTTTCGGATTGAACAGGGTGATGGTTTGCGCCACCGTATGCAGCCCTTGCCATTCCGTGGCCGGGTCGCTGCCGTCGACGGGCTGCTTCCAGTTGAAGCGCGGATCGCGCACGGGGATGAAATTGCCGTGAAAGTAGGCGATGTTACCGTCCGCATCCGCATACACGGTGTTGTTCGAGGAATTCGTGCGCAGTTCCATGGTCTTGTAAAAGGCCGCGTAATCGCGCGCCTTGGTGCGCGTGTACGACTGCATGAGCGCCTTCAACGGTTCATGCATCAGGCGCACGGCCACCCAGCGTCCATCCTGCGCGCGCACGATGGGGCCGTGGTGGCTGTAGTAGACGGTGATGGTTTTCGATCCCATGGCGCCGTCGGCCAGTTTATATGGCAAGGTGACGGGCACGGCTTTCAAGGGACGCAAGCCGCCGTCATAGCGGTAGCACCATGCGCCATCCTTGTCGACGATGCTTTCCAGGTATTCGTCGATGACGTCGCCGCCGCCCGAGGTATGCATCCAGCCCAGGCGGTCGTTAAAACCCTGGTAGACGAAGAACTGGCCCCAGGTGACGGCGCCATACGCGTTCAAGCCTTCGCCGCTGGTGACCTGCACTTCAGGGCGGAAGTAGAACGAGGTGTGCGGGTTGATCATCAGCAGCGCATGGCCATTTTTCGTGATCGCGGGCGCGATGGCGAAACCGTTCGAGCCGCTGGGCTCCGGGTCCAGGCCCGTCTCCACGCTGGCCAGCGCCACAGCCACGGTTTGCTGGCCGTAAAACGCTTCGAGTTGCGCCAGGTTGATCGATTCGATATCGCCGCCGATGCTGCCCTCGCTGAAGCTGAGGGCCATCCACGGCTCGAAATGCGTGATCAGCTTTGGTTTCACCTGCGGATGCGTGACCAGGTAAAAATTCAGGCCGTCGGCAAACGCATCCATCAGCTTGCGCAGCCACGCCGGGCTGGCGCGGTACTGCGCCTGCAACTCCTGCGGGTCGATGAAAAGCTTCATGCGCAGGTCGCGGTACAGCTCCCGTTCGCCCTCCACTTCCGCCAGCCGTCCCATGGCGTTGATGTAATTGCGTTCCACGCGGGGGAAATCGTCTTCCGCCTGCGCATACATCAGGCCAAAGACGGCATCCGCATCGCTCTTGCCCGTCACATGGGGAATGCCCCACGTATCGCGCGCGATGCTGACGTTGGCGGCCTGCGCCCGCCAGCGGGACATGTCCGTGACAGAAACAGCGGGCGCGGCCAGCACGGGAGGGACGGCGACGGCGCCGCAGGCGATGGCGGCAAACAAAGCACTGCGATGTGGCATGTACGGCTCCCCAAATACATTCACGGCACCTGACAAAACCGTAGCGAGCGGCGATGATTTGTGGCTAAGAAGCGCAACCGTGCTAGAGCACGGTGAGCATCGCAGGCCGCAAAGCGCGACGCGCAGTAGGTTTGGTCAGGCGCCTTACGACGCGTCGATCAAGGCTGCTATGCGCTGGTTGAGTTCCACATTTTCAGCCTGCAGCTGCGCCACCTTCTGTTTCAGGCTGGCGATCTCGCCGCGCAGGCGTTCCGCTTCCGACGGCGCCTGGGCCGCGTTGTCCGCCCACGGTTCGTTGCCCGTTTCCGGCGTATCCTGCGACACGTGGGGCGCCTTCGGTTCGCGCGGCGTGCGCGTGGCAGCGCGCTGTTCGCGGATTTCCTTGGCCGCCTGGCGCAGCAGTTTTTTGCCGCCGGCGACGGCCGCCACCTGCTCTTCCGGCGGCAGGGACGCCACGGTGGCCGCCGCGTTGATGGAGATCGTGCCCGAGCGGACGGCTTGCACCAATTCCGGCGACGCGGCCTTCTGGATCTTCTCGATCTGGCTGATCTGGTTGCTGCTCAATCTCGCCGCCTTGGCCACCTCTTCGCGCGTGCTCATGGGGGGCTTCGGCGCGTTTTCGCCTTCCGGCGCATCCTGGGCGCTGACGGGCGCGGGACTGCGCGCGGCGACGATTTCCTTCTTGCGCAGGGCCAGCACGCCGCGCTGGAAGTCCGACACGCTGCGGCGCGCCAGGTGATTGTCGATCATCCACAGCATGACGTCGTCGAGCGAGGTAAAGCTGGTGTTCTGGATGGTCTTGAATTCGATGCCGTGCTGGCGGCAGATGGCGTAGCGGTTATGCCCGTCGATCAGCACGTCGTTCCACAGCACCAGCGCGTCGCGGCAGCCTTCGGCCAGCAGGCTGCGTTCGAGCGCCGCGTATTCGCTGGCGGTGAGCGGATCGATATACGACTGCAGCACCTGATTGATAGTGATATTCATGGTTGTCCTCAATATTGCGGCGCGATGGTCCGCGCCGGCACGAATGCTACACCATCCGCCACCCGTGGCCGGGTAAAATCACGGCGGCATAGCTCATACAAAAACACGGACCATGAAAAGAAAGTACGCCACCGCGATCATTTTTGCCGTTGCCGCCATCGGCTTCACCTGGGTCAGCCCCTATATCGCCATGTACCGCATCAGCATCGCGGCGAAATCCGTGCGCCTGGAAACCCTGGCGCAACAGGCCGACCTGCCCGCCATACGCGCCAGCGTGACGCGCCAGCTGCGGGCGGCCGGCGAAACGGCCAACGAGGACGATTTCAAGGAAATGCTCGACACCATCGTCTCGCCGCCCGGCATCACGGTGCTGATCCTGCACGGCAAGCAGGGGGCGGACGGCAAGCGCCACGACTTCGGCATGGCATACCGCTCGTGGAACGAAGTGGTGCTGCGGCGCAGTGGGGCCGGCCCCGCCGCCAGCCAGTTTTTGCTGCGCCGCCATGGCATCTGGGACTGGAAACTGACGGACATCACCTTGCCGCCAGAATTACTCTGACGAAACTTGATCTAAAACAACACTTACCTAAACCGCTATATTGATTTTGAGAAATATTATGTAGAATGCCAGCACTTCAGGCGCACCGGATCGCCAGGCATCCGAGAGATTGCACGATGAAAAGAATGATGCTTCTCGCTGTAGTGGCACTGGTCGCGCTGGCCGGCGTCTTCTATGGCAGCCCGTATTTCACCATGAACAAGATCCGCGCGGCGACCATGGACGAGGATAGCCAGGCGCTGGCTGCGCAGATCGACCTGGCCCAGCTGCGCGGCAGCCTCGGGCAGCAACTGCACACCCTGTTCTCGGCGCCGGAAGTGGCCGACGACATCAGTCCCGACGTCATCGATCCTTTGCTCGATACCATGCTGATGCCCGAAGGCATCGTCGCCTTGATGAAGCTCAATGACCGCTACGAAAATCCGGTCGCCAAGGTCAGCGACATCAGCGGCCGCAAGCGCAACACCAAGCCCGACTACAAACTGCGCTACACCTCCTGGAACAGCGTCGTGGTGCAGCGCGCCCACAGCAAAAGCCACATCGGCGAACTGACCCTGACGCGCGACGGCCTGTGGCACTGGAAACTGGTGTCGGTGGCCCTGCCAAAGAATCTGCTGGCCGACGCCTAAGGCGCCCGCCCTTCGTGTCGTCAATCCAGCGGCTATCCGACACCGTACACTGCTATCATCGGGTTTTGATTTCCATCGGAGGCAACATGTCAGACTTGGTACAACACGCCTTGAACCACGCGGGCAAACCGGCCACCACGCCCTGGGTGGTGACCCTGGTCAGCGGTGAAAAACTCACCGGCCCCATTTCCCCGCTCAGTGACGGCTGCTACGCCATCGGCCTGGGACAAATCAAGTATTTTTCCAGCGACAAGGTCGCCTGCCTGAATGTCTCGGGCGCGGGCGCATTTCCCATTTGAACACCTTGGCAACGATCATACGCACAGGGGATAGCCGCAGGTAGAGCCGCCCCTGTCGCGCAGCAACAACACGCCCCCTTCCGAAAAAAATCCGCGACAGCTGTTGTATTTCCAGTGCCCGCAAGCGGCGAGCACGGCAACCGCCATCGCTCTTTTTGCGCTCCCGCAGGAAACCCCATCGCCATGCGCGGCCACTTTTGCGCTCGCACAAGCCTGCCGGCACTCCACTATGCACCCGTCGGATATTGACGACAAATACGATTTTATTCACGTATTCAGTCGAAACGGATATGAATAGCCATTGCTGGAAAATGGCATGAATACCAAAACTTTCCGTGCTAGCATGATTTTTCGTTCAGCTGGCCAGCGCCAGCCTGCATGCCTCAACAACCTCGACCGACAGGAGCCGTTACATGATGACACCGCATGCCAGCACAGTACGCCACACCCTGATTGCCCTGGCAATCACCGCCGCCTTTCCTCTGCAGGCGATGGCGCAAGTCCAGGACAGCGTCCCGGCGCCTGCCGCCGTCGCCCCTGCCGCTGCGGCGGCGCAGGCCGGTCCTGGCCAGCTGGAAACGGTGATCGTGACGGCGCAGCGGCGCGCGGAAAACATCAAGGACGTGCCCATGTCCATCGCCACCCTGAAAGGCGACAAGCTCGACACCCTGACGGCCGGCGGCGCCGACATCCGCTTCCTCAACAGCCGCTCGCCCAGCGTGTCCGTCGAATCCGATTACGGCCGCACCTTCCCCCGCTTTTACATTCGCGGCCTGGGCAATACCGACTTCGACCTGAACGCCTCGCAGCCCGTGGGCCTGGTGATGGACGACGTGGTGCAGGAAAACGCCATGCTGAAGGGTTTTCCCGTGTTCGACGTGGACCAGGTCGAGGTGCTGCGCGGCCCGCAAGGCACGCTGTTCGGACGCAACTCGCCGGCCGGCGTGATCAAGTTCGATTCCGCCAAGCCCGTCTTCAAGACGGAAGGCTACCTGAGCGGCGGCTTCGGCAAGGATGGCATGAAGAACCTGGAAGGCGCCTACAACGTGCCCGTCAGCGACACGGTGGCCCTGCGCTTCTCCGGCCAGACGCAGCGCCGCGACGACCGCGTGCACAATCCGCGCCCCACCGGCACGCGCGACTTCGAAGGCTATGAAGACAGCGCCGCCCGGCTGCAGGTGCTGGTCAAGCCCACGCGCGACTTCAGCGCCCTGTTCAATGTGCACGCGCGCAACCTCGACGGCACGGCCACCTTGTTCCGCGCCAACATCCTGAAACAGGGCACGAATGACCTGGTCGACAATTTCGATTACGGCTCCTACCCGACCGACGGCATCAACCGCCAGCACCTGAAAACCAAGGGCGGCAGCATGCGCCTGAAATGGGACTTGCCCGGCATCACCCTGCATTCGATCACCGGCTACGAAAAACTCGATTTCTTCAGCCGCGCCGACGTCGATGGCGGCTATGGCGCCGTGTACGCCCCGCCGATGGGCCCGGGCTTCATCCCCTTCGTCGTGGAAACGGCCGACGTGATCCCCAACCACAAGCAGATTTCGCAGGAATTCCGCGCCGAATCGAGCGCCAAGGGGCCCCTGCAATGGATCGCCGGCCTGTTCTATTTCAAGGAAGATATCCAGATCGACAGCATCAGCTTTGACAGCCTGGCGCCCGGCAATCCACAGAACAGCGCCTACGCCACGCAAAACCAGAGCTCGAAATCGTATGCGGCCTTCGGCTCGCTCAACTACACGGTCTCGGACGCGCTGAAACTGCGCGCCGGCCTGCGCTACACGAGCGACAAGAAGGATTTCTCGGCCAAGCGCGTGGAAGCGACCACGGCCGGCCCCTTCAACCTGAACGACACCTCGCACAACATCAGCTGGGACCTGAGCGGCACCTACGTGCTCACGCCGGCAACCAATGCCTACGCGCGCATCGCCACCGGCTACCGCGCGCCATCGATGCAGGGGCGCCTGAACGGCCTGGCCGACCGCCCCTCGTTTGCCGGCGCCGAAAAGGCGCTGTCCATCGAGGCCGGCATCAAGCAGGACCTGTTCGACAAGCGCGCGCGCCTGAGCCTGGCCGTGTTCCAGTACCGCGTCAAGGACAAGCAGCTGACGGCCGGCAGCGGCGCCGTCAACATGAACCAGCTGATCAATGCCGACAAGGCCACGGGCCGTGGCGTGGAGCTCGATTTCCAGGCGAACCTCAGCGACTCGCTCAGCATGACCCTGGGCGGCAGCTACAACCACACGGAAATCCAGGACAAGAAGCTGTTCGTGCAAAGCTGCGGCAACGCGCAAAACAACCCGGCCAGCGGCTGCACCGTCACCGACCCGCTGGGCCCGTTCAAGGGCACGGCCTACATCGACGGCAACCCGCTGCCGCGCGCCCCGGAATGGCAAACCAACTTCACCCTGAAATACAGCATCCCCGTCGCCAATGGCGAGTTCTACGCCTACACGGACTGGGCCTACCGCACCAGCTACAACTTTTTCCTGTATGAAGCGAAGGAATACAAGGCCAAGGAACTGCTCGAAGGCGGCTTGCGCGTCGGCTACAAATGGGACCGCTATGAGCTCTCCGCGTACGGACGCAACATCACCAACCAGATCCAGTCGCTGGGCGCCATCGATTTCGACAACCTGACCGGCATCGTCAACGAACCGCGCACGTATGGGGTGCAGTTCAAGGCGACGTTTTAAGGGTGGGTAGATAAAACCATGCTGTCCGGCACACGCTGGACAGCGTGGCTCAGGCACAAGATGGCATTATGGGCATCACCTGTGCTAGAATCTCGCCGCGCTGCCCGGATGGTGAAACTGGTAGACACTGGAGACTTAAAATCTCCCGCCTGTAAGGGCGTGCCGGTTCGATTCCGGCTCCGGGCACTCAGAACAAAAAACGCATAGTGGTACAAAACCCGCTTTCTCTATTTTCATAGGGGAAAGCGGTTTTTTTTCGTCTGTAGAAAAAGCAAAATGCGGCATAGGGCACCGAAATGCTGCTACCATTTGCCAAAATTCACCAATGGATTTACCAAATAGCAACTCCGATCAAGGATGGCAAGATTTGGCACATCGCCTCATGGTCAAGGGAAAGCCGCAAAGCCGGGGTCTGAAATTTGAACACGATCTAAGTTTTGAAATGGTGTCGTGACATTCGCCCTACTTTAAAGCACGAACTGTTAAGCTTTTGTCGGATTGTCAGCCCCTCGCTCGCCTCGCTAATGGGGCTTTCATGCATCAAGCAAAAACTGTACCTACTTAACTACCTACGCCTCGGCATCCCTACAAAAAGGTCTTTACTGACCAAACCAGCTACGCTGATGTGACAATGTGTGACTCTTCTCATCCGACAATTTGTTAGTCTCATCCGCAGAGATCTCTTTTACCTAAAACCGAAACTACTCAAATACTGTTGTGTGCGTAGTTGATTGGGGCAGCAACTACACATCCCATTGCCCCCCGCTTCAACATCACCATTGGAGATTGAAATGAGAATTAAGCCATCCCACATCGCTGCCGCGCTGGCTCTCATGTCAGCACTCGGTATTGCATATGCCGCACAGTTCTGGCTGGCCTATTGCACTACCGAGAAAAAGGAACTCGGCTCCTGGACCAGTGAAGAAAAAGTTGCAAATATCAACATGGATTATCACCTAAGAAACAACCCAAACCACAGCGTCTACGTCAAGAGCAAGTAGCCGAACGTACAGCAGAATTCGTTGGCTAACTTTGCCATTAAATAAACGGCACTTACAGGCGCGAGGGTCAGGTCTGCCATTCGGACACGGGCTGATGCGTTCAGGCGCGAGGGTCAGGTCTGCCATTCGGACACGGGCTGATGCGTTGGGTGCTGTAGAAGCTGGCTCAGTTGAATACCTAATTAGTACCACTAACGCGCGCCCTCGGCGCGCGGGGCTGCCGCGCAGCGGCAGCAGGTGGAGGATTCGGGGCGGGCCGGGCCGGTA